>NZ_JAQGNQ010000129.1 GCF_028291745.1 Ramlibacter sp. | reverse complement strand
AAGCAGCATGAAGGCGCCGAAAGGCGGTCGAAATCACGTCGGACGATCAGAAGATCATGAAATCATCGAGCTTGCGCGAATCACGCCAGGACGAGCGACTCGCGATTTCGAGTTGTTCAGACCTTCCTTAGAGCTTCTGTCCGATCACGTGGAACACGTGCCGGTGGATGCATCGCACCCGCGTGGGAAGATTGTTAGGGCGCCACTCCCCCCTCCGCATTTTGTTCACGCCCAAGCTGTCTCTCCAATCGACCCAACGCAGGTCACCATGGCTTCTCACGGTGGTCGCTTGCTGGACTCGCCACACTTCTATGTGACCTACCTCAACGGGTCAACCGACTGGCAGCGCGTGAGAGTCAAAGGGTACACCGGGGTGCTCGCCGACCTAGCTGAAAGCGGACAGGCATACACCGCGGCCGCGGCTGATTACGGCATGCAATATCAGCGCGGCACGGTGGACTACGCCAGCGACCGACCAGTTGTCTTAACAGATGCCACGGGCGGCGCCCAAACTACCTTGGACAGGAGCAGTGCCATAGAAGCTGCCTGCGTCAACGCGACGCAAGCTCGAATGGCCGACGCGAACGGTGTGTTCGTCGTGTTCGTCGGAGCCGGTGACTACGATCCTTCAGAACTCGGCGTCCACTTCTCGTTTCAGTGCGATAACTGGGCTGAGGTGCGACCACTGATGATCGTGCAAATTCTCCGGAACGGAAATCATCCGGAGGCTCCCCGGGTGTCCGACCCTGAGTTTCAGAAGACAGCGGTCACGTTATCCCATGAATTCATCGAGACGATATTGAATCCAGACGCAGACAACGGCGTCTGGGGAGAGTATCGGCCGGGAGGCTGCGTGTCTGGCGGGAATCTTCTTTGTGAGCCAGCAGACGTTTGCGAAGATCAGGGACTTGAGGCGACGCTGACGCTACCGAACGTCGGTCGTGTGTTGGTCGAGTCTTACTGGTCTCCGCGCGCGGGGAAGTGCATGCCCGGTCCATGATTCATTGCGCTTGGCAGGGGACTGCCCGGCTTCTCCCGGTGAGCACTTCGTCAGACCTCGTAGGGCTCACTGCAGGTCCACTGTGCAGCGGTTGCGGTCGGTCGTCCGTGGAGGTGCAGTTCACAGTCTCCGCTCAGATGCAGTCATTGAGCCATCCCGCACCAGCGCTGGTGTCAAGAGACGTTCGGGAGCTTGGCAGCGGCGGAGCCATTCGTGGTGCGTCGAACGCCACGCGCGAGACGAAGAACCTTCCCGCGCTCATGGCCCCGAGTCCGCGGCCAAGAGTAGCGTCGCCGCGGGTCTTGGCCGTCCCCCTACAGGCTGCTGGACCCACTGGCAAGAGCTCTCAATGATCGTGTTCACCGATGGTGTCGAGCCCGTGATGGGTCGAGAATTGTTGACTTGCACTTGGGATACACAATGTCCATGACACCGACCGAAGACGATCGATTCACACAATTTCTGTACGACAAGGCACACGAAGCGCAGGCGAGCATCGGATACACGCCAAACATTTTTCTTCAAATGCTCGGCTCTCAAGGCGGCTACCAGACGGCTGTACAGCTTTTGTCCGGTCTGAAGATCTCGGATGGGTTCACCAAACTCTGGCAAGGCAAACGTCTTGACTTGACCGTCGAAGCGCTGGTGCTTGAATCGCAGTGGCGAAACCACTTCGATGCTCGCCTTTTGGAGGTGGCCCAGAAGCGCCTGCGCGACGTGGGTTATCACGTGCGTGCCGTATCAAGTGCGACGAGCGATGGCCCCAAAGGACGGGGACGCAAGCGACATAGCGCTGCTGCAGGAACAACAGACCTGGCCGCGAGAACAACTTTGCCGCTGGTGCTCCGCTGGTCAACTTGGATTGAGTACATGACGTTAGAGCTCGACTCACTTGAGACGGGTGCCGAACTCGAAAGTGTCGAAACATGGTTGGACGGATCGGAGCCCACGACGTATTCGATCCGTTGTGGGAAGCTTGCGCGTGACTCGAATCAAAGATGGTCTATACCGCTCGTTTATGACGAACGACATGGGAAGAATCCGGCGATCGCAGCTAAGTACGGGGATTCTGTTGATTGGGGAACGCTGATCATCTCGATCTCCGCCGACCTCACAACCGTCACGGGCACTTTCGAGCCAGTAGATGGTAGTGCAGGTGAGAGTCCGAAAATCACTATTGCGCCTGCCGGTCTCTACTCAGGTTTGTCGCGCGCGCAGATCGAGGTGCTCCTGCGGCCAGATCAGGGTCGCCTTCGGAAGCGCCTGTTGGCTCTCTATGGCGCATGCGCAGTTTCGAACGAGAGCACGGAGCAGGCACTAGAAGCTGCGCACATCATCGACCATGCCGCTTCGGGTGCGTCATCTGAGCGCAACGCGATCCTTTTACGTGCAGACCTTCACACGCTTTTTGACCGCGGCATGCTCCGCATTTCCGGCAGCGGGAAGGTCGACTTGTCAGGAGTCCCTAACGACTCGCCCTACCACACAGAGCGCAAGAACTGGAACAAAGTGCTGCCGTCCAAAGTCCTGACGGCGGTCAGGGACGCGCTGAAGGCCGCGAGCGACACTTCGGAATAGTTGCGACGAGTATCTGCAACCGCCGACAGTGCGAAGCGCCAACCTGACCGTCCGCCCCCAGTCTGGACGCGCCGTCCTGACACCGACAGTTGGAAATGCAGCGGTTGCGGACGATCGTCGGCGAGCGCCGAGTTTGTGGTCCCGGCTTCACTACTGCAGTCATTGCGCACCTGGACCTAGGGAGGCGCGAACCCCGGTGATGGGTCGGAAGCGGACTGATTTTCATGATTCGGCGCTCCAGCGCCGTCAGGAAAGAAGAACTCGTGCGGCATTCTCACCAAGATACGACAGCAGCGCGCTCGGACTTGCGGACGCTTCGGACGGATTGAGCTTTCCAATGGCCTGACCGACTACAACCTCCCACGGCTTGCTTGTGCCTCCGATCGAGCATACAAGTTGCCGAATTGCCTTGATCTTGGTATCGCGAAGACGATCGGCACTGTCGATAAGGTGTTTTACGAGGGCCACATCCTTGTGGCCGGGGTCCTCGTCTAGCCAGCGCTGAGCTTTTTCTCTGAAGCCATCCCAGGTAGTGCCTAGAGCGGCAAGACATTCGTCGGTGAGGAGTGCATTCTCGATTGCGTAGCACTGCAAACGAAAACGGGTTACGACCCCCATAGGCTGGAGTGCGTCGCGTATACCATCGCCGTCGCGCAGTGAGTAAGCCACCGGATCGTCAAACACGGCTGCTAGCATGGCTGAGGAGAATTGTTCCACCTCGGTTTGCTGATCCACCGATGTCGCCAGTACCGGAAATACTCGAATCTTCCCTTGAGACGTTCGCGCGGCCTGCTGCCAGAGCCTTTCGTCATCCTCCCCTTCGACTATGAGCATTACGTCTCCACTGATCGTGAGGGACAGAGGGTGTCCGAAGAAGGGGGCCACCTTCTTTAGCTGTTCGGAGCTAGGCGTTTGCTCAACCACGCTCTGTTGGAAGTCTTTGGTGCCGATCGAGGTGAATGGGGAAGGCGCGAGCGCGCAAATCAGGGGAGTGCTGTGCGTGGCAATACACACCGTAAGTCGGTCTCGGTTGGCATCACCCACCTCTATTACTGATCTGAGCAAAAAGTGGGCGAGTCGTGCCTGTAAATCTGGGTGCAGATGAACATCGGGCTCATCAAGGAGGAGCACATTAAACCGAGCTGAGTGAAGCGTTTCGAAGAAGTACAGAATCTCAGTTGCCAGCGCAATCGCCTCAGACTCTCCACTACTTATCTGGTCCGGCGGTACTCGATCGCCGGCGGCGGAAACAAAAACGAAGCTGCTGTTCTCTTGCTGAATCGAGAGATTGGGTAGAAGGCCGCTGACGCGCCGCAAGAGATCGTTTGAGAAAGAGCGCTCTGGGTCGCTTCGGAGTGCAGGAGTTTCCAGGATTCGTCGGTTGTAGACAATCTCAAGCTCCCGCAGCAAGTGGGCCGATGTTGCCTTGAAATTTTCGGCTTGATTCTTCCGCCGAACGTGCCTAAGCCAGTTTGGATCGCGCTCCATATTCGTAGCAGTGCTTCCTTCACGTTGGAAAACGCCTGCGCGCTCGGGACTGATGTACCGAACATTGGTTTGGGCATCGTTCGACAGCGCTGTGTCAAGCGCGCGCAAAAAACGGCTCTTCCCGGCGCCGTTCCGTCCCACGATTACATTGACCGAGGTGATTCCTTTGAGAATTGAGCCTTCAGCGCCTGCCAGCTCTGTGCGTGCGATCGCCATGTCCCGGACCTCCTGACGTAGAGCATAGCTTGCCCCGAAGCGAGTGATCGCTGCGGAGGTCCGAATACCAGCGTCCATTCCGCACGAGGATCGCTTCGATGCGCTTATTGGGTATAGCTGGGGCTAGACTGGATCCAGTCAGACGCAGCTCGCGGCATACTTCGCCTTCCACTAGCGAGGCTGCGATGACGAAGCAAGTGATCTCGATTCAGCAGTACGTCGACGAGCTGAACAAGGAAGCGCAGACGAAGCCTTGGTTCAAGCACGGGATGAAGGTCGTTCTCTACCCGCCGGGCGCGAAGCCCGCGCAGGCGTCTGGGCTCGACACCGAGGGGGGCATCCAACCCCTCGACTTCGCGCAGCTCGAAGCGGAAGTCAAGAAGAAGTTTGATGTTCAGGTGCCCCCGCACAAGCCGTAGCGTCATGCTTGCCTTCTCAAGACGTTATCCCCTGTAAAGCTTCGCAGGCCTGCCGGCTCATGACCGAGCGAGCTTCGACGCGCATGAATGCATCTATCGTTTGCCGCTGGCCATTCAACGGCAAACGATAAATCCGCCAGTGAGTAGCCCCGATGTCCTTCGGCCAATTGTGATCGGTCACCGCGCACGTCGGCCAACGTCAGGTATCGGCGAGCGCAGTCACTCAGGCGGCCCGCCCTGACGGACCGCACCCAGTCTCAAGCGGTTCCTTGGACAAAGTCCGCCTCGCAGCGGTTGCTGTCCGTTGCCACTCGCCACCGACCCCGGACTCACGCTTCCGGCGAGATCGGACTCATTTATCGGCGCCGCGATGCGTCAGCCCCACGACCGGTATCGAAGGTGATGCTGACTCTGCCCGCCGCGGCGAGCCGGGCCTCGCGAGAGGCAGCTTGCATACGGTATACATTCCAATATTGTATAGGTTAATATACAATATTGGAATGTATACCACTAAGGCCGAGCGCGATGAGTCTGCCCAACCTTCTCGAAAAGAACCGCTATAGGGTCATGCGCCGCATGGCTCTATGGGAGGGACGCCTAAGTCGAGGCCGGCTCATAGACGTCCTCGGTCTGAGCGGTATCCGGGTGAGCCAGCTCCTCAGAGAAGTCCGGGAAGAGACTCCGGACTGGTTCGAATGGGACAGCAAGAGCAAGTCTTACTTTGTCACCCCCGCCGCCTATCGAAAGGCCCAGGTTGACCTCAAGGCAGGCAAAGCCGATCTGAGCTTGGCTGCCTACTTGGCAGAGGCAGACATTCATGCGGACCTCGCCCCTGGTGCCGGCCCGGTTACCGTGGCGCCTTGGGACTTTTCCCGAGTCAACCCCAGCACCTTCTCCCGGATCCGCTTAGCTATCGAGCAGGGCATGCGACTGAGGCTGGAGTACCGCTCCATGCGCACCCCAGAGCCGCACTCGCGGACCGTTGAGTCGCACAGTCTGGTTCAGGCTGGCCGTCGCTGGCATATGCGCGGCTACTGCCTGGAAACCGGTGACTTCCGGGACTTCGTGCTGGGGCGGATCGCAAAGCTCACCATGCTGGATCAGAAAGCCGAGTCCACAGCCGCAGGGGACGCGAATTGGAACACCGTTGTGAAAGTGCGCATCCAGGCGCATCCCAAGCTGACGCCCAGCCAGCAGGACCTGGTTAGAAGCGAATACTTTGACGGGACCGCGGCGCGCGTGCTCAGCTGCCGCGGGGCCCTGCTGCCTTACTTGGTCCAAGAGCTGCGACTGGCATTGGATGCAACCAAGGAACTGCCGCCTGAGTACCAGCTGGCGGTAGAGAACGTCGAGCAGGTGCGCAAATGGCTGTTCCCAGCGTGACCCCCGCTTCCATGGCGCTCTTCCAGCGTATCCCGGAACGCCTGTTCGGTCCGCTGGCTTCGCAGAACCGTCACGCGTACTGGGCGTTGTTGTGCCACTTGCACCGTCGGCGGTTTGGTCCGGACGCGCCTCTGCCGCCCAGTTATGGAATCCTGCAGCGCGAGATCACGCAGGAGATCGAAGATCACCTCAAGTATGCCGACGAATGGCAGCCGGAGTCCGGCGATCAGCACGACACGCCACTGAACATCCGGGCCATCGGTATCTTCAACCGCTTGCTTGAAGCGGGATGGTTCCGGCTCGAGAAGTACGGCATCGAAAAGACCGTCAACATGGCGCCGGCCGTAGGCCAATTGCTGACCCAGCTAATCAACTTTGCCGAGACTGGCCCGGTCTTCGTTTCGGGCAAGATCCGCTCGATCGATGCCGCCGTGGCGCAAGTGCACAAGGGCGTGGCCAGCGGCGACCTGTTGCGTGAGGCTGCTGAACAGTGTCGCAACCTGTTGGTCTACATCCGGAACACCGGCACCAACGTACGCGACCTCATGGCGGCCATAGGTGCACAGCCCACCACCGCCCAATATGTCCGGACCTTTTTCCAGGACTACATCCAACAGGTTTTCATTGGCGACTATCAGGAACTGCGCACACGGGAGCATCCGCTGTCCAAGCGACAGCAGATCCTGGACGCCGTGGCAGACATAGACACAGAGGCTGACCACCGTGGTCGCTTGCTGGACTGGTACGTGAACCGCCTTTGCGGCGGGGACGATAGGAAGGGGCAGGCCGCGTTCCAGCGCGACTTGCAGCGCCTCTACGAACTCGATCGGATCGAGGAGTACCTGGAGCGGCTGGACGAAGAGATCCGCAGCGCCAACAGACGTGCACTGGCCTTCCTGGAATACAAGCTGCGCGCAATCCGCCCCATAGACAACCTGCTTCGTCACACCATGGACCGGTTGATTGCCAATCCCGACATCAATGTTGCGCGTGTGTTCCCCCCAGATGCCCTGATGTGTGGCGGCCGGTTAGCGCAACCACGCAAGGATGTGCCGCGGCTGGCGCCCACGCCATTGCGCCAAGTGATCATCTCCGACCGTACGCGCGCGATTGGAAACCTGGTACGCCGTGCCCAAGAGCGCCGCTCCATCACACCCCTCAAGCTGCGTGCCTATGCCGAGAAAGTGCTCCAAGACACGGCCACCGCCGGTAGTGGCGACTTGCCTTGTGGATCAATTGAGGACTTGCGTGCATTCCAAGTCTTGACCAGCGTGGCCATGGCCACCAACTCCCGGATCGCAAGGCTGGAAATGGAAGGCCGGGCGTCAGCCCCGGGCATAGAGCTGCGCTATACCAGTGACGAAACCGCCGAACACCCCTATTTGAGCGGCAAGACATTCACACTGAGCTGGCGCAAACGCCGGACTAAAGGCAGGGAGACCGAATGAGCACCCAACAGAATTGGGAGGATCTGGCCGGCCGGCTGGTGGCATCTATACCGTCGAAGACTTCGAGATCGCGGCATACCGGCTGGTCGCCGAACAAGTGATCTACCACTCCGACCGCAATAGCCGCGTGACCTACGCCATCCTGGATCTCTACGAGCGCGAGTTCGCCAAGGTCCTGTCCCCGCTCGGAGTGACCCTGTCGATCAATCGGCAGCTGCGCTACGTCACCGCCCTGCCGCGACACGCCAAGGTCGGGACAGCAACCGTAGCACAGACGCTATTTTCCCTGGTGCTGCGCGGGCTGTACGACGAGGGCGTGCGCGCTGGCGGGCTCACCGAAGACGGCGAGGTCCTGTGCGACTACATCGAACTGCAAGAGAAGTTTCGGCTCATGACTGGTCGCGATCTGCCGACGCGGGGCGAGCTCGACACGCTACTGCGCGCCGTCAAGCGTTGGGGCATTGCCAGGCGCTTGGAAGACGATGACACCGGCAGCCTCACGCCCTTGCAGGAGCAATCAGCTGGCGGTGTGGCCATCCGCCCGGCCATTGTCGATGTGCTGGGCGAGACCGCCTTGATGCGGCTGACGCAATGGGCAGCAGCAAAGGACGAGACACATAGTGATGGATCTGCCGGCGCCGGCGACTCTGCGGCGATCGGGGACAACCAGAGGACGAGCGATGAAGCGGCTTGAGTGCGTCAAACTGGTTCAGTTCCTGCTGTACGAGCAGCAGGAATTCCGCCTGGAAGAGATCACCGGTCTGTTCGGTCGCAACGGCAGCGGCAAGAGCTCGGCGCTCGATGCCGTGCAGATTGCGATGATGGGTGCCAACAAGAACCTGATGCATTTCAATGCCCAGGCTGATTCCAAGTCGCATCAGAGCCGCACCTTGCGCTCGTATTGCCTCGGTCAGTATGGCGACACCATTGAACAGTGCGCGCGACCGCAAGCCACCACCTACATCACCCTGGTCTGGCGCGACACCGAAACCAACGAGCCCGTATCCATGGGCGTGTGCATCGAGGCCTCGTTGGGCAACGAGGCAGAGAAGGTTCTGGGGCGCTATGTCATCAGAGGCGTGGAGCTCACCATGTCGGAACATCTGCAGACAGTGGATGGGGCGACCATGCCCCTGCCGTGGAGCAGCTTCCGCCACCGGTTGCTGGAGCAGTCGAAGGTCACCGGCGAGGAACCGCTGTTTGACGATGGCTCCAGCTACGTCAAGCAGGTGCTGTTCATGCTGCGCGGCAAGGCGGGCCCTGCCTCCTACGACGCCTTTGCGCGCGCGTTTCGCTTCGCGCTGCGCATGAGTTTTTCCAAGTCCGTGGACCAGATCGTTCGCCAGGATGTCCTGGAAGACAGGCCTACCAACATCGCCAGGTTCAAACAGCTGGTAGAAACTTTCAAGCGCATCAACCAGTTGGTCGAAGGCGTTGAGCAGAAGATCGCCCAGGGCCTGGAGGTGACCAAGAACTTTGACTCCGCATTGATCGAGGCACGGAAATCCGTCACCTGGACCGGTCTACAAGCGTCCGCGGCTTACGAACTGAGTAGTGCGGCCCACGAAAAGCTGACGACCGAGAAGTTTGATCAGGAAGAAGCGCTTGAGAAATTCACTCGGGCCAGCGCAAGCGCCGGTCAAGCGTTGCAGGACTGGACTCGCGAAGTGGACCAGCTGACTGCACTGCAACTCGCCCACGCGGACCACGCCGAGAATGCCGTCGCTCAGCAGGCTCTGTCGCAAGCGCAGGAGAAGGTCTCCCGCCGGGAAGCAGACCTGACGAGTGAGCTGCTTACCTTTCAGCAGCTGCTTCAAAACGCCAGTACCAACGACCTCCTGGCCCAATGGCAGCCTGCACTTGCGCTGGGAGCGCAGCAGCTCCGCCAGTTCTCGTGGGAACAAAACGGGGTGGACCATAGTTGGCTGGGCCAGATCATCCGGGGCCTGGCGGAAACGCTGAAGTCCGCGGCTGCGCGTCTGACTGAGGAACATGACGCCGTCAAGGAGCAGATCCGACTCGCCAAAGAGCGGCTCACGACGATTGGACTGGGCTTGGAGCGCGCCAACACCAACCGCACGCAAGTCAGTGAACCGACTGCCCGACTGATGCATGAGTTCTCGGACCATGGCCTGCACCCCACGCCCGTCTGCGATCTGGTGAAGGTGACCGATCCCCAATGGCAACCGGTCATCGAAGCCTACCTAGGCAGGAATGTGGAGGCGATCCTGTTGCGCGACAAGGAGGAAGAGGGCGCAGCCTTTGACATCTATCGATCCTTGCAGGGCAAGCGGACCATCTATGGTGTCAAGATCGTGCGTTCGGACAAGGCGCGCGCTGGACACAGCCAACCGGCCGCCGACACAGTGGCCAGTCTGATACAGGGCAACAACCAGGAGGCCGTGTCCTACCTGCGTGGCAAGCTGGGCAACCTGAAGCGCGCGAACACCGCCCAAGAGGCGCTCCGGGGTGAACGTACGCTGACGCTGGACGGCATGCTGGTGGGGCCTGGGGACTTTGAGCGGTTGAAGCTGGTTCCGGAAGCGGACTTGCAGATTGGCGCCGGCGCCAAAGGTCAGGTCGACGGGCTCAGATTTGAGTCCCGTGACTTGAACAGGAAGGTTGTCGGACTGCAGGAACGCGAAGGGTCCATCAACCGTATTCGCCAAGCGATACAGAGCTTGTCTTCGCCAGAGACGTTGCGCCTCCTGCTCGCTTCCGCGGGCCAGCTTGGCGAGGCGCTCACCGAACAGGATCTCGCCAACCAGCGCATCGCCGGCAGCACCAGCGCCGAATACCAAGCCCTTTGCTCAAAGCTGCTCGCGCTGCAGGAACGCAAGCCACAACTCGAAACGGATGCTCGGGACGCCCGAGATGCTGTCGTTGAGGCTCAAACAATTCTGAATGGCTTGACGAAAGATTGCCAATCTAAGCTGCTGGAGCTCCAAGCTAAGCGATCGGTCCATGAGGCTTGCCGCGGCCATGCCGACTATGACCCGGTCTTTGCGTCAGATCGCTGGGACTCGCTGCTGGAGCAATTCGGCGAGGGCTACCAGGCGATGGCCGACCATTGCGAGAGCCAATCTAAGAGATGCAATTCAGCCATGGTGCGCCACCTGGGTCCGGCACAGACGCTGCTGGGGACCTTTCTGACCGACCACCGCGAATCCGTCAGCGATGAGGTGACGTCCGACTGGCGCAAGGCCATGATCTGGATGGCACAGCATGTCGCCAAGCTGCAGAACACGGAGCTGCCGCAGTACAAGGAACAGGCCAAGGAGGCCTACCTCGCATCGCAAAACACCTTCCGGCAGGACGTGGCACTTGCCCTACATGCCAACCTCAAATACCAGACCACCACCTTCAAGCGCTTGAACGATGCGCTCAAGGCCTCCCCCGCGTTCACCAACGGAGAACGGTACCAGTTCCAGTCCAAAGTCCGTCCTGACCTGCTGCCGCTGAAGAAGTTCATCGAGAACATTGCTGACTTCGGCGCTGACGGCGGACTGTTTGGCGAGCCTGGGGCCATACCCGCCCAGTTTGAAGAGTTGCTGCGCGAGAAGACTACCGCAGGCAATGCAGCGGTCAAGAGTCCGCTGGATGACTACCGAGAGTTCTTTGAATTCGACATCGAGATTGAAACCGACGATCCGGTGACAGGCGTCACCAAGACCGTTGGCCACCTGAGCAAGCGCATTGGCCCCGGTTCCGGTGGTGAGCACCGCGCGCCGCTGTACGTGATTGCGGGTGCCGCGTTGTCCTCGGCCTATCGTATGGATGAGAAAAATCAGGACGGCCTACGGCTGATCCTCCTGGACGAAGCCTTCGACAAGATGGACACGCCCAACATCGTGGCCACCATGCGCTATCTCGAGAAGCTCGGGTTGCAGGTACTGCTGGCCAGCCCGGGCGAGAACCTACCGACGCTAACCGCGTTCTTGCACCGGTACTTCGAGATCATGAAGGACGAAACCCGCCATGTGATCCAGGTAGAAGAGCGCCGAGTCAGCGAGGCCATGCGGGAGCAGTTCCGGGAGGACATG
Source organism: Ramlibacter sp. (assembly GCF_028291745.1). GTDB lineage: Bacteria > Pseudomonadota > Gammaproteobacteria > Burkholderiales > Burkholderiaceae_C > Ramlibacter. Next base: position 60,114 of record NZ_JAQGNQ010000129.1, on the reverse strand, counting down.
TGGGAATACCATCCAGAGCTCTTGGAGGCTGAATTGCTGGCCGTCCGCCAGGAGCCCATTGCCCGAACTGCGGCCGTTCCCACACCATGAGCGCGAGCACCATCGCCAGGGACTTGCTCGCCAAGCTGCTGCACGCGGGCAACAAGCACGCTGCAGGTGCACGTGCGCGTGCACCTGCACTAACAGCCACGCACTTGAAGCCGTACACCGACCTCAGGAGCTGGCAGCAAAAGCAGGAATGCGACGAGACGTTCCTGGCCGCGCGTGATGCTGGGGCCATCACGTTGCAGCGTGACAAGCTGAATCCGCAAGATGGATTAATCGAGCGTATTGACTTGGTGGAGGTGCAGGCGCTGGCCAGATTTCTGGGGCGCATTACCTATGCCGACCAGCTGTCCCAGACCGTTGGGCAACTAGAACCGCTGAAGGCGGAGTTCCCCGTAATCCTTGAAGTGATTGGACGCTGGACCAGCATGGCCAAGGTGCGCGGACTGGGCCCGGAGGATGCGGATGCTTGGCTTGATGCAGCCAAGACCATTCGTGCCTGTGCAGCGCGCAGCCAGGACGCGATTGCCGCCCCGGTGCGCGAATTCAGTGCGCGACTGTTTCTGGACAGCAAGCGGATTGAGGGGCTCACACACCAGCTCGACATCCTGCTGTGTGGCAGCGTTAGGACAGCTCAAGGGCCGCGGCCCAGGTTTGGCAGGAGCTGGGCTTGTTCCGGGAAGAGCATCCAGTTCTATTGGCCGGCCACGTGCACGTCGCACGGGAGCGCGCCACCGGTTTGATCGACGCGCCCTATATGGGCCTACCGGCAGCAACCATCCACGGGGTGGCGAGCTCGGTCATTGAAGTGATCACCATCGAGAACAAAACCACGTTTCACAGCGAGGCGAAGCGCCGGCAAGACGACGCGGTGCTTCTGATCTACACAGCGGGCATGCCTTCGCCAGCCTGGCGCGCGATGTACGGGCGTCTGCTGGCGAGCCTGCCGCCGACCACGCCGATAAACCACTGGGGTGACGTTGACGAGGGGGGATTTCGAATTGCCTCCACTATTGCGGCCGTAGCGAGGGCGGCGGGTTTTGCCCTGCAGCCCTACTGCATGACGCCAGAGGATGTTCCCTTGGAAATGCGGGTTAAAGCCTCAGCACGGACCTTGGAGCGTATTCACCATTTCGCTTGTGCAGCAGGATGGTCCGAATTGGGACAGGCGATGCGTCAAGGCGAGTTCGTCGCCGAGCAGGAGGCGCTGGAACGAGAGTGATGAATGGCGCAACGGTTTGAAATGGTTCGGTAGTTCCAGTTCGCCAGGAACTGGAGCCAGTCGCTCGCCTGCCCTCATCCGCCCGCCCACGGGGGAGTCAAACAAATCGCAATCACTCGCTGCGCTCGTCAGCCAATGTCAGGTATCGGCAGACACCGTCATCGGGCGACCCAACCTGACCGGCAGCCCTCAGTCTGAAGCGGTCATTCAACGACGCCGCATCTGGCCTGAAAGGATCGATCAGAGCAGTGGCAGAGTGATGGCCGCTTTCGACCTATTGTGTTGAAAAACTCGGATTCACGATGCTGCAGCGAAGCATTTGTACAAACGTAGCATCCAGAACGGCCTACAAGGCGCGATCGCGGAGCGCCTAGGCGTCTGGGGACCCTGGAAAAACTGGCCAACAGACTGAGAGGCGAGTTTTTCAACACAATAGACCCAAAGCAGCCGTCGCAGCCCCTTCTTGCCCGGTCTAAACTCGCGCTGTGCCCACGCACCCCGAATTCGCTTCCCACTGCGCCGACCTGTTCAGCGCGATCGGCGCGGTCCAGACGAAGCGCATGTTCGGCGGCTACGGGGTCTACGTCGACGACGTGTTCATCGCCATCGTCACTGGTGACAACCTGTACCTGAAGACGGACGACCAGATGCAGCCGCGCTTCACGGCCGCCGGCGGGACGCAGTTCTGCTTCGCCGCCCGCGGCAAGCTGCAGGCCACGCATTTCTGGTCAGCGCCAGCAGACGCCATGGACTCCTCTGCCTTGATGCGACCCTGGGCGCACCTCGCGTTCGAGGCGGCTTTGCGCGCGCGCGCCAAGGCGAAAAAGCGGCGCTGACCGAACAACTCGGGCCGGCTCCTCGCCGCCAGCCAACACTCAAGTCGCCTTCACGGTGCGCTGCGCACCTTGGCCGTCCGTGCCGCCGCTTGCGCCTCCTGGAGCAAGCGTTTGGCGTCGGCCAACTGGCGTTCCACCTTCTTGCTTTCCGACTGCGCAAGCCTTCGCTCCTGTGGCGATACACCCAGGCGACTCATCACGGACACCATCGCAGCGTGACGGTCGCTTGCCTCCTTCATTCTGGCCATGGCGTCTTGAAGGCTGGATTGAGCCTGTGCTTGGTTTGCGTCGCTGGTCGGGGCTTGCCTGGTAGCCATGTCGTTGAACCTCGAAAAATCGTGTGGTGGAAGCTGGCCGGCGGCGGCCGCATGCCTGCGCTGCACGATACACGGTGGCAGCGCGCGTGAAGAACGTTCGCCAAAGCTGGTGGTCGCGCAGGCACGTGGGAAAATGGTGCATGCCGTTCCATCGCAGCGAGAGCGCTTCGCTTGTTCACACGTCCTTCTACAAGTTCACGCCGCTGGCCCAGCCGCAACGCGCGGCTGACCTGTTGCGCGAACTGCTGTCGGGGGAGGCAGCGGGTGGCTTGGTCGGCAGCATCCTGCTTGCCCCCGAGGGCATTAACGGCATGCTTGCAGGGTGCCCCGCCGCCGTGGAACGCATCGAACAAGCGCTCCAGCACGAGCCAGCCTTCGCCGGCGCGTTCACGGGGATCGCGTTCAAACATAGCGCGTGCGTCACCCGACCCTTCGGCAAGGTGAGCGTGAAGGTCAAGAAAGAGATCGTCCCGCTCGGCATCGAAATGGTGGATGCACGCCTCACCGGCATTCAGGTCAGCCCACTGGATTGGGGTGACCTGATCAAGCAGCCGGACGTCGTGCTGCTGGACAACCGGAACAGCTTTGAATTCCGGCTCGGGCATTTCGAAGGTGCCATCGATCCGCAGGTGGCGAACTTTCGCGACTTTCCCGATTTCATTCGCGCCCACGCGAGCGCGTGGAAGGCTCAAGGCAAACGGGTGGCGATGTATTGCACCGGCGGTATCCGTTGCGAGAAAACCAGCGCCTGGATGCTGGACCTCGGCTTGCTCGCCTACCAGCTCGATGGCGGCATCCTCAACTACTTCCGGCAGGTACCGGATCCAGGGCGCCACTGGAAAGGGGAGTGCTTCGTCTTTGATAACAGGGTGGCGTTGGACGCGAGCTTGCAGGAAACCGCGACCACGCTCGAAGACGTGTACGAAGGTGAGCGCGATGGCCCGTGGCGGCTGCAACGCGCGCTCCGGCTCGCCGCATCGGTGGCTGAGTAGCGATGCTGCCGATGCGCGATGGCGTCGGTCCCAGCCAGGTGGCGCTGCCCACGGGCCAATGGGCGTGCATGCTCGACTTCCTGGTGGAGAGGTTCCCCGCAGTCTCCGCGGCTGACTGGGTCGCTCGCATGAACGCGGGGGACGTAGTGGACCCAGGTGGTCGCGTGGTTGCGCCGCGGCAAGCGTATGTTCCGCATGGCAAGCTTTACTACTATCGGACGGTGGCGAACGAGTCACCCAACGCCGCGCAGGCCACCGTGCTCTTCGAGGACGAACATCTCGTCGTCGCCGACAAGCCCCATTTCCTGCCAGTCACGCCGTCCGGCCAATACCTGCAGGAAACGCTGCTGATCCGCTTGCGCCGCCAGCTCGGTGTGCCCGCCCTGACACCTTTGCACCGGATCGATCGGGAAACCGCCGGCGTAGTTCTCTTCGCCAAGCAACCAGGCATGTGCGGCCCCTATCAGGCCCTCTTTGCCGGCCGCAAGGTCATCAAGCGTTACCAGGCCCTCGCGGCCAGCGACTCGCGGCTGCGGTTTCCGTTGACCCGGAGCAATACCCTGCAGACGAGCGATCACTTCATGCAGATGCGTGAGGCCGATGTGCAAGCTGGAACGAAGCCCAACGCGCACACGGAGATCGAGCTGCTTGAACAACGCGGGCCCTGGGCCCGGTACGGCCTGCGCCCATGCACCGGCAAGCGCCACCAACTGCGAGTGCACATGGCGGCACTCGGGCTGCCCATCCTTGGTGATCGCATCTACCCCAAGCTGATGGGGCCTGGCGAAGACGAGACAGCGAATCCCCTGAGACTGCTCGCCGCCAGCATTTCGTTCCGCGACCCTTTCAGCGAGGAAGAACGCTGCTTCGCCAGTCGTCGCGAGTTGCACTTTCCCGATTCGGGTTGACACGCGCGCCGCGGCCCCGTCTGGACAAGTCGGGCCGTGAGGTCTGCTTCTGGCCGAACTCTGCCCTCGGTCATCTCCGCGCCAAAGGAGAGGTCGCGATCCCTCTTTTGTCGATTCCACCGCTCCTCGATCGTCGTAGGGATGGAACTCCGACCGCCTGCAGCTCCCATTCCCGATCACCCGGACGAGCACCCCATGACCAAGACGATCTTCATCAGCCTGCCCGTCAGGGACCTCGCGGCCTCGACCACCTTCTACAAGGCCCTGGGCTTCGAGCTGAACGCGCGACTCAGCGACGACACGGCCGCCTCCTGCATGGCCTGGAGCGAGTCCATCCAGGTGATGCTGCTCACGCACGCGAAGTGGCGCACGTTCACGCAGCGGCCGTTTCCGCCGGCGGGAACGAGCGGGCTGATGCTCTCGCTGGCGCTGGACAGCCGCCAGGCGGTCGATGCGATGAACCAAGCCGCGGCCGCCCATGGCGGGCAGGCCGATGCGAACCCGGCCGAAGACTTCGGCTTCATGTACTCGCGGGACCTGGCAGACCCGGACGGCCACCTGTGGGCCGCGTTCTGGATGGATCCGGCGCCTGCGCCGGTCGGGACCCGTTGAGTGTTCCAGTCGATTTCGCAGGCGCTGCTTCGTCGTGATCGCGAGGCGCGGGTGGCGCGCGCAGCGATGCGGCGCTCCGCCCAGCTCGCATGACCACATGGATGGCCCCACTACCCCAAGGAGAACGCAAGTGACAAGCAAGAACACCGTCTGTCTCTGGTATGAGCGTGACGCGCTCGAGGCTGCGCAGTTTTACGCGAAGACGTTCCCCGAGAGCTCCGTCGGCGCCGTGCATCGCGCGCCGGGGGACTTCCCCTCGGGCAAGGAGGGCGACGTCCTCACCGTCGAATTCACGGTCATGGGCATCCCCTGCCTCGGGCTGAACGGGGGGCCGGCGTTCCGGCACAACGAGGCGTTCTCGTTCCAGGTGGCCACCGACGACCAGGCGGAGACGGATCGCCTGTGGGACGCGATCATCGGCAACGGCGGCCAGGCCAGCCAGTGCGGCTGGTGCAAGGACAAGTGGGGCCTGTCGTGGCAGATCACCCCCAGGGCGCTGATGGCGGCCATCGCCGACCCCGATGGCGCCGCGGCCAAGCGCGCGTTCCAGGCCATGATGCAGATGGGAAAGATCGACATCGCCAGGATCGAGGCGGCCCGCAGGGGATGAGGGGACACATCCAGGTTCCTTGCCAAGCGCAGGGCGCACGCGGGCGCCGGCGGGGATGGTTCGCACTGCGCACCGGCGAAACCGGGGCGGACAGGGAAGCCTGGAGTCCGCGTAAGCTCCGGCCAGGAGGACAGGCAACGATGTCGACGACTTCTTCGCTGAACGAGTACCTGCTGCTGTCGCGAGGGCAGTGGGACGCCGACAAGTCGGCGCAGGAAATCCAGGCCACCATCGATGCGTTCTATGCCTGGCACGGGCGGCTGGTCGCGGATGGCCGGTTCAAGCCCGGGCAGCGCCTGGCCAAAGCGGCGAAGCTGGTCACGCGCTCCGGCATCACGGACGGCCCATTCACCGAAAGCAAGGAAGTGATCGGCGGCTACTGGTTCGTCCTGGCCCCCAACCTGGAAGAGGCCGCCCGCATCGTCGCGGCCAATCCGTGTCTCGCGTGCGGCCTGGCCTTCGAGATCCGCCCGATCGAGGCGGAACAGGCCAGCGCCTATCGCGAGAGCAACGAGACGCCGGCAAGATGGCGAGAGGGGTGAGCGGGCGCGGTCGGTCAGAAAGGCGGCTCGAGGCTACTTATGCCAGCAGCCTTCCAGCTTCCTTCGGGTCCAACCCATACATCTCGGCGAAGTCGGCAACCGTCTTGCCGCTGGCCTTGAACGCGTTCTGCAAGGCTTCGCGGCGCGCCGCCTTTTGCGCCACCACCGACAGGGCGTCCTCCAGCATCGCATGCACGTTGTCGTCGGGCGAGGTGAAGCGTTCGCGGTATTCTTCGCGGCTCATGCCGGACGCCTCGATCGCAGCGGCCAGTTGCGCGACGGCATGCTGGCGCGCCTGCTCCGGCGCCCTGCCGCTGCGGCGCTTGTACAGCTCCAGGATGGCGTGATGCACATGCTCCGGCGCCACGGGCTCCACTGGCGTGGCTTGCAGGTCGTGGCGTGGCAAGCCGGAGGCCACAGCCTCGATGTAGCGCGTAGAGCGCGTGTGCAGCCCGAGCGCCACCTTGAGCTCGGCCGCGGGCAGCGCGTCCGGCTGCGCCGCCACCAAGTCCTTGAAAATGCCGATCTTGAGTGGAAGGAACCGGGCACCGAACAGCCGCGGGTACAGCTCGAACAGTTTCTGCAGGAGCGGATGCACTGGCTGGCGCGCCCTGCGTGCGGCGGCCTGACCGCGCGAAGCTGGGGAAGTGACGATCGAGTCTTGGGTCATGGTCATGTTCTGGGTCGACAGGCGCGAGCACGGGTGCGGATGGCCACTCGGGCAGCCGGAACGCTGCCCGCCGTGTTGCGTCCGCCCTGGATTTCCCTGAGATCTCGTGCCGCAGCAGCTTGCGCTTCTCCTGCGCGTCGGCGTGCGCGAGGCGGCCGCGTAACGCACAAGAGCGCTCCTGCATTTTGAACACCGAGCTCAAGCTAAGGGCAATCCGTGAGCAGGCGGCACGAATGGCGCGCCGTCTGCCTGGCGAGGTTGCCGCAAATCGGGAAGGGCTTCTTCGCCTGCAGCCACAGTTTAGTTGCAAAGAGCGGGTGCTCCGTGAGCGCTGCGATGCGAAGGAGCTGTGCCGGATTCTGGCGCAAGTGCGGGAAGGTGCGAAACGGTGACGCCGCGGACGCGGCTCAGCGTCCGTCGCGGGATTCCAGCTGCGGGTAGGAAGCCGCCGTATCAGTTCCAGTTGAACCAGATCCAGGCGGTTGCGCCGGCGCCAATGAGCCAGAGCAGCCAGGTTTGCGGAATCACATACGGGTAGAGCATGGTCGCCACGCCGACCCACGTGAGTGGCGCTTGTGACGTCTTGCGGCCGCGCCGGAAGGCTGCATACCCGACCACGCCGAAGACGATCAGGCCGAGAAGGTACAGCGGGGAGGGCAGGTCGATGCCGAGGGAATGGAGGTCGGCTGGCATCGGGCGACTTTGCCACACTGTCATGTCTGGATCCGCAGCCACAAGCAGCCCTCAGTCTGGATGCGCCGGCTTTTTCTGAATGCCCCAAGCACCGCCGCTCCTGCATCCATACGAGCGGCACGCCCAACCAGCTAAAGTCCGACTGCCTCAACCTGTTCGACGTCAACGTGGGCTGCACGATCGGCAATGGCGTCACGGTGAGGGTCAGCGCGCTGCCCGTGCGCAGGTTCATCCGCTTCCCGGTTCTGGTCGATGCGGGTGCGTCGACTCGCTGGTGCAGCTGCCGACAAATACTTGCTGGCCGCTCGGTCCGATCGCGCTGGACGGCATGACATGGCAGGACAACGCGGTGCTGACGGACAACATGGCCTTACGCTCGTGGCGGGCACATCTCCCTGTCCCGGGATGTCAAACCGCCGGATCTGAACTGAATCACCGAAGGAGCACGAGCGATGAACCACACCAACGACGAGACCTGGCGCGCGCGCGTCCATCTGGCTGCGGCGAACCGCCTCGCGGTCTACGACGATCTGGAAGAAGGCATCGACAACCATTTCACGATGCGCGTGCCCGGTCAGGAGGACCGCTACCTGGTCCTGCCATTCGGCCTGCACTGGTCCGAGGCGAGGGCCAGCGACCTGATCGTCTTCAACGAGGCGGGTGAGGTGCTGGAAGGCAGCGGCAGCCTGGAGCTGAGCGCGCTGAGCATCCACGCCCCGCTGCACCGGATCACCGGCGCGAACGTGGTCCTCCACACCCACCAACCCTGGGCGCTGGCGTTGAACCTGCTGGAGGACAACCGCCTGCTGCCCGGCAGCCAGACGGCCGCATTCCTGACGCGGAACATTGCCTACGACGACGGCTACGCCGGACTGGCCGATTCGCTGACCGAAGGCGAACGCCTTGCTTCCGTGCTGGGCGACCAGCAGATCATGTTCATGAAGAACCACGGCGTCCTTGCGGTGGGCGACAACGTTGCACAGGCGTACCGGCGCCTGTACAAGCTGGAGCGTGTCTGCCGCGCGCAGATCCTGGCCATGTCCACCGGCCGGCCCCTTGCGGTGCTGGACGAGGCGATGGTCAAGAGGGTGGAGACGCCGAACCCACGCAACAGCCACTCGCAGGCGGAGCGCGAAACGCTCTATTTCGCCGCGATGATGCGTGTGCTGGATCGGGAGATGCCGGGCTACGCGGACTGAGACGACACGCTGGTCGCCAGCGCTGCATCAAGTGCCACTCGCCGGGTCTTCCGAGGTCTTGGGATGGCCAGATCAGAAGTTTCGGACCTTGCCGAACGTGCCCGGGGAAGCTGCCTTGCATGGGCCCGTGAGCCCATGTTGCTCAGTTCGCTGGCGTGGCAACCGGTTTGCCCTTTTCCACGATGTAGGTCGCCAGCACCTTGGCCTTGCCGCTGCCGGTGTTGATGCCATCATGCACAAGGCCGGCCGGGACAAAAAACGCTTCACCGGCCTTGACGGTTCTGGGCGGCTGGCCGTCGATTCGCAGTTCCAGTTGCCCCTCGAGGACGTAGCCGAGTTCTTCACCCGGATGGGTGTGGCGGCCCGCGGCAACGCCCGGATCGAACTCTGCCCGCGCCTGCACGGCAACGCGGCCTGGTGTGCTCAGGTCCTGGGTCTGCACCGCAGTGCGGGTAAATCCGGCCTGCTGCGCGATCACGAAGCCAGTCACCAGCAATGCAGCAAAGCCCGCGATGACCATTGATTTCTTCATGGTGTCTCCGAGGAACAAGTCGAGGCCGGCCGCGAAAGTGGCGCCCGATGTCGGCGCAGCAGTATGTGGCGGGCCGGGGCCGACGTCAAACGTGCGTGCAGACAGACCAGATGCTCGGGAAGAACGCCAAGGGTTCCCGAACCGCCGCGCGCGCCGCGTCGCTACGGCTTGCGGCGCGGCGGCCCTTCTACCGATTGAAAGACCGGCCGCTTGCGCCGATGATGACCTGCCGCAACGCGTGCATGAGGAGCCATGAAGGAACGAGCCTTGCGCATGGAGCGCGTCGACGCGCCGATCATCCCCGTGATCGCGGCGCTTACGCGCCAGACCCCGGGCACCATTTCCCTCGGCCAGGGTGTCGTGAGCTACGGGCCACCGCCGGAAGCAATCGGGCGGCTGCCCGCGCTGCTCGCGGATCCGCAACTGCACAAGTACCAGGCGGTCAGCGGCTACGCGCCGCTGCTGGATGCGATCCGTTCCAAGCTCGCCGCCGAGAACGGCCTGCACGCGCAAGGCGTTTCGCAGGTCACCGTCACGGCGGGCAGCAACATGGCCTTCCTGAACAGCGTGCTCGCGGTGGCGGACCCCGGAGACGAATTCATCCTGCCGACGCCCTTCTACTTCAACCAGGAGATGGCGATCCGCATGTGCGGCTGCGCGCCGGTGCTGGTGCCGACGCGCGCCGACTGGTCGCTGGACGTAGCCGCGCTGGCGGCCGCGATCACGCCGCGGACGCGCGCCATCGTCACGGTGTCCCCCAACAATCCGACCGGGGCGGTCTACAGCGAAGCCGACCTGCGCGCGGTGAATGCGCTGTGCGCGCGCGCCGGCATCTACCACTTCAGCGACGAGGCGTACGAGTACTTCACCTTCGACGGCGCGCGGCATTTCTCTCCCGGGTCGATCCCTGGGGCGCACGCGCACACGCTGTCGTTCTATTCCATGTCCAAGAACTTCGGCATGGCGAGCTGGCGGGTGGGCTACGTGGTGTTCCCGTTGCACCTGGCCGAGGCGATGGACAAGGTGCAGGACACCAATCTCATCTGCGCTCCCGTGCCCTCGCAGCTGCTCGCGCTGGAGGCGCTGCGACTCGGCAAGCCCTGGGTGCAAGGGAAGGTGGAGGAGCTCGCCCGGGTCCGGTCGGCCGTCTACGCATCGCTCGACCAGCTGGGCGATCTCGTGCGCTTCCCGCGCACGCAAGGGGCTTTCTACGTGCTCATGCGTCTGCCCGGCGTGGACGACGCGCTGGCCTTCAACCGGATGCTGATCGAGAAGCACAAGGTCGCAACCATTCCCGGCTTTGCATTCGGCCTCACCGACACCCGCCGCGACAACTACCAGCGCCTGTCGTACGGTGCGCTGGACGCGGTGACAGTCGCCGAGGGCGTGCAGCGTTTCGTTGCGGGGGTGAAGGACTGGTATCGCGCGTGAGGCAGCCTTCATTCCACCGATTTGCGTGAATGTGACTTGAGCTTGCGCCTCCCGGGCTTCTGTTACTGCGCGCGCTGGTAGCTATCGATCTGGCAGGCGCGTGCTCCAATGCCGGAAGCTCTTACCGGAGACGCTCATGGACCTGCCCGCCAAGATCTGCATGCTCGCGCGCTATACGGCCTGGGCCAACGCGCGCTTGTTCGCCGCGATAGCGCAATTGCCCGAAGGCGCGGAAGTTGCAAAACGGCCGACGCTGTTCGGCAACATGCTGCGCACCCTCAACCACTGCCACGTGGTCGACCAGATCTGGATGGCGCACCTGGAGGGCCGGCCGCATGGATACACCGCGCTCAACACGGAAGGCTCCCCCGCGTTAGCGGAACTACGATCGGCGCAGGCCGCACTGGACGAGTGGTTCGTGGCGTATGCCGGCCGCCTGCCTGCGGCGGCGTACGACGAGGTTGTGGAGTTCCGGTTCGTCGACGGCGGGGCGGGCGCCATGACCCGAGGCGACATCCTGCTGCACGTCGTGAATCACAAGACTTATCACCGGGGATGGGTGGCGGACATGTTCTTCCAGGAGAACGCGCGGCCTCCGGCCATGGACCTTCCGGTGTTCGTGCGGGAGGCCCGCGAGCCAGCGTAGGCCTTGTTCAGGAATTCGCAAGGTATGATCCGCGCTCGGCGCGCGGGTCGAGTGCAAAAAGCGCAGCCGGTTGGTTCGGTCCACCATCCAGAGGGAGGAGAGCATGCTTCGTGCGTTGTTCGCGCTGCTGTTTTTCGTTTCCGCGGCTGTCTGCGCGCAGAATTCCGCGCCGACGATCAGCTTCGATTCGGTGCCGGATCCGCTGAAGCTGCCGAAGGATCTCTATCTCGGAGAAGTCGCCGGCGTGGCGGTGAATTCGAAGGGACACATCTTCGTCTTCTCGCGCGGGAACACAAGCGGCCCGGCTTACGCCGCCTCGGCAGCTCAGCTTCTCGAGTTCGACCGCAACGGCAAGTTCATGCGCGAGATCGGCCACAACCTCTATGGATGGTCGTTCGCGCATGCGGTGCGGGTCGATCAGCAGGACAACATCTGGGTGACCGACAAGGGATCGGACCTCGTCGTCAAGTTCGACCCGCAGGGGCGCGTGGCGATGGTCGTCGGGCGCAAGCAGGAAGCCTCCGACGAAGAGACCGGGCCGGTCAAGCATCCGAAGCCGCCGGCGCCGCCCGAGATCGGCCGCTTCAGGCAGGTCACCGATGTCGCGTGGGACCCCGCGGGCAACGCCTACATCAGCGACGGCTACATCAACTCGCGTGTGGCGAAAATCGACAGCAACGGGCGCTGGCTCAAATCGTTCGGCGAGCCGGGTCACGGGCCGGGGCAGTTCGTGCAGCCGCACAGCATCGCCGCCGACGCGCAGGGCAATATCTACGTCGCCGATCGCGGCAACCGGCGCATCCAGGTCATGGATGGCGAAGGCAGGATCCTGCGCGAGATCAAGATCGACGTGCCTTTCGATCCGCGCATCCAGCCGCTGCTCGGTCCGGTTCCGGAGACCGAGAAAATGGAAGCGGCGGGCGCGAACCTCACGCAAACCCCGGGTGCGCCGTGGGCGCTCTGCATCACGCCCGGGCCGCGCCAGGTTCTCTATGCGGCCGACGCGTATCCGGGCCGCATCTACAAGCTGTCGCTCGATGGCAAGGTGCTGGGCGTGCTCGGCGAGGCGGGCAGGCAGCTCAAGCAGTTCGGCTGGATCCACGAAATTGCGTGCCCGTCCGAGAACGTGCTGTACGTTGCCGAACTTCTCAACTGGCGCGTGCAGAAGCTGATTTTGCACCCGTAAACGGCGGCGGCGATATGGCGCGACCGGGGAGCCGTTCGCGCCGACAACAAACGAAAGATCATGAAAAAAATTCTTGCAGCCATCGCTCTGCTTCTGGCGTTCCTGCCTGCTGCGTATGCACAGGAGACCATCGGCGACAAGGCGCGCGAAGCGAAGGCAGAGGGCGTCGCTGCCAAGCGCGCCGCAGGACATGACATCCGCAAGGGCGGCCGCAAGGTCAAGGCATCGGCGCGCAAGGCGCGGCAGGCCGTGATCAGCCGCTGTGCTGACGGTCGCCATACGGTGAGAGGCGCGTCCGGATGCGCAGGTCACGGTGGAGTGCGCGACCCGAGGTGAAGCGCGCCCACTGAGGGGTCGCGGGCGGGGCGCCATCACAAGGGACCTGCGCCTATGAGCCGACTTCGTGCAGCCGGGCGCTGGCTCCGGCACGCCGCGCTGGCCACGCCGGGCCTGCGTGTGCTTCTGCTGGCCGTGCGCAACTACGTCGTTCACCAGAGCGCCAACCAGGCTGGCAGCCTGGCATTCTCGTCGGTGCTGGCGATGTTTCCGTTGCTGATCCTGTTGTCCGCGTCCGCCGGTTTCTTCGGCCGGCCCGGCGAGGCGGCGGCTCTCGCCGACCGCGTCGTCGGCTACGCGCCGCAGCTGGTGAGAGAAGCGATGAAGCCGGTCATCCAGCAGGTACTGGCGCAGCGCAGCCAGGCGCTACTGACCATCGGCGTGCTGGCGACGCTATGGACAGCGTCGTCGGGAATGCAGGCGGTGCGTTCGGCGCTGAACCGCGCCTATGGAATCGAGCGCGGCCTTCCTTTCTGGAAAGCCCGCATCAAGGTCACGCTTTTCACGTTGATCGTTGGCGCCGGTGTCCTCGCGGCATTCAGTTCGGTGGTCGTGATGCCGTACGTGTGGCAGCTGCTCGCGTCGAATGTGGCCGGCGGGAGCGAAGCTCTGCGGCTCTACAACGGCGTGCGCTACGGCGTCGCATTCCCGGTGCTGGTGCTCCTGTACGCGTTGTTGTACGGCTGGTTGCCGGACATCCCACAGCGGCTGTACACGGTATTACCGGGGGCGCTGGTGGGGGGCGCGCTGTGGGTGGCGGCTGCCGCCACGCTGTCGTACACCTTGCGGACGGCCGGCAAGCTGGCCTTGCTCTATGGCAGCTTCGCCGGCGTGGTCGCCACCTTGGTCTTCATGTACATCACCGCGAGCACCTTGATCTTTGGCGCCGAGATCAACGGCGTGCTGCGCGAGGGTGGGGCAACGCCGGGACAGGCGCCGCGCGGATAGAAGCGCTTGCCCTCGCGAGAGCGGGGCCGCGGCGTCCGACAGCAGCCAGCACCCAAGGACTGCCGCCGCGGGAAAGCAACTCCCCGGATCAGATGACGGCGCGGGTCGCAGCCGTGGCCTGGTCGCCGGTGTTGGGCGTACCCCTGGGTTCGATCAGCAGGAGATGCGCCTCTTCGATTGCGACCGGGCAATGCTGGACACCCTTCGGAACCACGAACAGTTCGCCTGGACCGAGATCCACGTTGCCCTCGTGCATCTGGATCGTGATGCGGCCGCGAAGGACCAGGAAGAAATCGTCCGTGTCGTCATGTTGGTGCCAGCGAAACTCCCCCTTCACTTTCACCACCATGACGTCGTGACCATTGAATTCCGTCACCACCCGAGGAGCCCAGTGGTCGGAGAACGTGGATAGTTTCTGCGCCAGGTTCACAGCAGGCATGGCAGGCTCCTCTTCGTTGGACGGCCAGGGATGGACGCGCGACTCGGGAAAGGCTCTCGTGCGGTCGATTCGATTGCGATCAGGCCAGCATGGCTTTGAATTCGCCGCTGTCGATCAGGGCCTGCAGCTCGCTCGAACCGCCGACCAGGACGCCCTTGACGAAGACCATGGGGAAGGTCGGCCAGCCCGTCCACATCTTCAATGCGCTGCGCGGGCGCCACATCCCGAAGTAGCTGCCGTACTCGAGATATTTGAACGGCTGCCCGATCGCCTGGAGGGCCTTGCGCGCCTTCGCGGGAAACGGGTTCTGCTTCATCCCGACCACCACGACGTCGTTGGCAGCGACTGCCGTCCGCACCTGATCGACGGTGGCATTGTTCCAGCCCGCGATCTTCGCGCGAACGGCGCTGTGGATGCTGGGTTCATCGAGGATCGCGCGCGGCATGATGGTTCCTTCCAATAGACCGCTACGGTAGCACGGGCACGGAGGTACACGTCCATGCCGGGCGGCCCGCCGCTGCTCGCCGCGCGCAACGGCCGCGGGCGCGCACGCGTTAGGCTCGCGCCATGGACGCCCTGATCGCCGCCTCCGCCCGCGCGCTTGCCGCCGGCGATGCGCTGGGCGCGCTCAAGCGCGTCGCCCTGCGCGACGACCCGCCGGCGCTCGCCCTGCGTGGCATCGCGATGGCGCAACTGGGCGAGCATGCGCGCGCCCGCGAACTGCTGCGTCGGGCCGCGCGTGCGTTCGGGCCCCAGGAGGAACTCGCACACGCCCGCTGCGTGCTGGCCGAAGCCGAAGTGGACCTCGCCTTGCGCGAGTTGCGGGGAAGTCCGCGCGGCCTCGCGGCGGCAGCCGGTGCGCTGGCCCGGCACGGCGACCACGCCAACGCGATGCACGCGCGGCTGGTGGCGGCGCGGCGCTTCCTGCTGCTCGGCCGCCTGGCCGATGCCGCCGTGACGCTGCAGGGGCTCGATCCGCGGCAACTGCCGCCCGCGCTCGCCGCCGTCGCGGAACTCGCGGCCGCCGAACTCGCCCTGCGCTCTCTGCGCTGCGCGCCCGCAAGGGCCGCCTTGGCGCGGGCGGACCAGGCTGCGTATCGCGCGGGTATCCCGTCGCTGATCGCCGAAGTGGCCGAAGCGCGGGCGGCGCTCGATCGCCCGGCGGCCCGCCAGCTCGCCGGCGACGAAGTTCGCGCGCTGCGGCTCGAGGAGGTCGAAGCGGTGCTGGGCTCCGGCGCGCTCGTGCTGGATGCCTGCCGGCGCGGGCTGGCCTCGGCCGGCGCGTGGGTGCCGCTCGCGCGCCGCCCCATCCTGTTCGCGCTGGCCTTCGCGCTGGCGCAAGCCTGGCCGCGCGACGTGGAGCGCGACGCGCTCATCGCGGCCGCCTTCCGCACGCGCGAGCCCGACGAGACCCATCGCGCACGGCTGCGCGTGGAGATCGGCCGGCTGCGCGCGCTCGCCAGGGATATCGCCGGCATCGAGGCGACGGCGCGCGGCTTCGTGCTGCGGCCCCGCGCGTCGGAGGTCGTCGTGCTCGCGCCGCCGATCGAAGGCGACCAGGCCTCGTTGCAGGCGTTGCTGGCCGATGGCGCGGCATGGTCGACCTCCGCGCTGGCGCTGGCGCTCGACGCCAGTCAGCGCACCGTGCAGCGGGCGCTCTCGGCGCTCGAATCCGCGGGCCGCGTGCGGGCCATCGGCCAGACGCGCGCGCGGCGCTGGGTGGCGGCGCCGCTGGTGGATTTCACGACAATCTTGTTACTCCCCGCTGCGCTGCCGGGTGCGTAGAGTCCTCCCCATGGCGCCGACCAAGGCGCCGACGAAAGGCCCGGCACCATGACCAGCAGCCCCCGCGAATCTTCCCCCGAGACCGAGACCGAGACCGAGGCCCGGCCGGCCGAGATCGTGCGCGAGTTCGGCCCCTTCCCGGGCGCGAGCGCGGTGCACGGCGTGAGCTACGACGGCCGCCACATGTGGGCCGCGACCGGCACGCGGCTGCTGGCGATCGACCCGCACAGCGGCGAGGTCGCGCGCACGCTGCAGCACGCGTGCGACGCGGGGACCGCGTTCGACGGCAGGCATCTCTGGCAGATCGCCGAGTCGCGCATCGACAAGATCGATCCCGCGAGCGGGGCGGTCCTGGCATCGATCCCGGCGCCCGGCGGCGGTGGCGACTCCGGCCTGACCTGGGCGGAAGGCAGCCTGTGGGTGGGCAACTACCGCGGCCGCAAGATCCACCAGATCGATCCGGACACGGGTGCCATCCGGCGCACGATCGCCTCGAACCGGTTCGTCACCGGCGTCACCTGGGTCGACGGCGAGCTGTGGCACGGGACCATGGAGGCCGACGAGAGCGAACTGCGCCACGTCGACCCCGGGAGCGCCGAAGTGCTGGAACGCCTGCGCCTGCCCGCCGGCGTGAGCGTGAGCGGCCTCGAGTCCGACGGCGCCGACCTCCTCTATTGCGGCGGTGGCGGCAGCGGCAAGGTGCGCGTCGTGCGCCGCCCGAAGGCCCGGCGCAGCTAGTCCTCTATCGCAACGTTTCCGCGGCGGCCGCGCCGGGTCGCGCCGCTGCATGGATGTCTCGCGTTTCAACCCGCTCGTCGAGCCCAAGGAGCACAGCATGACCATCGCCCCATCCACCGTCCCGGCCGCCCTCGCCGGCCACCCCGTCGCGCCGGATGCGCTCTGGACCGAGCAGCGCAGGAAGCTGCTGGCGCGCGAAAAGGAACTCACGCGGCTACGCGACGAGGTCGCGCGCGACCGGCGTGCACTGCCTTGGCGCCGCATCGGCAAGGAGTACGTGTTCGATGCGCCGCAAGGCAGGCGCACGCTGGGCGACCTGTTCGCGGGCCGCCGCCAGCTCCTCGTGCAGCACTTCATGTTCGGTCCGGGCTGGCAGCAGGGCTGCCCGAGTTGCTCGTACATGGCCGACCACATGGACGGCATGACGATCCACCTCGCGCACCGCGACATCGCGTTTGTGGCGGTGTCGCGCGCGCCGCTCGCGGACCTCCTGCGCTTTCGCGAGCGCATGGGGTGGCAGTTCGACTGGGTGTCCTCGAACGGCAGCGATTTCAACTTCGACTTCGCCGTGAGCTTCACGCCCGAGGCGCTCGCCAGCGGCGAAGTCGACTACAACTATCGCAGGGCCTACTTCCCGGCGGAGGAGGCGCCGGGCATCAGCGTCTTCTGCAAGGACGACGCCGGCGAGGTGTTCCACACCTACTCGACCTTCGGGCGCGGCGTGGAAGCCATGATGGGCGCCTACACGCTGATGGACCTGACACCGCAAGGCCGCGACGAGCGCGACGTGTTCTACAAGATGGAGTGGCTGCGGCACCACGACCGCTACGCGCCGCAGCATGTCTTCGAGCCGGCGCCGGAGCAGGCATCGAGGCCGGTGCCAGCGTGTCCGCATTGCGAGGCATGAGCCCAGGGACTGGTGCCATGCAGGCGTCCTGCCATGGCTCGCGGTCTCGGCGGCCGGAGTGTCGGGCGCCGCTATACTGCCTCTCGCTCCGGGGTGCGATCGGCCGCAAGGCCGTTCGCTGAGATGGCAGATCCAAACCCGTGAACTTGAACCGGCTCGTACCGGCGTAAGAAGAGCTGACAGGATGGCAGGCGCCCCCGCGCGCCCGTCCTGCCGTCACTTTCGGAGCACCCTTGCAACCGAAAGGACGGACCCTTGAACGCACCCGACACATTCAGCCAGCTGCTCGCACTGACGCGCGAGCCCTTCCCCGCCTCCCGCAAGCTCCACGTGCCCGGCCAGTTGCATCCGCAACTGCGCGTGCCGATGCGCGAGGTCGCGCTCTCGAATGGCGAGGCGGTCACCCTGTACGACACCTCCGGGCCTTACACCGATCCGGCCGCCGACGTCGATGTGCGGCGCGGCCTGGCCAACCAGCGAAGCGAGTGGATCGCTGCCCGTGCCGACACCGAGCCCTACACGGGGCGGCAGCCGCAGTCGATCGACGACGGCGATCGCGGCGGCGAGCGAGAGGCGAAACGCCTGGGCGATCTGCGGGTGCAAGCCGCCGGCCTGCAGCGCATGCCGCGGCGCGCGCGTGCCGGAGCCAACGTCACGCAGATGCATTACGCGCGCCGCGGCATCGTCACGCCGGAGATGGAATACGTGGCCATCCGCGAGAGCGGCCGACGCGAGTGGATGGCTGAATACCTCGCCGACGAAGAGCGCGCCCAGCGCCTGCGCGGCAACCCCATGGGTGCCACGATTCCCGAGCGCATCACGCCGGAGTTCGTGCGTGACGAGGTGGCCCGCGGGCGCGCGATCATCCCGGCCAACATCAATCACCCGGAGCTGGAGCCGATGGCGATCGGCCGCAACTTCCTGGTGAAGATCAATGCCAACATCGGCAACTCCGCCGTCACTTCGAGCATCGAGGAGGAGGTGGAGAAGCTCGTGTGGGCGACCCGCTGGGGCGCCGACACGGTCATGGATCTGTCCACCGGCAGGAACATCCACACCACGCGTGACTGGATCCTGCGCAATGCGCCGGTGCCGATCGGCACCGTGCCGATCTACCAGGCGCTGGAGAAGGTGGGCGGCGTCTCCGATGACCTAACGTTGGAGATCTTTCGAGACACGCTGGTCGAGCAGGCCGAACAGGGCGTGGACTACTTCACCATCCATGCCGGCGTGCGCCTGCCCTTCATCCCCATGACCGCGAGGCGCCGCACGGGCATCGTCTCGCGCGGCGGCTCCATCCTCGCGAAATGGTGCATCGCGCATCATCGCGAGAACTTCCTGTACGAGCGCTTCGAGGAGATCTGCGAGATCATGAAGGCCTACGACGTGAGCTTCTCGCTGGGCGACGGCCTGCGTCCCGGCTCCGGCGCCGATGCCAACGACGAGGCCCAGTTCGCCGAGTTGCGAACGCTGGGCGAGCTGACGCTGATCGCCTGGAAGCACGACGTGCAGACCATGATCGAAGGTCCGGGCCATGTGCCGATGCACATGATCCAGGCCAACATGGACGAGCAGCTCAAGCACTGCCACGAGGCACCCTTCTACACGCTCGGCCCGCTGACGATCGACGTCGCCCCGGGCTACGACCACATTGCCAGCGCCATCGGCGCAGCCATGATCGGCTGGTTCGGCACCGCGATGCTTTGCTACGTGACGCCGAAAGAGCACCTGGGCCTGCCCGATCGGCAAGACGTCAAGCAGGGGATCGTCGCCTACAAGATCGCGGCCCACGCCGCCGACGTGGCGAAGGGGCATCCCGGCGCGCGGGCCTGGGACGAGGCGCTGTCGAAGGCACGCTTCGAGTTCCGCTGGCAGGACCAGTTCAACCTTTCACTCGATCCGGAGACGGCGAAGGAATTCCACGACGAGACGCTGCCGGCCGACGGCGCCAAGGTGGCGCACTTCTGCTCGATGTGCGGCCCGAAGTTCTGCTCGATGAAGATCACCCAGGAAGTGCGCGACTATGCGGCGGCCCGAGAGGGAATGGCCGCCAAGAGTGCGGAATTCAGGGCTGGCGGCAGCGAGATCTACATCATCCCGCTGCAAAAACGCTGAGTTGTTGAAATGGTAGCGCAGTGCGGGCTCGCTCGCGAGCTCGATCTCGTCAGGGGCTGCGCAGCAGGGTGAGCATCGTGCGAACGCCGGCGACGTAGTGCCCGACGCGCAGGTTCTCGTCGTAGCTGTGCTGGTTGTTGTCGCTGTTGACGAGCGGCAGGATCAGGAACGGCGCACCGAGTTCCTGGACCAGTTTGTCGGTCGGAACACTGCCGCCCATCATGCGGATGCGCACCGGTTCGCCGGTGCTCGCTTGCTTCAGCGCGGCATAGGCCCACGCACCCTGCGCTGAATCCATCCGCGTGTAGGCGGCTTGGCTGCCCCGGCCCACGACGATGGACGCGAGCTTGTCGTGCTGCGCACGCTCCGCGTCGGTGGGCTCACCTTTGGTCAGGTAGTACCCGCGCGAGCGCACGTGATCCTCGATCAGGTGCACCAGGTAGTCCGGCGGCGTTTCAGGAGTGGTGCGCAAGTCGAGTTCTGCGACCGCCTGTTGCGGGACAATGTTTGCGCCCTTGTCGCCGACGGCGGCGGACTGCATGCCGCGGATGTTCAGCGAGGGGTATTGCAATGCTTCCTGGTAGTTCGAACCCACCTTCTCGGTGCGCGCCACGCCGAGTCGTGCCCGGATGGCTGCTTCGTCGTCCGGCACGGCCGCCAGGATTTTCCGTTCCGCCTCCGAGAGCTTGATCCGTTCGTAGTAGCCGGGGATCGTCACGCGGCCGTCATCGTCCTTCATCGAGGCCAGGAGCGACGCCAGGCGCTGCGCGGGATTGGGAATGAAGTTGCCGTAGTGCCCGCTGTGCACCGGGCTTTTGGGGCCATACACCGTCAGCGAGACGATGGTGTTGCCGCGGTTGCCGAAGATCAGCGTGGCGCGGTTGCTGGCATGCATGGGGCCATCGTGGATCAGCACCACATCCGCCTTCAGCAGGTCCTTGTTCTGCATGACCACGTGGCCGATGGTCGGCGAGCCTTTCTCCTCCTCGCTGTCCAGGAGCACCTTCACGCCGACCCGCGGCTCCATACCGGCCGCCTTGAGCGCATCGAAGGCCGCCAGAAACATCATGATCGGCCCCTTGTCGTCCGAGGAGGACCGCCCGAACACCCGCAGCTCGGGATCGAGCGGCGCCGCCTGCAGGCGCGCGGTGTCGACGGCCTCCCACTTGCCGGCGGCATTGCGCTGCTTCACGACGGGCTGCCACGGGCTTTTCTGGGACCACTGTTCCGGCAGCACGGGCTGACCGTCGAAGTGCATGTAAAAGAGCACGGTCCGGGTATTCGCCGGCTGCCTGGCAAGCTCCGCATAGACGAGAGGCTTGCCATCATTGGGTAACTGGCGTGTCGTGAAGCCGCGCTTGCGGAACGCGGCTTCGAGCCACAGCGCATTCTTCTGGACGTCGGCCGGGACCACGGCGTCGTTCGGCAGCGAGAGCAGTTCGAGGTACTCGGGGAAGCTGGCCTGCGCCGACCGCATCGCCTGTTCCGGCGTTGGGACGGTTGGCAATTCGGCCAGCGACAGCGAAGCGAAGCAAGCCAGTACGGTGCAGAACAGAAGGCGCTTGAACATCAGAGAGATCTCCACAACGCCATGAGTGTCGCATGGCTCGGTGGACCCGCGAGTTTTGCGGGGGGCTCAGGCGCGATCGCGGAGGCTATATTTGTACAAATGCTTCCGTGCAGAATGGCCAATCGGGGTTTTTCAACCCCCTACGCTAGAACTTGTAGAGCTGCGCGGGATTGTCGACCAGGATCCGCTTCCGCACGACCGGGTCCGGTTCCCACACCGCGAGCTGGTTCAGCAGCTTTCCATCGTCGATCCGCAGCAGCGGTGTGACGTCGCTCGGCTTCCTTCCCGGCGGCGTGACCGAATCCGGATGCGGCCAGTCGCTTCCCCAGATGATGCGATCGGGGTTCGCCGCGATGAGGGCTCTCGCGAAGGGAACCACGTCGCTGTACTCGGGGCCGACGGTGGCGGCGCGATACGCGCCCGAGATCTTCACGTAGGCCTTGCCCGACTTCACCAGTTCGACCAGTTCCGGGAATCCGGGCTGCTGCAGACCCGCCGCTGCCTGAACGCCGCCAAAGTGGTCGAAGACGACTGGCACGGGAGACGCGACGAACGATTGCTTGATGAGAGGAATCATCGATGCGTTCGTGTAGACCTGGACGTGCCAGCCGCGATCCTTCACCCGATCGACCGCGGCGTTGAAGCGCCGCTTCGCCTCTTCCGGATCGTTGACGCCTCCGGTCGCGAGATTCACGCGCACGCCGCGGATGCCCGCTTGTTCCATCGCATCGAGCTCGGCATCGGAATTCCCCGGGCCGATCACGGCGACGCCGCGCGCATCCTTGCCGCGTGCCTTCATGCCGAAAAGTGTCGCGGAGTTGTCGGTGCCGTAGACGCTGGGCGTGACGATCACCACGCGCTGCATCTGAAGCGCCTGGTGCAGCGCCTTCATCTCCTCGGGCGAGGCGAGCTCGGGCGTGTAGACGCGCCCGTCGAACCACGGGAATCTTGCGGGGTCGGCGTGGATGTGCGTATGGCAATCGCACGCGCCGGGCGGGATCGGGAAGTTGACCGGAGTGGAGGGCTGCGAAGGCGCGGCGAATGCCGATCCCGCGCGGGAAAGGGCGCTGGCGGCGACCGCACCCAGCAAGACATCACGTCTGGTTGTCATTGGGTTCCCTCCTGGTTACGGCTTCTCACGATAGCGCGAGACCCGTGCCTCATGCAACTCGAACCTGCGGCCTCCGCAAGGGTGGAGACCCTTCAGCGCAGCCGTGCGCCCAGCAGTCGGCGTGCGTTGCCGACCTCGATGGCGCGCGCCGTGGAATCGGCCAGCTTCAGGCTGCGCAGCGCCGTGACCTGCGCATCCATCGGCACGTACGGATAGTCCGAGCCGTACACCACCTGCGATTCCGGCACGAGCTTGAGCAATGCTGCCATGGGCGCAGCGTCCGTGGCATTGGCGGTGTCGTAATAGAGGCGGCGGAACTCGGCTTCGAAGCCATCCGGCGCGATGGCCTGTGCATCGGGACGGGCCTTGAAGAAAAATGCCATTCGTCCCGCCAGCATGGGCACCGTGCCGCCCGCGTGGCTGAACAGCCATTTGATGTCCCGGTTGCGCACCAGCGCGCCGGCGAGCATCAGGCTGGTCACGGCCCGCGTGGTGTCGTGCGGAACCTCGATGACGGCCGGGAAGGTGCCGACGGACAGACGGCCGCAGCATGCGGCCACCAGGGGATGGAAGTACACCACTGCCTTGCGCCGGTTGAGTTCTTCCCACACGGGATCGAACATCGGGTTGCCGGGCCAGACGTCGCCGTAGTTGGTCTGCAGGCCGACGCCGTCTGCCTTCAGCACGTCGAAAACGTAGGCGATCTCGCGCAGCGTCGCGGGCACGTCCGTCATCGGCAAGGTGGCGAACAGGCCAAAGCGACCCGGATAGTCCCCGACCATCTTCGCGCCGAATTCGTTGCAGGCCCTCGCCATCGTGGCCGCCGCCGCCGGGCCCCGGTCGAACCAGACGCCGGGCGTCGATGCAAGCGACAGGATCGCCGTCTTGACGCCGGCCTGGTCCATGTCCGCTAACGCCGCTTGCACCGACCAGCCCACCTGTTGCCGGAAGTGCGGGATCTTGCGCTCGTCCTCCCAGTCCAGCCATGCCTTCTGGTATTCAGGGGGATAGAAATGGTGGTGGGTGTCGATCAGGTCGGGGCTGGCCACCATCGACGCTGTGCCGCAGCCCGTGAGCGATGCCATTGCGCTCACCGCACCGAAGGCGCCGAGCGCCTGCACGAAGCCGCGCCGGCTTGCCCACGCACTCGCGCTCGCTGGACAGCAACTACAAGGTTCGAGTGCGCCCTCGGCTGCTGCGGGGGTGCATTGGTGATCGCTCTTCTTCTTCATCTGGCGACTTGAAGTTGAGTGGAAGAGCCGGCAGTTTAGTGAGCGTGTCATGCGGTGCTCACCCAGTAGAACCCTAACTGCGGCAGTCGGTAGATGCCGGTTGCGGCACCTGGTGACGCCGGTTTCCGCCAAACGCCGCCGTGCTGTGAACCCTCCACGCGGGCGCCGAGAACCACTGCCATGCCGCGACAATCACGCCATGGACGAACACGAAATGCACCCCGAACAGCAGGCCATCCGCGAGCCGCGCTTGTGGCGCGACAACGGCTGGACCGCGCGCGTCATCAAGAACGAGGAGGACGACGGCTGGGCCGTGGCCATGACGCCTGACGGCCAGGTCGAACCGGCGCTGGTCGGCCCATGGACCATGGGCCGGGACAAGAAAAATCCGAAACCCCTGGACACCTCCGCGTTCAACACGCTGGTGAAGACGGCCGCCGAATTCGTGCGCCGCCACGAGCAGCAGATGCACGCGACGCTGCACCGTCAGATCGAGATCTCCCGCGACGGCGGCCGCGTGAGCGTCACGCTGGACATCGAGCCGGACGAAGACAACCCCTCGGCCCTGCTGCGCGCCACCGACGCCTCAGGGGAGGTGCTGGCCGAAGTGCGTGTCTCGGCCGGCTTCCGCCTGACGCGCGCGACTGCGGACGCATGGGCGGAGGCGGGGTTCAGCGCGCAGGCTGCTGCCCGGTGAGCTCGCGGGCTCGTCGCCGAGCCGTCATGTGGACGGCGTTCGTCTTGTCTGATAGATTGTGGACACCGTACACAATGTGCCAGGTGGAGGCAGAGGTCCTTCACTGAACGCCTGTCGATTGACCTTTGGCCGACATCCGAACCTGCGAGAGGACAACCATGAGCAAAGTATTCGTCACCGTCGGACTCAGCCTGGATGGCTACATGGCACCGGAAGGAATGACCATGGGCAAGCCCGAGTACAAGAACTGGGGCGCAAAGTGGGGTGCGATGATGGCCTGGATCATCAAGCAACAGTACTTCCGCGAGAACCTCAAGCTCGGACCAGGGGGAGAAACGGGCCCGGTCAATGACCTGCTTCGCAGCACCACGGAGCGCATCGGTGCCAACATCATGGGCAAGCGAATGTTCGACCAGGGCGAGATCGCCTGGCCCGAGGAGGCTCCGTTTCACACCCCGGTCTACGTTCTTACCCACGAGAAACGCGAACCCTGGGTGCGCCCCGGTGGAACGACGTTCTACTTCGTCAATGACGGGTCGCAGCGTGCGCTGGAGCTGGCTCGGGAATCCGCAGGCAGTCGCGATATTCGTATCGCGGGTGGAGCCGACGTGATCCAGCAGTACATGAACCTGGGAGCCGTCGACGAGCTGGAAATCGCCTTGGCACCCGTGTTGTTCGGTGGCGGGCGGCGTCTCTTCGAGAACCTGGGCGAGCCCGGGCCGCAGTTTCGCATTGACAGGGTTCTTGATGGCCCAGCTGCCACTCACTTGCGCTATGTGCGTCAGTGAGTTGGACGTCGCCCACTGAGGGGTCGCGTTCCGGCGACGCCTGCCTCGGCGGCCCCACCGACACGCCCCTTCGCTGACTGCCGCTGCGGGTCAGCCCTCGTACAGCGCCACCCAGGCGCGCGGTATCGTGCCTTCCGGCGTTTCCAGGGAGGTGCGATTTGGCGTCAGAACACATCGGTGCGATCGAGATCGGGCTGGTCGGACTCGGGCGCATGGGCAGCGCGATCGCAGGGCGGCTGCTCGAATGCGGATACGCGCTGCGCGTGTACGACCAGGACGCGCATGCGATCGAGCGCGTCGTGCAACGCGGTGCGCGCGCGGCCGCCACGCCGGCCGACACGGCCCAAGCCGGCGGCATCGTCATTTCTTCGGTCACCGACGCCGCCGGCGTGGACGCGATCTGCGCCGGCGAAGGTGGCCTGCTGCGCACCCTGCGCGGCGGAACGCACATCGGCATGAGCACCTTGTCGCCGCAGGCGGCCGCGGATCTCGCGCGCCGGCACGAAGAAGCCGGCGTGCGCTATGTCTCGGCGCCGGTGCAGGGCCGCCCCGCGGCGGCGGGCACCGGGCAACTCGTGGGCTGGGTCTCGGGTCCGCGCGATGCACAGGCGCAAGCCGTGCTCGAGGCGCTGTGCCGCAAGGTGTTCTGGCTGTCCGAGGATGCGGCGGCCGGTCCGGCGACGAAGCTCGCGATCAACTTCCTGATGTTCGGCAACGTGGCCCTCATGGCCGAAGCGTTCGCATACGTCGAGCGGCACGGCATCGCCCAGCAGGCCTTCGCCGAGGGCCTGACCGATACGGTGTTCGCCGCGCCCTTCTTCCGCAACTTCGCCGCGGCGCTGTGCGCGCAAGAACAAGCGGCGCAGGGCAGCGACATCGCGCTGGCGCACAAGGACTTCAAGCTGCTGGTGGGCAGCGAGCCGCACCCCGAACTGCTGCCGTCCGCGCACCGCATGCACGAGATCTACCAGCGGGCGATGGACGAAGGCCTGGCCGAGCTCGATCCGGCGGCGGTGCGCCGCCTCTTTGCGCGCCCTGCCTGAGGAGCGTCGACCAGGCCGGGGTGGCAAAACCCTTGGTGAATGGCCGAGGCTTCACTCAATAATCAAATCCCTTTCACTCCCTGGAGCACCTGATGAACCGATTCCATTTCACGCAGACCGTGGCGCGGGCGCTCGTGCTCGTGGGGGGCGCCGTTGCCATGGTGTCGGCGCTCGCCGCCGACCCGATGGGTCACATCCGTGGGACCATCGTCTCCGCGACCGCCAACAAGCTCACCGTGCGGACCGCCGAAGGCAGCGTGAGCGTCGCGATCGACGCGACAACGCGCATCGCCGGAATCGTTCCGAGCGGCCTCGAGCAGATCAAGTCCGGCACCTTCGTCGGCATTGCGAACGTTCCGGGTGCGGGTACGTCCAGGGCACTGGAAGTGGTCGTCTTTCCGGAGGCGATGAAGGGAACCGGCATCGGCGACTACCCGTGGGACCTGTCGCCCAAGTCTGCCGCCGGTGGCGGCAAGACCTCCGCGATGACGAACGGGACGGTGACCGCCGCCAGCGCGGGCGGTTCGGCAATGACCAACGGCACGGTCAAGGCGACCTCGAAGGCGAACGGGCTGGTGCTGACCGTGGACTACGGCAAGGGCGAGAAGAAGATCGAGGTGCCGGCAAGCGTGCCGGTGGTCGGCATCGTCCCGGGCGACGCCAGCAAGCTGGTCCCCGGTGCGCATGTGTTCGTGGCCACCAAGAAGGACGCGCCGCAGACAGCGGGATTCGTGGCGGTCGGGATCGACGGTGCGGTCCCGCCGATGTAAGCGAGTCTCGGCGCGGCGGATAGCCCGATCCGCCGCTGCGCACCCCGAGGAATACCCGCACTCGGCGCGCGCCGATCCGGTCCTATAGTGCTTCGCGAATCGCGGACGGCCGAGCGCGTGTACCGGTCCGTGCCAGCAAAGTGCCAAAACGACAGAAGGAGACAACGATGACGCTTTCCCGCCGGAAGTTTTCTGGTGCCCTGTCCGCGACGCTCGCGTCGCCTGCGCTGGTGGGCCGCGCGTTCGCGCAAGGCCAGACCATCAAGATCGGCATGTGCACGCCGGTCACCGGGCCCGCGGCGGAGCAGGGACGCTATGCCCAGACCGGCGCCCGGATGGCGCTGGATGCGGTCAACAAGGCCGGCGGTGTTCTCGGCAAGAAGGTCGAACTGGTGACCGAGGACGACCAGACCACCAACCCGGGCGTCGTGCTCGCCTTCTCCAAGCTCGCTTCGCAGTCCGACATCGTGGCGTTCCTCGGCTCGATCCGCTCGACGCAGGTGCACGCGATGGCGCCCGACGTGATGAAGGTCGGCAAGCCGGTGATGATCGGCGGCACCGACCCGAACCTCACGCACATGGGCAACCCGTGGCTGTTTCGCTGCCGCCCCAACGATTCCTACTCCGGCGCCGTGATCGCCGACTATGGCGTCAAGAGCCTGGGCAAGAAGAAGTGGGCGATCGTGCATTCGACCGACGCCTTCGGCACGGCCGGTGGCAAGGCGCTCACCACGGCACTGGGCAAGCTGCCCGGCGCGACGATCGCTCTCGACCAGGGCTACGCGAACCAGAGCCAGGACTTCACCCCGGTGGTCCTGGCGATCAAGCAATCGGGCGCCGATGTGCTCGGCACCTATTTCACCTTCGAGAACGATCTCGGCGTGTTCGCGCGGCAGCTGCGGCAGCTGGGCGTGCTGATCCCCTGGGTCGGGTCCCCGTCCACCGTGAACGTCAGCGCGATGAAGCTGGCGGGTCCGGCCCTGTATGGCACCTTCGGCGTCGCCGACTATGCGGAGGACTCCAGCCCCGCCGCCAAGGCCTTCGGCAAGGCCTACCGCGAGGTGGCGAAAGTAGCGCCCGACAACCAGTCGTCCTGGACGTACGACGCCATCAACATCCTGTGCATGGCCATCAAGAAGGCGGGCAGCACCGATCCGCAGGCGATCCGCGCGGCCATCGTTGCCATCCGCAACTATCCGGGCGCCGAGGGCGAGTACAACTTCGACGCCAATGGCGACGGCCTGCACGGCTACAACATCGTGAAGAACGAGAAGGGCAACATCGTCTTCGACAAGCACGTCGAGTCCGCGATCTGAGCCAGTGGATCTCGCGCTCCAGCTTTTCTTCACGGGCCTGGGCATCGGTGCGGTGTATGCGCTGGTCGCCCTGGGCTTCGTGCTGATCTTCCGCGCCACCAACGTCGTGAACTTCGCGCAGGGCGAGTTCTCGATGGTGGCGGCCTACCTGATGGTCGTCTTCGCGGTGGACCTGCACTGGCCCTACGCGTTGGCCCTTCTCGCATCGCTGGCGGGGATGGCGCTGCTCGGGGTCGTGTTCAACCTGGGCGTCTACTACCCCTTGCGGCACCGCACCTTCCTGCCGGTGATCATCGCCACCATCGGCGCTTCGATCTTCCTGGCGAACACGGTGCTGGCCTTGTACGGCCCGCAGCCGCAGGTGCTGCCGGGATGGTTCGACACCCCGGGCCTGCAGATCGGGCCGGTGTACCTGGATAGCCAGTACCTGCTGATCATGGTCGTGACGCTGATCCTGGTGGCTTTCAACTTCTGGTTCTTCGAGCACACGCTCCTGGGCAAGAAGCTGCAGGCGACCTCGCAGGACAAGGAGATGGCCGCGCTGCTCGGCATCCCGGTCGCCACCATGATCATGCTGACCTTCGTGTATTCGGCACTGCTGGGCGGCGTGGCCGGCATCCTCGTCGCGCCCATCCTGTTCGTCTCGATCCAGATGGGGTCCACCATCGCGCTCAAGGCCTTCGCCGCCACCATCATCGGCGGCTTCGGCGACGTCAAGGGGGCCATCCTCGGCGGCCTCGCGCTCGGGGTCATCGAGACTTTCGGGGCGGCCTATGTGTCGGTCCCCTACAAGGACGGATTCGCCTTCCTGGTGCTGGTGGCGTTCCTGATCTTCCGGCCGCAAGGCATTTTCGGCGAACGCGTGGCGGAGAAGGCGTGACCGGGCGCCGCACCTTCGGCACCCTGGGCTTTGCCGCGCTCGCCGCGGCGGTCATCGCCGTGGTGGGCCTGCTGCCGATGGACAGCTACACCGTCCACATCCTGGTGCAGACGGCCACCTTTGCCATCGCGGTGTTCGGCCTCACCGTGGTGCTCGGTCTGTGCGGGCAGATCAACCTGGCGCAGGCCGCCTTCTTCGGGCTCGGCGCGTATGCGGTGGGGCTCGGCACGACGGCGCTGCACCTGAACTTCTGGCTGGCCATGCTGATGGCCGTTGCCCTGGCGGTGCTCGCGGGTGCGCTGCTTGGCATGACCACCCTGCGCCTGGGCGGCCACTATCTCGCGATGGTCACGATCAGCTTCCAGCAGATCATCACGCTGGTGATGGTCAACTGGATCCCGGTCACGCGCGGGCCCGACGGCGTCAGCGGCATCGCGCGGCCGCCCTTCTTCGAGTCCGCGAACGCCTATCTCGGGCTGTGCGTCTTCGCGATGGCGGCGATCGGCTACTTCGTCTGGCGCCTGCCGCACACGCGACTCGGTCGCGCCATGCGCGCCATTCGCGACAATGAACTGGCCGCCAGCGTCGCCGGCGTCAACGTCTATCGGGTGAAGGTCGCCGCGTTCGCGTTGTCCGCCATCCTCGGCGCGATCGGTGGGGGATTGTTCGCCAGCGGCTTTGCCTACGTCAGCCCCGACCAGTTCAGCTTTGCCGAGTCGATCGTCTTCATCACGATGACCTTGCTGGGCGGGGTCTCGTCGCCGATAGGCGCTCTGATCGGCACCGGCCTGCTGATCGTGCTGCCGGAGAGCCTGCGCTTCATGAAAAGCGTGCCCGGCCTGTACCTGGCGCTCTACGGCCTCGCGATCATCCTCATCATCCGCTATATGCCCGATGGCATCTGGGGTTTCGTGCAGGACCGCGTGCGGCGCTGGCTGCCGCCGGCTCCATTCACCGGTCCGCCGGCGGAACTGGTGCTGACCCGGGGCACGGCGGCTGGTACCCGCGTTGCACTGCAGGTGCGTGACCTGGCCAAGCATTTCGGCGGCGTGAAGGCCGTGGACAAGGTCTCGTTCTCGGTGAGCCAGGGCGGCGTGCATGCGCTGATCGGCCCGAACGGTTCGGGCAAGACCACGACATTGAACGTGCTCTCCGGCCTGTACGTCGCCACTTCGGGCAGCGTCCTTCTCGGCGGCCGCGATATCACGACCCTGCCCGCGCATGCGCGCACCGCTGCCGGCCTGGGGCGCACCTTCCAGAACATCCGCCTGTTCCGTTCCATGACGGCGCTCGAGAACGTGGTGATCGGCGCGGAGCAGGGCGGCGCTCGCGGCCATGCCGATCACGCACGGCTGGTCGAACTCGCGCGCGCCGCCCTGGCGTTCGTGGGCCTGGAGGCGCGCGCGCACGAGCGGGTGACCGGCTTCTCGTACGGGCACCAGCGACTGATCGAGATCGCGCGCGCGCTGGCCGGGCAGCCCAGCTTGCTGCTGCTCGACGAGCCGGGTGCCGGCCTCAATTCGAGCGAGAAGCTCGCGCTGCGCGACCTGCTGCGGCGCATCGCCGACAAGGGCCTCACCATCCTCATCATCGACCACGACATGACGCTGGTGACCGAAGTGGCGCACCAGATCACCGTGCTGAACTTCGGCCGCTGCATTGCCGACGGTGGCGTGGCGCAGGTCCTGCAGCAGCCGGATGTGATCGCGGCCTACCTGGGAACGGAACCCGATGCCCCTGCTTTCTCTTGAGGGCCTGGTGGTCCGCTATGGCGAGATCGAGGCCGTGCGCGGCCTCTCGCTGGCGGTCGAGGCCGGCGAAGTCGTGACCCTGCTTGGCTCGAACGGCGCCGGCAAGTCGACGACCCTGCGGGCGATCTCGGGGCTGCT
The DNA here is from genome assembly GCF_028291745.1 of Ramlibacter sp. Lineage (GTDB taxonomy): Bacteria > Pseudomonadota > Gammaproteobacteria > Burkholderiales > Burkholderiaceae_C > Ramlibacter. Next base: position 29,109 of record NZ_JAQGNQ010000129.1, on the reverse strand, counting down.
CAAGCCCGCCGCAGGCGACATCCAGTTCGACGGCCGTTCGATCGCCTCGCTGGCGCCGGAGGCCATCGTCAGGCTCGGGATCGCGCACGTGCCGGAAGGGCGCCGCCTGTTCCCCGGCCTGACGGCGCGCGAGAACATCATGCTGGGCGCCTCCAATCGCGGGCGCGTGGCCAAGGCGCAGTTGCTGCGCGAGTCCGACGAGATGTTCGACCTGTTTCCCGACATCCGCCCGTTCGCCGACGCGCTGGGCTGGACGCTCTCCGGTGGCCAGCAGCAGATGGTGGCGGTGGCGCGCGGATTGATGGCCAGGCCGCGGCTGCTGCTGCTGGACGAGCCCTCGCTCGGCCTGGCCCCGGTGATCGTGCAGAAGGTGTTCGCGATCATCGGCGAGATCCGGCGGCGCCAGACGACCGTGCTGCTGGTGGAGCAGAACGCCCGCATGGCGCTGTCCATCGCCGACCGCGGCTACGTGCTGGAGACCGGGCGGCTGGCCGTCTCGGGCAAGCCCGCGGAGCTCTGGTCGAACGACGAAGTGCGTGCCGCTTATCTCGGTGGCCGGCTGGAGCGGGCGGCCTGAGCTTGAACGAGGCCACATGGCTCGACCCGGGCCTGGCGGCCTTCTATGCCGTCGACACGCGCCTGCAAGGGGCGGAGGCCCGGATCCTCGCCGAACTGCGACCTCGCATGGGGTCCTGGTCCATGCTCGATGTCGGCGTGGGCGCCGGCCGCACCACGCAGCACTTCGCGCCGGTCGTGGCGGAGTACGTGGGCGTGGATATCTCACCGGCGATGGTGGCGCAGTGCCGCCGCCGATTCACCGCAGCGCCTTGCCGCTTCGAAGTGGCGGACGTGCGCGAGCTCGCCGCGTTGGGCCGGCACCGTTTCGACTTCGTTCTCTTCAGCTTCAACGGCCTCGATTACCTCGCGCACGACGACCGCCTGCGCGCGCTGGAGCAGATTCACGCGGCGTGCCGGCCGGGCGCCTTGTTCTGCTTTTCCACCCACAACCTGCGCGCCCTGGGGCACCTGATGCGGCTGCGCGCGCAGTTCACGCGCGACCCGGCCTGGCTCTGGCGCAATCTGCGCAATTGGGTGCGCTGGCGGCTGCGCCATGCGCGGCACGTTGCGCAGGTGGCGGCGCAGGAGCGCGACTGGGCCATCGTCAACGATGGCGCCCACGACTGCCGCCTCGAAACCTATTACGTGCGACCCGCCGCGCAGTTGGCGCAGCTGGAGCCGGCCTTCGGCGCGGTCCGCGTGTTCACGGTCGCCGGCCGGGAACTCGCGCGCGAGGAGCTCGCGAGCAGCGAGGACGACTGGCTGTATTTCCTGGCTGAGGCGCGCTGAAGCCGGGGGACCCTACGGCTCCACGATTCCCGGCACCGCTGCCCGCATCGCCTCCACGAAACGCAACAGCCGCGAGGGGTAGTGCGGCGCATGCGGATAAGTGATCCAGATCGGCAGCGGCGCCGGTTGCCATTGCGGCGCCAGGTGGACCAGGTCGCCGCGCGCGAGATCGTCGGCCAGCATCCAGGCCGAGCCCGCACAGGCTCCCAGGCCATGCAGCGCGGCGCTGCGCAGCGCAAACAGGCTGTCGGTGCCCATGCGCGGCTGCAGCGGCACGCTGCGGCTCTCACCGGTGACTGCATGCGTCAGCACGATCTCGTCGCGGTAGAAGGTCCGCAGCGCGAGCCAGGGCAGCGCGCCCAGCGCCTGCGGATCCTGCGGCACCGCGCCACCCGCGAGCAGCGAGGGGGCGGCAACGACGATGCGGTGGACGGCCGCCATGCGCACGGCCACCAGCGAGGGATCGGTGGGTTGCCCCGCCTGGATCGCGCAGTCGATGCCGCGCGCGAGTGAGTCGGTGACGTCGTCGACCAGCAGCCATTCCACCGTGACGCGCGGGTACGCCCGCAGGAAGCCGGCCAGCGGCGCCACGAACTTGTCCTGCCCGAACGCGTGCGGCACGGCCACCCGCAGCAGGCCCTCCGGCTGGGCGCCGGCGCCGCCGACGTCCGCTTCGAAGGCGGACCAGTCGGCCAGCAGGATGCGCGCGCGCTCGTAGCAGCGCTCGCCATCCGGTGTCAGGCGCATGCCGTGGGTAGACCGCTGCAGCAGCCGCACGCCGAGCGTCTGTTCCAGCGTTCGCAGGCGCCGGCTGATGGTGGGCTGTGTCGTGCGCAGCAGCGGAGCCGCGGCGGACAGGCTGCCCGCCTCGACGATGCGCACGAAGGTCTCGAGGAGGGCGATGCGGTCGGCAGGGACGCCGGCGGCCTCTGGCGCAGGAGCGCTCACTTGCCGGGCTTGATCGGCTCTGGTCATGCGCTGAGCGTATAGCGGTTTTGCCGTCGGCGGGACTTCCGCCCTTGAACCTGTGCTGGCAAAGTCGCCCTCGGTCCACTTCTTGAGGGTTTTCACGGATGAATGAAATGTCACTGGCGAATGGCGCCGTCGCCAGCCGGACCGAGCCTGTTGCTCCCGCCGCCGCCGTGATGCTGTTGCTGGCCACCGGGGCGGGGTTGTCCGTTGCCTCGATCTACTACGCCCAGCCGCTGCTCGGCGTGATCGGCGCCGACCTGCACGCGCCCTCCTGGCTGGTCGGATGGATTCCGACCGCGACCCAGCTTGGATATGCGCTGGGGCTGGTCCTGCTCGGTCCCCTGGCCGACCGCTTCGACCGGCGCAGCGTCATCCTGGGCAAGGCCCTGGCGCTCACGCTGGCGCTGCTGCTTGCCGCCTTCGCGCGCTCGGTGCATGGGTTGCTGGCAGCCAGCGCGGTGATCGGCATCACGGCCACCCTGGCGCAGGACTTCGTGCCCGCCGCCGCCGCGCTGGCGCCGCCCTCGCAACGTGGCAAGCTGGTGGGCACCGTGATGACCGGCCTGCTGCTCGGCATCCTCCTGTCGCGCGTGCTGAGCGGCCTGGTGGCGGAGCACTTCGGTTGGCGCACGATGTTCGTGGCAGCCGCCGGTGCAGTGGCGGCCATCGGTATCGCCGCGCGCAAGGCGCTGCCCTCGTTCCCCGCCAACGCCGCCCTGCGCTATGGCGAGCTGCTGCGCTCGCTGGCCACGGTGTGGCAGCAGCATCCGGCGCTGCGCCGTGCCGCGCTGGCGCAAGGCCTGCTCGGCGTGGGCTTGAGTGCGTTCTGGTCGACGCTGGCGGTGATGCTGCACGGCGCGCCGTTCCATCTCGGTAGCGCTGCCGCCGGTGCCTTCGGGCTGGCAGGCGCCGTGGGCGCGCTGGCGGCGCCCTTTGCCGGCCGCATCGCGGACCGCCGTGGGCCGCTGCACGTCGTTCGTCTCGGCGCGTCCCTTGCCGCCGGTGCCTTCCTGGCGATCGGCGCCGGTGCCGGTTTGCCCGCAGCCGCGCAATTGGTGCTGCTGGCGATCGGCACGGTGGTATTCGACCTCGGTGTGCAGGGTGCGCTGATTGCGCACCAGACCATCGTCTTCGGCCTGGACCCGGCTGCGCGCAGCCGCTTGAACGTGGTGCTGATGACGTCGATGTTCCTCGGCATGGCGGCCGGCTCCGGGCTGGGCAGCGTGTTGCTGGCGCATGCCGGCTGGCTGGCGGTGATGGGCATGGCGACACTCTCGGCGCTCGCTGCGCTGGGCCTGCAGATGCGCCGGGCGCGCTGAACGCGAGGTCCGCCGGCGCAGCGCTTGCGCACAATCGAGGCATGACGCGCTGCCTGCTTCCAGCCTTCGGTGCCGTGCTGCTCTGCGCGTGCGCCCTCGTGCCTCACGCCGCGGCCGCTGCGGTCCCCGCCTGCGCCGCCACGGCGAGCCAGGCATCGCAGGACCCGCGGATCCGGCAAGCCGTCGAAGAAGCCCGCCGCCAGCACCAGCTGTTTGGCGGACAGACGATAGAGCGCAACGGCGGCATGTTCCACGTCGGCTATCACGAAGCAGAGTGGGACCGGCCACCCGGCGAGTCCACTCCCGCCTGGGAGCGCGTGGCGACGTTCTGGCGGGCCCTGTCCGAGTTCGAGCCGCCGGCACTTGTCACCAGCGTGGGCCGGGTGCGGCGCGCGGAGGTCGCGAGTGCCGCGGCCACGGCCAGCACAGGGACGAGGGCGGAGGTTGCGGTGCGCGAGGCCCTGCTGCGCACCGCCATCGTGGACACGCCGTGGTCGGCGGCCTTCATCAGCTATCTGATGAAGACGGCGGGCTTCTCACGCGCGGAGTTCGAGTTCTCGGACAGTCACGCCGATTACGTGCGGGCGGCGCTCGCTGCCTCGGCGGCGGAAGCGGCGGGTCGGGACTCGACGCAGGCGTTTCGCGCGTGCGATATCGCCACCACGCGCCCGCGTGCGGGTGACCTGATTTGCGCAACGCGCGCCAGCAGCGCCGGTACCGCGAAGTTCGCCGCGCTCTCCGCTGCGCTGGCGGCGACCTCGGCGAGCCAGGCGTTTCCGATGCATTGCGACCTCGTCGTGCGCTCGGACGAAGGAGGCGATGCCAAGCTGGAGAGCATCGGCGGCAACGTGGTCAATTCCGTGACGCTATCGCGCATGACGCTGAACGCCAGGAAGGTTCCGAGCGCCGTGTACATCACCGGTGCCGCACCGGGAGCCGATTGCTCGCGCGTCAGAACCCAGTGCCGCGAGAACCTCAGTCGCCGGCCCTGGGTGGTGCTTCTCCAGTTCAGGCGGTGAGCTACTTCCAGTCGAGCGCGCCGAAGCGATCGTGTCCGAGCAGCGTGTAGAACACGCCGATGGTGCCGCGCGTCTGGCTGCGGTCGCCGAGGTCGGGGTATTGCGCGTTGCGGCGGTTCCAGAGGTACTTGACGGTGATCGCCTGCTGGTCGTGCAGGCGCCACGTCCAGGCGAGCTCCGCGCGCGCGATGTTGTCGTGGCCGCCGCGCGTGCTGTCACCGATGTTCGAGACGAAGAAGTCGCGCGCGGTCAGGTCCAGCGCCCACTTGCCGCCGTGGATGACGCGGGCGGCAAGCAGTACCTGCGGCGCCACGCCGTAGTGGTAGTCGCGGTCGACGCCCGGGGCGGCACTGCTCAAGGTGCCGACCGCGGCGTAGCCCAGGCCCGCCGTGCCGGTACCGGTCACCACCCAGTCGCCGCGCCCCCACTGCCCGGTGGTGCCGAGGGAGACCGCGGTGCTGGAAACGCGAAAGGTCTGCGGCGAGAGGTAGTCGTAGCTGCCGTACAGGCCCCACACGCCGCGATAGTCGGAGCCGGCGCGGTAGTCGCGCCCGAGCAGCAAGCCGCGCGTCATCACGTTCTCGAAACCGTTGGCCGACGATGCGGTCGCCTGGAACGTGAAGTAATCGAAGGGCCGGCGGTACTCGTAGCCCTCCTGGCCCGGCATGCCGTAGTCGAGCGCGAATTCGGCCTGCGCCTCGGCGCGCTGCACCGAGGCGGTGGAGTTGCCGGCCTGGTTCTGCGACGTGCCCATCACGCCCAGCGAAAGGCGACTGTAGTAAGGCGCGCCATGGCTGCTGAACACCGTGTCCGGTCCGCGCCCCTGCAGCCAGCGATTGAAGGCGGTGGAAGGCGACACCGCCGCGGCGACGGTCTCGCGCCAGAAAGGCGTCATGCCGCCACCGTGTTCCAGCAGCAGGTTGGCCATGCGAAACAGCGGCTCCCCGAGCAAGCTGCCGCCGATGCCGGTGGAGATCAGGTCGTTGCGCGAGGGCGGCGTGCGCTCGCCCGCGATTTCCCACAAGGCGCTGCCCCCGAGCGCGTAGGCTGTGGACGTCCAGAAGTCGAAGCCGTTGGAACGCGCGAAGCCGTAGTACATCGAGCCGGAATAGGGATGCGCGAACTGGTTGACGCTGAAGGGATCGTTGTCCACGACCCAGCCGCTGTGCAGGTTGTGGCGGATCGTGCTCCAGTTCACCGCATAGTCGCCCCGCCCGTTGCCGCAGCACCGGTTGATGCGATTGAGCAGCAGCTCGAACTCCAGGATCTCCAGCGCCGGCAGCAGCGGGTCGCGCCAGTGCGGCAGCGACGATGGGTCCGCCGCGGCCGCCGGGGCTGCGGCAGCAGGTGTTGCTGCGGCCGCGGGCGCGGCCTGTTCCTGGGCGCAGGCGAAGCTGGTGGCGAGCAGCAGCAACCAGGCTGCGCTGCGCAGGCGAGAGGGCTGGTGAGGCATCCGCGGATTGTTGGAGCGGCCGCCATGCCTCAGCTGTAGGACTTGATCGCTTCAGGACGGCACGCGTCGGGCCAGCAGCCGGTGGCTGCGCGCACGGCTACCATGCCGGCACCAGGCGCAGGCATTCGCGCCCAAGGAGAAACCATGGTCACCAGGTTCTGCCACCCCCCGCGCGCCATGCGGCTCACGATCGGCCTCGCGATTTCCCTGCTGTTCACCGCGGCCGAGGCCGCTTCCGTCGCACCGGTTGCCGCCGAGCACGGCATGGTGGTGACCGCGCAGCACCTGGCCAGCGAAGTCGGTGTCGACGTGCTCAAGAGAGGCGGCAACGCGATCGACGCGGCGGTGGCGGTCGGCTATGCGCTGGCCGTCGTCTATCCCGCGGCGGGCAATCTCGGGGGCGGCGGCTTCATGACGATCCAGTTGGCGGACGGCCGCAAGACCTTCATCGACTTTCGCGAGAAGGCGCCGCTGGCCGCCAAGGCGGACATGTACCTCGACGCGCAGGGCAACGTGATCAAGGGCGCGACCACGACCGGCCAACTCGCCGTCGCGGTGCCGGGCTCCGTCGCCGGCATGGAATACGCGCTGGCGAAGTACGGCACCAGGAAGCGCGGCGAAGTGGTGGCGCCGGCCATCGCGCTCGCCGAGCGCGGCTTCCGCCTCGATCAGGGCGACGTCGACATGCTGAACACTGCCACCGACGCCTTCCGCAGGGACGCGCCCTCCGCCCGCGTGTTCCTGAAGAACGGCGAGCCCTTGCAGGTGGGCGATCGCCTCGTGCAGAAGGACCTCGCGAACACGCTGCGCACGATCGCGCGGCGCGGCGCTGACGGCTTCTATCACGGTCCGGTGGCGGCATCCATCGTCGCGTCCAGCCACGCGGGCGGCGGCATCCTGCAGCAGGCCGACCTCGATCGCTACAAGGTGCGCGAGCTCGCCCCGATCGAGTGCGACTACCGCGGCTACCACGTGGTCTCCGCACCGCCTCCGAGCTCGGGCGGCGTGGTGATCTGCGAGATCCTCAACGTGCTGGAAGGCTATCCGCTGCGCGATCTCGGCTTCCGCTCGGCGCAATCCGTGCACTACCAGATCGAGGCGATGCGCCATGCCTACATGGACCGCAACAGCTACCTGGGCGATCCCGACTTCGTGCAGAACCCGATCGCGCATCTGCTGGACAGGAATTACGCCGCGGCAATCCGGCAGGCGATCGATCCGAAGAAGGCGGGCGTCTCCGCGCTGATCAAGCCCGGCGTGCCGCCGCACGAGGGCAGCAACACCACGCACTACTCCATCGCCGACAAGGAGGGCAATGCGGTGTCGGTGACCTATACGCTCAACGACTGGTTCGGCGCCAAGGTGATGGCGCCCGGCACCGGCGTGATGCTGAACGACGAGATGGACGACTTCACGGCCAAGACCGGCGTGCCCAACCTCTACGGGCTGGTGCAGGGCGAAGCGAACTCCATCGCACCCGGCAAGACCCCGCTGTCCTCGATGTCGCCGACCATCGTCACGCGCGACGGCAAGCCCGTGATGGTGGTGGGGACGCCGGGCGGCAGCCGCATCATCACGGCCGTCCTGCACACGATCCTGAACGTGATCGACTACGACATGGACGTGCAGGAGGCGGTCGACGCGCCGCGCTTCCACCAGCAGTGGCTGCCGGAGACCACCAACCTGGAGCGCTTTGCGCTCAGCCCCGACACCCGGGCCAGCCTCGAGGCCATGGGCCAGAAGTTCGGTGCGCCGCAGCCGGCCAACCACGTCGCCGCCATCCTCGTCGGTGCGCCCTCGCTGCGCGGCAAGCCGGTGGGGGCGAATCGCTATTACGGCGCCAACGATCCGAGGCGCAATAGCGGGCTGGCTGCCGGGTATTGAGGCTGCGCCATGACCAGGCTCCAAACTTCAGCGCCGGCAGCTGCGCCAGCACGGCGGATCCTGCTTCGTCATGAGTGACCTGCCGCCGCTGCCGCCGATCACCGCGGGCCGCTATCGCCACTACAAGGGTGGCGAATACGAACTGCTGGCCGTGGTTCGGCACAGCGAGACGCTGGCACCCATGGTGTTGTATCGCGCGCTCTACGGCGAGCAAGGCCTCTGGGTGCGACCGTATTCGATGTTCTTCGAAAGCATCGAAGTGGACGGCGTGCGTCGGCCCCGCTTTGCTGCCGTCCCGTGAGCAGGATTGCGAGCGGTTCGAGGCAGCACTGAAATCAGCGGGCAGCTTTTTCTGCCGAAGCTTCCAGAAAGCGATGCAGCGCGGCGACCACCGCGGCGCCTTCACCGATGGCCGCGCCCACCCGCTTGGTGGAGCCGGCGCGGACATCGCCCACGGCAAAGACACCCGGCAGACTCGACTCGAGCTCGCCGCGTCCCGACCCTCCGGTGACGACGAAACCGGCCCGGTCCAGGACCATGTCGCAGCCCGCGAGGAAGGCCGTCTCCGGCGAGGCGCCGATGAACAGGAACAGGTTGCGCACGGGGCAGCGCGTCGACTCGCCGCTGTCACGATCGCGCCAGGTCACCCAAGCCAGGTGGCCGGCTTCGTCGCCTTCCAGCTCGCTCAGTTCCTGGCGCGGTAGCACCGTGATGTTGGCCGCCGCCTCGATGCGATCGATGAGGTAGCGCGACATCGTTGCCGCCAGGCCGGCGCCGCGCACGAGCATCGTGACACGGGCCGCATGCGCCGCGAGAAAGACGGCGGCCTGCCCGGCGGAGTTGCCGCCGCCCACCAGCACCACGTGTTCGCCATGGCACAAGCGCGCTTCGATGGGCGACGCCCAGTACCACACCCCGCGCCCCTCGAAGGCCGGCAGGTTGCGTGCGTCCGGACGGTTGTAGCGCGCGCCGCTGGCGATCACCACAGCCCTTGCGCGCAAGCGGCGGCCGTCCACGAGGCGGAGCGCGGGCGTCGCGCCCGCGGTGCATTCCAGCGCCGCGACCTGCGCGGGCACCAGGATGCGCGCGCCGAACTTCTGGGCCTGCACGTAGGCACGGCCCGCCAGTGCCTGGCCCGAGATGCCGGTCGGGAAGCCCAGATAGTTCTCGATGCGCGCACTGGCGCCCGCCTGGCCGCCATAGGCCCGGCAATCCAGCGCCACCACCGTGAGCCCTTCACTGGCAGCGTACACGGCGGTCGCCAGCCCTGCGGGCCCGGCGCCGACGATGGCAACGTCGAACAGCTGGTCCTGCTCCTGGGCGTTCATCAGGCCCAGGCCGCGTGCCAGCTCGTGCTCCTCGGGGTCGACCAGGATGCTGCCGTCGGGACAGACCGCCAGCACCTCGTGCGGCCGGTTCGCGTATTGCCTTGCCAGGGCGCAGGCGCTGGCGTCGTCATGGGGCGCGAGCACGTGGTAGGGCTGGCCGTTGCGGCGCAGGAAGTTCTCCAGCCGCGCCAGGTGCGGCGCCTGGGCATCGCCGATCAGCACGGCGCCGGCCGCGCCGCGTTCGATCAACGCCACCCGTCGCAGGATGAGCGCCCGGATGATGCGCTCGCCCAGGTCGGCTTCGGCCGTGATCAAGGCGCGCAGTTGCGCCGGCGGCACCAGCAGCGCTTGCACCGGCTCCTCGGCCACCCCGTCGACCAGGGAGGATGCGCCGGACAACTGTCCGACCTCGGCGAGGAACGCACCGGCCCCTTCCCGGACGACCGGAACGACGTGCCCCAGGCCGTCGCGTTGCTGGATGCTGACCAGGCCGCGCAGCACGATGAACATGCCGGGGCCTGGCTCCCCGGCCCGGAACAGGTACTCGCCGGCCGCGTAGTTGCGCGGGGTGCCGAAGCGGGCGGCCCGGGCGATGTCGTCCTCGCCAAGGACGGGAAACATCTGGTCGCGCCGGCCCGCGAACGCGTCGAGTGGAGGGGTGGCCATGCGGCAAGCGTGCGGGCTTTCGCCGCACGCGTCAACCACGCCTCAGAGCAGCGCAGCGCTGCCATGGCGGCCAGTCAAGGGGCGATCAACACGGCACCGGCGCGCAGCAACGCGACCTGCACATCAGCGCGAAGAAATCGGCGCCCGATACATCTTGTCGCTTGCTCGCCGGCGTGCCGCGGCAATTCGCCAGCACAATCGCCGCCACCATGATGCCGCGCCGCCTTCCGCTTCGTACCGACACCACGTCGCATTGCCCGTTCCCCGCCGTTGCCCGCGTGCCGGTGGCCCGTGCCGGGTGGACGCGCAAGACCTTCGCCATGACCATGCACATCACGTGCTTCGGGCTGTTCGGATTGACCGTGGTCTGGCCCCTGGCGTCGCCCATCGCCAGTGGTGAACTGGCGCGCGAATTCAAGCCGGTGCTGCAAGCGCTGGCGAGCTGGCTGCCCGAAGCGGGCCGCGCACCGGGTCGCTAGGCCCGCAAGGGCAGGTCGATGAACGATGCCTGCTCGCCGCCCAGCTGGTCGAGCAGTTCCTGTTCCCGATCCCGGGCACGCCGGCCGACATCCAGAAGCGCGCGGAGAACGAGGCGCGCGTCTGGGGCGGACTGATCCGCGACCTGAAGATCCAGATCGATTAGGTCCTGAACAGGTCCCGGCGCAGCGGAATGATGGCGCGCAGCCGCGCATCGCGCAGCCAGAGTCCGCCCCACGCCATCACCCCCAGGTACACGCCAAACAGCGTGTGCGTGAACAAGGGGTCGTGCACGCGCACGTGGGTGGAGATGGCGCCGCCGAGCAGGCCGGTCAGCACGATGGCGCCGAGCACCGCCGTGCGTGGAATGGCATAGAGCAGGGCGCAAGCCAGCGCCAGGTAGCCGATGACGGAGGCCGACTCCAGCGGATATCCGAGTTGTCGAAAGGCATCGACCACGGGCGGGATCGCCATCAGTTTCATGACTCCGTCGAACACCAGGAACAGGACGACGATCGAGCTCAGGACGCGACCGGTCCAGACCAGGGCAGGGGGCAAGGAAGGAATGGCGGTGGGCGTGGCGTGCATGGAAGAATTCGTTGACAGGCAAGGGCGCCTGAGCCTGAGACGAACGAGGCAGGGCGAAATCGACAAGCGCGCCCGGCTATCTGCGAGCGCGCCCCTGGAAGCAGCGGGCCCTAGAGGGAGCGCAGATCCTTCTCGACTGCCGCGGCCGTCTTCAGCAACTGCGGCACGAGCTTGTGCAAGACGTCGTGCAATTGCCAGCGTGGGGTCGGCACTGCGATATTCACCGCGGCCAGCGGCCGACCTTGCGGGTCGCGCAGCGGGGCCGCCACCGAGAGATCGCCCAGGAACGCTTCCTGATCGTTCAGGGCATAGCCCTGCGCGCGCACCGTCTCCAGCGCCCGCTTGAGGCCCGTGAGATCGGTGATGGTGAAGCGCGTCATGGCGGTCCGGCGCGCGGCCTTCAGGCGCACGAGCGCTTCGGCCGCTTCGAACTGGGCCAGGATGGCGCGGCCGGCGGCGGTGCAGTAGGCCGGCAGCCGCGAGCCGACGTGCAGGTCCACGCTCACGGCGTGCAGGCTGGGGTAGCGCAGCACGTACACGATCTCCTCGCCTTCCAGTTCCATCAGGTTCACGGTTTCGCCGGTGCGGCGGTTCAGGGCTTCCAGGTGCGGCTGGGCGCGCTCGCGCACCCGGTCGGTGGCGAGCACGGTGTGGCCGAACTCCAGCATCCGCCCGGAGAGGCGGAACGCCTTGCTCGCGGGATCCTGGCGCAGGTAGCCGAGCACGCGCAAGGTGTGGGTGATGCGCTGCACGGCGCTGCGGTCGAGGCAGGAGAGCCGGGCCAGTTCGGTCAAGCCCACGGCGCGGCCGGCCGTGTTCAGCGCCTCCAGCACCTGGAAGCACTTGGCCAGGGATGCGATGAACAGCGGGCTGTCTTCCTGCGCCGTCCCGCGCGTGGCAGCTGCGCGCATACGGGTTCCCTCCGGTGCGAGTTATTGCATGCCAATAATCGCATATTGCATTTCGATGCGCCAGGCATATAAAGTGCATCACCCGGCGAGCCGGCCGCACCGCGGCCTCACGATCTGGAGAACATGGATGCGACGTCGTACTTTCCTGCTCGTTTCGGCCGCCGCGGGGGCGCACGCCGGTGCCTTCGCGCAGGGCGCCTGGCCCGCCCGGCCGGTGCGCATGCTGATCGGCTATCCGCCGGGCGGCAGCACGGACGTTGCGGGCCGATTGCTGGCGGAGCAACTGGGGCGGCGCCTCGGCCAGGCCGTGGTGGTGGACAACCGCGCTGGCGCCGGCGGCACCCTGGCCGCGAGCGCGGTCGTTCGGGCGGAGCCGGACGGCTACACGCTGCTGCTGGCGGCCTCGCCGGAGGTCTCGATCGCACCCATCACCATGAAGGCGATACCGTACGACCCGGTGCGCGACCTGCAGCCGATCACGCTGGTGGGGCAGGTGCCTTTCCTGCTGGTCGTGAACCCCGCGGTGCCGGCCCACACGCTGCAGGAGTTCATCGCCTATGCGAAGGCGCATCCGGGCAAGCTCAACTACTCCTCCTTCGGCAACAACACGTCCAACCATCTTGCCGGCGAGCTGTTCAAGGTGCTCACGGGCACCAACAGCGTGCACGTGCCGTACAAGGGCAGCGGCCCGTCCATCGTGGACCTGATTGCCGGCCAGGTGCAGTACACCTTCGACGGGCCGCCCGCCGTGCTGGAGCAGGTGCGTGCCGGCAAGCTGCGCGCGCTGGCCGTCGCGAGCCGGCAGCGTTTGCCAGGCGCGCCGAACGTGCCCACGTTTGCCGAGGCGGGACTGCCCGCTTTCTCCGGTGGCACCTGGTTCGGCCTGTTCGCGCCGGCGAAGACGCCGCGCAGCGTGATCGAGCGCGTGAACGCCGAGGCGGTGGCCGCGCTGCATGCACCCGAGCTCGCGAAGGGCTTCAATGACAAGGGCATCGTCCCCTCGCCGCAGACGCCCGACGAATTCGGCCGCTTCGTGCAGGCCGAAGTGAACAAGTGGCAAGAGCTGGCCGGCAAGGTCGGCATCGTGGCCGAGTGAGCCACGCAACGAAGGACCGATGAAGACTCTCCTCACCCATGCGACGCTGATCGATTGCGTCGAGCCCCGGCCGCGGCCGGATACCGCCGTCCTGATCGAGGACGGCCGCATCCGCGACATCTTCGACGCCGGCTCGGCGCCGCCGATGGGCGATGCCCAGGTCGTCGACCTGCGCGGCGCGTGGCTGATGCCGGGCCTGTGGGACGTCCACATCCACCCCGACTACCTGTCGCTCAACGACGTGCCGCTGCCCGATCAGGTGACGCTGTTCGGCCACCGGCTGCAGGCGGGCCTGCTGGACTCCGGCATCGTCGGGTTTCGCTGTGCGGGCGCGCACCACTTCATGGACGTGGCCTGGAAGCGCGCCTTCGACTCGGGCCAGCACCTGGGGCCGCGCCTGTTTGCGGCCGGCCACTTTCTCACCACCACGGGCGGTCACTTCCTCACCTCGGGCCACGCGCTCGAAGTGGATGGTCCCTATGGCTTCGTGCACGCGATCCGCGATCAGATCAAGAACGGCGTCGACCACATCAAGCTCAATCTCTCTGGCGGCATCATGGGCCCGGCATGGGACCTGCACCGCCACTCCTTCCTGCTGGAGGAGGAGCTCAAGGCCGCCTTCGAGATCTGCAAGCTGCGCGACTTCAAGGTGATGGCGCATGCCACCAATCCGCAGGCGGTGAAGGCGGCGATCCGCCTGGGCGCCCACAGCATCGAGCACGGCTACATCCTTGACGACGAATGCATCGAGCTGTTCCTGCAGCACGGCACCTGGTACGTGCCGACGCTGTCGATCAGCCATCTCACGCCCACCCAGGCCAGCAACGACTGGGAAGAGCGCTGGGTGAAGAACCGCAATCTCGCTGCCTCGCTGTGCTGCCGGGCGGATGCAGCCTCCGACGATCATCGCCACGGCTTTGCCAAGGCACTGAAGGCGGGCGTGAAGATGGCGCTTGGCTCCGACATCCGGCCGCTCAAGGACGCGGCGCTGCTGGAACTCGGCCTGTGGGTGCGCGACGGCGCCACGCCGTGGCAGGCGCTGGTCGCCGCCACGCGCAACGGCGCCGCCATCTGCGGCGTGGGGGACGACCTCGGCACGATCGAGCGGGGCAAGATCGCCGACCTGATCGTCGTCGGCGGCAATCCGCTCGAGGACATCAACAACGTGCGGCGACTGCAACTGGTGCTCAAGGACGGCCGCATCGTGTCCGACAAGCGTGAGCAGCAACGCTGATGGCAGCGCCGTCGAACGCGCGCGTCGCGGTGGTAGGCGCCGGCATCGTCGGCACCAGCATCGCGCTGGCACTGCGCAAGCGCGGTGCGCAGGTGACGCTGGTGGACCGCGACGAGCCGGGCCGCGGCTGCAGCTTCGGCAACTCCGGCGCGATCAGTCCCGGCTCGGTGGCGCCGCTCGCCTTGCCCGGGGTATTGGCATCCGTTCCCGGCATGCTGCTGGACGACGAAAGCCCGCTGTACCTGCCGCTGCGCTACCTGCCCCGCGCGCTGCCGTGGCTGGCGCGCTTCGTGGCCTCCGCGCGGCCGCGGACCGTGCAGGCATCGGCGCGCAAGCTGGCCACGATCCATGCCGGCGCGATCGCTGCGCACGAGGCGATGACCCGCGAGCTCGGGGTGCCGGAGCTGTTCCTGCAACGCGGCCACCTGCACCTCTATCCCGATGCGCAGGCGCTGGCCAAGGACGCAACGGGCTGGCGCATGCGCGAGGCGTACGGGTTCCGCAGCGAGCGGCTGGATCGCGCCGGCATCCTCGCGCTGGAGCCGAACGTCGGCGAGCGCTACCAGCTCGGGATGTACCTCGCGGATCACGCCACCATCCTCAATCCCTTCCGCTACGTGCAGGCGATGGCGCGCGCCTTCACGGCCGCGGGCGGGCGCATCGAGCGCGCAAGCGTTTCGCGCCTGCTGCAGGCCGGCGCGCAGTGGAGCCTGCAAGGCAGCGGCGGTTCCGGGCCAGGCTACGACCATGTCGTCGTCGCTGCCGGCGCGTGGTCGAAGGAGCTGCTGGCGCCGCTGGGCATCCAGCTCGCGCTGGAAAGCCAGCGCGGCTATCACCTGCAGTTCGAGGGCGGGCGCGACGCGGTCTCGCGCACCGTGGTGCTTGCCGATCGCAAGGTCTTCGTCACGCCCATGGAAGGCGGGCTGCGCGTCGGCGGCACAGTGGAGATCGGCGGCCTGGCGGCGCCGCCGGATCCGCGCCGCGCCGCAGTGCTCGGTCGCATTGCACGCGAGACCTTCCGCGGCCTGGCCACGCTGCCCACGCGCAGCTGGATGGGACATCGACCCTGCATGCCCGACTCGGTGCCCGTGGTGGGCGCCGCGCCCGGGCGCGCCAACCTGTGGATCGCCACCGGCCACGGCCACCTGGGGCTCACCGATTCGCTGAACACCGCGCAATGGATCGCCGCTGCGCTGTTCGGCGAGCCGCCGGCGCGCGATGCAACTGGCGTGGAGCTTGCTGCGACTTGCGCCTCACAACAAGGAATCTGATGCGTGCCTTCCTCACCCGCCGCGGCGCTGTCGCCGCGCTTGCCCTGGCGCTCTCCGGTGGCGCGTTCGCGCAAGCCTGGCCCACCAAGCCGGTGCGCCTGGTCATCCCGTTTCCCGCCGGCGGCTCGACCGACATCGTCGGCCGCCTGATCGGCGAGAAGCTCTCGCAAGGCCTCGGCCAGGCGGTGGTGATCGACAACCGCGGCGGTGCCGGCGGTACCACCGGCTCGGACGTGGTGGCCAAGGCAGCTGCCGACGGCTACACCATCCTCATGGGCACGAGCAGCACGCACGCGATCGCGGCCAGCCTGTATCCGAAGCTGCCGTACGACCCGGTGCGCGACTTCGCACCGATCACCTTGATCGGCACCGCGACGATCCTGATGGTGGTGCATCCCTCCGTGCCCGCGAAGAACGTGGCGGAATTCATTGCGCTGGCCAGGAGCAAGCCGGGGCAGATCATGTTCGGCTCCACCGGCAATGGCAGCGTGTCGCACCTCACGGCCGAATACTTCAAGACGATGGCGGGCGTGGACCTGCAGCACGTGCCGTACAAGGGCGACTCGCCGATGATGGTGGACCTGGTCGCCGGCCGCCTGCAGGTGGCCTTCGGCACCGCGGTGGCCTTCCTGCCTTACGTGCAGAGCGGCAAGCTCAACGCGCTGGCGGTCACGGACGCCAAGCCTTCTCCGGTCGCGCCCCGGCTGCCCACCGTCGCGTCGTCCGGCCTGCCCGGCTTCGAGGCGCTGCAGTGGTTCGGCCTGCTCGCTCCGGCCGGCACGCCGCGCGAGGTGGTGGCGCGCCTGAACACCGAGATCCACAAGGTGCTGCAGATGCACGACGTGCAGGAGAAGCTGCAAAGCCTGGGCATCCAGGTCAGCGCCGGCGGCCCGGACCAGTTCGCCGGCTTCATCCGCACCGAGAGCGCCAAGTGGGGAAAGATCGTGAAGGAGTCCGGCGCGAAGGTGGATTGATCCGGGGCCGCGGCGGCGTCGCGCCCGCCAGCCAGCTGCGTGGCTGAAGCCGAACAGCACCGTCACGGTCGAAGGCTTCGGTCGCTTGTCGAACCCCGTCCACCAGGGAGAGTCCTTCCTTGACCGCTAAGCCCCGCGTCCTGCTCACCAACCCCATGCACCCGCAGGTGCAACCTGTGCTCGCGCAACATTGCGAAGTCGTGCTGGCGCCCGACACGAAGCCCGACACGCTGACAAGATTGGTCGCCGAGGTCGATGCCCTGGTGGTGCGCGCGCAATTGCCGCCGACGATCTTCGACAACGCCGGCAACTTGCGCGCCGTCGTGCGCCATGGCGTCGGACTCGACATGATCCCCGTCGAAGCGGCGACGGCGCGCGGCATTCCCGTCGCGAACCTGCCCGGCTCCAACACGCAGGCCGTCGTCGAGTATTGCCTCGCCGCCATGCTCCACCTGCGCCGCGGCCTCGCAACGATGGATGCCGGATTGCGCAGCCGGGGCTGGGCAGTCGCGCGCCCCCTTGCCGACACGGGAGCCGAACTCGGTAGCGGTACGTGCGGCATCGTCGGTGTCGGCGCGATCGGCAGCCGGCTGGCGCAGGTCGCCAGTGCGATGGGAATGCGCGTACTCGGGCTGACCCGGCGCCCGAGCGCGCTGCCAGCCGGCATCGAAGCCGTAGCCAAGCATCAGCTTTTCTCCCAGGCCGATGTCGTCGTGCTGTGTTGCCCGCTGAACGACCAGACCCGCGGCCTGGTGGACGCCGCCACCCTCGCGACGATGAAGCGCGATGCCATCCTGATCAACGTGTCGCGCGGGCCCGTGATCGACACTGCGGCCCTGGTCAGCGCACTGCGTGCCGGAAAGCTGGGCGGCGCCGCGCTCGATGTGCACGATCGCCAACCCCTCACCGGAGGCGAGCCGATCTTCGAAGCTCCCAATCTGCTGTTGACGCCACACGTCGCCGGCATCACGGACACCAGCATGCGGGCCATGAGCCACGGCACCGTCGCCACGGTGTTGGCCCTGCTTCGCGGTGAACGCCCGGCCAACGTGGTGAATCCGCAGGTCTTTCGTTAATCCTTCTTCGCGTGACTCTCACGCGGGCCGCTTGCCGCTGCGGCGCCCCATCGTGACGCCGAACACCACCAGCCCGTGGATCGCCAGGCCGAGGCCCCAGCCCAGCGCCGGTGCCAGCATCGGCGAGCGGCCGTGCGCCCACGCCAGCACCACGAGCCCCAGGTTCACGGCCGCGTAGACCGTGGCGTGAATCAGCCAGCCCCGCTGCGCGCCATGCAATCCGCGGGTCTCGACCTGCCTTGCCGCCTGTTCCATCGTCATCTCCTGTTCGCGGCACCGCGCCGCGTTGCGGTGAACTGTGATGGCCGGCGCCGGCGAGAGTCAGGCCCATGCGACAAAACGCCGTTCGAGGTCGCCAGATGCAGCCCGGGCGGAGCGGACGGAGCGCGAGGACAGGTCGCCCGGCGCCGTATAGTGCGGCATGGCAGGCAGCGCGATCACCACCGAGACCTACAAGCTTTATCCGTCGCCGCGCAACCGCGACCACGTGATCTTCGTGCACGAGGTGTTCGTGCCGCATCCCTACGCGCTGGTCGATCCGCCCAGCTATGACCCGAAGGGCCGGTGGACCTTGTTCGCGGCGCATCGCCTGGCCGACGGCAAGAACGGGCAGCTGGTGACCTTCGAACTGGAATCGGACGCGGCGAGTTTCAGGGCGCGCTTCGTGCCGGACTGAGCGCCCCTCGCGTATTCAAATACACCGAATACAGCGAAGTCGTCGCGCAGATGAACAGGCGATTCAGCCTGGGCCCGCCGAAGCACACGTTGGCCACCGCCTCGGGCACGCGCACCTTGCCGATCAGCGTCGCATCCGGAGCGTAGCAATGCACCCCGTCGCCGGCGCTGGTCCACAGGTTGCCGTGGACGTCGACGCGCAGCCCGTCGAACAGGCCGTTGCCGCATTCCGCGAACACCTCGCCGCCGTCCAGGCGGGCGCCGTCGTCCTGCACGCGGAAGCGGCGGATGTGCCGGGGGCCGTCGTCCCGGTGCGTGGCCCCGGTGTCCACGATGTACAGCCAGCGCTCGTCCGGCGAGAACGCCAGGCCGTTCGGCTGCACGAAGTCGCTGGCCACGCGCGTCACTCGGCGCAGGTCGGGCGCGATGCGGTACACGCAGCAGGCGCCCAGTTCGCTCGGTGCCGCCTGGCCCTCGTAGTCGCTGTCGATGCCGTAGCTGGGGTCCGAGAACCAGATGCTGCCGTCCGACTTCACCACCACGTCGTTGGGCGAGTTCAAGCGCTTGCCTTCGTAGCGGTCGGCCAGCACGCTGCGCGTGCCGTCATGCTCCGTGCGCGAGACGCAGCGGCCGCGGTGCTCGCAGGAGACGAGGCGGCCCTGCGCGTCCACGGTGTGGCCGTTGGTGTTCAGCGCCGGCTGCCGGAACACGGACACCGAGCCATCGGTTTCGTCCCATCGCAACATGCGGTCGTTGGGGATGTCCGACCAGACGAGGTAGCGTCCGGCCGCGAACCAGGCCGGCCCCTCCGCCCAGCGGCAGCCGGTGTACAGCCGCTCGAGGTGCACGTTGCCGAAGGCGAGCGTGCGAAAGCGCTCGTCGATCACCTCGAAGCTGTCGGTGAGTTCAATGGCCATGGTCCGTCTCCTCGTGGTCGCGCGTTCAACCCGCGTGCCGCTGGCCGCGGCCGTACACCAGCAGCATCGCGATGATCACCAGCCCGTAGGCGACCTGGCGGCCCATCTCCGGGATCTGCATCACGGAGAGGATGGACTGCAGCAGCGTGATCAGCACCACGCCGACGACCGTGCCCAGGTAGGTCCCGCGGCCGCCCAGGATGTGGGTGCCGCCCAGCACCACCGCGGCAATCGCCGGCAGCTGGTAGGCGTCGCCCATCGCCTGGTACGCCTTGGTGGAATAACCCGTGAGCAGCACGCCGGCCGCGGCCGAACAGGCACCGGCGATCACGAAGCAGAGCAGGGTGACGCGCCGCGTGGCGATGCCGGAGAGGTAGGCAGCGCGCTCCCGGTTGCCGACCGCGTAGACGGCGCGGCCGAAGCTGGTCCGGTGCAGCAGGAACAGCGTGGCACCCCCCACCGCGGCCCACGCCACCAGGGCGTTGGGGATGCCGAGCAGCGAGCGGCCGGTGGCGATCAGGTGCATGGCTGGCGTGGCGCGGTCCTGTGGCGCGAAGCCGCCGGTGTGCACCACGATCAGCCCCTGGGCGACGGCGTTGATGCCCAGCGTGAAGATCATGGAAGGCACGCGCAGGTAGGCCACGCCGATGCCGTTCAGCAGCCCGAAGAGCGCGCCGCACAGGATGCCGAAGGGAATGGCGAACGCGGCCGCCGCCCCGCCCCACCACCCCGCCGCGGCGGCGGACATCATCCCGCCCACCGTCACCAGCCAGGGCACCGACAAGTCGATGCCGCCCAGCAGGATCACCAGCATCGCGCCCGTGGCGACGATGCCGAGGAAGGACGCGATCTGCAGTTGCAGCAGCAGGTACTCGGGCGACAGGAAGTTGCTCGAATAGACGCTGCCCACCAGCAGCAAAGCCACGCTGCAGGCAGCGCCGGCCATCACCGGCAGGTGGCGTGAGCCTTTCAGGCGCAGGGCGAGCGTGGTCATGCGCTCACCGAAACAGCGCAAGCCGGTTGTCGACGCGCAGCAGCCGCAGCGAGCCGAAGCAGACGGCCGCCAGCAGGATCACGCCCTGGAACAGCGGTTGCCACAGCGGCTCCAGGTCGAACACGAACAGCAGGTCGCCGATGGTGCGCAGCGCGAAGGCGCCGAACACGGAGCCGATCGCGCTGCCGAAGCCGCCGGCCAGTGAAGTGCCGCCCAGCACCACGGCGGCGATCGCGTTGAGCGTGTAGACGCCGCCGATCGCCTGCGATGCCTCGCCCGAGTAGGTGACGAAGGTAAGCAGCAGGCCGCCGATGGCAGCCAGCAGGCCGGCCAGCGCGTAGGTGACCAGCGTGGTCCGCCCCATGGCCACGCCCGACATGTAGCTGGCCGCTTCCGAGGACCCCATGGCCAGCGCCGCGCGCCCGAGCACCGAGCGGCGATAAGGCACCCACACCACCAGCACCACTGCCAGCAGCACGACCAGCATGGCCGGGACGCCGCCGGGCAAGGCGCCGGTCAGCGCGTCCGCCAGCCCTGCGTGCACGCTGCCGCCGGGAACCGGGCGCAGGCCCAGGGCCAGGCCGAAGTAGATGATGCCGGTGGCGAGCGTGGTGATGATCGGCTGCAGCCGCCCGAACACGATGACCAGCCCGTTCACCAGGCCGCAGGCGGCTCCGGCCGCCAGCACCGCCACGACGCCGAAACCGGCGTGCAGGGCGGAGCCGACCACGAGGTGCGATGCGATGCAGTTGGCCAGCACGAACACCATGCCGACCGACAGGTCGATGCCTCCCATCAGCACCGGCAGGGTCTGCGCCATCGCGACGATGGCGAGCAGCACGCCCTTGTTGGCCGCGGTGGTCAGCACGTCGCGGTCCCAGCCCACCGGGTGCTTGCCGATGTAGAGAGCGAACAGCGCGACGAACAGCGCCACCGCGCCCATGGTGGCGCGATGCTCGCGCAGGCGGTACGGCCAGTCGCCGCTGCTCATGCAGCCGCCTCTTCCAGGTTGAGCGCATTCGCCACCAGGGCGTGCTCCGTCAGGGCCGCGCCTTCCAGCCAGCGGACGATGCGGCCGCCGTAGAACACGGCCACCCGGTCGCAGCAGCCGATCAGCTCGGCGTAGTCGGTCGAATAGAGCAGCACCGCGGCGCCTTCGTCGGCCAGGGTGCGCACCAGCGCGTAGATCTCCTGCTTGGTGCCGACGTCGATGCCCCGGGTCAGGTCATTGAGCAAGAGCACGCGCGGTGCGTTCAGCAACCACTTGCCGATCACCACCTTCTGCTGGTTGCCGCCCGAGAGCGTGCCCACTGCGTCTTCCCCGCTGCCCGCCTTGATCGCGAGCCGCCGCACGATGCCCGCGATCGCACGCTGTTCGTCGGCCAGCCGCAGCACCCCCGCGCGGCTGAGCCGGTCCAGTGCCGCCAGGCTCAGGTTGTCGTTCAAGGACATCGGCAGCAGCAGGCCGTCGGTCTTGCGGTCCTCCGGCACCAGTGCGATGCCCAGGCCCTTGGCCGCACGCGGGCCTGCGATGCGTGCGGGCTGGCCAGCCACCCGCACCTCGCCGCTCACGCCGCGCAGCACGCCGAACAGCGCGAGGAACAGCTCGCGCTGGCCCTGCCCGTCGAGCCCGCCGAGACCGACGATCTCGCCCGGTCGCACGGCCAGGTCGATCCCGTGCAGGCGCCCGGCCCACGAGAGGCCGCGCACCTCCAGTGCGGGGTGAGCCGAGGCCGGCGCTGCAGCGGGCTTGGGCGGAAACGCATGCGCGATGTCGCGGCCTATCATCATCTCGACGACCTCCGCGTCGGTGCGCGTGCCGGCTGCGAAGCTCG
The DNA here is from genome assembly GCF_028291745.1 of Ramlibacter sp. GTDB lineage: Bacteria > Pseudomonadota > Gammaproteobacteria > Burkholderiales > Burkholderiaceae_C > Ramlibacter. The sequence continues at coordinate 7,073 of NZ_JAQGNQ010000129.1, read as the reverse complement.
CCACCTCGCGCCCGTTGCGGAACACCGAGCAGTCGTCGGCCAGCTCGCTCACCTCGTGCATGCGATGGGAGATGTAGACGATGGCCAGGCCCTCGTCGCGCAGCCGCCGCAGCAGCGCGAACACGCGCTGCACTTCCGCCGCCGGCAGCGCCGATGTCGCCTCGTCCAGGATCAGGATCTTCGGCTCGCGGGCCAGCGCCTTGGCAATCTCCACCAGCTGCCGCTTGGACAGCGGCAGGCTGGACACCGGCGCCAGCGGATGGATGTCTCCCGCGCCTGCGCGTTCGAGTGCAGCCTCCGCGATGCGCCGCTGCCCCTTGCGAGCTATCAGGCCGAAGCGGCGCGGCGGGTTGGTGATGCAGATGTTGTCGGCGACGCTCAGGTCGGGCAGCAGCGACAGCTCCTGGAAGATGCAGGCGATGCCGGCGGCCACCGCCTCCTGCGGGTGTGAAAACTGGCGCTGCTGCCCCTGCAGCAGCAGGCGCCCTTCGTCCGGCTGCACCACGCCGGCCATCACCTTGATCAGCGTGGACTTGCCCGCGCCGTTCTCGCCCAGCAGCGCGTGGATGCGGCCGGCGGCGCAGGCAAAGCTCGCGCGATCGAGCGCGCGCACGCCGCCGTAACGCTTGGAGACCTCGACCAGCCGCAGGACGGGATCCGACACGGAGGCCCGTCAGTTGTTCTTCTCGTCCTTCGCCATGATGTCCGTGGCCTTCAGCGTCACGCCGCAGGGCGGGAAGTCGGTGGTGGTGAAGAAGTTGTCGGTCAGGTTGGGGAAGTAGTTCTCGCCCGACTTGAAGTTCGGATGCGTCGCCGTGGGGATGGGCACCGAAATCATCTGCGGCATCACCTTGCCCTGCAGCGCCGAGACAGCCGCCTTCATCGAGATCGCCACCAGGCCGGGCGACTGCCCGAGCGAGGCGCACACCAGTCCGTCCTTCGAGCGCTCGGCGCACAGCTTGCGAAAGCCGTTCTCGGCCTCGCCCGCCACCGGAATCATCTTGTGCTTGGCGTCGATCAGGGCGCGCACCGCGCCGGTGGAGCCGCCCTGCACGAACATGCCGTCGAAATTCTTGTGCACGGCCACGGCGTCGGCCACCGCCTTCTGGGCGGTGCCGTCGTCCCAGTTGCCCACCACCTCCACCACCTCGAACTTGCTGCCCGGCGCCTCGACCACCTTGCGGAAGCCGACGTGGCGGTCGCGGTCGACCGAGTTGCCGGGCACGCCGCGCACCTCCAGCAGCTTGCCGGACTTGGACGGGATGTTCTTCACCACCCATTCGCCGGACTGCTGGCCCATGGCGAGCTGGTCCTCGTTGACCATCATCACGTCGCTGCTGTCCAGGACGTTGTCGAAGGGCACGATCACCACGCCCTTGGCGTTGGCGCGCTTGATCACCGGCGCGAAGGCCGTCGGGTTCACGGCGATCGTGACGATCGCGTCGTAGCCCGAGTTGATGAAGTTGTCGATCGCCGCGATCTGCGCCGCCACGTCGGTGCCGGTGGAGACGATCTTGAACTCCTTGAGCTGCGCCTTCATCTCCGGCGTTGCCGCGTAGGCCTTGGCCATCTTGATCATCTGGATCCGCCACGTATTACCCACGAAGCCGTTGGCCAGCGCAAGGCGGTACGGCCCCTTCTTGGCCGGCCACTGGAAGTACTTGGTGCTGGCGTCCCACGGCTTGAAGCAACCGGGGTTCTCGCCGGGGCCGCCGACGACGACGGGCCCGGCCGCGAGGGCTGACCCGGCAATCAGCGCCGCCGCTGCGGCGACGGTGCACGTGCGTGAGTTCATGGCTGTCTCCTGGGTTGGGATCAACGGCCGATGGCGCGTCCCCGTCACCGGCGGAACAACACAGCGCCTGCTTATTACGTTGCTGCAGGCTGCGGAACGATCATTGATCACATGAATTGCGACTGCCAGCGGCGCGTGCATGGGACTAACCCTAGGCAGCAGGTCAAGGCCGAGCGCTCTTCGAGGGGAACCGGCAGCGCAAGCCGCGGTGTTCGTAGGCTTCGCGCGGACGGGCTCGTTCGACGCGACCGACCTGCTGGTCACGCACCAGACGCAGTGAGCCTCAGAATCTGGCGGGCTGCGGCGCGCAGATCACGACGGACCGCGCGCGCCGGCCCTGCCATCGCTCACTTGCCGAACAACTTCGTCACATGCTGCCAGGTGCGCAGCATCAGGCCCGCGCGTTCCACATCGGCCTGCGCGACGAGCGGGGCTTCTCCGACCGGCTTGCCGTTCGAGCTGGCGACCACCTTGCCGATCACGGCACCCTTGGTCACGGGCGCCTCCAGCTCCGGCTTGAGCTGCACCGCGGTCTGCAGTTTCTGGCCGCGCGGCACCGTCACCGTCCACGGCGATCCCAGGCCCGCGGTGACAGTATCGACCTTGCCGAAGTTGACCTTGGCCGTCGCGACCGCGGTGTTCGGCTGGATCGGGGTCTCCTTCTCGAAGTTGCTGAACCCCCAACCGAGCAGCGTGCGCGTCTCGTCGGCACGGGCCTGCGCGCTGTTGGTATTGAGGATCACCGTGATGAGGCGCATCCCATTGCGCTTGGATGAAGTGACCAGGCAGTAGCCCGCTTCTTCGGTGTGCCCGGTCTTCAGGCCGTCGACGGTCGGATCGGTGTAGAGCAGGGCGTTGCGGTTGCCTTGCTTGATGCCGTGGAACGTGAAGTCGCGTTCTGCGTAGATCGGGTAGTAGTCGGCGCTGTCACGGATGATCGCGCGCGCGAGGATCGCGAGGTCGCGCGCAGACGCCTTGTGCGCCGGATCGGGCAGCCCCGTGGCGTTCGCGAAATGCGTGTGGGTCATCCCGAGGCGCTGGGCCTCGGCGTTCATCAGCTTGGCGAAGCCTTCTTCGGAGCCGGCCATGTGCTCGGCGATCGCCTTGGAGGCGTCGTTGCCCGACTGGATGATGATGCCGCGCAGGATGTCGATCACCTTGGCCTGGCTGTTCAGCGGCAGGTACATGCACGACTCGGTGCTCGAGCCGCGGCACCAGGCGTTCTGGCTGACCGTGACCAGGTCGTCCTTCTTGAGCTTGCCCGAGCGAAGTGCCTGCTCGACCAGGAAGCTGGTCATCATCTTGGTCAGTGACGCGGGCGGCAGCGGTTCGTCGGCGTTGGCCGAGGCGAGCACCTGGCCGGAGTCGAAGTCCATCAGCAGCCATGCCTTGGCGGGCAGCGCCGGCGACCCGCCAGCAACGGCGGTCTCGCCAGCGACTGGCGCCGAAGCAGCGGCGTCGGCCGCGGGCTTCTTGTGAGCGGCGGCCTTGGCGGCATTGTGGGGGGCCGCGAAGGACACCGAGCCGGGGACCAGGGCGCCGGCAGCGATTGCGAAGACGAGGGGGAGGATGGAAAAACTCTTGGATGGCATGGCGTTCACGGGTAGACCGAACATTGTGGCCGATCGGGCGTCGCTTTTGGATCGTGCAGGGAAGATCGAAAGTTGGCGCCGCGGGCCAGGCGGCACCAAGGCGGGCCGCGTCATGCTCAAGTAGGAAATGACCCACCACCCGGCGAGAGGATCCGGAGGGCCTTTATTCGCCGGGCGGGTCCACAGTTCATCGGTCTTTCTCAAAGGAGTTGCCATGAACAAGGACCAGGTCAGGGGCGCCGCGAACGAGGCGGTGGGTGAAGCAAAGAAGCAGGTGGGCAAGCTGACGGGCGATACCAGCCGGGAAGTCGGTGGCACCGCCCAGGAGATCAAGGGCAAGGTTCAGGAGAAGGTGGGCGACGTGAAGGAGTCCGCCCGTGAAGCCGACAAGGGCGACGTCGACTCGCGCTGACGATCGGCCACATCGCCAGGCTCGCGCCCCCGCCCGGGGGCGCTTCTCTTTGCCTCGCTGCGCAGGCGTATTCCTCGGTAGCGGCCCCGTGCGACCGACGAGCTGTCCTTTGATACACGCGCGACCGCAACTTTGCCGGGCATTGGCTTGCATGCAACGTGCCAGGCGCGAAATGGAGGGTATCAACCAAGGAGCACCTCCATGAAGACCTCTCTTCTCGCACTCACTGTCGCTGCAGCCGTCGGTCTCAGCTCCGTCCCCGCTTTTGCCCGCGATCACGAGGGCGACCGCCATGAAGTCCGGCGCGAAGGCCATGACCGTCACTGGGACCGCGGTGGCGTGGTCGTGCAGCCCGCGTACTACCCGCAGGCCGCCTACTATCCGCAGCCGGGCTATTACCCGCAGGCCTACTATGGCCAGCGCGCGTACCGCTACGACAGCGGCGATGCGGTCGGCGCCGCGATCGCCGGTGCGGTGATCGGCGGGCTCGTCACGCAGATGGCGCTGCACCACCGCTGACCGGGGCGCTTCAGGCGGCCAGCAGCCGCCTGACAACACGAATCGCCGCTGCCGGCGCAAGATACGCAATCCTTCATTGCACGAGAGCCACGCCATGCCAAAGCCGACCCGCGAAGGCCAGTCGGTCCCCCAGGTCAAGTTCCGCTACCGCGCGAACAACGAATGGAAAGAGATCACCTCCGAAGCCCTCTTCAAGGGACGCACGGTCGCGGTGTTCTCGCTCCCCGGCGCTTTCACGCCCACCTGTTCCAGCACCCACCTGCCGCGCTTCAACGAGCTGGCCCCGACCTTCAAGCAGAACGGCGTGGACCAGGTGGTCTGCATCGCCGTGAACGACCCCTTCGTGATGGAGGAGTGGGCCAAGAGCCAGGAGAGCGACAACGTCTTCATGCTGCCCGACGGCAACGGTGCCTTCACCGAGCAGATGGGCATGCTGGTCGACAAGAGCGACCTGAATTTCGGCAAGCGTTCCTGGCGTTACTCGATGCTGGTGCGCGACGGCATCGTCGAGAAGATGTTCGTCGAGCCCGAGGAACCCGGCGACCCTTTCAAGGTGTCCGACGCCGACACGCTGCTGCGCTACGTCAACAAGGACGCCCGCGAGCCCGACCAGGTGGCGCTGCTCACGCGCGAAGGCTGCGCGTTCTGCGCCAAGGCCAAGAAGCTGCTGGACGAGGCCGGGGTGACCTATGCGGACGTGCCGCTGCCGCACAGCATCCGCACCCGTGCGCTGGGCGCGATCGCCAAGGCCGGCACGGTGCCGCAGATGTTCGTCAACGGCGAGCTGATCGGAGGCAGTGACGCGGTCGAAGACTGGGTGAAGCAGCGGCAGGGCTGAGCGTTTTTTCGAAACTGCCGAGACGTGGCATCACCGCCTGCTGAAGTGGGCCCGCGTCTGCAGCAGGCACAGGTCCCGCGTCTTGCCGACATAGCCGTCGCACTGGCGCCTGGCTGCTGCGTAGCGGGCTTCCAGGGTCTCGCTGCTTGCGTCCTCACGATCCTCGAGAGACTGTTCGGAGGCCTTCGCCTTCGCCTCGGCGGTTTTCAGTCGCGCATCCGCGTCGGCATCCGCCGAGGTCCAGGCGCTCATCGCCTGCGTCTCGCAGGTTCTCCTGGCCGTACCGCTGCGGTCCGCGCAGCGCACCCTGGCCACTGCCAGGCGGCTGTCCGCGGCCACGATCAGCGCGCGGTGGCGTGCCTTCGCCGAAGGCCGGTAACTGGCCTCGAGGTTGGCGCGCGCGATCTTCGCGCCTGCGTTTGCTTCGGCGAAGCAGACGGCTTTGGGATGGGCCGCGAGGCCGGCGCAGCCCTTCCGTGCCGAGCTCAAGCGCGTGGCGATCGCCTGCTCGCGTGCCTGGTAGTCGCTGGGCGCCAGGACTTGCCCGGCGACGCCGGTGCAGAACGCGAGTCCGGCCGCGAGGGCGATCAGGGCAGTCTTGCCTTGGTTCAATCTGGTTTCCTCCACGGTGGAGCATGGCGCATGACGCCGGGCACGTCTGTCCGCTTGCGTACGCAGGCGACAGCTCGACCGAATCATTCTTCGTCTGCGTTGGTCCCCCACTTTGGCCTTAGTCCGACGCGCTGTTCTCCCATGTTGTCTCAACATAGTGCAGAACCCGCTGCAAGGAGACCGGAGATGGCTGAAGGTGGATCGAAACTGCTCTTCAAAGCATGACCGAGGCAACGCTGCGCGACACCGTCCTCAGGATCGGCGAAGAGGCGAAGGCGGCTGCCATTGCGGTCGCGGCCTATGACTTCGAGCACCACACGGCGTGGTCGCTCAACCCAGCCCGCTGGTTCCATGCGGCCAGCACCATCAAAGTACCGGTGCTGCTGAGCGTGTACGAGGCGATCGAGCAGCGCCGGTTCGAACCATACTCGCGCCTGCATGTGCGCAACCGCTTCATCAGCGTGGTCGACGGCCGGCCGTTTCGCGTGCCGCTGGAGCGCGACGCGAACGCCGGCGTGCACGCGGCGCTCGGACGCATGCTCACGGTGCACGAGCTCGCCGAGCACATGATCGTGACCAGCAGCAATCTCGCCACGAACCTGCTGCTCGATCTCGTGGGGATCGAGGCTGCGCGCGCGGCCCTCGTGCGCCTGCACCTGAGCGGCATCGACCTGCGGCGCGGCGTCGAGGACGAGATGGCGTGGGAGGCGGGCATCAACAATCGCGTGACCGCCGCCGGCCTGTGCGATGCCCTGCGCCTGATCGAGGACGGCAAGGCCATCTCGCCCGAGGCCTCCAAGGCAATGCTCGACATCCTGCACCAGCAGCGCTTTCGCAGCGGCATTCCGGCGGGCTTGCCGGAGGACGCGCGCGTGGCCCACAAGACGGGCGAGATATCGACCGTTGCCCATGATGCCGGCATCGTTTATCTCGGCGATCGCGACGCGTACGTCGTTGTCATCCTGACCGAGTGGGCTCCGGAAACGGGCGGTCGGCAGGAGACGATCGCGCGTATCTCGCGGGCTGTGTACGAGTACATGACAGGGGCTTCGGCATGAGCACCTTGCCCCTGCCCGTGGTGGTCGCCAAGGATCTGCCCTCCGAGCTGCAGCAGGTGCTGCGACCCGGCGGGACGCTGCACGACCGTTCCGGCGCTACCCATGTCCTGCCGTCCTCGTTCCTGCGGGTGGATTGCTGGAGCCGCGCGCGCGAAACGCTGCTGACCCCGCATTTCGCGCTCTGGGAACTGATTGGCGTCGACGTGCGGGAAGCGGCGCTGGTGCGATCGTTTCCGCGCTATGTTCC
>NZ_JAQGNQ010000113.1 GCF_028291745.1 Ramlibacter sp. | reverse complement strand
GCAGCCTGCCCAGCCCCGGCTTTGCAGCGACACGGTGACGCGCTACCGGTGACGCGCTACCGCCTGCCGCGACGCGAGGTCGCCGCCTGTCGCGGCGCGAGGTCTTTGCGTGGCCGAGCGACGACATGTGCGAGGGGCCCCCACCCCTGCCCTCCCCCGGATGGGGCGGGAGATGGTCAACGAGGCTTGCTCTTGCCAGCACCCGCCCCGAACACCTTCTCCAGCTCGAACGCCGTCGCCACTTCCAGCTGGTCGTAGCGGCAATCTTCGGGTGGCTTGTCGGGGCGCCAGCGCAGGAACACCGCGGCGTGGCGGAAGCGGTCGCCTTGCATGTGGTCGTACTTGACTTCGCACACGCGCTCGGGCCGCAGGGGCTCCCACGACAAATCCTTGCCGGCGCTCCAGCGGCTCTGCGCGCCGGGCATGCGATTGGCCTCCGCGTCCGCGGCGTTCGCCCAATCACGCCAGGGGTGATTCTCGATCGCCTTCTCGCGCAGGGGCTCCAATTCGACCGCGAGCTCGTGCCGCATCGCCATCGTGAACGACGAAGTCACGCCCGCGTGTTGCAGAACGCCGGCCTCGTTGTACAGCCCCAGCAACAGCGAGCCAACCGCATCTTTCGTGTCGCGGTACCAGCGGAATCCCGCGACCACGCAGTCGGCCGTGCGTGCGTGCTTGATCTTCAGCATCGCCCGCTTGCCCGGTTGATAAGGCGCCGCCTCGGGTTTCGCGACCACGCCATCCAGGCCCGCGCCCTCGAAGCGCTTGAGCCAATCTTCGGCGACGGCGCGATCGCGGGTCATCGGCGTCAGATGCACCGGCCGCGGCACCTGGCCCAGCAATCGTTCGAGGCGCACGCGCCGTTCGGACTGCGGCAAGGCCATCGTGGACTTGCCGCCGGCGGCAAGCAGGTCGAACGCGACGAAGGCGGCCGGCGTTTCCTTCGCGAGCCTGGCGACGCGCGAGGCGGCGGGATGCAGCCGCTGCTGCAAGGCATCGAAGTCGAGCCCGTTCGCGCCGACCACGACGATCTCGCCGTCGATCACGCAGCCCTTGGGCAGCGACTGGGCCAGTGCGCGCTCGAGCTCTGGAAAATAGCGGTTCAGCGGGCGCAGGTCGCGGCTCTGGATATACGCCTCGTCGCCCTGGCGGAAGACGATCGCGCGAAAGCCGTCCCACTTGGGTTCGTACTGATACGCGCCTTCGGCGGGGAGCTCTTCTGCGATCTTGGCGAGCATCGGCTCGATGGGCGTGGGGGGCGCGGTCATTTCATGCAGATGTTTCCGGCCAAGCGGCCTTTTTCGACCATCGAGTAGCAGCCCTCTATCTGGCTGGTGGGACGGCACTGGCCTTTAACGCCGGCGCCCGTCGGCTTCGGCGGCCCTTGATAGACGCAGCCGTACATGCAGTCGTTCTGGCTCTCGCAAACCTTGTTCGCATCCGACGCGGCCCTGACCGGCGCCCGCGCGGTGCCCGGCTGGCAAAACGGCATCGACGATCCTGGCGGCCCCCAGGTGCCGTTCGAGGTCGTGCACTGACGGGCCGTGGCTGGCAGCGACACCTGGGCCATGCAGATCCCGCCTCCCGGGGCCGCGCGCATGGGCGTCCAAGCGCCGCCCAGTTGCAGGCACTCGGTGCGCGCCCATGGCACCTGGCATGCGGCCTGCCACGTGCCGCGGTTGCCCAGCCACGCGCCGCCCACGGCCCGGCACTCATCGGCCGAATCGACGAATGCCGGCGTCTCGGCCCGTGCCTGCGCCCAAGCCGCGGCGGCAGCGAGCAGCCCGATGAGCAAAAGGAAAACGCGGCAAGCCTTCATGCCCGCAGTCTAGCGCCGCGACGCTCGCTTGAGTACAATCGGGCATCCGAGGAGCGTTGCAGCGCCCCCATCTTCAAGATGCACGGCGCGAGGCTCGGAAATCATCGCAACGACGCTCACCCACTGGTCCGTGAGGTGAGCCCTTCCGCAAGGCATTCCCGGCACAGTGGTCCTTCGAAACTGTTTTGGAGCCACCATGAACGCCGTTCTCAAGCCTGTCACCACCCAGGACTGCGCCATTGCCGACCTGTCGCTCGCCGACTGGGGCAAGAAAGAAATCCGCATCGCGGAAACCGAAATGCCCGGCCTGATGGCCATCCGCGAAGAGTTCGCCAAGGCGCAGCCGCTCAAGGGCGCGCGCATCACGGGCTCGCTGCACATGACCATCCAGACGGCCGTGCTGATCGAGACGCTGCAGGCGCTCGGCGCCAAGGTGCGCTGGGCCTCCTGCAATATCTTCTCGACGCAAGACCACGCGGCTGCCGCGATTGCCGCCGCCGGCACGCCGGTGTTCGCCATCAAGGGCGAGTCGCTGGAAGACTACTGGGACTACACCCATCGCATCTTTGAGTTCGGCGCGCAGGGCTCGGAGGGCGAAGGCCCCAACATGATCCTGGACGACGGCGGCGACGCGACGCTGCTGATGCACCTGGGCAAGCGTTGCGAGCAGGACCTGTCGCTGATCGACACGCATTCCAGCGAGGAAGAGCGCGTGCTGTATGCGGCCATCCGCAAGAAGCTCGCGCAAGACCCGACCTGGTACAGCCGCAAGGGCGCACAGATCATCGGCGTGACCGAAGAGACCACCACCGGCGTGCATCGGCTGAACGACATGTCCGCCAAGGGCACGCTGCTGTTCCGCGCGATTAACGTCAACGATTCCGTCACCAAGAGCAAGTTCGACAATCTCTACGGCTGCCGCGAGTCGCTGGTGGACGGCATCAAGCGCGCCACCGACGTGATGATCGCGGGCAAGGTCGCCCTGGTCGCGGGCTACGGCGACGTGGGCAAGGGTTCGGCGCAGGCGCTGCGCGCGCTGTCGGCACAGGTGTGGGTGACCGAGATCGATCCGATCAACGCGCTGCAGGCGGCGATGGAAGGCTACCGCGTGGTGACGATGGAGTACGCCGCCGACAAGGCCGACATCTTCGTCACGACCACGGGCAACCGCGACGTGATCCGCCACGAGCACATGGTGAAGATGAAGGACCAGGCGATCGTCTGCAACATCGGCCACTTCGACAACGAGATCGACGTCGCGTCGCTCGAGCAGTACGAGTGGGACGAGATCAAGCCGCAGGTCGACCACATCATCTTCCCGGACGGCAAGCGCATCATCCTGCTGGCCAAGGGCCGGCTGGTGAACCTGGGCTGCGGAACGGGCCATCCGAGCTACGTGATGTCGTCCTCCTTCGCCAACCTGACGCTGGCGCAGATCGAGCTGTTCACCAAGCCGGACGAGTACGAGACCGGCAAGGTGTACGTGCTGCCCAAGCTGCTGGACGAAAAGGTCGCGCGGCTGCAGCTGAGCAAGCTGGGCGCGCAGCTCACCGAGCTGTCCGATTCGCAGGCGGCGTACATCGGCGTGACCAAGACGGGCCCGTACAAGGCGGATACGTATCGGTATTGAGCGGGATCCGACGCAGGATTCAAGGGATGTCATCCCGGGCTTGATGTCATCCCGGGCTTGACCCGGGATCCACGCGGCGCTGGATCAGGCGCAGTGTGGATTGCGGGTCAAGCCCGCAATGACATGCATCCATCCACCCATCCATGCATCCGTCCACCTTCCCAGCAAGCCCCATGCGTGCCGACCAACTCCTCGTCGATCGTGGCCTGGCGGCTTCGCGCTCGCAGGCGCAGCGGCTCATTGCCGCTGGCGTGCAGTGGTTCGATGGCGCGGCCTGGCGCCGGGTGCGCAAGAACGGCGACGAAGTGCCCCAGGCCGCAGCGGTCGAACTGCTGGACACGGCCGAATCGCGCTACGTCTCGCGCGGCGGCCTCAAGCTGGAAGGCGCCTTGCGCGCCGCGGGCCTGGCCGTCGCCGGCTGGACCTGCCTCGATGTCGGCCAGTCCACCGGCGGCTTCACGGATTGCCTGCTGCAGCAGGGCGCGGCGCACGTCACCGGCGTGGACGTCGGCCATGGGCAACTGCACGGGAAGCTGCGGCGCGACCCGCGGGTGCGCGCCATCGAGAAGCTCAATGCCCGCGATCTTTCCGTGGAGCAGGTCGGCGCGAACTTCGACCTGGTCACCGGCGACCTGTCTTTCATCTCGCTGACGCTGGTGCTGCCCGCGCTCGCGCCGCTGCTCAAGCCCGAGGGTCACCTGTTGATGCTGGCCAAGCCGCAGTTCGAGCTGCAGCCGGGGCAGATCGGCAAGGGCGGCGTGGTGCGCGATCCCGCGCTCTATCCACTCGTGGAGCAGCGCCTGCGCCAATGCTGCGCCTCGCTGGGGCTGGCGGTCGTCGGCTGGTACGACAGCCCCATCGCCGGCGGCGACGGCAACCGCGAATTCTTTGTCCATGCAACGAGGAGCACCTGATGCTTCCCCTGAGTCTTGAATTCTTCCCGCCCAAGACGGCCGAAGGCAGCGACAAGCTGCGTGCTGCCCGGGCCCAGCTCTATGCCTTGAAGCCGGAGTTCTGCTCGGTCACCTATGGCGCCGGCGGCTCCACCCATGCGGGCACCTTTACCGCGGTCGGCGAGATCCTGGCGGAAGGCGTGATGGCCGCCAGCCACTTCTCGTGCATAGGCGCCACCCGTGCGCGTGTGCGCGAGCAACTGGCGCAGCTCAAGGCCATGGGCGTGCAGCGCCTGGTGGCCCTGCGTGGCGACCTGCCCAGTGGCTACGGCATGGGCGGCGAGTTCCAGTATGCAAGCGACCTGGTGGAGTTCATCCGCGCCGAAACGGGCAGCGCCTTCCGCATCGAGGTGGCGTGCTATCCGGAGGTGCATCCGCAGGCGAAGTCGCCGCAGTCCGACCTGCAGGCCTTCGCCGCCAAGGTGCACGCAGGCGCCGACGGTGCGATCACGCAGTACTTTTACAACGCCGATTCCTATTTCCGCTTCGTCGACGAGGCGCGCAAGCTGGGGCTGGACGTGCCGGTGGTGCCGGGGATCATGCCCATCACCAATTCGAGCCAGCTGCTGCGATTTTCCGACAGCTGCGGTGCCGAGATCCCGCGCTGGGTACGGCTGCGGCTGCAAAGCTTCGGCGACGACAGCAAGGCGATCCGCGCCTTCGGCCAGGACGTGGTGGGCGAGCTGTGCCAGCGACTGGTGCGCGGGGGGGCACCGGCCCTGCACTTCTACACGATGAACCAGGCGGGGCCGACGCTCGCGATCGCCCAGGCGTTGGCGTAGGCATTCATCTTGCTCAGCGGTTCCGGCGCCGGGAACTTTCAGGCGTCGAGTGCGGCCCGTCCGCGTTTTTTGAAGTCCAAGAGGTAAAAAATGAAGAAACGGAGTGCTGCGGCCCTTGCCGCAGTCATGGCCCTGCTCGCTTCCGGTGCGCAGGCGCAAAGTTCGGTGCAGTTCATGGGAACGGTCGATGCCTTCGCGGGCAGCCTGCGGTTCGCCGGCGACCCCGGCCACCGCAGCGTGGTGGACAGCGGTGGCATGACCACCTCCTGGTACGGGTTCAAGGGCAGCGAAGACCTGGGTGGCGGCCTGAAGGCCAGCTTCGCGCTCACGTCCTTCTTCCAGGCGGACACCGGGGTGCAGGGGCGCTTCGTCAACGACCCGAGCAACTCGCGCGATGCCAACGTCTCGCTGTCCAAGGAGTCGCTGGGTACCGTGACGCTGGGCCGCGGCCTCGCACCCAACTTCCTGCCCACCATCCTGTTCAACCCCTTCGGCGATTCCTTTGTGTTCTCGCCGCTGGTGCTGCACAACAACGTGCCTCTGTTCAACGGCACCGGCTGGAATTCCTCGACGCCTTCGGACACCGGCTGGTCCAACGAGGTGATCTACTCGTCGCCCAGCTTCGGCGGCCTGACCACCAACATCCACTACCAGTTCGGCGAGCAGGCGAACAATTCCGGCACGCGTAACCTGGGCGTGAACGTGCTGTACTTCCACGGCCCGTTCGCTGCCACGGCGTTCTACGAGCACGACCAGCTGAGCAACCCGGTGCCAGCGGTGTTCACTGCCGGCGACACCAAGAAGGACTGGATGCTCGGCGCGTCCTACGACTTCCAGGCGGTGAAGCTGTACACCACTTTCGGCCACGCGACGTCGGAGCTGGCGCCCGATCGCGACAAGACCTGGTCGCTCGGCGCCTCGGCGCCTGTCGGTGCGGGCAAGGTGCTGGCCGCCATCGCCCACTCGGAGACGAACACCGGCGCGACCCGCCGCACCGGCACGGTGGGCTACGACTACTTCCTGTCCAAGACCACCGACGTGTACGCGATGGTGATGCACGACAGCATCACGGGCTTCAACAGCGGCACCAGCTTGGGCGCCGGCATCCGCAAGAATTTTTGACGCAGACGTCGCGCGGATAGCACAGCGTTGCGATCGGAAACAGGGAGGTCAGCTCGGCCGTGGCAAGCTGACCTGATGAGCCGTCCTTCCTGTTTCCTTTCCCTGGCCGCTGCCGGCCTGCTGGCGCTGGCCGCTGCCTCCACCGCCCAGGCGGCCTTCGTCACGCGCTGCGACGTGCAGGCGCAGGAGGCGCTGCATCGCATCAACGCCGCCCGGGCGAGCGGCCAGCGCTGTGGCTGGCACAGCATGGCGCCGGCACCGGCCCTGCGCTGGGATCCGACGCTGCAGGACGTGGCGTCCAGGCATTCGCGCGACATGGCGCGGCGCAACTACTTCGACCATCGCAGCCCCGAAGGCCGCACTGTCGCCGAGCGGGTGTCGGCTTCCCACTACAAGTTCCGGGTTGTGGGCGAGAACCTCGCGGGCGGCGACGCCAGCGTCGCGAGCGCGGTGCAGGGCTGGATCGAGAGCCCGGATCACTGCGAGAACCTGATGGACCCGCGCTTCGCCGATGTGGCGGTGGCCTGCGTGGCCGACCCGCACAGCCAGTGGGGTACCTATTGGACGATGGTCCTCGGGCGCCGCCAGTAGGGCGGGCTCGCCGCAGGCGATCCCGCCATCGCTGTCAGGAAGCCTCGACCGCCTGCGCCTGTCCCCGTCCACGCCCCAGCACTTCCAGCACCTTGGGCAGCGCCTCCTGCAGCGCGGGCTTGAGCGTGTGCGGCGGATTGACCAGGAACACGCCGCTGGCCGTCAGGCCCTGGCGCGGCGGCGTCTCGCCGGGCGTGTGCGTGTCGGCGCGTTCGGGCGACTGGCCGATGTTGAGCGTGACATGCAGCCAGGGCTTGCCGGCCTGATTGGCCAGCGTCTTCAGGCGCCGCGGCAGTTCGTGTGCTTCGGGCCGCGGGATCACCGGGTACCAGACCATGTAGGTGCCGGTGGCGAACTTCTTCAGGCTCTCCTGGATGCAGGCGCCCACCCGCCCGTAATCGCTCTTGATCTCGTAGCTCGGGTCGATCAGCACCAGGGCACGACGCGAGGGGGGCGGCAGCAGGGCGCGCAGACCCTCGAAGCCGTCCTCGCGCTTGATCGCGACCTGGCGCCCGGCCTCCAGTTGCTCGACGTGCGCAGCCAGCGCCTTGCTGTCGGTCGGATGCAGTTCGAACAGCCGCAGCTTGTCCCTGGCCTCCTGCCGCAGCAGCGCCTGCGTCACGAACGGCGAGCCGGGATAGATCTTCATGCGACCCGAGGGGTTGAAGCGGGCGACCAGCTCCAGGTAATCGCTCACCAGGGCTGGCGCTTGCGCCGCGAGCGGACTGGCCGCGAGCTTGAGGATGCCGTCCTGCGCCTCGCCGGACGTGTCCGCGAACTCGCTGTCCAGGCGATAGAGGCCGGCGCCTGCGTGCGTGTCGATGACCGTGAGTGCGGCCGGTTTGGCCGTGAGGTGCTTGACGACCGCGATCAGCACCATGTGCTTGAGAACGTCGGCGTGGTTGCCGGCATGGAAGCCGTGGCGGTAGCTGAACATCCGTCCAATGCTACCCGCACCGGGACCCTGACTGGCCTGCGGCACAATGCGCGATGGTGGCGCCATCGGCAGAGCCTGGCGCCATGGATGGCTTTTGAAGCGGAGGAAACCGGATGACATTGGCCCGCAGACAGATCGTGTTCGCCGCGCCCGCCCTGGCCGGATGGGTCCAGGCGGTGCGCGCGGAAGAAGCCCAGGCAGACTCGCCGCCGGCGACACTGCTGCAGCGGATCGTCGCGCTTGGCCAGGCATCCTTCTATGGGCGCGGCCTGCAGGGGCGCCGCACCGCGAGCGGCGAACGCTTCGACCGCAAGGCGCTGACTGCCGCCCACCCGACGCTGCCCTTCGGCACGCTGGTACAGGTGGAGAACCTTGTCACCGGCCGCTCGGTCGTCGTGCGCATCAACGATCGCGGCCCGTACTCCCACGGGCGGATCATCGACCTGAGCGAGGCGGCGGGCGGCGCCATCGGGCTGCGCGGCGTTGCGCCGGTGCGCATCACGCTGCAGTAAGCGCTTCGGAGACTTCCGGGTTAGAATGTCGGGTTCCGCAGCGATCCAGTGGCCCCGCGACGGAAATGATCGGAAAGCACCTCCGGTGCTTGAATGCGCCAGAGGCGCACCGGACAGCAACCACCTAAGAGATCCCCGCCAGAGGGAAACCGACCGTGGAAAAGGGCCCGCCAAACCGTACTCGAGAGTCTTTATGACCACCACTGTCAGCGCCAAGCCCGCTGACGTGAAGCACGAGTGGTTTGTGATTGACGCCACCGACAAGGTGCTCGGACGGGTAGCCAGCGAAGCTGCCCTCCGACTGCGCGGCAAGCACAAGGCCATCTACACGCCTCACGTCGATACCGGCGACTTCATTGTCGTCATCAACGCAGCCCGCCTGCGCGTCACCGGCGCCAAGGAGACCGACAAGGTCTACTACCGCCACACCGGCTACCCCGGCGGCATCCGCCAGCAGACCTTCAAGGAAATGCAGGCCAAGCACCCCGGCCGCGCGCTCGAGAAGGCCGTCAAGGGCATGCTGCCCAAGGGCCCGCTGGGTTACGCCATGATCAAGAAGCTGAAGGTCTATGGCGGTGCCGAGCATCCGCATACCGCACAGCAACCCAAGCCCCTGGAGATCTGAACATGATCGGTGAATGGAACAACGGCACCGGCCGGCGCAAGAGCAGCGTCGCGCGCGTGTTCATGAAAAAGGGCTCCGGCAAGATCACGGTCAACGGCAAGGACATCCAGGAGTACTTCGGCCGCGAAACCTCGATCATGATCGTCAAGCAGCCGCTGGTGCTGACCAGCAACGTGGAAGCGTTCGACATCAAGTGCAACGTGCACGGCGGCGGCGAGTCCGGCCAGGCCGGCGCGGTGCGCCACGGCATCACTCGTGCGCTGATGGACTACGACGCGACCCTCAAGCCCCAGCTGTCCGCAGCCGGCTTCGTCACGCGCGACGCCCGCGAAGTGGAACGCAAGAAGGTCGGCCTGCACTCCGCACGCCGCCGCAAGCAGTTCTCCAAGCGCTGATCGCGCTTGCACAGCAGAAAAAAGCCCGGCTCGCCGGGCTTTTTTGTGTGCGGGCGGCGTGTCCCGTAGGCTGGGCTGCCGCAGGCACCCCAGCGATCCGGCGCCTGCGCTGGGGTGCCTGTCGGCAGCCCAGCCTACCCCGTCATCGCAGCAGCGCGTGGTCGCGGTACGTGTGCCACGGGCGTTCGTCCGACACAAACCTGCACAAGATAGGACTTGCTGCGGCCTGGGCCTTTGGGCAGCATCCTCATCCATATGCGTTTCAAGCTGCTCCGTCGAAGGCTCACCATCAGCGCCCCCCGGATGAAAGTACGCAGCGCCATGCCTTGGCCGCTGCGCTGGGCCGCTGCGGCCCTGGTCCTTGGATTCTGTGGCGCCATCAGCCTGTGGGCCTTCGAGCGTGGCAAGGAGATCGCCGGCGTCGATGGCGGCAGCCGCCAAGAGCTGCAGCAATTGCGCTCCGAATTCACGCGCATGCGCACGGACCGGGAACGCCTGCAGTCCCTGATCAACACCTCCGGCAGCGCGATGACGGTCGAGCACGCGACCCAGGAACAGCTCGCCGTGCAGGTCCGCATGCTGCAGGCGGAGAACCGGACGTTGCGTGAAGACCTCGGTTTCTTCCAGAAGCTGACGGCAGGCAATGGCTCCGAGGGCATCGCGATCCGCAGCCTGCAGGCCGAAGTGCTGGCCGGCACGCAGCTCAAATGGCAGGTGCTCGTCATCCAGCCCGTGAAGAACGCGCCCGAATTCCACGGCCGCCTGGAAGTGAGCCTCTCCGGCAGCCAGGACGGCAAGCCCTGGCGCATGCCCTTGCCCGAGGGCTCGCAGCCGCTGCAGTTCCGCCAGTACCGCCGGGTCGAAGGCATGGTCGACCTGCCGGCCAATGCCGTCGTGAAGAACGTTTCCGCCCGGGTGGTCGAGGGCTCCGTGAGCCGCGCCGTCCAGAATGTTTCCTTGTAATCCCTTTCGTCGAGGAGAGCGTCCCATGTTTGGCAAGAAAGCCCAGCCGCCCATCAAGAGCCTCATTGCGCAAGGTACGCGCATCGAGGGCAACATGAAGTTCACCGAAGGCCTGCGGGTGGATGGCGAAGTCTTCGGTGACATCCAGGCCACGCCGGAAGACAACGGCAGCCTGCTGGTGATCTCGGAAGCCGCGATCGTGCAGGGCGCCGTCCAGGCCGATCACGTGATCATCAACGGCACGGTGCGCGGCCCGGTCCACGCCCGCGAACTGCTGGAGCTGCAGCCCAAGGCAAGAATCGAGGGCGATATCTCGTACATCGCGCTTGAGATGCACCAGGGCGCCACCATCTCCGGTCAACTGCGGCCGTTGATGGCCAATGGCGCCGGCGGCTCCGAGGAAGAAAAGCCCTTACTGAAGCTGGCGGCAAAGAGCGCATGAGGCAGGCGGCCGTCCCCGGCCGCGTTACCATTGCGCCAGCACTGACGAAAGATCACCCATGAGCGCTGTTGCCACCGAAGTTTCCACCGAGATGCCCGCGCCGCTGCTGTTCACCGACAGCGCCGCCGCCAAGGTCGCCGACCTCATCGCGGAAGAAGGCAATCCCGACTTGAAGCTGCGCGTCTTCGTGCAGGGGGGCGGCTGCTCGGGTTTCCAGTACGGCTTCACGTTCGACGAGGTCGCCAACGACGACGACACCGTGATGACCAAGAACGGCGTGTCCCTGTTGATCGATGCCATGAGCTACCAGTACCTGGTCGGCGCAGAGATCGACTACAAGGAAGACCTGCAGGGCGCGCAGTTCGTGATCAAGAATCCGAACGCCACCACCACCTGCGGCTGCGGCTCGAGCTTCTCGGCCTGAGTTACGCGGGGTAGATCCCACCCAGCACACGGGCGCCTCGGGCGCCCGTTGTGTTTTGCAGGTCCAGCTTTTCACCGCGCAGCGCTTGCATGGCCAGCCAGGCGAAAGCCGCCGCCTCTACCTGCAGCGGGGGCAGCCCGGCCTGGGCGCTGGAGATCACCTGCGCCTGCGGCAACAGGGCTGCGATACGCGCCATGAGGTGGCCGTTGAAGGCGCCGCCACCACACACGATCAGGCGCTTGAGGCCAGTCGCCGCGCGCTCGGCGTCCTGCGCGCAGGCGCGGGCCGTCAATTCGGTAAGCGTGGCCTGCACGTCGGCCGGTGCCGCGGCCGCATGGTTCTTCAGGTGAGCGGCCAGCCAGGGGCGATTGAACAGGTCGCGGCCCGTGCTCTTGGGGGCGGGCTGCGCGAAGAAGGGCTCGGCCAGCAGCGACGCCAGCAGGTCCGGCAGCACGCGCCCGCTCGCCGCCCAGCGGCCGTTGTCGTCGAAAGGCTGGCCCGTGTGCTGCGCGCACCAGGCGTCCATGAGCGCGTTGCCCGGCCCGCAGTCGAAGCCTTCGGTGCGGCCGTCCGGCCGCAGCAGCGTGAGATTGGAAATGCCACCGATATTGAGGACGCCCACCGTCTCGCCGGCCTGCGCAAACACGGCGCGATGGAAGGCCGGCGCAAGTGGCGCGCCTTGCCCGCCGGCGGCGACGTCGCGACTGCGGAAGTCGGCCACCACCGTGATGCCGGTCAGCTCCGCCAGCAGGGCAGGTTGGGCCAGCTGGATCGTGTAGCCGGTGCCGTCGAACAGCCCGGGCCGATGGCGCACGGTCTGGCCGTGGGCGCCGATGGCCGCGACGGCGGAGGGCTGCAGGCCGGACGCCGCCAGCAGTTGCTGCACCACCTGTGCGTACCCGCGCATCAACGCATTGCCCGCCAGCCAGGCGCGATGGAGTTCGTCCGGCCCCGAGGCATTGAGCGCCATCAGCTCGGAACGCAAGGCGTCGGGGAAGGGGTCGCTGGCGTGGTGCAGGACGCGCACGCCACCCGATGAGAAGTCCGCCAGCACGCCGTCGACCCCGTCCATCGAGGTACCCGACATGAGGCCGATGAAAAGATCCGGCATGGCGCGCATCCTAGCGCCCCGCCTGCCTCAGCGGGAAGACGCGACCAGGTTGGTCGATGCCGCCTGCGCGAGCTGATTGCGCATCGTCTGCGCCAGCCGGTCGAAGTCGGCCCGCGCCTGCGGCGCGAGTTCGGCGCCCTTGCTCTCCTGCGCCATCTGCACCGGATCGCGCTGCTGACCGTTCTCGCGGAATTCGAAATGCAGGTGCGGCCCCGTGGCCCAGCCGGTCATGCCGACGTTGCCGATCAGCTGTCCGCGCTGCACGGCATCGTTCGCGCGCACGTCGATGTGGCTCAGGTGGGCGTAGACGGTGCTGTCGCCGTTGCCGTGGTCGATGTGGATCACGTTGCCGTAGCCGTTCTGCCAGCCGGCAAACTCGACCCGGCCGAGGCCGACACTGCGCACCGGCGTACCCATGGGGGCGGCGAAATCCGTGCCCTCATGCCGGATCCAGCGGTGCAGCAGCGGATGAAAGCGCATCGCGAAGTTGCTGCTGATGCGCGTGAAGGCAACCGGCCAGGCCAGGAACTGGTGCTCGAGGCTGCGGCCCTGGAAATCGAAGTAGCTGCCAGGCTGGCCCGGCTGCTGGAACCACAGGGCTTCCAGGGTGCGACCCGCATTGACGAACTGCGCCGACACCACGCGGCCAGTGCGCATCGGTTCGCCATCCGCTTCCAGCGTCTCGTACACGACCGAGAAGCGATCGCCCGCGCGCAAGGCGCGGCGGAAATCGATTTCGCCTGAGTAGATGTCCACGAGCTGGGTGGTCACCGCTTCCGGGATGCCGGCTTCGTCGACCGCCTGCACCAGCGTGTTGCGGACGGTGCCGCTGCCGATGCGCAGGGAAGCCACCAGGGGCAGCGTCTGCAGGCGCGAGACGATCTCGCCGGACGGCTGGCGTTCGATCACCAGGCGCTGGAACTTCTTGTCGTCGACCGCCCAGCGCACCGACAGGCGCAGCAGGTTGTGGCCATCGGTCGCTTCGGCATTGACAGTGCGGCCGGGCGCGCCCAGCACTTGCGCGCGGGCCAGCGCATCCTCGCGCAGAAAAGCGGCAGCCGCGGGGTCGTTGATCCCGAGCCGCGCAAGCAGGGCTTCCGCGCTGTCCGTGGGCCGCACGTCTTCGGCCGAGAACAGGCTGAAGCGATGGGCGTCCAGGGCCTCGGCCTGTTCGGCCAGGCGCAGCGGCTGCACGTTCTCCAGGATCTCGCGAACCGGGAGGGCGGAGGGGTCCGGGCCGAGGGAGGCTACGGCAAAGGCGCCGCCGCCGCCGGTCAGCAGCAGGGCTGCGACCAAGGCCGTGACCTGGCGGGGGTGGTGTTCGAGCGCATGGGCTGCGCGCGACACGAGTTGTTCCCCGAGGGTCAACCAAGTTTGCTTCACTATCGTCCTCTTGTCGCCTGAGGGTAGGACCTTGTCCTACACGCGGATCAGGTGGATCCCTGCACGATGCTGCGGTGAGCACCGATGGCGGGAAGGAAGAAAAAACTGCCGCAACTAGAATCGGCAGCGACAAAACGAGCCGAAGTATAGCCAGCTGAGCGGCCCGCCTCCAGCGAAATCTCCTTATGAATCAAGACGTTGTTACAAAAAAATTCCCGGTTTCCGAGCGTGTCCGGGAGGCGATGGCGGTCACGCTGCGGGGCGCGGAGGAGCTGATTCCCCGCGAAGACTGGGAGCAGAAGCTGGCTCGCTCGGAGGCGACGGGCGTGCCTTTGCGCATCAAGCTGGGGCTGGATCCGACGGCGCCCGACATCCACATCGGCCACACCGTGGTCTTGAACAAGATGCGCCAGCTGCAGGATCTCGGGCACCAGGTGATCTTCCTGATCGGCGACTTCACCTCGATGATCGGCGACCCTTCGGGGCGCAACACGACCCGGCCGCCGCTGACCGCGGAGCAGATCAAGACCAACGCCGAAACCTATCGCGCGCAGGCCGACAAGATCCTGGATCCCGAGAAGACCGAGCTTCGCTACAACAGCGAATGGAGCGATCCGCTCGGGGCGCGCGGGATGATCCAGCTCGCGGCCAAGTACACGGTGGCGCGGATGATGGAGCGCAACGACTTCCACGAGCGCTTCAAGAACGGCACCTCGATCAGCATCCACGAGTTCCTCTACCCGTTGATGCAGGGCTACGACTCGGTGGCCCTCAAGAGCGACCTCGAGCTGGGCGGTACCGACCAGAAATTCAACCTGCTGATGGGGCGGCACCTGCAGCAGGAATACGGGCAGGAGCCGCAGTGCATCCTGACCATGCCCTTGCTCGAAGGCCTGGACGGCGTCGACAAGATGTCCAAGAGCAAGAACAACTACATCGGAGTGACCGAGCCTGGCAACTCCATGTTCGCCAAGGTGATGTCAATTTCCGACACACTGATGTGGCGCTGGTTCACCTTGTTGTCCTTCCGCCACGCGGATGAGATCGTCAAACTGCAGCAGGAGGTGGCCGGCGGCCGCAATCCGCGCGACGCCAAGGTGATGCTGGCCAAGGAAATCACGGCGCGCTTCCACAGCGCGGCGATTGCCGACGCGGCGGAGCAGGACTTCATCCATCGCAGCAAGGGCGGCGTGCCCGACGAGATTCCGGAGGTGACGCTGTCCGGCGCGCCGCTGGGCATTGCGCAAGTCCTGAAGCAGGCGGGCCTCGCGCCCTCGGCCAGCGAAGCCAACCGCCTGATCGAAGGCGGCGGCGTGCGGGTGGACTCCGCCACCGTCAGCGACAAGGGCCTGAAGCTGGAGGCCGGCCAGTACGTCGTGCAGGTCGGCAAACGCAAGTTCGCGCGGGTGACATTGGGTTGAGCGGGGGTGGCGAATCTGTACACGCCATGTACAATCTACCGCCATGATCACCAACATCGACATCGATGAAGACCTCGTGGCGGAAGCCATGAAGGTCTCTGGTGCGCGCACCAAGCGCGAGGTGGTCGATCGCGCCCTGCGCGACATGGTGGCCCGCGCCCGGCGGCCACGCTTTCGCGACTTCTACGGCATCGGCGACATCGACCCTGCCTACGATCCCAAGGCCGGCTCGCCCGAGGAGGCCGGCAAGTACCGCGTGGAGCAGCCGCGCGCGCCCTACAAGCCAGCGCCGCGCAAGAAGGCGAGCAAGGCCAAGCCGCCGGAGCAGTCCTGATGCTGCTGGTGGACTCCTCCGTGTGGATAGATCGCTCGCGCCGGGTGGAGACGGACGCCACGCGTTTCCTCGACGACCGTGACGGCCAGGAGGAGATCGCGGTCACCGGCGTCATCTACCAGGAGGTGCTGCAGGGCGCCCGCAGCGACCGCGGCTTCGAGATGCTGCGCGCACTGCTCTCGGCGATGCTGCTGCTCGAGCCGCGCGAGCTGTCTACCTACGAGATCGCCGCGGATCTCTATCGCCGCGCCCGCAAGGCGGGGTTCACCATGCGCAGCCCCAACGGCTGCCTGATCGCCGCCGTCGCCCTGGAGAACGCCGCCCTGCTGGTGCACAACGACCGCGACTTCCTGGCGCTGGCACAGGTGGAGCCGGCGCTGATGATCTACCCCGGCCGGCTCCACTGAGCGGCTAGCGCGAGGCCATCGGCCACTCGTTCCATGGCACGACCTGCTGCAAGTCGAACTGCGCGGCGAAGCTGGCCGGCCGCGAGGCCAGCACGAGGCGATAGCGGCCGTGGCGCAGGTCGGCATCGGCCAGCGCCGGGCGGCCGGCGGCGCGCGAGCGTTCCTCCGCCGCAGCGAGGGCGGGATCGGGCCACGCGGCCCCGCCATCGCGCCGCTGCACGGAAAGGATTTGCGCATACAACGCGGGCAGCCGCTGCTCCGCCGGGGCGGTACCTGCGGGCGGCTGCAACAACGCCAGCGTGGCGAGGATCGCATCGTGCTGCACGGCCCGCTGGCTCAGCACGCGATGGGCGATGCGCGCGTCGGTCTCGAAGTCTTCCCGCAACTGCGCCAGCTCCGCGCGGGCCAGCAACGCGCAACCCGCTGCCGTGAGGGCGAGCCACAGCGCAAGAGGCGCGCGATACCGGCTGAGCAGGCGCATCGGCGGATTCTTGCACGCAAGACACAGGAGACAATCGCTCCATGACCCTTGCCCCTGCAGCCCGGCGCCTGGCGCCGCAAGTCCTGCTGCGCTGGTCGGTGGCCGTTGCCGCCGTCACGATCGCGCTCAAGTTCCTCGCCTGGTGGCTCACCGGCTCGGTCGGCCTGCTGTCCGATGCGATGGAGTCCATCGTCAACCTGGCCAGCGCGGCCTTCGCGCTGCTGATGGTGAAGATCGCGCAGCGCCCGGCTGACGAAGACCACCCTTACGGCCATCACAAGGCCGAGTATTTCTCGGCCGGCTTCGAGGGGCTGATGATCATGGTGGCGGCCGCCGGCATCCTCGGCTTCGGCATCAAGCGCCTGCTGGCACCGCAGCCGCTGGAGCAACTGGGCATCGGCCTCGTGCTGTCCGTGGTGAGCTCCGCCCTCAACGGAGGCCTCGCATGGCTGATGGTGCACTCCGCGCGCGAGCATCGGTCGATCGCGCTGGAAGGCGATGCGCGCCATCTCATCGCCGACGTCTGGACTTCCGTGGGCGTGATCGTCGGCGTGAGCCTGGCCGCGCTCACCGGCTGGCTGTGGCTGGACCCGGTGGTGGCCATCCTGGTGGCGGTCAACATCCTGCGCGAGGGCGTGCACCTGGTGTGGCGCTCTTCCGAGGGGCTGATGGACCGCGCCCTGGAGCCGGAGGTGATCGCCGAGATCGACAAGACCCTGGCGCAGTTCAAGCACCCCAGGATCCGCTTCGACCATGTCTCCACCCGACGCTCGGGCCGCCGGCGCTTCGTGGACCTGCACATGCACATGCCCGCGCACTGGACGCTCGGCCGGGCGGCGGCGGTGCGCGGCTCGGTGGAACAGGCGCTCATGAGCGCCGTGCCGGGGCTGCGCGCGACCATCCAGCTGCTGCCCAGCGACGTGGAGGCGCATACCGCAGACCTGGAGGACCCGGTCTGATGCTGGCCCTGATCCAGCGCGTGCGCGAGGCCAAGGTGGTGGTGGCGGGCCGCACCGTCGGCGAGATCGGCGCGGGCCTGCTGGTGTTGCTGTGCGCCGAGCGCGGCGACGGCGAAGCGCAGGCCGACAAGCTGCTGGCCAAGCTGCTGAAGCTGCGCATCTTCAGCGACGAGGCCGGCAAGATGAACCGCAGCGTGCAGGACGTGGCCGGTGGCCTGCTGCTGGTGAGCCAGTTCACGCTGGCGGCCGACACGAGCGGCGGCAACCGCCCCAGCTTCACCAACGCGGCGCCGCCGGAGGAAGGACGCAGGCTCTACGAGTGGTTCGTCGTTCAGGCACGGGCCGCCCATGCGGTGGTGCAGACGGGCGAATTCGGCGCCGACATGCAGGTGCACCTGGTGAACGACGGGCCGGTGACGATTCCGCTGGTGGTGCGCCCGGGCCTGTGAACAGGCCCTAATACGGGTTGGGATACCCGAGGACTCCCATCAGCAAAATCTCCAGCGCCTCCATCTCCAGCGCCTCTTGCTCGCCGGCCTCGTGGTCGTAGCCTTGCGCGTGCAAGGTCCCGTGCACCAGCAGATGCGCGTAGTGCGCCTCGAGGGTCTTGCCCTGTTCCTGCGCTTCGCGCTCCACCACCGGGGCGCACAGCACCAGGTCGGCCGAGACCACCGGTTGCTGCGCGTAGTCGAAGGTCAGGACGTTGGTTGGGTAGTCCTTGCCGCGGTACTGCCGGTTCAGGGCCTGCCCTTCGTCCGCGCCGACGATGCGCACCGCGATTTCGCCCGGGCCCGTGAGCGCCACGCCCACCCACTGGCGCACGCGTGCGGCGGTGAGCACGCGCCGATGCGCCGCGGCCTCGGCAAAGGTGCCGAACTGAAGCGACACGTCAGCCGAAGGGCTCATGCGTCGGACTTGCGCGCGGCGTCGTACGCGTCGACGATGCGCGCCACCAGCGGGTGCCGCACGACGTCGGCGCTGATGAAGCGCGTGTGGGCAATGCCCTTCACGCGCTTGAGCACGCGCTCGGCATCGATCAATCCCGAGAGGGCACCCTTGGGCAGGTCGATCTGGCTGATGTCGCCCGTCACCACGCACTTGCTGCCGAAGCCGATGCGGGTGAGGAACATCTTCATCTGCTCCGGCGTCGTGTTCTGCGCCTCGTCGAGGATGACGAACGCGTTGTTCAGCGTGCGCCCGCGCATGAAGGCCAGCGGCGCGATCTCCAGCGCGTTGCGCTCGAAGGCCTTGGCCACCCGCTCGACGCCCATCAGTTCATAGAGCGCGTCGTACAGCGGGCGCAGGTAGGGATCCACCTTTTGCGTCAGGTCGCCGGGCAGGAAGCCGAGCTTTTCGCCGGCCTCCACCGCCGGCCGCGTCAGCACGATCCGCTGCACCGCGCTGCGCTCCAGCGCATCCACCGCGCAGGCGACGGCGAGGTAGGTCTTGCCGGTACCGGCCGGGCCGATGCCGAAGGTGATGTCGTGGCTGGCGATGTTGTCCAGGTACACGGTCTGGTTCGGCGTGCGCGCCTTCAGGTCGGTGCGGCGTGTGTGCAACACGAGGGCGCCGTCCTCGTCCTGGTCCATCGCGACGTCACCGGTCAGCATCAGTTGCACCTTCTCGCGCGAGATCGTGCGTCCGGCGATTTCGTACAGGGCCTCCAGCGCCTCGAGCGCGCGCTCCGCCTTGGCCTTGGGGCCCTCGACGCGGAAATGTTCCTGGCGATGCGAGACGCGCACCTGCAGTGCGATCTCCATGGTCCTCAGGTGTTCGTCCATGGGCCCGCACAGGTGGCCGAGGCGGGTGTTGTTCAGGGGGGAGAAGGTGTGTCGAAGAATCAAGCTGATAATCCCGCCGGAGGGATTGCAATGATAGGCAAATTGACGGGGACGCTGGCGGAGAAGAACCCACCGCAGGTGCTGGTGGACTGCCACGGGGTCGGCTACGAGGTCGCTGTGCCCATGAGCACGTTCTTCAACCTCCCTGGCCTCGGCGAGAAGATTTCGCTGCTCACCCACTTCGTCGTGCGCGAGGACGCGCAGATCCTGTTCGGCTTCGGCTCCGCCGGCGAGCGCGAGGCCTTTCGCCAGCTGATCAAGATTTCCGGCGTCGGCCCGCGTACCGCGCTGTCCGTCCTGAGCGGCATGACGGTCGCCGACATCGCGCAGGCCGTCACGCAGCAGGATGCCGGCCGGCTGGTCAAGGTGCCCGGCATCGGCAAGAAGACCGCCGAACGCCTGCTGCTGGAACTCAAGGGCAAGATCGGCGCCGACCTCGGCCACCTCGCCGGCCCGGTCGACGACGCGCAGGCCGACATCCTGCAGGCGCTGGTGGCGCTGGGCTACAGCGACAAGGAAGCAGCGGCGGCGTTGAAGTCGCTGCCGAAAGACGTGGGCGTGAGTGAAGGGATCAAGCAGGCGCTGAAGGCGCTCGCGCGATGAGCGCCGCACGGCCGTCCGAAGACGCTCGCCCCCTTCGCTTGCCCAGGGGAGAGGCGACGGACACGAAGCGCTCGAGCCTGGGGGAGGCTTACTGATGTCGATCCAGACCGACGACTTCGTTCCTGCGCCCAAGCGCGTCGTCTCCGCCGCGCCGGTGTCGCCGGCCGAAGAAGCCATGGAGCGCGCGCTGCGTCCCAAGGGCCTGCGCGAATACGTGGGCCAGGCCAAGACGCGCGAGCAGCTGGAGATCTTCATCGGCGCGGCCAAGATGCGCGGCGAGGCGCTCGACCACGTGCTGCTGTTCGGGCCGCCGGGCCTGGGCAAGACGACGCTGTCGCACATCATCGCCAACGAGCTGGGCGTCAACCTGCGCTCCACCTCCGGGCCCGTGCTGGAAAAGCCCAAGGACCTCGCCGCGCTGCTGACCAACCTGGAGCGCAACGACGTCCTGTTCATCGACGAGATCCATCGCCTCTCGCCGATCGTGGAGGAGATCCTCTATCCGGCACTGGAGGACTACCAGATCGACATCATGATCGGCGAGGGCCCCGCGGCCCGCTCGATCAAGCTGGACCTGCAGCCCTTCACGCTGGTGGGCGCCACCACGCGCGCCGGCATGCTGACCAATCCGCTGCGCGATCGCTTCGGCATCGTCGCGCGGCTGGAGTTCTATACGGCGGAGGAACTCACGCGCATCGTGCATCGCAGCGCCGGCCTGCTGCAGGCGCCGATCGACGATGAGGGCGCCTCCGAAATCGCGCGCCGCTCGCGCGGCACGCCCCGCATCGCCAACCGCCTGCTGCGGCGCGTGCGCGACTACGCCGACGTCAAGGGCACCGGCCGCATCGACTGCGACATTGCGCAGAAGGCACTGATCATGCTCGACGTCGATCCGCTGGGCCTGGACATCATGGACCGCAAGCTGCTGGAAGCGGTGATCCATCGCTTCGACGGCGGCCCGGTCGGTCTGGACAACGTGGCGGCATCGATCGGCGAGGAGCGCGACACGATCGAGGACGTGATCGAGCCTTACCTGATCCAGCAAGGGTATCTGCAGCGCACACCGCGGGGCCGCGTGGCGACGATGGCGGCGTACCGGCACCTGGGCGTGGCCGCGCCGCGGCCGGAGGGCGGCTTGTTCGCTGAGTGAGCAGCGGGGGCCCCGGGGAAGCCCCTGTTCACCGGCGCCTGGATCGTGCGGATCGGGCCGCGCGGCATCTGCGGCTATCACTTGAACGGTCGCTCGGTGCCCTGGCATGACGTGCGCGACCCCATCGCGAGCAGCAGGCCCAGCGGCTTGAGCACGCGGTGCGGCTCGATTCAGCCCGTTGCCGCGATCGCGGTCGCCAGCGCGGCGACTTCCACCAGCAGCACTTCGAGGACGGTGAGGCGTCCCTGCATCGCCGCACCGATGGCCCACAGCGAGGCGGTCAGCACCGCGAGCCACACCCCTGATTGCGAAAGCGGCGCCTGGTCGGCATGCCAGAGGAAAAGCGCGACGCCGGCCAGCACCAGCGCGAACTGGATCGCGGCAAACCAGGCCATGCCCCGCGCCATGGGAGGGTGGTAGCGCTGCACCTGCGCCAGCGAGAACGCGGTCTTCGGAAAGCGGCGCGCCACGTCGGCCGGCCGCCAGCCCGGGGGCTTGACCCACACCCGCAACTTGTCGGCCCAGGAGCGCGCGTGCCAGCTGTCGCGGGCCAGCACCGCATAGACCTCGAGGTTGGCCCACAGCGGATCCCAGCTATGCAGGGGCGCGCGCGTGCCATAGACGCAGGGCTCGGCCTCCTCGCGGAAGCTGCCGAAGAGGCGGTCCCACACGATCAGGATGCCGCCGTAGTTGCGATCGAGATAGGCGTCGTTCACGGCATGGTGCACGCGGTGATTGGAAGGCGAGCAGAACCAGCGGTCGAACCAGCCGAGCCTGCCCACGTGCTCGGTGTGCACCCAGTACTGGTACAGCAGGTCGATCAGCGCCACGACGCCGAATACCAGCGGCGGCACGCCGGCCACCGCCAGCGGCAGGTAGAAGATCCATCCGAGCAGCGCGCCGGAACTGGTCTGGCGCAAGGCCGTGGAGAAGTTGTAGTCCTGGCTCTGGTGGTGCACGACGTGCGCCGCCCAGAACACGGCGACCTCGTGGCCGGCGCGATGCAGCCAGTAGTAGCAGAAGTCGTAGGCCACCAGCGCCAGCAACCAGCCGGCCGGCGAGGTCCAGAAGGCCTCGTCGCGCCAGAGCGCCGCGTGCTCGAACGCCGCGGCGTAGAGGCCGATGCGGAACAGGCCGGTGAGCACGCCCGAGATCTGGCTCAACATCCCCAGCGAGATACTGTTGATCGCGTCGTTCAGGCGATAGGTGTCGCGTCCGCGCCAGCGGCCGTACGCGTACTCGATCGCGATCAGCAGCAGAAAGACGGGAGTCGCGAGGACGATCACCTGACTAGGTGACAGCTGCATGCCCCGATTCTGCGGAAGATCAGGTCAGCGCGCCTCTCGCATCAACCCGGATGATCTTGTCGACCTTGCCGTGCTCCAGGCCACCGACAACCCCGACCAGGTGGTTGTGCAGGTTGACGGTGGGATCGCAGTGGCCGGGGATCAGCCAGATGGTTTCGTCGAGGTGCGGAACGCGTTGGTTGCCGTCTGCGGGCTTGAGGAGGCCGTGCTCGTCGCCGCCATTGAGGTAGTCGAGCGGGCCGGTGGGCTCCAGCGTCAGCACCGTGGGCAGGCCCGAGTCGATGGCATGGCTCTTGTGGCCGGCATCGCACACCGCATGCAGCAGGCCGGAGCTCATGACCTGCGACTTGACGAACAGCGCGTGCTCGAACTGCGGCTGCGCCGGATCGCGCTCGTTCGCGGCGTAGTCGGCGTCCATGAACAGGAAGGAGCCCGCCTGCAGCTCGCCGTAGACGCCGCTGGCCGCCTCGAACACGAGGGTGCCGGTGCCGGCCCCGGTGACCAGCGCCACGTGCAGTCCTTCATTTTCCAGCAGCTTGCGGGTGAACTGCACGTCCTGCACCACGTTGGCAATCGTGTCGCGGCGCGCCTGCGGCCTGCGCAGGTGCTGCGCCTTGCCGTGGTACGCCTGCAGTCCGGCGAAGCGCAAGGCCGGGTGCTTGCGGATCTCGTGCGCCAGGTCCACCGCCATCCGCCCGGGCGCGATGCCGCAGCGGCCCTGGCCGATATCGATCTCGATGAACACGTCGATGATCGCGCCCTGCCCGTTGCGGCGACGGTCGTTCATCGCGTTGGCCAGGCGGCGAATGCCTTCGAGGCTGTCCACCGCGATCGCGAGCTGGCCACGCTCCGCCGCGACCTGGTGCGCGAGTTCCGCCACCCGCGCCAGCTTGGCCGGCGCGATCACCTCGTTGCTGATGTAGACGTCGTGCACGCCGCCGGCCACCATGGCCTCGGCCTCGCTGGTCTTCTGCACGCACACGCCCACGGCGCCCGCCTGCATCTGCAGCTTGGCGATCGCAGAGCTCTTGTGCATCTTGGCGTGCGGCCGCCAGCGGATGTCGTGCTTGCGCGCGAACTCCGCCATGCGGCTGAGGTTGCGCTGCATGGCGTCGAGGTCGACCACGAGGGCGGGGGTGTCGATGGCGGCGACCGGTTGCCCGACCAGCCGCTTGAGGTCCTCAGAAAGAGGTGTTTTCGTCGTGTGAAGCATGTTCCAGGTGCTGCGTGTCCGACCAGCCCACCAGCGTGAAGCCCTCGGGCGTCCACAGCAACCGGTTGATGGCGCCGTTGGGAAGCTGCCAGGTGCGCGGCGAATTCACTGCCTGCCCGGTAGCGATGCGGTACAGCGCATCGAGCACGCCACCATGGGCGACGATGGCGATCTGGTGGCCACAGTGGCGCGCGGCCATGTCGCCCACCGTGCGCGAGACGCGCTCGCGCAGGGTCAGCAGCGACTCGCCGCCGTCGGGCGGCTCCCACTCGGGGATGCGCTTCTTCCAGTTCAGGGCGTGGTCCGGCCAGTTCTGCGCGATCTCCTCGAAGGTCTTGCCTTCGAAGCGGCCGAAGCGGCGCTCGCGCAGGCCGGTGTGCGCCACCACCGGGATGCCCGCGGACTCGCCGATGGCACGCGCGGTTTCGTGCGCGCGCCCGAGGTCGCTGGAGTAGACGGCGGCAAGGGGCTCGGCGCCCAGCGCCTGGCCCACGCAGCGGGCTTGCCACCGCCCGGTGTCGTTCAGCTGGATGTCGAGCTGTCCCTGGATGCGTGCATCGACGTTCCAGGACGTTTCGCCATGCCGCACGGCAATGATGCGAGTGGCTTCCATATCGCCGCATTGTATGAAGCGGCGGCCGGAAACCAACCCTTCATTCGTTCGAAATCCTCAGGAGCTGCGTCCGACCTGGATATCGACCCGGCGCGGACCGGCCGGCGGCGTGGGAAAGCCCTGCATGGCCGCGTCGAACATCGCGGGCAGCACGCTGCGGTTGTCGAGCCATGGGCCCTCGTTGACCGCGTGCGTCTCGTACACCACCTTGTTGCTCGCCAGCTCGCGCACCAGGACGCTCACCTCGCGGTGGAACCAGTAGGGATCGCCGCCAGGCCAGGGGCTGCCGAACGCCGCGCCGAAGTGCCGTTGGTGGAAGCCCACGCCCCAGCCGCCGCCCCAGCCCCACGGGCCCCAGGGGTCGCCATAAGGCGAGAGACTGCGCACCGTGCGGGCCGACACCTGTACGCCGTAGCGCGGCGCTGCATCGTCGCGGCGGAAGCCGGCGCGGAACAGGGACGGGTCGGCCAGGTTCTCCAGCGCCTGCTGCGCCGGGTCGGCCTGCTGCGACAGCGAGCGCTCGAAGCGGTAGCTCGCCTGCGCCGGCACCGACGACAGCTGCGAAAAGGACTGGACCTGGTTGTCCAGCGTGTACGTCGAAGCGCAGCCGGACAGGACGATGGTTGCAGCCGCAACCACCAGGACGAAACGCGCGGATCGCATCATGCACCTCCCGGTGAGGCGCGCCGCGCCTCAGAGCTTGATCACCTGCAAGGCGCGCAGCGCGCCGGGGAGCGGAAACTCCTCGGGGTCGAAGGCCTTGTCGCCTTGTTCGCTGGCCACGCCGGTGGCAGTCAGATTCCTGAAATCGTAGAGCGTTCCGTCGGCCAGGTGGGACGGCACGACGTTCTGCAGGGCGTGCAGCATGTTGTCCAGGCGGCCGGGAAAGCGCTTCTCCCAGTCCTGCAGCATGGCGCCCACCTGCTTGCGCTGCAGGTTCTCCTGGCTGCCGCACAGCGTGCACGGAATCAGCGGGAAAGCCTGCACCTCGGCCCAGCGCACCAGATCCTTCTCGTGCACATACGCAAGCGGCCGGATCACGATGTGGCGACCGTCGTCGGACACCAGCTTCGGCGGCATGCCCTTGAGCTTGCCGCCGAAGAACATGTTGAGGAACAGCGTCTGCAGCAAGTCGTCGCGGTGGTGGCCGAGCGCTATCTTGGTGGCACCCAGTTCGTCGGCCACGCGGTACAGGATGCCGCGGCGCAGCCGGCTGCACAGGCTGCACATCGTCTTGCCCTCGGGGATCTTGTCCTTGACGATCGAGTAGGTGTCCTGCTCCTCGATGTGGAAGGGCACGCCGAGTGCCTTCAGGTACTCGGGCAGCACGTGGCCGGGGAAGCCGGGCTGCTTCTGGTCGAGGTTGACCGCCACCAGCTCGAAGTCGATCGGCGCACGCCGCTGCAGCTTGAGCAGCACGTCCAGCAGCGCGTAGCTGTCCTTGCCGCCCGAGAGGCAGACCATCACCTTGTCGCCGGCCTCGATCATGTTGTAGTCGCCGATCGCCTGGCCCACCAGGCGGCACAGGCGCTTGTCGAGCTTGTGGTTCTCGCGCTCGATGCGGCGGTCCGCCTCCTGCGGGGCGGGGTCGGGCTGGATCCAGACGGCACTCATTCAGCCATTTTCGCATTGCGCGGCGCCTACGGATGGCCTGAATTGCGCCCTCCGACTCCCCGGTTGCGGCGGTCCTACAGGCAAAGCCCGCATCGGCTCACCTGCTGCCCGGCCGGGCAGCCTTACGGTGGAGTCCGTCAGCAATTCACAGCGCCATCGACGGCGACGTCGATGGGCTCAGCATCCATGAACCAGATGAAAATTTCGTCGCTGCGAGGCGCGATGGCCTTCGCCGCAGCCGTCCTGATCGCTCCTGCCTTTGCCGCGGTCCCGGCGCATCCGGGCGCCAGCACCGAGCACACCGACAAGGCGGGGAAGACCGTCACCTCGAAGCCAGCGCCGCAGGTCGCGCACGCCGAGAAGAAGGGCGGCAAGCCGGCAACGAAGGCCGTGGCCGCCGCGCAGCCGGTGGCGCTCAAGCCTGGCGCGCCCGCGGACTTCGGCAAGCAGGCCGCGCCGCAGGACGTCGTGCAGGTCGCCAACTGGGTCTCGGTCACGCACAACAACGGCAAGCGCGCCTTCGTGCTGATCGACAAGAAGCAGGCGCAGCTCTATGTCTTCGACCCGCAGGGCAAGCTGAAAAGCCGCACGCCGGTCCTCGTGGGCAAGGCCATCGGCGACAAGGCCATGCCCGGCTCGGGCGACAAGGCGCTATCGCAACTGAAGGAGAACGAGAAGACGACCCCGGCCGGGCGCTTCCTTGCGATGCGCGGCAAGAACACGCATGGCGAGGACGTCCTCTGGATCGACTACCAGCAGGCGCTGGCGATGCACCGCCTGGCCAGTGTCTCGGCCGCGGAACATCGTGCCGAGCGAATCGCCTCCGCCGACGCCAGCGCGCACCGCATCTCCAACGGCTGCGTGAACGTGCCACCGCAGTTCTACGACAGCGTCCTCAAGCCCACGATCACCAAGCTGGGCGCGATCATCTACGTGCTGCCGGAAACGATGCCGCCGCAGCAGGTGTTCGGTTCGCTCGACGTCACGCACCCGCAGCTGGCGCAGTCACGGCCGATGGCGGGGACGACGCGGAAGGTGGGCTAGCCGGTGGGGGTGGTTCAGTCCCCCACCACCTCGAACTTCAGCCGCTTCACCTTGTCCATGTTCATCCCCTCCACCCGGATCAACCGCGTCGCGCCGAGCCGACTCGGCGCATGCAAGTCCCCCTCGTTGTACACGTGCACGTCGCCGGGCTGCAGCGCGTAGCTGCGCACGCGGCGCACCTTGCCGCGCCGGTCCGGCGCCGCGGCCTCCACCACTGCGAAGTCGCTCATCAGCGTCTCGCCTTCCGCCTGCCCGTAGATCGCCCACGAGGGACCGTGGTCGTGCGGACCGCTTTCCTTGGCGCCGCGGTATTCGTGGGCCAGGATGCAGAAGCCGAGCGTCGGGTCCTCGTACAGGACCTTGCGTTCCGGCGCGTCGCCTGCGAACTGCCCGCGGACGAATTCCGGATCGCGCAGCGCCCGGCCGATCAGCGCCGCCACCTGGTCACGGCCGGCGGGCGTGTCGTTCGCGGTCAGCACCTCGCGGCAATCGCGGGCGAGGGATTCGAGGGTCAGGGACATGGCGTTTTCCTTGATCGAGAGAGTTTCACCACAAGCCGGTCTCCACCCGGATCGCGACTTCGCAGTCCTCGAAGATCTCCAGCTTGGCGATGCGCACGCGCACGCCCAGCACGCCGGGCAGCTGCATCAGCCGGTGCGCCAGCTTGCCGATCAGCGTCTCCAGCAGGTTGACGTGCACCGCCGTGCATTCCTCGATGATGATGCGCCGCACCTTGCGGTAGTCCAGCACGTGCGTGATGTCGTCGTCGCTGGGCAGCAGCGGTTGCGTGCCCAGATTGAGTTCGGCGTCGACGCGGATCGGCTGCGGCGCGCTCTTCTCGTGGTCGAGGATGCCCAGGCTGGCGTCGAAACGCAGGCCTTCGAGGGTCAGGGTCTGGGTGCCGGCCTTGCTCATTGCGTCGGCTCCATCACATCAGCGAAAAGTCGCGGTCGAACTTCATCAGGTGCTGGCCGCCGTCCACCAGCAGCGTGGTGCCGGTGATCGCGGGGTTCTCCAGCGCGAAGCGCACGGCATGCGCCACGTCTTCCGGCGCCGAGGAGCGCCCGAGCGGCGACAACGTGTGCAGCTGCTCGAACTTCTCCTGCGAAATCATGGGGCTGGTGAGCGTGAGCCCGGGCGCCACGCCGACCACGCGCAGCGCCGGCGCCAGTGCCTGCGCGAGCAAGGTGGTGGCCGCTTCCAGGGCAGCCTTCGACAGCGTGTAGCTGAAGAAGTCGGGATTCGGATTCCACAGTTTCTGGTCGAGAAGGTTGACCACGCAACCGTGCCCGCCGCGCTGCTGCAGGTGCGCCGCCAGCGCCTGCGCCAGCAGCACCGGCGCCGCGGTGTTCGACAAGAAATGCGCGATGCAGGAGTCGAAGCCGAAGCTGCGCGCATCGTCGTGCTCGAAGCGGGACGCGTTGTTGACGACCGCATCGACCTGCCCGAAGTGGGTGGCCACCTGCGGCAACAGCGCGCGCACCTGCGCTTCGTCGGCCAGGTCGGCCTGGAAAACTTCTGCAGCGGCGTGGCGCCGGCACGCTTGCACCGTGGCCCGCGCCTCGTCCTCGGATCCGCGGTAGTGCACGGCCACCTGCCAGCCGGCGGCGGCCAGATCCAGCGCGATGCTGCGGCCGAGCCGGCGGGCGCTGCCGGTGACCAGGACGGTGCGGCTGGCGCTCATTGGCGGACAATCGGACGGTGGACCCACATGCACCCAGTGTAGCCAGCGCGCTGCACAGACTCATCGCCGAACAGGTCGCGCGCAATGGCGGCTGGTTGCCCTTCGACCGCTACATGGCCCTGGCCCTCTATGCGCCGGGGCTCGGCTACTACGCCAATGCGTCGCGCAAGTTCGGCACCATGCCGGGCTCGGGCAGCGACTTCGTCACCGCCCCCGAGATGAGTCCGCTGTTCGGCCAGTGCCTGGCCGCGCAGCTGCGCGAGGCCCTGGAGCACACGCAGACCCACGAGCTGTGGGAGTTCGGCGCCGGCTCCGGCGCACTGGCGCGCGATCTGCTGCGCGAACTCGGCGAGCGCGTGCAGCGCTACACGATCGTCGAACTCTCGGCCAGCCTGCGGGCGCGGCAGCAGGAGGCGCTGGCCGAATTCGCGCCGCGCGTGCAGTGGGTCTCCGAGCTGCCGGCGCACATCACCGGCGTGGTGGTGGGCAACGAGGTGCTCGATGCCATGCCGGTGAAGCTGCTGGTGCGCAAGGAGCTGGTGTGGCACGAGCGCGGCATCACGGTCAAGGACGGCCAGCTTGCCTGGTCCGAAGTGCTGACGCACCTGCGTCCGCCCGTCGAGCCGGCCGGCAGCCACGACTATGCGACCGAGATCCATCACCAGGCGCAGGCCTTCATGCGCACGCTGGCCGATCGCCTGCAGTCGGGTGCCGCCTTCTTCTTCGACTACGGTTTCCCGGAGGCCGAGTACTACCACCCGCAGCGGCACATGGGCACGCTGATGTGCCATCGCGGCCACCTGGCGGACCCCGATCCGCTGGAAGCGCCGGGCGAGAAGGACATCACCGCGCATGTCGATTTCACCGGGATCGCGGTGGCCGCGCAGGAGGCGGGCCTGGCCACGCTCGGGTACGCGACGCAGGGCCGCTTCCTCATCAACTGCCACATCGGCGAACGCATGGAGGCCGTGTCGCTGCAGGAGCAGGCGGCGGCGCAGCGGCTGGTGGCGGAGCACGAGATGGGCGAGCTGTTCAAGGTGATCGCCTTTCACCGCGGCGCCTTCTGGGACGCGCTGGGTTTCCGCACCGGCGACCGCACGCACACGCTGTGAGCGATTGCGGGCAAACTCGGAGCACCCCAACCCCATGATTCGCTGGATCATCGTCGTCTTCCTCGCGCTCATGCTGATCAGCTGGTTCTCTCCCGCGCTGCAGAAGCTCGGCTTCGGCAAGCTGCCGGGGGACATCCGCTTCAAGCTGTTTGGCCGCGAGATCTTCATCCCCCTCACCTCCACCATCCTGCTGAGCATGGTCGCGGCGGTGATCGCGAAGTTCCTCTGAAACCATGAAAGCCTGCGTCGACATCGGCGGCACCAAGGTCGCGGTCAGCCTGAACACCGGAGCCGGCCTCGAGCTGGTCGGCAAGCGCAGCGAGCCCACCGCCAAGACCGGCCGCCACGACGCGCTCGCCCAGCAGGTGATCCGCATGGTGGATGAGAGCGCGCGCGAGGTCGGCATCGATCCCTCGCGCGTGCAGCGCGTGGGCGTTTCTTCGGCCGGGCCCTTCATGCTGAACGCCGGACTGGTCGAACTGGCCAGCCCCAACATCTGCGGCGGCCTGGCCGGCCCGGCCCGCGGCCTGCCGAACGACTGGATGACGGCCACGCTCGAGGCGCCGCTGCGCCACCGCTTCACCGAAAGCGTGCGAGTGGAGAACGATGCCGTCTCCGCCCTCGAGGCCGAGCGGCGCTGGGGCGCGCTGCAGGGCTTCGAGCATTGCGCTTACGTGACCTGGAGCACCGGCGTCGGCATGGGCCTGTGCGTCGACGGGCACGTGCTGCGCGGCAAGAACGGCAACGCCGGCCATGGCGGCCACATGTTCGTCAGCGACAACAACGACGCCTTGTGCGGCTGCGGCAACGTCGGCGACCTGGAAGCGCTGGTGGCCGGCAATGCGGTGGCCCGCCGCTTCGGCGCCGATGCCGCCACGCTGATGCAGCACGCGCGCGCCGGCGATGCCGATGCCATCGCGAAGGTCGACGAGTTGTGCCGCGTGATGGGCCGCGCCCTGTACAACATCACCGTCGTCCTCGACCTGCAGCGCATCAGCATCGGTGGCAGCGTGTTCAGCAACAACCAGGAGTACCTGCTGCCGCGGCTGCAGGGCTTCATGCGCGGCAAGCTGCCGGCGCTCACCAACGGCTGCGAGCTGGTGGCCGCCGGCCTGGGCGACCGGGTGGGCGACTACGCCGCGCTGGCCCTGGTGGTCTGAAGCAGCTGCGCCACGACATCGCTGCGGGCGTGCTGGATGCGCTCGCCGATCTGCTCGCCGACCTGGCCCTGCTCGCGGGCGCGCGCGGCGATGGTTGCGGTGTCGACGCTGCGGGCGGCCGTGAGCGCGGCCAGCAGGCGATCGCGTTGCGGGTACGGTCGCTCCTCCAGGCCGAGCCGTCCGCGCGCATCGCACTCGCAGGCCAGCAGGATCTGCTCGAAGCGCTGCGGCTTGCGGAAGGCGTCGCAGCGTTCCAGCAAGCGCACGATGGCGGCAGCGCCGAACTCGCCGCTGCGATGGATGTTGCCGTGCTCGCGCGCGACCACGTCGGCCAGTTCGCGGCAGTCGTTGGGCACGCGCAGCCGGTTGCAGACTTTCTTGAGCAGGTCGGCGCTGCGCTGCTCGTGGCCGATGTGGCGCGGCAGCACGGATTGCGGCGTCGTGCCCTTGCCCAGGTCATGCGTGAGGCAGGCGAAGCGCACGGCCAGCGGCGCCGAGAGGCGGGCGCTCAGGTCCAGCACCATCATGTTGTGCACGCCGGTGTCGATCTCGGGGTGGTAGTCGGCGCGCTGCGGCACGCCCCAGAGCCGATCGACCTCGGGCAGCACGCGCACCAGCGCGCCGCAGTCGCGCAGCACCTCGAACATCCGGGAAGGCCGCGGTTCCATGAGGCCGCGCGCAAGCTCCTGCCAGACGCGCTCGGGCACCAGGTGGTCGGCCTCGCCCTCGGCCACCATGCCGCGCATCAATTCCATGGTTTCCGGCGCGACTTGGAAATCGAAGAAGCGGGCGGCAAAGCGGGCCAGGCGCAGGATGCGCACGGGGTCTTCGCGGAAGGCCTCGGTGACGTGGCGCAGCGTTCTGGCTTGCAGGTCCCGCTGGCCCTGGTAGGGATCGATCACCGTGCCGTCGGGGCCCTGCGCCATCGCATTGACCGTGAGGTCGCGGCGCGCGAGGTCCTGCTCCAGCGTCACTTCGGGCGAGGCCTGGAAGGCAAAGCCGTGATAGCCGCGGCCGGTCTTGCGCTCGGTGCGGGCCAGCGCGTATTCCTCGCGCGTCTCGGGATGCAGGAAGACCGGGAAGTCCTTGCCCACCGGCAGGTAGCCCGAGGCGATCATCGCTTCGGGGGTCGCACCGACCACGACCCAGTCGATGTCGTTCACCGGCAAGCCGAGCAGTGCATCGCGGACCGCGCCGCCGACCCGGAAGGTTTGCATGCAGGGAGTTTAGCTGCCGGAGGCGCCCTCACCCCAGCCCTCTCCCGCCAGCGGGAGAGGGAGCAAGATCACTCTCCCCGTGGGGAGAGGGTTGGGGCGAGGGCAGCGGCGCGAGACCTACCGCTGCTTGCGATACGGCTCGTCAAACGCCACGAAGTCGTGCTCCGCCAGTGCCTCATCCACCCACGACTTCAGCGCCGGCAGCGCATGCACGCGCTCGACGTAGGCCGCGGCCGCCTCGGACACCGGCAGGCGATACGTGCGGATGCGCGTGCACACCGGCGCGTAGAAAGCATCCGCGATGCCGAACTCGCCGAACAGCATCGGTCCACCCGAGGCAGCCAGCAGCTCGGTCCAGAGCGTGGTGATGCGCTCCAGGTCCGCTTGCACCGGCGGCTGTTCGCGCCAGATGCGCGCGCCGACTTCCGGCAGCGAGGCCTCGATGTTCATCGGGCAGTGGCTGCGCAGCGCACCGAAGCCCGAGTGCATCTCGGCGCAGACGCTGCGCGCGCGGGCGCGCTGCTGGCGCTCGCGCGGCCACAGCGGCGCCTCGGGGAATTTCTCGGCCAGGTATTCGCAGATGGCCAGCGAGTCCCAGATCGCGAAGCCTTCGTCCACCAGCACCGGGACGCGGCCGCCGGGATTGACCTGCAGCACCTCCTGCTTGAAGTGCGAGTCGGTGCCGAAGGAATCGAAGCGCACCATGCGCTCGGTGAAAGGCAGGCCCGCCTGTTTCATCAGCACCCAGGGGCGCATGGACCAGGACGAGTAGTTCTTGTTGCCGATGTAGAGCGTGAGCATCGTGAGCCTCCGTAGGTGTCAGGCCGTGATGCTAGTCGCGGCCGGGCTTGCGATTGATGCGAAAACCCGGAGGGATTGATGAGGCGCGGGGCTGGATGTCCGGATGTCCGGATGTCATCCCGGGCTCGACCCGGGATCCATGCTGCGGTGGTGCAGGTGCCGTCGTGGATTGCGGGTCAAGCCCGCAATGACATCCAGAACAGCCCGCACTGACATCCAAAGCAGGCCCGCAATGCCATCCAAGGCGCTACGGCAGCTCGCCGTTGGGCGCCGGCTGCCCCTGGTCGCGCGGGCCGATCATTCCGAGCCGCGCCTTCAGCGACTGCGGTTGCCCGGTCAGCATCGCCGCATAGAAGGTGGTGTTGGACAGCACCTTCTTGACGTAATCGCGCGTCTCCTGGAAGGGCACGTTCTCGGCCCAGGCGGCGCCTTCCAGCAGGGGGCCGTTGCGCCAGGTGCGCGGCCGGCTCGGGCCGGCGTTGTAGGCGGCCGCGGCCAGGGGCATGGAGCCGCCGAAATCGTCCAGCACGAGCTTGAGGTAGCCGGTGCCGATGGCGATGTTGGTGTCGCGGTCGTGCAGCTGCTCGGGATTGAAGCCGCGCATGCCCAGCTTGTTGGCCGTCCAGCGCGCCGTCGCCGGCATCACCTGCATCAGGCCGGAGGCGCCCACGCCCGACTGCGCATTGGTGACGAAACGGCTTTCCTGCCGGATCAGCCCGTACACGTACGCCGGGTCCAGCTTGATCTCGCCCGCCCGCCGCACGACCGCGTCGCGGAAGGGCATCGGGTAGCGCTGGTCGGCGTCGAATTCGTTCTTCGTGCGCTCGCTGGTGTTGATGCAGCGGTCCCAGACCTCGCGCTCGCACGCGTACTGCGCCGCTGCCAGCAGCTCGCGGTCGCCCAGGCCGCCCGGGGTGTGCAGGTTGGTGGTGTAGTTCCACTCGCGCACGCCTTCGCTGCGCAGCCCGATGGAGATCGCATAAAGGGCACGATTGAGGCCGGCGTCCTGGCGCGCCGCCTTCTTCTCGGCGTCGGTCAGGGGCGCGGGCCTGGCCGGAACCACGATCTTGCCACCCAGTTCTTCGGTGGCAAGCTGCTCGTAGAAGCCGCGGGGCGCGGCGATGGACTGCAGCAGCTTCTCGGCATCGGCCCGGCGCGCTTCCGAGGGCTTGTTGTCGGCCAGCAGGGCGCGCGCCTTCCAGTACACCCAGGTGGGATCGGCGCGGCCCTCTTCACTCATCGCGTTGACGGCCTCCTGCACGTTGCGCCAGTCGGGTCGGTTGGGGGCGCGCAGCGCTGCCCGCACCTTCCAGCCCAGGAGCTCGTCGCTGAGGTGGGCGTCGCCGGTCACGTGCGCGAAATAGCCGTTGGCCTCCGGCATCAGGCGCTGCGCCGCCTGGTGGCCGATCACGCCCCAGACCCAGTCGCGCTCCTCGGCCGCCATTTGCGGCCCCCATTTGTTGTCCAGCATGCCGGCCGCCGTTTCGACGTCGCTGGTGGCCAGCTTGATGAGGGCCAGCCCCACCAGCTCGCGCCGCACCCGCGAGACGGCAGCCGCCTTGCTGGTGAGGAACTTCGCCGGGCTGGAATTCAGCTCGTTGAGCAGGGGCAGGGCCTCGGGCTTGACGATCTGCAGCGCTGCCGCCGCCGCCCGCGGCCTGTTGGCTTCAACGGACTGGCGGGCCTTGCGCCAGGCATCGGCCTGCGTCAGTCGATGCTTGCCGTAGCCTTCGCCCAGCAGCGTGGAGGCGGCCAGCGTGCAGCCATCGTCCACGTCGCGCTGGGCCAGCCAGTTGCGGCGCACTTCCTCGGACACCGTGGGCAGCGAGGCGGGGTCCTTGAGCGCCTGCACCAGCAAGCCGTAGCAGCGGACCTCGCGGTCGTCGCGCATGCGGTACTTGGGGTATTCCTGCGCGAAGGTCTCCCAGTCGCGCCGCTGGCCGAGCAGCTGCAGCCAGTCGTCGCGCATGCGGTCTTCCTGGTAGGTGCCGGCGTAGCGCACGAGGAATTGCTGGATGTCGGCGGCGCTGGCCGTGTCCAGCCGGGCCCGCAACTCCCAATACGCGGCCCAGGGCTCGAGCGCGTGGCCCTGGGCCTGCGGCAACAGCTGGGCGAGGCGGGCCTTGTCGCCCTGCCGGAAGGCTTGCTGCATCTGCAGGATGACGTCGTCGCGGGCTTGCTGCGGGGCCTGGGCCTGCACGCAGCCCACGAGGACGACGGCCAGGGATGCCAGAATCGATCGCAACTTCATCGGGAAATTATGGACAGGTCGGAAGAAAAAAGGGCTCTGCGCCAGCGGCTGATCGCCCAGAGGTTGAACATGCCGGACCGCGCACGCCGGGGCGACCTGCTGCAGCAGGTGATGCGCATCTGGCTGGTGGGACGTCCGGACACGGCCATCGGCGCGTACTGGCCGATCAAGGGCGAGTTCGATCCGCTGCCGGCGCTGCATCGCTGGAAGGAGGACGGAGAGCTGCTGGACGAGCCGCAACTGCGCCGCATCGGGCTGCCGGTGGTGGACAAGGTGAATCAGACGCTGAAATTCCATGCATGGTTCCCGGGCTGCCCGATGGAGGAAGATGCGTTCGGTATCCCGAAACCCAAGGACACCGAGGTGATCGTCCCCACCTTGCTGTTCGTGCCCTGCGTGGGCTACAGCATGGGCGGCTTCCGGCTGGGCTACGGTGGTGGTTTCTACGACCGCACGCTGGCCCAGCTGCAGCCGAAACCGTACACGGTGGGGCTGGGGTTCGCGGCCGGCTTCCTGCCGGATCTGGAGGCGGAGACGCACGACATTGCGCTGGATGCGATTCTCAATGAGTTGGGGGTGGCGTGGCCGATGGGGTTGGGGGGGTGAGAGGCGCCACCGTGTCGTTGCGGGCTTGACCCGCAATCCACGACGGCGCTGGCACGATCGCAGCATGGATCCCGGGTCAGGCCCGGGATGACATCCGAACACCCCGGATGCCATCCGAACATCCGAACACCCCCGAGTGACCTCCCCCGTCAATCCATCTGATCCACCGTATCCGGATCCGGCACTTCCCCGATCGTCTGGCGAGTGATCTTGCTTTGCGCCAGCAGCCAGTCGCAGAAGGCGCGGATCTCCGGGCGCTGGGCGCTGCGCGGGCCCACGATCATCCAGTAAGCCATGGGTGACTCCATGCGCAGCCGCGGCAGCGGTTCGATCAGGT
This sequence comes from Ramlibacter sp., assembly GCF_028291745.1. Taxonomy (GTDB): domain Bacteria; phylum Pseudomonadota; class Gammaproteobacteria; order Burkholderiales; family Burkholderiaceae_C; genus Ramlibacter. The sequence goes on along the minus strand of NZ_JAQGNQ010000113.1, from coordinate 48,525 downwards.
CGCCGTTGGCCAGGCTCTCGGCCACCAGCGGCAGGCGCGCCAGCACCACGCCCTGGCCGGCGAGCGCGGCCTGCACCATCTGGTACGCGTAGTTGAAATAGAGCCAGCGCTTGGGCTGCAGCTTGGCCAGCCCGTGCTCGTCGAACCAGCGCCGCCACGTCAGCCACTCCAGGTGCGTCTGGTGCGCATCCCCGGCTTCGATCAACGTGAACTGCGCGACGTCCGAAGGCTTCGCCAGCGCCTGCCCGGCATTGAGCAGCCAGGGGCTGGCGACCGGCGTGAGCTGCTCGCCGAACAGCCGGATGGCATTGGGCGGCATGGTCGCCATCGGCCCGTAGCGCAGGGCGAGGTCCACGTCGGAGATCTCGAGATCGAGCTTGTTGTCGCTGGCGTCGATGCGGATGTCCATGTCGGGGTGGTCGCGCTGGAACTGCTCCAGCCGCGGGATCAGCCACATCGAGGCGAACGACGCGAAGGTCGTGAGGGCGACCGCGCGCCGCCCGGCGCTCTGCCGGATCTGTCGCACCGCGCCGTCGATGCGCGGCAGCGACTGCGACACCGCCATCAGCAACTGCGCGCCGGCGCTGGTGAGTTCCACCGCGCGCGTGTGGCGCAGGAACAGGCCCACCCCCACTTCTTCCTCGAGGGCCTGGATCTGGCGACTCACGGCCGATTGGGTGAGCGCCATCTCCTCCGCCGCGGCGCGGAAGTTCAGGTGGCGGGCCACGGCCTCGAAGGCGCGCAGGTGGCCGGCGGAGATCGGGCGGGTGCGCAGGTGCGTCTGCGAATGTTGCATGGCGCGTGACCGGATTGATGCGTTTATCGAATCAAAAGGGTAGCGGGATTTCATTGGACCGCCAAGCGGGCGTGAAAGATCATCTCATTCCGAAAAGCCATCGCTGGAGCTGATCATGAACGACCGCGTGCTGCCCTCCTTCCTCAGAGCCGCTCCCGTGGCTGCCCTGCCGGGCACGTGGAAGCTGGCGCGCGGCCGCGCGATCATGCTCAACCCGGCCAGCGACGGCATCCTGCGCGTGGCGCACGGGCGCCTGTGGGCCACCGTCGAAGGACCGCATGGCGGCACGCCCGGCGACTCGGGCGACCATGTGTTGCAGGTGGGGCGCTCCATGTTCGTCAAGCGCGGGCAGCGCCTGGTGGTGGAGGCGTGGAACGCGACCGGCCCTTCCTGGTTCGCCTGGGATCCGGTGTTCGCTTGCGTGCCGGTGGCGCAGGGGCGCCGGATCAACTTCGCGGTCGTCGTGCAGCCAGTGGCGGATCTGCGGCTGGCGACATCGCTGGCCTTGCGGGCGCTGGGGCAATTGGCGTCGGGTCTCGGTCGTGTGGCGTGGCAGGTGATGGCGAGGGCGGCCGATAAAATCCTCGGCTTCCCCCGCGCACCAGGAGTCCCATGATGACGAGGCGCGCGGCGTGAAGAACCCGCGCATCGGGACGGCCGAGCGCGACCAGGGGATGTGGGCGGCGTTGCAGGATTGACGCGCTTGGCTGGGGTGCCTGCGGCAGCCCAGCCTACAGTGCTCCCGACCTCGTAGGCTGGGCTTCGCGAAGCGAACCCCAGCGCAACGCTTCACGATCCCCGTCGCCTGTAGTCCGTCGCCGACAGCCCCGTCACACAGCGGCCGACACGCGCTCCTCACCCTGGTGCCTAAGCTGGAGAAACCAAGAGGAGCGTCTCATGACCCAACAAAAACCCGCACCGCGCGCGTTGCAGCAGCAACCGGAGCGCGCCATCGATCCGCAGCAGCAGCGCGGCGGCGCAACCGACTTCCAGTCGGGCAACAGCAGCCAAGTGCAGGGCGAGGGCAGCTACACGGCGACCGGGGACTACCAGAACAGCATCAGGAACTACCTGGACCACGCCGACGTGCAGGCCGATGCGCAGGCAGCGAAGCCGGTTTCCGAGGCCGAGGCGCGCGAACTCGAGGCGGCCGAGCGCGCAGCCCGCGCGCACTCCAAGGGCGAGCGCTGATCACGGCGGGCTGAGCGCCCGTCGCGCCGCGGCCAGCGCCGCCAGCGCCAGCAGCGACAAGAGCAAGGCAAGCCCCGGCGCGCCGCCGGCCTGCAGTGCCGAACCGCTGGCCACCGGGCCCAGCGATCCGCCCCAGGTGTAGCCCGTGATCATCGCGGCCGTGCCACCCCCGGCCGCACGCCCCGCGAAGGTGTGCGCCACCTGCACCATGCTCAGCGTGTAGAGCGCGCCACCCACCCCTCCCCAGACCAATCCGCAAGCCCATGGCAACCACGGCGCCTGCGTGGCGAAAGCCATTGCGATGCTGGCCACGAGCAGCGCCAGCGACGCGCACGTGAACACCCGCGTCAGCGGATAGCGGTCGGCGGCCAGCCCCGCGGGATATTGCAGCAGAAAGCTGCCGACGCCGATGGCGCCCGCCACGCTCGCCGCGCTGCGCAGGCTCAGGCCCGAGGCCGATGCATGCGCGGCGCTGACCGCGCCCAGACCCGCTTCGAACACGCCGCCGCAGAACGCGAGCACGGCCAGCCACGGCACCAGCCGCAACGCCTGCCAGGTGCCGCCCGCCTGCGGATCGCGCGGCTTGGATACGTGCGGCCGCGCCGTCACGGCCAGCAGCACGCAGCCGGCGACCATGGCGACGGCGAGCCAAAGCACCGGGCGCGCATCGAGCTGCAGCAGGCCGGGCAGGAAGGGACCGACCGCGAGAGCAGCGCCCAGCGCCGTCTGGTACGCGCCCATCACGCGCCCGCGCATTTCCGGCGGCGCCTCCTCCGCCATCAGGGCTTCGGTCGTGTTCCACAGGGCCGCGGCGCCGCAGCCGATCACGATCGAGCATAGGGCCCAGAGCACCGGCCGCTGGGTGAGGGCGTACCCCAGGACGCCCGTGAACTGCAGCAGCGCACCGGCCCGATAGCAGCGCACGGTGCCCAGGCGGGCCAGCACGCGCGGCATCAGCGGAATGAGCAGGCCGACCATCAGGAAGGGCAGCATGGAAAACGCGCCGATGAAAGCCGTGCCGCGGCCGGCCTGCTGCAGCAGCACGGCGAGCACCGGCCCGGTCATCGCGGAAGCGGTGACGATCAAGGTGGTCGCGGCGCCCAGCCGCCAGACCAGCGCCAGCCCGGACGTGGGCGCCCTCACCGGGTCTCGCCGGCCAGCTCGCGCACGTCCCGTTGGTAGGCGCTCAGCCGGCGCACGGCCTGGTCGCGCTGGGCCGGCGTGGTGCTCTGGTGCACGGCGGAGAAGATGCGGCAGCCTTCCTGCACCAGGCCCTCTTGCCAGGTGCGGTACGCGAGGTCGGGCGCATGCTCGGCCCGCTCGCGCCAGGCATGCAATTGCGCGCGCGCATCCGCCGCTGAAGAAGGCGCGGTGCTGATGCGAGCCAGCGTGCGCAGCAGGTCCTGCTGGCGCCGTTCGCGATCGGCCAGGATGCGAGCGGGGTCGTAGGCAGACTGCGCCAGGCTCTGGCGCAGCACCGCGCGTTGCGGTTCGTCGAGGCGGCCGTAGATCATCTCCGCGCGCTGCAGCACGCGGTCGTAGCGTTTCTCCTGGCGCTCCGCGGGCGCGGGATCTATCTGTTCCTTGCGGAAGGTCTCGTTGCCCGAATGAAACTTGCGTTCCAGGTGCCGCAGCTGGCCTGCCGTGAGCGTGGTGGCAAGGGCAGCCCCGGCCGGTTCGATGCGATCGCCGACGGCAGCCAGGCGCGCACGCACGTCGGCCACCACGTCGCAGGCCTGCTGCGGCGTGATCTCTCCCGGCGCCAGTTGCTCGAGGTGTGCGAGCAACTCGGCGACCTGCGGGAGCTCCTGCTGGCGATGCCAGGCATGCAATTGCGCAAGCTCGCCGCGCACGCCCACCCGCTGCGCATCGGAGAAATCGAGATAACCGTCGAGCCACCAGTAGCCCAGGTCGGGCATGGTGTTGTAGCCGAGCTTGAGCGCGCTGCAGGCAGACAGCGCCAACGAGAGAGCGACGGCAAGGATAATGCCGCCGAGGCGCATGGGGGCTAACTTCAGCATGGTGTGAAGGGTACGTGAATGACAGCAGTCGATGTGGTGGTGATGGCGGCGGGCAAGGGCACGCGCATGAAAAGCAGGACCGCGAAGGTGCTGCACCGGCTGGGCGGCCGTCCGCTGATCCAGCACGTGATGGACACCGCGCACGCACTGCACGCGCGTCGCACGATCGTCGTCACCGGCCATGGGGCCGACGACGTCGAGGGCTGGCTGCGCGCCAGCGCCCAGGCGGCGGGCCAGACCGTGCCCGACTTCGTGCGGCAGGAGCCGCAGCTCGGGACCGGCCACGCGGTGCAGCAGGTGGTGCCGGTGCTGCCCGATGACGGCATCGCGTTGATCCTCAATGGCGACGTGCCCCTGGTGCGGCCCGAGACGCTGCAGGCGCTGGTGGAGAAATGCGGCGGCCAGCGGCTGGCCCTGCTCACGATCGAGATGCCCGACCCGACCGGCTATGGACGCATCGTGCGCTCCGGCGACGCGGTGCAGGCCATTGTCGAACACAAGGACGCGAGCCACCCGCAGCGCGCGATTCGCGAGGTCTACACCGGCTTCATGGCGGTGCCTTCGGCGAAGCTGAAGCAGTGGCTTGCGCGGCTCTCCAACGACAACGCGCAGAAGGAGTACTACCTCACCGACATCGTGCAGTTTGCCGTGGCGGATGGCTGCGAGGTGGTCGCCTCGCCGGCGCAGGAGGCCGTGGAAGTCGAGGGGGTGAACAGCCCCTTGCAGCTCGCGCAGCTGGAACGGGCCTTCCAGATGCGGCAGGCGCGCGCGCTGCTGGAAAGCGGCGTCCGGCTGGCGGACCCGGCGCGCTTCGACGTGCGCGGCACGCTCACCTGCGGGCGCGACGTCGCCATCGACGTGAACTGCGTCTTCTTCGGCGACGTGGTGCTGGGCGACGACGTGCACATCGGAGCGAACTGCGTGATCGGCAATGCGCGCATCGCATCCGGTGCGTGGATCCATCCCTTCACCCACATCGACGGCGAGCAGGCCGGCGTGACGGTGGGGGAGGGCGCCCTGATCGGGCCGTTCGCGCGGCTGCGTCCGGGCGCGCAACTGGGGCCGGAGGTGCACATCGGCAACTTCGTCGAAGTGAAGAACTCGACCCTCGCACGCGGCGCCAAGGCCAATCACCTGGCGTACCTCGGCGACGCCGAGGTCGGCGAGCGCGTGAACTATGGCGCGGGCAGCATCACCGCGAATTACGACGGCGCCAACAAGAACCGCACCGTGATCGAGTCCGACGTGCACGTGGGCAGCAACTGCGTGCTGGTGGCGCCGGTGACGGTGGCGCGCGGCGGCACGATAGGCGCGGGTTCGGTGGTGAACAGGAACACGGAGCCGGAGATGCTGACGGTGGCGCGGGCGCGGCAGGTGAGCATCGCGAACTGGGTGCGGCCGAAGAAGCCGGCGAAGAAATGAAGATGGATGTCGTGCGGGCTTGACCCGCAATCCACGCGGCGCTTGTGCGAGCGCCGTCATGGATCCCGGGTCGAGCCCGGGATGACATCGCCATGGTTGCCCGCCAGCCCGGGATGACATCCAAACCATCGCCTAAGCGCTAGCCGCCCCGTCCCGTCCGCGGCAACGGAATCCGCGGCCGGAATTTCGCCCTTCTCACGGAGAAGAACGCCTTCACGTTGCGCACGTTCGCGTCCCCCGTGAACAGCCGCTGCGCCAGCGCCAGGTACTCCGGCATGTCGCGGGCGTGCACGATCAGGATGAAGTCGGGACCGGGCGAGACGCGATAGCACTGCTGCACGGCGTCGTCGGCGATCACCCGCTGCTCGAAGGCTTCGTGTTCCTCGCTGCCCTGGCGATCCAGCGAAATCTCAACCACTGCTTCCAGTCCGTGCCCCAGCGCCGCTGCCATGCGATCGGGCTGCAGGATCGCCTGCTCGCGCTCGATCAGGCCGGCGTCGCGCAGCCGCTTCACGCGCCGCAGGCAGGTCGCGGGCGAGATGTGCACCTTGCGGGCGAGATCCTGGTTGCTCACCGCGCTGTCTTCCTGCAGCTGGTCAAGCAGGGCCAGATCGGTCTGGTCGATGGCGATAACTTGCGTTGAACCCGGCATGGCGCAATTTTATTGCGCGTGGCGTAGTCGAGGAAACTTCCTTGCGAAACAGGCTGCATTTAGATCACATATTGCATGCACCTGCCTCTAGAGTCCCTTCATCCCAGCCACTGAGGTGACTCCATGTGCGGCATCGTCGGCGCGGTTTCCACGCGCAACATCGTTCCCATCCTCGTCCAGGGCCTGCAGCGCCTGGAATACCGCGGCTATGACTCCTGCGGTGTCGCCGTCTATGCCGAGGGGCTCAAGCGCGCCCGCAGCACGGCGCGCGTGGCCGAACTCATGGAGCAGGTGAGCAGCGAGCACATCGTCGGCGGCACCGGCATCGCCCACACGCGCTGGGCCACGCATGGCGCGCCCGCCGTGCACAACGCGCATCCGCATTTCAGCCACGGGCCGGGCGAAGCGGCCCCGGCCGCGCCCGGGCGGATCGCGCTGGTGCACAACGGCATCATCGAGAACCACGACGAGTTGCGCGCGCAACTGAAGGCGCGCGGCTACCGCTTCACCAGCCAGACCGACACCGAGGTGATCGCGCACCTGGTCGACAGCCTCTACGAGGGCGACCTGTTCGAGGCCGTGCAGGCGGCGCTCGTGCAACTGCACGGCGCCTATGCGATCGCGGTGTTCTGCAAGGACGAGCCGCACCGCGTGGTCGGCGCCCGCGCCGGCTCGCCGCTGGTGCTGGGCGTGGGCAAGGACGAGAACTTCCTGGCCAGCGACGCGATGGCGCTGGCCGGCGTGACCGACCAGATCGTCTACCTGGAAGAAGGCGACATGGTCGACCTGCAGCTGGGTCGCTACTGGGTGGTGGACCGCAACCGCAAGCCGGTGCAGCGGCCCGTGAAGACGGTGCAGGCGCACAGCGGCGCCGCCGAACTGGGCCCCTATCGGCACTACATGCAGAAGGAAATCTTCGAGCAGCCGCGCGCGATCAGCGACACGCTGGAGGGCGTGGTCAACATCATGCCGGAGCTGTTCGGCGACGCTGCGCTGTCGGTCTTCAAGCAGATCGACAACGTGCTGATCCTCGCCTGCGGCACCAGCTACTACAGCGGCTGCACGGCGAAATACTGGCTCGAATCCATTGCCCGCATCCCGACGCAGGTGGAGATCGCCAGCGAGTACCGCTACCGCGAATCGGTGCCCAACCCGAAGACGCTGATCGTGACCATCAGCCAGTCCGGCGAGACCGCGGACACCCTGGCAGCGCTGAAGCATGCGCGCGCGCTGGGCATGGAGCATTCATTGACCATCTGCAACGTATCGACGTCGGCGATGGTGCGCGAATGCAAGCTGGCGTACATCACGCGCGCCGGGGTGGAGATCGGCGTTGCATCGACCAAGGCGTTCACCACCCAGCTGGCCGGATTGTTCCTGCTGACGCTGACGCTCGCCCAGTTGCGCGGACAACTGACGGAGACCGAAGAGGCGCAGCACCTGAAGGCCATGCGCCACCTGCCTTCGGCGCTGTCGGCGGTGCTGGCCCTGGAGCCGCAGATCATCAGCTGGGCCGAGGACTTCGCGAACAAGGAGCACGCGCTGTTCCTCGGGCGCGGCATGCACTATCCGATCGCGCTGGAAGGCGCGCTGAAGCTCAAGGAAATCAGCTACATCCACGCCGAGGCCTATCCGGCCGGCGAATTGAAGCATGGCCCGCTGGCGCTGGTCACCGACGAGATGCCGGTGGTGACGGTGGCCCCGAACGACGCGCTGCTGGAAAAGTTGAAGAGCAACATGCAGGAAGTGCGCGCCCGCGGCGGCGTGCTGTACGTGCTGGCCGATGCCGACAGCCGCATTGAAAGCAGCGAAGGCGTGCACGTGATCCGCATGCCGGAGCACTACGGCACGCTCAGCCCCCTGCTGCACGTGGTGCCGCTCCAGCTGCTGGCGTATCACACGGCGCTGGCACGCGGAACGGATGTCGACAAGCCGCGGAACCTGGCGAAGAGTGTGACGGTGGAGTAGGGTGCTGGTCCTTCGGCGTTCAGTCGGCTCGGCAGACGTCGACTACGCGCCCGGTGCGGGCGGATTCCTCGATGGCCAGTGTCACCGCCAGCGTGTTGCGTGCATCCTGAGGCGTGGCCAGGTTGCACGGCTTGCCGGTGGCCAGTTCGTCCAGCCAGGCACGCGTCTCGTCGGCGAGCGGGCCGAGAAAGTCGCCCAGCGCCCAGTCCCCGGAGGTCGAGCTTTCCAGGAAGACCGTCTCCACCTTCTGGCCCGGCAGGTAGACGTGCGGGAAGCCGGCGTTGGTGTGCATGATCTGGTCGGTGTGGTCGTCGTTGATCAACAGCACGCCGTCCGTTCCCAGGAGCTCCACACGGGCAGCATGGCCCACCGAAGGCCATTTCTCGGGGAGGGCGTAGCTCACGCCGAGGTTCACCACCGCGCCATCGCGGCAGGTGAGCACCGCCCAGGTCACGTCGTCGGTGTCGTAGCCGGCCGCCTGGATCACGCCTTTCTGCCCCCGCGCGAACACCTCGGTGACGGGGTTGCCCTCCAGCAGCCAGCCCATGAGGTCCACGTAGTAGGTGAGGGCGTCCACCACCGGGGTTGCGTGCGGGTTGCGCCCGAGCATGGCCAGGCACTGCGCGCGCGAGTTGTACAGGCGGGCGCAGGCACCGGTGATCGTGCCGAGACGGCCCTGGCGCAATTGCTCCTTCGCCAGCAGGTAGCGCGTCTTGTACCGGCGGCTGTAGCCCACACGCAGGTTGCCCCCAAGCTCCTGCACCGTCCGCAGCATGAGGTCGGCATCCGCTACCGTCAGTGCGATCGGCTTTTCCACCAGCACCGGAACCTGGCGTCGCAGCGCAGCGATCACCGGCGTGGTGTGCTCGTGCTCGCTGGAGGAGACGATGATCGCGTTGATCTCCGGACGCGAGATCGCCGCGGCCAGCTCGGTGGTGCAGAACGAGGCGCCGATGGTCCTGGCCAGCTTGTCTGCGGCGGCGGCATCGGTGTCCATCACCACGATGGAACGCACGGCCGGGTGCATGGCCGCGAGCCGGCCGCGCAAGGTGCCGATGCGGCCGCAGCCGACGATCGCAAGATGGATGTCCTGTTTGGCGTTCACGGGGATATCTCCTCGACGGCGGCCATGCTAGCTGCTTGATCGCGCGATCAACACAGGGTTGCTGCGGGGCCGCTGCGCAAACCTGTTGCAGCCAGACCTGGCGCGCTCCGGTCGGCTGCCCGCGCGCTCGCACGCCGCAGCGCCTGCCCGCTACACTGGCCGACCTATGCGGCCGCAGTCCACCCCAGCCCAGGCGCGGCGCGCGCCCGCCGCGGCGCAGCCGGTGCGCTACTGGAACATCGCCGACCAGTTGCGGCACGAGATCGAGCAGGGCCGCTACAAGCCCGGCGAAAGGTTGCCGACCGAGGAGCAACTGCTCGAGCACTTCGGGGTCAGCCGCCACACCATGCGGGAAGCATTGCGGGTGCTCACCGAGGAGGGCCTGATCGCCCGCCGCCCGCGCGCCGGTTCCACCGTGATCGCGACCACGGCGCCGCGCCAGTTCACGCAGCGCCTCAGCTCGGTGCAGGAGCTGCTCAATTACCCGAACACGGTGCGCAAATCCCTCTCGGCCAAGTACGTGGCAGCCGACCACGAGCTGGCCGTGAAGCTGCGCTGCGCGGTGGGCACCAGCTGGTTCCGCCTGCACTCGCTGCGCCTGCTGGAAGGATCGACCACGCCCGTGGCGCAGACCGACATCTACGTCGCGCCCGAATTCGCCGGCGTCACCAGGCACCGCAAGCATCTGCTGATCCCGGTGGTGGACCAGATCGCGGAGCTCCATGGCGTGCACGCGGACAGCACCGACGTGGAGATCTCGGCGGACCTGATGCCGGCGGCCACCGCGCGCCTGCTGCAGGTGCCTCCGGGCTCGGCCTCGCTCAACGTGGTGCGCCGCTACGCCGATGCGCAGGGGCGCGTGTTCGAGGTCACCGTCACCACCCACGCGGCGCAGCGCTACACCTACAGCTTCCACCTGGAGCGCGAGGCGCCGGCAGCGCGCAAGCGCCCGGCGCACACCCGGGGCTGACGCCCTTTTGTCCGGACAATTGGGCGCTTGCTCGACCGTTGCGTCCGGGTGCAAACCCGTAGTTGACGCCAATTTGTCCGGATGATTGAATGCGCCTCCCACACCCCGGAGGCGCGTCGATGGCCCGCATTCCCCTTCTTGCGAGCGACCTGCAGGAACCCGCCGAACTGGTCGCCGCGATCCGCCAGCGGCGCGGCGGCGAGCTCGCCGAACTCGATCGCCTGCTGCTGCATAGCCCGCCGTTCGCCGCGGGCTGGAACTTCCACCTCGGCCAGGTCCGCACGCAGCTCGAGGTGCCGCCGAAGCTGCGCGAGCTGGCGATGTGCGTGGTGGCCGTCGTCAACCGCGCCGACTACGAATTTGCCGGTCACCTGCCGCTGTTCCTGAAGCACGGCGGGACGCGGGCGCAGGGCGAGGCGCTGCGCAACGCCGAGGCCGCGCTGGAGAACCGCTTGCTGTTCGACGACGGCGAGCGCGCCGTCATGCGCCTGACGCTGGAGATGACGCGCGACGTGCAGGTGCGCGACGCCACCTTCGAGCGGGCGCGCGAAGCGCTGGGCGGCACCAGCCGTGCAATCACCGAGATGATCGGCGTGATCGCGACGTACAACATGGTCTCGCGCTTCCTCGTCGCCCTGGAACTGCATCCGGCCTGAACGCCGGCAAGGAGATCCTGCATGGAAACCGACAAGGCCGTCCCCGGATTCGAGCGGCTCGTGCCGCGCGAGTCGCAGCTGGAGGTGATCGCCGGCGACCTGATGTTCGGCGAGGGGCCCGTGTACAACAGCCGCACCGGCGAATTCTTCTGGGTCGACATCATCGGCGACACGATCTGGAAATGGCAGCGCGGTGTGGGCCGCGAGGTGGTCGTGCGCCCCAGCTACAAGGCCGACGGCCTGACCTTCGACCGGCAGGGCCGGCTGGTCGTCGCGGGCTGGGCCTGGCGGCGCGTCTGGCGCCGCGAGCACGACGGCTCGATCAAGACCTTGTGCGCGGAGTGGAAGGGCATGCCCCTGAATTCGCCCAACGACATCGTGTGCAAGTCCGATGGCGCGATCTATTTCACGGACCCCTCGGGCGCCCTGAACAACGTGGAGATGCACGGCGAGGACGTGCAGCGCTACCTCGATTTCCACGGCGTGTTCCGCATCGGCGCGGACGGCAAGACGTCGCTCGTGGTGGAGGACTTCACCTATCCGAACGGCTTGGCGTTCTCGCCGGATGAATCGCTCCTGTACATCAACGACACCCGCGAGAACCTGATCAAGGTCTACGAGGTGCAGGGCGACGGCTCGCTGAAGAACGGCCGCCTGTTCGCGAAGCTCGAGGGCCCCGAGGCCGGCGTGGCCGACGGCATGAAGGTGGACGTGGAAGGCAACGTCTACTGCACCGGCCCGGCCGGCATCCACGTGTTTGCGCCGGATGGCGGCCTGCTCGGGCGCCTGCTGATCCCGGGCCACACCACCAACCTGGGCTTCGGCGATGCCGACTGGCAGAGCCTGTACATCACCACCTACACCTCGCTGTTCCGCGTGCAGATGGGCATCGCCGGCCTGCCGGTGACGTTCGACGATTGAAGGAAGGTCGCACCATGAGCTGGACATTCGACATCCTGCACGGGCCCACGAAGCGCCTCCTGGGCGGCCTGGCGTGGGACGGCCGCGAGATGCTTGCAAGCGACCTCGGCAACAGCACCCTGCTGGCGCACGACCCCGCCACCGGCGAGACGCGCACGCGGCGCAAGTGGACCAACCGCGTCAACGGCATCGCCTTCGGCCCCGACGGCGCGCTGTATGGCTGCCAGGAAGGCTCGCGCCGCGTGATCCGCATGATCCCCGACGGGCCGGCGCGCATCACCACCACGCAGTTCCACGGCGCGCCGCACAACCATCCCTGCCTCCTGACGGTGGACCGCAAGGGCGCGGTCTGGTTCTCCGACTGCCACCACCCGCTGCCGGCGTCCGGCCCGCAGGTGTTCCCGCTGCTGCCACATCAGTCGGTGCTGCGCCTCGCGCAGGGCGCGCGCCCGCAAAGCCACTGGCACATCGAGCGCGTCACCTTCGACACCCTGCGCCCGCGCGGCGTGGCGCTGTCGCCGGACGAGAAGACGCTCTACGTCGCCGACACCGACAACACGCCGGGCGGCCGGCGCGAGTTGCGCGCGTATCCCCTGCGCGAGGACGGTTCGGTGGAAGAGCCCATCGTGCTGCACACCTTCGGCGCGGACCGACGCGGCGTGCACCGCGGCATCGAGGGACTCTGCGTCGACACCGAAGGGCGCATCGTCGCCTGCGCCGGCTGGCAGCGCAGCGGCCCGGGACCGGTGGTGATGGTGTTCTCGCCAGCGGGCGCGGTGCTGCAATCGCATTCGCTGCCGGTCGACGAGCCGGTGAACTGCGCGTTCGGCGGCCCGGGGCTGGGAACGCTGTTCGTCACCACGGCGCTGGGCCACCTGCTGCGCGCCGAGGCCACCGGGGCGCAAGGGCCCAAGACGCACCTGCCGGTCGCCTGAAGGCGGCCCGGCCCGATTCGGCCCCGGCCGCCCCGGCCGGTCCTTCCCGCCACGAGGAGACAGGCATGGAAGCGACGCAGCGAATCACCCGGCGTGCCTGGAACGGCACGCTCCTGGCCGGCGCCCTGCTGGCGAGCGGGGCGGCGCGGGCGCAGGGCGGCTGGCCGGACAAACCGGTGAAGGTGATCATCCCGTATCCGGTGGGCGCGGTCGGCGACGTGATGATGCGCATCGTCGGCGAGCGGCTGGGCGCGAAGTTCGGCCAGCCCTTCGTGATGGACAACCGGCCGGGCGGCGGCGGCCTGGCCGCCACCCGCTTCGTGGCCGACGCGGCGCCGGACGGCTACACGCTGCTGCTCAATGGTCCCAACCACGTCACCAACCTCGGGCTGTACAAGAACGTGCCGTACGACCCGATCGTGGACTTCACGCCGATCACGCACATCGCCTCGGCGCAGACGATGCTGGTCGCGCACCCATCGACCGGGTTCAGGAACATCGAGCAGATCGTGGCGGCGGCCAAGGCGAAGCCGGGTGGCCTGAACTACGCGTCCTCCGGCAGCGGCACCGGCACGCACCTGTCGATGGAGATGCTGATGCGCGCCACCGGCACGAAGCTTGCGCACATCAGCTACAAGGGCGGCTCGCCGGCCGCGGTGGCGCTCGCGGCGGGCGACGTGCAGGTGGGCTTTGCCGCGGTGCCGCTGGTGCAGCCGCTGATCGCTTCCGGCCGCGTGGTGCCCATCCTGGTGGGCGGCAGCAAGCGCCTGCCCGGCTTCCCCAACGTGCCTTCGCTCGGCGAACTTGGCATGCTCAATTACGACGTCGAGGTCTGGTTCGGCCTGCTCGGACCCAAGGGCCTGCCGCCCGCCATCGTCGACCGGATCGCCGGCGAAATGAAGGTGATGCTGGAGGACCCGGCCCTGCGACAGCAGTTCGACAAGCTGGGCTTCACGCCGGCGGCGTCCAGCCCCGCGGAGTTCGATGCCCTGATCCGCAAGGAGGCGCAGCGCTGGCCGGCGCTGATCCGGGAGCTGGGCATCAGCGGCGGCTGAGCCCGCACGTTTCCCTTGCCGCCACGAAAGGAGGCGCCCCATGCGCACTGCCTCGCTGCTTCGTTTTTGCGTCCCGCTGGCGACGGCGCTCGCGCTGCACGGCGCGCAGGCCCAGGCGAGCTACCCTGAGCGGGCGGTCAAGATGGTCGTGCCGCAAACGGCCGGAGGCCCGTCCGACGTGCTCGGACGCACCTTCGCGCAGAAGCTCACCGATGCCCTGGGAAAACCGGTGGTCGTGGAAAACAAGCCGGGCGCCTCGGGGAACATCGGCAGCGACATCGTCGCGAAATCGCGCAACGATGGCCACACGCTGCTGGTCAACATCCTGGGGATCCTGGCGATGAACCAGACCCTGTACAAGACGATGCCATTCGATGCGGTGCGGGACCTCGACGGGATCGGCCGGATCGTCAACTCGCAGATCGTGCTGGTGGCGCATCCCTCGTTCGCGCCGAACACGATCCAGGAACTGGTGGCCTATGCCAGGGCGCACCCTGCGGGGATCGTGAGCTACGGCTCCGCGGGCACCGGTTCGCCGCAGCACATAGGCGGCGAGCTGCTCAATGCGAAGGCGGGCATCCAGCTCACGCACGTGCCGTACAAGGGCGCGGTGCCGGCGCTGCAGGATGCACTGGGCGGCCAGATCCCGCTGGCGATCGTCGGCCTCCCCGCGGCGCTTCCGTACATGAAGGCCGGCAAGCTGAAGGGGATCGCGGTGTTCGGCCACACGCGCTCGGCGCTGGCGCCGGAGGTACCGACCTTCGTGGAGTCGGGTTACCCGTCGATCGAGCTCGAACTCGCGTACGGGATCTTCGCGGCCAAGAACACGCCGCGGCCCATCGTCGTGCGCCTGAACCAGGAGATCGCCGCCATCCTGAAGCAGCCCGAGGTGCGCGAGCGGCTGGTGGCTGCCGGCTTCGAGATCTCGGGCGGCACCCCCGAGGAACTGGACACCCACCTGAAGTCGGAGGTGGAGCGCTGGCGCCCCATCGTCCGCGAATCGCACGCTGTCGCCGAGTGAAACCCCTGGAGCAAGCATGAGCCTCAAGACCATCCGCCGCATCGTCACCGCCAACGACCCGCAGGGCCGATCGGCCGTCCGCTGGGAGGGACCCGCCCCCGGCCAGCACGAGAACGCGCAGTTCGCCGGCCGCGGCCACACCGACTTCTGGGTCTGGCGGCAGACGCCCCAGCCGCTGGCGGGCGACGTCGACACGGGCTTGTGGGCCGACGAGTTCCCCGGCCCGCGCGAAGGCGGCCACCTGCGCGTGGTGCACTGGCTGCCCGGCAACGACGTCCCGGTGGTGAAGCCGCATGCGCCCAAGCCGTCGGCCGACGGGCGTTCGTGGGACCGCGGCGGCGGCAACAACTGCAGCATCTCGGACATGCACAAGACCGAGTCCGTCGACTTCGGCATCGTGCTGCACGGCGAGCGCGGACTGGTGCTGGACGACTACGAGACCGTGATCCGCCCCGGCGACATCGTCGTGCAGGTCGGCGCCTGGCACCTGTGGGACAGCTCGCGCGTCGGCTGCCACATGGCGTTCGACATGATCTCGGCCGACTTCGGCCCTGGCCGCGACGGCGTGCAGCAGGGCGACGCCCAGCCGCTGCAGCCGCCCGCCGGACTGCAATTGCCCGCGGGCGTGCGGCCGCAGCGCCGCATCGTCACCATCGACCGCGAGCCGGGACGCTCCTCGCTGGTCATCGACGGGGCCTCGCCCGACGTGCGCCTGGATGCTTCGCGCCCCGGTTTCGCGCTGCAGCGCATGTGGGTGGTCGAGGGGCATCCCGCGCCCATCGTCCCCGAGACGCTGCGCCTGCCGCACGTGCTGGTGCCGCCGGCGAACGGCACGGTGCTGAACGTGATGACCATCCCTCCCGATGCAAACTGGCGCGGTCGCGCGAGCGAGGTGGCGGCGCGTGCGTGGTTCGAGTCGATCGGCGCGGGGTCGGTGGCCACCTGCGGCAGCATCCCCGGCAATCCCTACTCGAAGCAGTCGTCCACCGTGGATTTCCTGGTGGTCACCGAAGGCGAGCTCACGCTGCTGCTGGACACCGGCGAGACGCGCCTGGCCGCCGGCGAGATCGCCGTCGTGCGCGGCGGTAACTACGCGCTTGGGAATGCGAGCGACCGGCCTGCCGTGGTCGCCGTGGCGAGCCACGACGCCGTCCAGGAATGACCGGCATGCACACCCCGCGCTTCCCCGCGCCTGCGATGGAGCAACTCACGCAAACGCAGCAGGCCGTGGCCCGCGAGGTGCTCAAGCAGTCCAGCGCCGGCCTCGGCGGCCCTTACGGCATGCTGCTGAAAAGCCCCGAGCTGCTGCGGCGCTACCTGGCCATGACCGACTACCTGCGCCAGCGCACCTCGCTGCCGCTGCACCTGAAGGAGATGGCCATCCTGATCGAGGCGCGCCTGTGGGACGCCCAGTACGAATGGTGGGCGCACGAGCCGATCGCGCGGCGCGAGGGCCTGTCCGAAGCGATCATCGAGGACCTGAGGCAGGGGCGGCGTCCGGCGGCCATGCGGGCGGACGAGGAGGTGGTTTACGACCTCGTCGTGGAGTTGCTGCGCGATCGCCAGCTCAGCGACGCAACCTTCCATCGCGCCGTCGAAATGCTCGGCGAGCAGCAAACCGTGGACCTCGTGGCTACAGCCGGCTTCTATGTGTTCGTGTCGACCGTGATCATCGCCGGCCGCGTCGTGCCGCCGCCGGGTCACCCGGCGCAGCCGATGCCGGAGTTGCTGAAGGCGTAGGTCTGCGCGGAGCCGCGAGCCAGGCGCATCGAGACGCTCGTGGCGAGATGGACGATGACGAACAATGAGATTCCAGCCATGGCGATGAAGTGCACCCGGCGTGCCGCTTCGTACCCGCCGAACAGATCGGCCAGCAGTCGGAGCTGAACGGGCTGCCACAGGGACAGGCCCGAGCCCGCGGCGAGAGCCCCGAGCGCGAGCACGCCCGCGTACAAAATACCGCGGTCCCTGAACCCTCTCATCGCGCAAGAAAGTCGCGGACCAGGCGAATCGTGGCTCTCGAGTTTTCTTCCATGATCCAGTGGCCCGAATCCGGAACGATGCCTTCCGTCACGTCGTCGCCGGCGGCGCGCATGACCGTGGCCATCATCGGACCGAAGGACTTTTCGCCGCCCAGCGCCAGGATCCGCATCTTGAGCCGGCCGCCGGCCAGGGACTCCCGGTTGTCGCTGGCATCCTGGTCGAACGCGGCGAACTGCGCGAAGCCGGAATGCATCGCACCCGGAAGCGCGTAGAGCGCGGAATAGTGGCGCCTCGCCGCTTCGCCGAAACGGTCCGGAGACGCCGAAAACTCGTTCCAGAATCGATCCAGGTAGATGCGCTCCCGGCCGGCCACCAGGCGCTCCATGTCCGGTCCGCCGAATCGGAAATGCCACAGCAGCGGGTTCTTCAGGACCTCTTCCCACGGCCCGACGCCGGGTACCGGCGCGTCGATCAGCACCAGCCGCCGGACCTGCTCGGGGTGCTGCGCGGCGAACTGGAACGCCACCATGTTGCCTATGTCGTGCGCCACAACGTCGACCTCTTTCACATGCAATGCCGCGAGCACGGCGCCGACATCGACGGCCTGGTTCTTCTTGTCGAAGCCGCCTGCCGGCTTCGACGACAAGCCAAGCCCACGCAGGTCCGGGACGATCACCGTGCGGTCCCGTGCCAGGTCGATGGCCAGGGGTGCCCACATGTCGCCGGTCTCCCCATAGCCGTGCAACAACACGACCGCCGGACCGGAGCCGCCGGAGCGCGTATGGATCGTGGTGCCGTTGACCGCGATGTCGCGCACCGCGAATCCCGGAAAGCCGAAGTCCTGGGCGGAGGAAGTTGCAGGCATGACGAGGCCGATCACTAATGCGAAGAGAAGGTGAATGAAAGCGGGCATGGCAAAACCTCACGAGGGATGCGAACGAGTATGGGCGCAGGCCAGCGCGTTGACCATGCCGGCAGGCGGCAATGAGCTTCAACCCGCGGTTTAAGATGCGGCAATGACGCACCTGCAGCATCTGGTCTCCTTCGTCCAGACCGCGGAGCACGGCAGCTTCTCGGCCGCCGCCCGGGTGCTTGGATTGACCCCCGCGGGCGTGAGCAAGAACGTCGCACGGCTGGAAGCGGACCTGAGGGTGCGGCTGTTTCATCGCAGCACCCGACGCCTGTCCCTGACCGAGCAGGGAGAGCGCTTCCTGGGGCAGGTCAATGGCCCGCTGGCGGCGCTGCAGACGGCCGTGGCCGCCGGCAGTGGTGTCGATGAAGTTCCTGCGGGCACCTTGAAGGTCAGCATGGGCCAGGCCTTCGGCCGCAACTTCCTGGTGCCCTTGCTGGGGGAGTTTCTCGCGCGCTATCCACGGGTGGTGCCCGACTGGCATTTCGACAACCGCCAGGTCGATATCGTGGGCGAAGGATTCGATGCGGCGATCGGTGGCGGCTTTCCCATGGCCGCGGGCGTCGTCGCGCGCGAGCTGGGGCCGGTGCACATCGTCGCCGTCGCAGCACCGGGCTACATGGCGGGGCGGACGGCGCCGCGCACTCCGCAGGATCTCGCGTCCTTCGAATGCCTCATGCGGCGCTCCACGCCCACCGGCCGGGTGCGGCCATGGACACTCCGATCCCGTCGCGCGGCCGAACAGACGGTCGACTGTCAACCGAGGGTCATCCTCAGCGATCCTGAAGCGGTCGCGCAGGCGGCACGACAAGGTCTTGGCGTTGCCCTGGTGCCGATGCCGTTCGCATTCGGCCATATCCGGTCCGGAGAACTGGTTCGGCTCCTGCCGGGTTGGTACAGCGATGCGGGCCCGCTTTCGCTCTACTATCCAAGCAAGAAAATGCTGGCCGCGAAGACGAGGCTCTTCGTGGACTACGTGCTGGAGCGGTTCCGATCCGTCGATTTCGCGCGCCTGATAGACGGCCGCTGAGACAGATCCGAGGGGACGCGGCCAAATCAAAGGGTAGACTGCAAGCGCCATGTTCGGCCGCCGCCCCATCCAACGCCTCACGACCACGATCTTCGTGGTCCTGTCGCTGCTGTTCTCGCAACTGGCGCTGGCGAACTACGCCTGTCCGGCCGAGCCGGCGCAGGACGCCGACGCGGCCGTGATGCACATGGCCGCGGGCGAGCCGTGCCAAGGCATGGCCATGCCGCGGGACACGGAGCAGCCGGTCCTGTGCCACCAGCATTGCGTCAACGCGCCGCAATCCTTCGACCCGCTGAACGCTCCGGCGGTCACCCTGCCGGCGATCGTGCAGGTCGTGGTCATGCCGCTGCTGCTCGATGCCGATGCCGCTGCATCGGCCGTTCAAGCGCAGCGCGGACCGGAGCGACCACCTCCGGACCCGCTGTTCCTTTCCACGCTCAGACTGCGCGTCTGATCTCCTGGGCCGACTGACCGGCGTCGGCGCGGCTTGCCCGCGACCGACAACCGATTCGTTGTCTTCGGAGATTCCATGTTCCCGCGTTTCCTGTTGGCGGCCGTGACGGCCGCCGCAATGCTGCCTACCTTGGTGTCGGCGGCGCCTCTGGGCCTGGACCAGGCACTGCAACTGGCAGCCGAGCGCTCGCAGATCGTGCGGGCGGCGAGCGCCGGCGCCCTCGGCGCTGCGGAGGCGGCCCGGGCCGCCGGCCAGTTGCCCGACCCGATGCTCTCGGTGGGGATCGACAACCTGCCCGTGACCGGTCCGGAGCGCCTGCGTACCACCACCGACTCCATGACGATGAAGCGCATCGGCATCAGCCAGGAGTGGGTCCCATCCGGCAAGCGCGCGCTTCGCACCGCCGCCGCGCAGGCAAGGGTCGGTCGTGAAGCGGCGCTTCGCGATGAAGCCCTGGCGGAGACCCGGCTGCAGACCGCGCTGGCCTACCTGGATGCGTACTTCGCGAGCGAGGCCCTGAAGCTCACCGAGTTGACCGAGCACCACGTGCACGAGGAGCTCGAGGCCGCCAAGGCGCGGCTGGCGTCGGCCACCGGGAGCAGCCAGGAAGTCCTGGCCCTGACAGCCGCTCGCGGTGTGGCCGAGGACGACTCCGCCGAAGTCGGGCAGGCGCAGGAAGCTGCACTGGTGGCCTTGCAAAGATGGATCGTCATGCGGCCCGATTCGCTCGCGCCGCCGGAGCTGCCTCCCACGTTCGATGAAGCAGCATACGTGGCTTCCCACCCGAGGGTGTTGGCGGCGCAACGCGAGCTGGAAGTGGCGCGCAGCGAAGCCTCGGTGGCTGCCAGCGACCGCAGGCCGAACTGGACCTGGCAGCTGTCCTATGGCCAGCGCACCGGCTTGCCGGACCTGATGTCCTTCGGCGTGGCCATCCCGCTGCCCGTTGCACCCGCCGAGCGCCAGGATCGCGAGTCCGCAGCGAAGCTGGCCGTCGTGGAACAGGTGGAGGCGAAGGGGGAGGAAGCCCAGCGCCTGGCAAGCGCGGAATTCCAGAGCCTTGCCAGCGATGCGCGGCGCCTGCAGGCCCGCGCCGAACGTTATCGCGCTGCAGTCCTCACCATCGCGCAGCAGCGCACGCAAGCAGCACTGGCGGGCTACCGCTCCAACCAGGTAACGCTCATGACGGTCTTCGAGGCAAGACATGCGGAGGTCGAGGCCCAGCGCAAGCAGCTCGCCCTGCAGCGGGACCTCGCCAAGGCGAGGGCGCAGCTCGCCTTCAAGCCGGTTGCCCTCGGGAGTGCTCGATGAAGCGTACGCATCTCACTGCTGCGGTGCTGGCCGCCGTGGCCTTCGCCGCCGGCGGATTCCTCGTCGGCCGGCAGCTTCAGCCTGGCCTCGGCAAGGCGCCAGCGACAGCCGCTGCTTCCGCTGGCGAGCGCAAGGTCCTGTACTGGCATGACCCGATGGTCCCCGGCCCGCGCTTCGACAAGCCGGGCAAGTCGCCCTTCATGGACATGCAGCTGGTGCCGGTCTACGCCGACCAGCAGGGCGATGCCGGCGTCCGCGTCAGTGCGCAGCTGCAGCAGAACCTGGGCATCCGCACCGCCACCGTCACGCGCACGCAGGTCGCGAGCTCCTTCGATGCCATCGGCACCGTGCAGTTCGACGAGCGCCTCACCGAAGCCGTGCAGACCCGCGTGAACGGCTACGTGGAGCGCCTGCTGGTGCGCGCACCCATGGAGTACGTCCGCCGCGGCGAGCCCCTGGTCGTCATCTACGCCCCGGACTGGCTGGCAGCGCAGAACGAGTACCTGGCGCTGCAACGCTTGGGAGTCTCGCAGGACCTGCTGGATGCCGCGCGCCAGCGCCTGCGCGCGTTGTCGATTCCGGATGCCCTGTTGCGCCAATCCGAGCAACTCGGCACCGCGCAAGCGCGCTTCCGGATTCCCGCCCCCGTGAGCGGAGTGGTGGCGGAACTGGGAATTCGCGAGGGCGTGGCGGTCACTCCCGGCATGACGCTGTTCCGCATCGCCGGCCTGGAGAAGGTCTGGGCGGTCGCCGAAGTGCCGGAGGCGCAGGCCGTGCGCCTCACGCGCGGGCAAAAGGTGAAGGCCGCCTTGCAAGCCGACCCGTCCCACACCTTCGAGGGTGAGCTCAAGGAGATCGTGCCGCAGGTCAGCGCGAACACGCGGACCGTGCAGGCGCGGTTCGAAGTCGCGAACCCGCAAGGGAGACTCACCCCGGGCATGTTGCTGCGGCTGCAGGTGGCTGGGCCTGCAACGTCGCGCCTGGTGCTGCCGGCGGAAGCCGTGATCCGCACCGGCACCCGCGCCGTGACCATCGTGCGGCGGGGCGACGGCAGCTTCGAGCCGCGCGACGTGCAACTGGGGGCGGATCTCGGCGACACGGTGGAAGTCGCGCAGGGCCTGAACGAAGGCGAGCAGGTGGTGGCCAGCGGGCAGTTCCTGATCGACTCCGAGGCGCGGCTGAAGTCGGTGCTGGGCGCAATGGCGATGGCGACCGCGCCGGCGGCTCCACCGGCCAGTGCGGCTGGCTCGGCGAGCGCGCCTGCAGCGAGCGCTGCCGCCGCCACCCACGTGGGCGACGGCAAGGTCGAGAGGGTGACCGCCGAGGCCATCACCATTTCCCACGGACCGATCCCGTCTCTCAAGTGGCCGCCCATGACCATGGGCTTCGGCAAGCCGAACGCCAAAGCCTTCGCGGACGTGAAGCCGGGTGACACGGTGCACTTCGAATTCAGGGAGGGCGGCCCATCCGACTACGAGCTGCTGGCGGTCACGCGCAAGAAGGCTGCGCAGTGATCGCCGCCGTCATCCGGTGGTCCATCCGCAACCGCTTCCTCGTCCTGATGGCGACGGCCTTCCTGGTTGCCGCCGGGATCTGGTCGACGCAAAGGATGGCGCTCGACGCGCTGCCTGACCTGTCGGATACGCAGGTGATCGTGCGAACGCCCTATCCGGGCAAGGCGCCGCAGGTGGTGGAGGACCTGGTCACCTATCCGCTCACCACCACGATGCTGAGCGTGCCGGGCGCGAAGACGGTGCGCGGCTACTCGTTCTTCGGCGACTCCTTCGTGTACGTCCTGTTCGAGGACGGGACGGACCCGTACTGGGCGCGCTCCCGCGTGGTCGAGTCCCTGAACCAGGTGCAGAGCCGGTTGCCCGCGGGAGCCAACGCTTCGCTCGGACCCGACGCGACGGGCGTGGGCTGGGTGTTCGAGTACGCGCTTGTGGACCGCACCGGGCGCAACGACATCTCGCAACTGCGCGCCCTGAACGACTGGTTCCTGAAGTTCGAACTGAAGACCGTGCCCGACGTCGCCGAGGTGGCCAGCATCGGTGGCATGGTGCGCCAGTACCAGGTGGTGCTCGACCCGGACCGCATGCGGGCCTTGGGCGTCACGCAAGGCATGGTGGTCACGGCGCTGCAGAAGGCCAACCAGGCCGCGGGCGGCTCGGTCGTGGAGCTGGCCGAGGCCGAATACATGGTGCGCTCGCGCGGCTTCCTCGCCTCGCTGGAGGACTTCCGCACCATTCCCGTCAGCGTCTCCGGGACGACTCCGGTCCTCCTGCGCGACGTCGCCTTCGTGCAGATCGGACCCGAGCTGCGGCGCGGCATCGCCGAACTCGATGGCCAAGGCGAAGTGGCCGGCGGAGTGGTCGTGATGCGCCCGGGCAAGAACGCCCGCACCACCATCGAGGCGGTGAAGGCCAGGCTCGCCGCGCTCAAGCCCGGCCTGCCCCCTGGCGTCGAGGTGGTGCCTACCTACGATCGATCGCTGCTCATAGACCGTGCCGTGGACAACCTGAGCGCGAAGCTGGTCGAGGAGTTCATCGTGGTTGCCCTGGTCTGCGCCGTCTTCCTGTTCCACCTGCGCTCCGCGTTCGTCGCGGTCATCACCTTGCCGGTCGGTGTGCTGGCGGCCTTCGTCGTGATGCAGTGGCAGGGCGTCAGCGCCAACATCCTGTCGCTGGGCGGCATCGCCATCGCGCTGGGCGCCATGGTGGACGCCGCCATCGTCCTGATCGAGAACGCCCACAAGCACCTGGAAGCCTTCCAGCACCGGCACGGCCGCGGCCCGACGCCGGCCGAGCGCTGGCACCTCGTGACCGACGCCTCGGTCGAGGTCGGGCCGGCGCTGTTCTTCTCGTTGCTGGTGATCACGCTCTCGTTCGTGCCCGTGTTCACGCTGCAGGCGCAGGAGGGGCGCCTGTTCGCGCCGCTGGCCTTCACCAAGACCTATGCGATGGCGGCCGCCGCCGCTCTTTCGGTGACCCTTGTGCCCGTGCTCATGGGCTATCTCGTGAGAGGGCGCATCCCACCGGAGGCTTCCAATCCTCTCAATCGCTTGCTCGTCGCGCTCTATCGCCCGGCACTGGAGGCGGTGCTGCGCTTTCCGAAAGCGACCCTCGCAGTGGCGCTGCTGCTGCTCGCGCTCACGGCGATTCCGGTCATGCGCCTGGGCGGCGAGTTCCTGCCGCCGCTCGACGAGGGCGACCTGCTGTACATGCCCTCGGCACTGCCTGGCCTGTCCGCCTCCAAGGCGGCCCAACTGCTGCAGCAGACCGACCGCATGATCAAGACCGTCCCCGAAGTGGAGCGTGTCTTTGGCAAGGCCGGCCGCGCCGACACCGCAACGGACCCGGCCCCACTCGAGATGTTCGAGACCACCATCGCGTTCAAGCCGCGCGCGCAGTGGCGCGCGGGCATGACCCCGGACAAGCTGATCGAAGAACTGGACCGGGTGGTGAAGGTGCCGGGCCTGTCCAACGTCTGGGTGCCACCGATCCGCAACCGCATCGACATGCTGGCCACCGGCATCAAGAGTCCGGTGGGCATCAAGGTCGCCGGTGCCGACCTGGCCACCATCGACCGCCTCACCGGTCAGATCGAAGCCGCGGTCCGCAAGGTGCCGGGCGTGTCGTCCGCGCTGGCGGAGCGGCTGACCGGCGGCCGCTACATCGACGTCGACGTGGATCGTGCCGCCGCGGCCCGCTACGGCCTGTCGGTCGCCGACGTGCAGGCGGTGGTGTCCACCGCCATCGGCGGCGAGAACGTGGGCGAGGTGATCCAGGGCCGCGAGCGCTTTCCGATCAACGTGCGCTACCCGCGCGAGATTCGCGATTCGCTCGAGCGCCTGCGGCAGCTTCCTTTCGTGACCGACAAGGGCGCGCAGCTGCTGCTGCAGGACGTCGCCCGCATCCGCATCCAGGAAGGGCCGCCGATGATCCGCAGCGAGAATGCGCGCCTTTCGGGCTGGGTCTACGTCGACGTGCGCGGCCGCGACCTGCGCTCGGTGGTCAACGACATGCAGGGCGCCGTCGGCAAGGAGGTCAAGCTGCCGGCCGGCTATTCGGTGGGCTGGTCCGGGCAGTTCGAATACCTGGAGAGGGCCACCGAGCGGCTGAAGGTGGTGGTGCCGGCGACGCTGGCCGTGATCTTGGTGCTGCTGTACCTGCTGTTCCGCTCGTTCGAGGATGCGGCGCTCGTGATGGCGGCGGTGCCCTTTTCCCTGATCGGCGGGTTCTGGCTGGTGTGGGCGCTCGGGCACGACATCTCCGTGGCCACTGCCGTGGGATTCATCGCGCTGGCCGGTGTGGCCGCCGAGTTCGGGGTGGTGATGCTCGTCTACTTGAAGAACGCCCATGCCAGGCGCATTGCCGCCGGCGAGCCGGACGACGAGGTCACTCTGCTGGCCGCGATCCGTGAAGGCGCCGTGCAGCGCGTGCGGCCCAAGGCCATGACGGTGGCCGTGATCATGGGCGGGCTGCTGCCGATCCTGCTGGGTAGCGGCACCGGCTCCGAGCTCATGACCCGCATCGCCGCTCCCATGGTGGGCGGGATGGTGACGGCGCCGCTGCTCAGCATGTTCGTCATCCCGGCCGCCTGGTACCTGCTGCATCGGCGCCTGGGTGGAACGGTCCCCAGGCGCTAATCCTGAAGTACCAGCCACGGCATTCACTTGCGGTCTGCCCGCGTTTTTTTCCGTTACCGCGCTATGGAGTGACCGAACCGGAGGCATGATTCCGGGGCGAGCCCTTGCTACTGCCTGCTTCGATCTTTTGATTTCCTACCAAGAACCGTCCCCTTCGAGCCGACAGACGCTCTCGAACCGGGCCTCCCTCCTGGCCATGCTGGGC
The DNA here is from genome assembly GCF_028291745.1 of Ramlibacter sp. Taxonomy (GTDB): domain Bacteria; phylum Pseudomonadota; class Gammaproteobacteria; order Burkholderiales; family Burkholderiaceae_C; genus Ramlibacter. Next base: position 23,274 of record NZ_JAQGNQ010000113.1, on the reverse strand, counting down.
CTGTGCTGCGTCGCAACCCTGGTAGCGCTGGACCAGACGGTGGTCAGTACCGCGCTCCCTGCGATCGTCGCCGAGCTCCATGGCTTCGATCTCTATGCGTGGGTCGCGACCTCGTATCTCCTGACCTCGGTGATTACCGTCCCGGTGGTGGGGCGGCTCGGTGACCAGTTCGGACGCCGGCCCTTCGTGCTGGCCTCGATCGTCATCTTCTGCATTGCCTCCGGGCTGTGCGGCGCCGCCAACAGCATGCACGCGCTGGTCGCGGCGCGCGCGCTGCAAGGCATAGGCGGCGGGATGCTCGTGGGCAGTGCCTTCGCCTCGATCGTCGACCTCTTCCCCGACGCGCACGTGCGCCTGCGCTGGCAGATGATGATGGCGTCCGCCTTCGGCCTGGCGAACACGCTCGGCCCCTCGCTGGGCGGTGCGCTGACGCAGTACCCCGGCTGGCGCTGGGTGTTCTACATCAACCTGCCGGTGGGCTTGATCGCACTGGCCGCGGTCTGGCGCTTCCTGCCGCACGTGCGCCACGGCACGCCCGGGGAGAAGACGCGCATCGACTGGCCGGGCGCCGCGCTGATCGCCGCCGCGCTGGGCAGCCTGCAACTGCTGGTCGAACTCGCGCCGCAGCAGGGTGTCACCACCGGCATGGTCGCGATCGCGGTCGTGTGCGTCGTCGCCTTCGCGGCGCTGTTCCACTGGGAGCGGCGGGTCGCGCATCCGCTGATCCCGGGCGAGCTGCTGCGCGATGGCTCGCTGCGCAGCATGTTCCTCCTGTCCGCCACCAACGGCTTCATGCAGTTCTCGCTGCTGGTGTACGTGCCGCTGATGTTCCAGGGCGGCTTCGATCTCTCGGCGCGCACGGCGGGCCTGCTGGTCACGCCGCTGGTGGCCTTCATCATGGTGTCCAACGTGTGCAACACGCGCATCCTGCCGCGCATCCCGCATGCCGCGCACATGGTGAACCTGGGCTTCGCCCTGACCACCTTGTGCACGGCCTGCCTGCTGCTCGCCGACGCGCACTCGTCGCACGCCTTCCTGGTCGCCGTGCTGGTGGTCGGCGGCATCGGCATGGGCCTCACGATGCCGAACCTCACCATCACCATGCAGCAGGCCGCGCCGCGCAAGAACATGGGGATCGGCATTGCGCTGCTGCAAAGCCAGCGCATGGTGGGCGCGATGCTGGGGACGGCGTTGACGGGCGCTACGGTGAACTGGGTGTATCGCGACACGGTCGCGAAAGCACTGGCCGGCGAGGTCGGCGGCGCGGCGTGGCAGCAGCAACTGGCCAATCCCGAGATCCTGGTCAGCCCGGAGCGCCAGGCTGCCCTGCTGGGCCAGCTGGCCGCCACCGGCCGCAACGGCGCGGCGCTGATCGACATGGCCCACGGCGCGCTGGTGCATGCGATCCACGTCGGCTTCTGGCTGACCATCGTGGTGGGGCTGCTGAGTTTCCTGAGCATCCGCAAGATCCCGAAGATCAGCTTCCGTACTTCCGGCGTGAAGGTGCCGCTGGAGGAAGGCCTGCACGAGCCCTGACCCGCGGGGCGGCACCACGCGCTCGGGACGACCCGTGGCTGCCGAGGGCCAGGGCCCGCGTGATGCCTGCTACTCCGGCTTGGCGCCGGAGATCCTCACCACCTCGCCCCACTTGCGGATCTCCGACGCCACGAATGCGTCGAACTGGGGCCCGGTGCTCGGTGCGGGCTCGGAGCCGCGCTCGCGGATGAAGCGCACCATCTCCTGGCTGCGCAGGATGTCGTTGACGTCCTTCTGCAGACGCGCCACCACCTCCGGTGAGGTGCCGCGCGGCGCCATGAGGCCCAGCCAGCCCACGGCCTCGAAGCCCTGCACACCCCGCACGCCGGATTCGGCGACCGTGGGGACATTGGGCAGCTGCGCCGATCGCGTGGCCGACGTCACCGCCAGCGCCACCGCGCGGCCGGACTGGATGTGCGGCAGCGCCGCGGTCAGCGAGTCCACCATCAGCGGCACCTGGTTGCCCAGGAAGTCGGCCTGCGCCGGGCCGCTGCCGCGGTAAGGGACGTGCGTGATGAACAAGCCCGCCATCGACTTGAACAGCTCTCCGGAGAGGTGCTGCGTGCCGCCGATGCCGGCGCTGGCGTAACTGAGATAGCCGGGCCGGTTGCGCGCGCGCGCAGCCAGCTGCTGCATGGACTTGATGCCCGACTCAGGCGTCGCGAGAAACACCAGCGGCACCTTCGCGATCAGCGAGATGCCGACCAGGTCCTTGGTCGGGTTGAAGCCTACCTTCGGGTACAGCGTCTGGTTCACCGCCATCGCGCTGCCGGCCACCAGCAGCGTGTAGCCGTCGGGCGCGGAGCGCACCACGTAGTCGGTGCCGATGTTGCTGCCCGCGCCCGCCTTGTTGTCGACGATGACCGGCTGCCCCAGCTTCTTGGCAAGCTGCTGCGCCAGCGCGCGGGCGAAGATGTCGGTCGCCTGCCCCGCGGGGAAGGGCACGACCATGCGGATCGGGTGGTCCGGCCACGCGGCATGGGCGGGTGCGGCGACGGCGCCGACGAGGGCGCAAGCCAGGGGGAGCAGGGCCAACAGGCGGCGCTGCAGGAAAAATCTTTGCGCGCTCACTCCGCGCCGGCCACGATACGGATGTCCCGTTCCGCGCCATTGCCCAGTGCCTTCAAGGCTTGCTGGTAGGCCGGGCTGTCGTGCGCGGCGATGGCCTGCTCCACGCTATCGAACTCGATGAGCACGGTGCGCTGCGTGGTGCCCGCCTCGTACACCATCGCGGGCATGCCGCGCGCAAGGAAGCGGCCGCCACCCCCCTGGAGCGCTGGTCCGGCCAGCTTGGCGTATTCCGCCATGGCGGCGGGGTCGCTGATCGAGCGGTAGGTAGAAATCCAGTAGGCCTTGGCCATCGAGGTCTCCTTCGGTTGCGAAAAAATCGAGGCCGCCAGTGTCGCTGCATCCGTGTCCTGCGCCTCATGCCGACGAAAAAAGCCCGGGGCGAACCGGGCCTTCAGTGGAACCACATTGCGCCCGTGCCAGGATCGCGCGATCCGCGACGCCGGCATTCCGAGCCACTCAGTCGGCCGTGATGTGCTTTTCTTTCACCACCTTGGACCAGCGCGTCGTTTCGCCACCCACGAAGGTCGCGAACTGGTCGGGCGTGCCGCCGCCGATGATGTTGCCGGGGCCCTGGATGGCCTGCGCCACGTCGGGTTCCTTCAGCGCGCGATTGGCCGCGTCGTTCAGCTTGGCGATGATGGCCTTGGGCGTCTTCGCCGGCGCGACCAGGCCGAACCAGTTCGACATGGACATGTTCTTCAGGCCCAGCTCCTCGAGCGTCGGGACGTTGGGCAGTTGCGGCAGGCGCTTGTCGTTGGCGACGGCCAGCGCGCGCATCTTGTGCTCCTTGATGTGAGGCAGGACGGCGGGCGCCATGTCGAACATGAAGCTCACCTGGCCGCCCAGCAGGTCCGTCGTGGCCGGGCCGCCGCCCTTGTAGGGCACGTGCACCATGGGCACGCCGGTGGCTTCGGCCAGCAGTTCGCCGGCCAGGTGATACGCGCCGCCCACGCCGGCGGAGGCGAACGTGATCTTGTCCGGATGCGCCTTGCCGTAGCTCACCATGTCCTGGAAGCTCTTGAAGGGCGAGTTCTCGGGCACCACCATCACCAGCGGGCCGCGCTCGATCAGGATGATCGGGGCCAGGTCCTTGGCCGCGTCGAACGGCGTCTTGGGCATCATCGCCTTGTTCACCGACAGCGGCGCGAAGTTGCCGATACCGAAGGTGTAGCCGTCCGGCGCCGCCTTGGCGATCGCGTCGGTGCCGATGTTGCCGCCGCCGCCCGCCTTGTTCTCGACGATGATCGTCTGGCCCAGGATCTTCGTCATCTTGGCGGCGAGCATGCGCGCGCGCGTATCGGAGCTGCCGCCGGGCGCATAAGGTACGACGAAAGTCAGCGTCTTGTTCGGAAAGTTCGCTGCGTCCTGGGCGTGCACGCCGGCGCCGGCCAGCACCAGGCACGCACTGGCGAGCAGTCGGGTCGTGGGGAATCTTGTCATCGTGTCTCCTTGTAGGAATGTGGATAAAGGCGAGGCATGCGACGGGGCGCATCGCCCGCAATTGCGGAACGCGAAGCTTCGGGAACCAAGGGCGTTTCGAGCCAGCGTTGTATCAGAAGCGTAGCGCATGCCGGCGCCGAACCCTGTCGCCAAACGGAACGGCGGCCGAGACGCCGTGTTTTGCATTTACCAACCGAGAAGTGCAAAATCTGCCGCATGAGTTCCAGCGATTTTCCGGCCACCGGCAGCTTGCGCGTCGCGGGCAGCGAGTACAGCTTCAGCGACCTGCCGGCGCAGTTCGGAACGCGCCTGCTGCAGTTGCCCGTGGTGCTGCGCATCCTGCTGGAAAACGCGCTGCGCCACATGGCAGGCGCCGAGCGCGCTGGCGCAGTCGAGGCACTCCTGGCCTGGTTGGCGACCGGCCGCAGCGAGGCAGAGATCGCCTTCCAGCCGGGTCGCGTGCTGATGCACGACACGACCAGCACCCCCGCCCTGGTGGACATCGCCGCGATGCGCGACGCGCTGGCCGAAGCGGGCGCCGACCCCACGCGTCTCAATCCGCAGTTGCCGGTCGACGTGTCGGTCGACCACTCGCTGGCGGTGGAGGCATATGCCCGACCCGATGCCGCGGCGCTGAACCTGCAGCACGAGATGCGCCGCAACGCCGAGCGCTACCGCTTCCTGCGCTGGGCCGCGCAGGAACTGCGCAACGTGCGCATCCATCCTCCCGGCACGGGGATCATGCACACGATCAACCTGGAACAGCTGGCCACCGTGGTCACCACGCAAGTACGCGAAGGCCGGCAGTGGCTCGTGCCCGATACGATGATAGGCACCGACAGCCACACGCCGATGATCAACGGCATCGGTGTGCTCGGCTGGGGTGTCGGCGGACTGGAGGCGCAGACCGTGATGTTCGGAATGCCCACCATGATCCGCATCCCGGAGGTGACCGGCGTGCGCCTTTTGGGCGCGCTGGGCGCCGGCGTGCAGGCCACCGACCTGGCGCTGACCGTCACCTCCCGCCTGCGCAAGCTGGATGTGACCGGCGAGTTCGTCGAGTTCTTCGGTCCCGGCGTGAGCACGCTCACCGCCGGCGATCGCGCAGTGGTGGCCAACATGGCGCCCGAGTACGGCGCCACCACGGGCTTCTTTCCGGTGGATGCGCAGACCCTGCGCTATCTGCGCGAGACCGGGCGCAGCGCCGGAGCGATAGCCCGGGTCGAGGCGTTCTGCCGCGCGACCGCCCTCTGGTTCGATCCCGATGCGGTGCCACGCTACACGCGCACGATCGAGATCGACCTGGGCGCCATCGGCATCCACGTGGCCGGCCCGCACCGGCCGCAGGATCTGCTGGAATTCGGCGAGACGGGCAGGGCGCTGCGCGAGCTCGCTTTCCAGCCCGCGGCCGGTGGCGGCATGCCGCGCCATCCGGTGGCGATCGCCGCGATCACCAGCTGCACCAATACTTCGGATCCGCGCCTGCTCATCGCCGCCGGCCTGGTCGCGCGCAAGGCTCGCGCGCTGGGCCTGCGCGCACCCGCGTGGGTGAAGACCTCGCTCGCACCGGGCTCGCCGGCAGCGGCCAGCTACCTGCGGCGCTCCGGCTTGCTGGCAGACCTGGAGGCGGTGGGCTTCGGCATCGTCGGCTACGGCTGCACGACGTGCATCGGCAATCCCGGCCCGCTCACCGAAAGCATCCAGCGCGCGCAGGCCGATGGCGCCGCCAAGGCGGTCGCCATCCTGTCGGGCAACCGCAACTTTCCGGGCCGCGTGCATCCCGATCTGGAGCTGAGTTTCATCATGTCGCCGGCGCTCGTGGTGGTCTTCGGCCTGGCGGGCGACGCCGAGCGCAACCTGCGCGAAGAGCCGGTGCAGCGCACGCAGGACGGCCGCGCGGTCCACCTGCGCGACCTGTGGCCCACGCGCGAAGAGATAGCCACGCAGCTCGCGACCGCGCTCGCCGCCGGCGACTTCGCACGGGACTTCGCGCTGGCCAGCCGCAACCCGCTGTGGCAGGCGCTGAAGGCACCGCAGGGCGCGCGCTTCCCGTGGGATCCGCGCTCCAACGCCTTGCGCCGGCCGCCGTTTGCCGCGGCGAGCGAAGGGTCGCTGCTGGGGCGCTATGCCGCGTGGCCATTGCTGGTGCTCGGTGACGACGTCACCACCGACCACATCTCGCCGGCCAGTGCCATCCCGCGCGACAGCCTGGTGGCCGACTATCTCGTGGCACGCGGCGAGTCGCGCGACGACCTCAATGTCTTCGCCTCGCGCCGTGGCAACTGGGAAGTGATGATGCGCGCGGCCTTCCACAACAAGACCTTGCGCAACCTCCTGTGTCCGCAGGCGCCGGTGGCGCACACGCTGCATGTGCCCAGCGGCCAGGTGCAGCCGATCTGGGAGGTGGCGGACCGCTACCGCCGGGACGGTGAATCGGTGGTCGTCATCGCCGGCGAGCGTTACGGCATGGGGTCCTCGCGCGACTGGGCGGCCAAGGGCCAGCGCCTGCTGGGCATTCGCGCCGTGCTTGCCTGCAGCTTCGAGCGCATCCACCGCTCCAACCTGATCGGCATGGGCATCCTGCCGCTGCGCCTGCCGGCCGGCATAGCTCCGGCAACGCTCGCGATCCGCCCGGGTGACCGCATCGAGATCGATGCCCCGGGCGACACGCTGCAGGTGCGCGCGCAGGTGCCGGTGCGTATCGTTCGTGCGGACCACAGCGTGCAGGCCTTCACTGCGACCGCGGCCATCGAGACCGGACTGGAAGTCGAACTGCTGCGGGCCGGCGGCGTCATCCCGTCGATCCTCAAGCAAGCCCTCGCCTGACCGCGGCCGCCTTCAGGCGCGCAGGATCTTCGCGATCTTCTCCATGTTGCGCAGCGTCGCCGCGAGGTGTTCGCGCAGGGCCTGCGCCGCCTCCTCGTTGCGGTCCTGCGCCAGCAGGTCGAGGATCGCCAGGTGTTGCTCGCAGTGCTGCCGGTAGCGCTTGCGGTCCTGCGTGGAGCGATACGACAGCAGGCGGCGCACCCGGTTGACGCGCCGGATCGTGTCGATGAAGAACGGATTGCCCGAGCCTTCCACCAGCGCCTCGTGAAAGCGCACGCCACGCTCGTGGATCTGGTCCGCCGTGTCGGTCTTGATGCCCCCCTTCAGGAGGTGCACCTCCGCCGCCCGGCAGCGCGCCAGTGCTTCGGGCGCGATGTGGTAGCCCGGCTCCAGCAGCGCGGCCGGCTCGAGCGCGAGCCGCAGGCGATAGGACTGCAGCAGGCTTTCCGCCGTGGTGAGCATGGGCGAGAACTCCCAGCCATAGCCCGGCTTCTTCTGCACCCAGCCCTCCTGCGCCATGCGATGCAGCAGGGCCTGCAACTGCGCGCTGGTGAGCGCGTAGCGCTGCTTCAGCAGGGTTTCACTGAAGGCGTCCGGCAGCAGCCCCTGGAGGCGGTCCTCGGCCACGCGGAAGTACACGGCGCTCGCGCCCCCGCCTTCGTCGAGTCCGAACTCCTGCGCCAGTTGCGCCGTGGGCGCCTCGATCTCCTGCGCCAGGAAGTAGCCGCGGTTCGGCTCGCGGTGCAGCAGGCCTTTCTCGTGCAGCACGCCCAGCGCCTGGTTGACGGGCGAGCGCGAAAGGCGCAGCCGGTCGGCCAGCCGCTGCGCGGGCAGGTGGCTGCCGGGGGTCAGGCCTTCCTCGCGGATCAGTTCGAGGATGCGGATCGGAACCGAGAGATCGAGGTTCATGCCGCCAGGTCTCCGGCCCGGACCGCTGTGGCCGGTCCGATCGGCTCGGGCGCACCGGGAGCACGCGCGCGCTGGCTCACGCGGCCTCCACCGCCTTCGCGACGGCCTGCGCGAACGCTTCGCAGCCCATGGTGCCGCCGATGTCGCGCGTGCGCGTGGCGGGGTTCTCCAGCACCTGGTCCACGGCGGCCGTCATCGTGTCGCCGATCTTGCGCCAGCCCTCGTGCCGCTGCTTGTCGCCGACCCACTGCACCATCATGGCGACCGACAGGATCATGGAGGTCGGGTTGGCGATGTCCTTGCCGGCGATGGTAGGCGCGGAGCCGTGCTGCGCCTGCGCGCAGCAGTGCTCGTCGCTGGCCATCATCGAGCCGGCCAGGCCCAGGCTGCCCGAGAGTTCGCTGGCCAGGTCGGACAGGATGTCGCCGTAGAAATTGGTGGCGACGATCACGTCGAAGCGCTCCGGCTCACGCACGAGATGCGCCGTCGAGGCGTCGATCAGCAGGTCCTCCAGCTGCACCTGCGGAAACTCCCTGGCCACGTGGCGCACGGCCTCGAGGAACAGGCCGTCGGTCATGTGGAAGCTGTTGGCCTTGTGCACGGCGGTGACCTTCTTGCGGCGCGTCATGGCGAGTTCGAAGGCGCGGCGCGCGATCCGCTCGCTGCAGTGGCGCGTGATCTTGCGCGTCGACAAGGCCATGTCCGGCGTGGGCATCACCTCCCCCCAGCCGCGGCTCATGTTGCGATCGGGATAGAAACCCTCGGTGGCCTCGCGCATGATCACCAGGTCCATGGTCTTGCCCGGCTTCATGTTTGATTCCAGGAAGGGACGCGTGCGCGCCGGGCGCACGTTGGCATAGAGGTCCAGGCCGATGCGGTAACCGGCGGACACGTTGCGGCCACCCTGCTCCGGCGCGGGGTAGTCCGCGTGCGATTGCGTGCCCAGGATCACGCCGTCGTAGTTGCGCGAACGCTGCAGCACCTCCTCGCGCAAGGTGGTGCCGAACTCGTGCAGGCTGTCGAAGCCTACCTTGTCGTAGTCCAGCTTCAGCTCGAGCCCGAAGCGTTGCGCCGCCGCCTGCAGCACGCGCACCGAGGCGCTGACGATTTCGGGGCCGATGCCGTCGCACGGCAGCACGATGAACTTCATTGGATTCGCTCTCCATCAAGGGGGCGCCGGGTGGCCGAGATCGGGACGTTGTACCCGAATCACATGGTAGGGGCGCTTGCCGGGCGCCAGGCGCGCGCGGCGTTCATGACAAGATCTCGCGCTACTCTCGACGGATGACGACCCAGACCGATGCTTGACGGATTGAGCGGCAGCCCCGCCATCTACGCGATTTGTGCCGCTTCCATGTGCGGCGTGCTGGTGCGCCCGTGGCGCACCCCCGAGGCGCTCTGGGCCGTCGCCGGCGCCGGCTTGCTGGTGCTCCTGGGACTCGTGCCGTGGCAGGAGGCGGCGGCCGCCGTCGGCAAGGGCACCGACGTCTACCTGTTCCTCGTGGGCATGATGCTGCTGTCGGAACTGGCGCGGCGCGAAGGCCTGTTCGACTATCTGGCAGCGATTTGCGTGCGCCGCGCGAACGGGTCGGCCCACCGCCTCTTCCTGCTCGTCTACACGGTGGGCACCGTCGTGACGGTCTTCATGTCGAACGACGCGACCGCCGTCGTCCTCACGCCGGCCGTGCTCGCGGTGAGCCGCCGCGCCCGCGTCTCGCCCTTGCCGTACCTGCTGGCATGCGCGTTCATCGCCAATGCCGCGAGCTTCGTGTTGCCGATTTCCAATCCGGCCAATCTCGTCATCTTCGGCGATCGCTTGCCGCCGCTGCTGCAATGGTTCGAGCGCTTCGCGCTGCCGTCGGTGCTGTCGGTGGTCGCGACGTACGCGGTGCTCAGGGCCATGCATCGCCGCGAGCTGTCCGAGAGCGTGGCCACCGACGTCGAGCTGCCCGAATTCACGCGTGCCGCGAAGCTGGCGGGCGCCGGAGTGCTGTTCACCGCTGGCGTGCTGCTGGTCGCGTCCGCCTACGGCATGTCCCTGGGCCTGCCCACGCTGTTGGCGGCTGCCACCGTCTGCCTGGCGGTGCTTGCGTCCCAGCGCGAGTCTCCCTGGGCGCTGGCGCGGCGCGTCTCCTGGTCCGTCCTGCCCCTGGTGGCGGGTCTGTTCGTGCTGGTCGAAGGCCTGCAGCGGGCCGGCATCCTGGCGCGGCTGACGCAGCTGCTGCGCGCCGCCATCGCCGCATCGGAGACGGGCACCGCGCTGGGCGCCGGTGTCGCAGTCGCCTTCGCGTGCAACCTGCTGAACAACCTGCCGGCAGGCCTGGTGGCCGGGCTGGTCGTGGCACGGGCGGACGCAACTCCGGTGGTGCAAAGTGCGGTGGCCATCGCGGTGGATCTGGGCCCGAATCTCTCGGTGACCGGATCGCTCGCCACGATCCTGTGGCTGCTTGCCATCCGCAATGAAGGCGAGAACGTCTCGGCCAGGCAGTTCCTGAAGGTGGGCGCCGTGGCCATGCCGGTGGCACTGGTGCTTGCCCTGCTCGGGCTGATGCTGCAGCGCGTCCTTTAATCCGTTCTTGCGGTTTGTTCAAACCGCAAGTGGATGAAAGATCGTTGGCGCTACGGTCGGGCACGGGTTTCCCCGGGGCCGCCTGACAGCCTCGTGTCAGGACGCAGCAGAGCAAGGTCTGGGAGCATGCCTTCGGCTACCCAGGCCCTGCGCGCCTTGCATCGCGCGGTCTTGACCCACTCAGGAGACAAAAGCAATGAATCCCTTGTTCCAGCTCACCGCCGCGGCGGCACTCGTTCTCTCCGCCGGGGTCGCCCTGGCGGCCGACCCGATCAAGATCGGCGTCGATGGTCCCTTCACCGGTGGCTCGTCCTCGATGGGCGTGAGCATGCGCGATGGCGTGCGCCTCGCGGTCGACGAGATCAACAAGTCTGGCGGCGTGTTGGGCCGCAAGCTCGCCGTCGTCGAGCGCGACGACGAAGCCAAGAACGAGCGCGGCGTGCAGATCGCGCAGGAGTTGATCAGCAAGGAGAAGGTCGTCGCCGTCGTCGGCTACATCAACACCGGCGTGGCCCTGGCCTCCGAGCGCTTCTTCCAGGAAGCCAAGATCCCGGTGATGAACAACGTGGCCACCGGCTCCGTGGTGACCCACCAGTTCGACGACCAGCCCGAGAACTACATCTTCCGCAACGCGGCGCACGACAGCATCCAGGCACCGATGATCGTGGAAGAGGCGATCACCCGCCGCGGCTTCAAGAAGGTCGCGATCCTGGCCGACTCCACCAACTACGGCCAGCTCGGTCGCGCGGACCTGGAGAAGGCGCTGGAGCAGAAGGGCATCAAGCCGGTCGCCGTCGAGAAGTTCAACATCAAGGATGTGGACATGACGGCGCAGCTGCTCAAGGCCAAGGAGGCCGGCGCCGAGGCGGTCCTCACCTACGGCATCGGCCCCGAGCTGGCGCAGATCGCCAACGGCATGAGCAAGCTGGGCTGGAAGGTGCCGATCGTCGGCAGCTGGACGCTCTCTATGGCCAACTTCATCGACAACGCCGGCCCGGGCGGCGAAGGCGCGCGCATGCCGCAGACCTTCATCCAGGACGCGACCACGCCCAAGCGCAAGACCTTCATCGACAACTACCTGAAGACCTTCAAGCCGAAGAACAACCGGATCGACTCGCCGGTGTCGGCCGCGCAGGGCTACGACTCGATCTACCTGCTGGCCGCCGCCATCAAGCAGGCCGGCTCCACCGACGGCCCGAAGGTGAAGGCGGCACTGGAGAACCTGCAGTCGCCGATCGAAGGCGTGGTGACGGTCTACAACAAGCCTTTCTCCAAGGCCGACCATGAGGCGATCACCGCCAACATCCCGGTGTTCGGCGAGGTCAAGGGCCAGCGCGTGGTCTATGCCTACGCGGAGGACCAGAAGAAGGCCTCCCAGGTCCGCATGAAGGACGCCAGCGCCAAGGGCGCTCTGGCCCCGGGCAAGAAGCAGCAGTAAGCGGCGGTTCCGTCGCGACGCCGCCTGCGGGGCAAAGCCCGCGGCGGCGTTTCTCCGTCCACCGGCCGCCTGGCCGAACGAGGCTTTCATGCAGATCCTTACCCAACTGGTCTACAGCGGCATCGCGCTGGGCATGATCTACGCCGTCATCGCGTTCGGCTACCAGCTCACCTTCGCCACCTCCGACACGCTGAACTTCGGCCAGGGCGACGCGCTGATGCTGGGTGCGCTGGTCGGCCTGACCCTGGTCACCCTGGGCCTGAACTACTGGCTGATGATTCCGCTGGTCTGCCTGTTCGGCGCCGTGCAGGGCGCGTTCGTCGAACGCATCGGCGTGCGGCCCGCCATCAAGATCAAGAGCGAGTTCGGCTGGATCATGTCCACCATCGCGCTGGGCATCATCTTCAAGAACGTGGCCGAGAACGTGTGGGGCCGCGACGACCTCAAGTTTCCCTCGCCGCTGCCGGAGTCTCCGATCCAGTTCCTGGGCGCCAACGTGCTGCCGATGGAGATCCTGGTGGTGGTGGGCGCGGTCGGCATGATGGCGGCGGTGGAAGTGTTCAACCGCAAGTCCATCTACGGCAAGGCGGTGGTCGCCACCTTCAACGACCGCGACGCGGCCAAGTTGATGGGCATCAACACCGGCCTGGTCATCACCTTCTCGTACGCGCTGTCTTCGATGTCCGCGGCCTTCGCGGGCGTGCTGATCGCGCCGCTGACGCTGACCGGCGCCACCATGGGCGCGGTGCTGGGACTCAAGGCCTTCGCCGTGGCCATCATCGGCGGTCTCACCAGCGGCATGGGCATCATCGTCGGCGGCATCATCCTGGGCATCGCGGAGACGACCACGGGCTTCTACATCTCCACCGGCTACAAGGACGTGCCCGGGCTGGTGCTCCTGCTGCTGGTGCTGGCTTTCAAGCCCGCCGGCCTGTTCGGCAAGACGGTGATCAAGAAAGTTTGACATGGCCCTCGCGCGCTCCCGCTCCCCCCTGCTCGGGGCCGTCGTCGGCCTGGCCGTGCTGCTGGCGTTCCCGCTCGTGGTCGAAAACGCCTACTACATCCACCTGCTCGAGACCATCATGATCTACGCGATCCTGCTGTTCGGGCTGGACATCGTGGTGGGCTACACCGGCCAGGTCTCCCTCGGGCACGCCGGCCTGTTCGGCATCGGTGCCTACGTGGCGGGTGTCTTCGTCGCCAAGCTGGGCGCGCCGCTGATCGTGACGGGCATCGCCGCGGTCGGCATCACCGCCTTCTTCGGCGCGGTGCTGGCCTTGCCGGCGCTGCGCGTCACCGGCCCCTATCTCGCGATGGTGACGCTGGCCTTTGGCACCATCATCCAGATCCTGATCAACGAGATGACCTTTCTCACCGAAGGTCCGCTCGGGATCAAGCTGGCCAAGCCGCTGTTGCTGGGACACAAGCTGAGCGAGCGTGAGTTCTTCTGGCTGGTGGCCTTGCTGCTCGCGGCGTCGCTGCTGGTGGTCGACCGCATCCTGCGCTCGCACCTGGGGCGCGCCTTCGAGGCGCTGCGCGGCAGCCCGATCGCCTCCGACTGCATGGGCGTCTCGGTCTATCGCTACAAGGTCTACGCCTTCGTGATCAGCGCCGGCCTGGCCGGCCTGGCCGGCTCGCTCTATGCATTCTCCGAGCAGTACATCTCGCCGAACACCTACAACTTCGAGCTCACCGTGCTGTTCCTGCTGGCCATCATCATGGGCGGCCGCAAGACGCGCAGCGGTGCCTTGCTGGGCGCCGCCATCATCGTGCTGCTGCCCAAGCTGCTGGACGACATCGAGATGTTCCGCTGGGTGTCGGTCTCGCTGGCCGTGCTGGTGACGGTGGGTGCGGGCTTCCTGCTGCAACGCAGGAAGGTGAGCCCCCTGCGCGTGCTGGTGCCGGTGGTGGGCAGCATCGCGCTGGCCGGCGTCTCCTTCGTGCTCGAGACGATGACCGACTGGCGACTCTCGATCTTCGGCCTGATCACGCTGTTCGTCGTGTACTACCTGCAGGACGGCATCGTCGGCTTCGTGCGCGGTGCCCTCAACCTCAAGGGGCATGCGCGGGTCGACGCGGAGGCCGCGCGCGACCTGCCCTCGATGGGCGAGGTGGTGACGGCGGGCCGCGGCGCCGTGGGCGGCATGATGCTCAACGCGGGCCAGGTGCTGATGCAGTTCGGCGGCCTGAAGGCGCTGAACGACGTCGATCTGGTCGTCGAGCGCGGCACGATCCATGGCCTGATCGGTCCCAACGGCTCGGGCAAGAGCACGATGATGAACGTGCTGACCGGCATCTACGTGCCCACGTCCGGCAGCATCGAATTCGAGGGCCAGTCGCTCGTCGGCCGCAGCTCGGCGTCCATCGCGCTCTCGGGCATCGCGCGCACCTTCCAGAACGTCCAGCTGTTCGGCGAGATGACGGCGCTGCAGAACGTGCTGGTGGGCCTGCACCACAGCTTCCGCAGCAACCTGCTGGACGTGGCCATCCACACCCCGCGCTACCGGCGCGAGCGGCTCACCGCCACCGCGCGGGCGCATGGACTGCTGCAGTTCGTGGGCCTCCATGCGCTGGCTGCCGAAGAGGCGCGCAACCTGCCTTACGGCAAGCAGCGCCTGCTGGAGATCGCCCGGGCGCTGGCGCTCAATCCGCGGCTGCTGCTGCTGGACGAACCGGCGGCCGGCCTGACCGCGCCCGATATCCGCGAGCTGATCGTGATCGTGCGCAAGATCCGCGAGGCCGGCGTGACGGTGATCCTGATCGAGCACCACATGGATGTGGTGATGTCGATCTGCGACCGCGTCACCGTCCTCGACTTCGGCCAGAAGATCGCCGAGGGGCAACCCAACGAGGTGCAGTCCGACGAGAAGGTGATCGAAGCGTATCTCGGCAGCGCCGAAGCCGTGCCGGCCTGAAAGAACCACCATGCTCTCGATCCACAACCTGCACGCCGGTTACGGCAAGGTCGAAGTGCTGCACGGCATCTCGCTGGAGGTGCCCAAGGGCAAGGTCGTCTCACTGATTGGCAGCAACGGCGCCGGCAAGACGACGACGATGCGCGCGATCAGCGGGATGATTGCTCCGACCCAGGGCAGCGTGTCGCTGGGCGGCCGGGACGTGACGGGCTCCCAACCGTACACGGTCGCCAAGCTGGGCCTGGCGCATTCGCCCGAAGGCCGCCGCGTGTTCGCCACCATGAGTGTCACCGACAACCTGCTGCTCGGCGCCTTTCCGCGCTTCACCGGTGCCAGGCCCAAGGGCAACGTGCAGGCCGACCTGGAACGGGCGATGGAGTATTTCCCGCGCCTGAAGGAACGCCGCACCCAGCTGGCGGGCACGCTCTCCGGCGGCGAGCAGCAGATGCTCGCCATGGCGCGCGCCATGATGCTCAATCCCGACGTCGTGCTGCTCGACGAGCCGTCGATGGGCCTCGCGCCCATCCTGGTGCAGGAGGTGTTCCGCATCATCGCGCGCCTGCGCAGCGAGGGCGTGACCATGCTGCTGGTCGAGCAGTTCGCCGCCGCCGCGCTCAACGTGGCGGACTATGCCTACGTGCTGGAAAACGGCCGGATCTCGGTGCACGGCGAGGCAGCCAAGCTGCGGGACGACCCGGCGGTCAAGGCGGCGTACCTCGGCGGGGGGCACTAAACAGGCCGCTCGCGGACAGGCGCAATTCTCCGCGGACGGACCCGGGGAGTGCTGGCCGGGGTTAAGCTCCAGGTGATCCCGACCTGCCGCTACTTCGTTTCGCCCGAGTGACCGTCCCGCCCTTTCGCCCGGTGATCGCCATCCATGGCGGCGCCGGCACCATGAGCCGCGCGCACGCCGCGACCGGCCAGGAAGCCGCCTATCACGAGGCGCTGCATGCCGTGCTGCTGCCCGCACAGGCGCTGCTGGCCGCCGGCGGCAGCGCGCTCGATGCGGTCTCGCTGGCCGTCGACCTGCTGGAAGAGTGCGCCCTGTTCAACGCCGGCCACGGTGCGGTGTTCACGCACGCGGGCACGCATGAACTCGATGCCGCCGTGATGGATGGCGCCACGCTGCGCGCGGGCGCCGTCTGCTGCGTGAGCCGCGTGCGACGGCCGGCCCGCGCGGCACGGGCCGTGATGGAGCACAGCGAACACGTGCTGTTCGCCGGCGCCGGCGCCGAGGAGTTCGCGCGGCGCCACGGGCTGGAGCTGGTCGACCCCTCGTATTTCTCCACCGCAGCGCGCCGCGATCAATTGCAGCGGGCGCTCGCTGCCGACCGGACGCTGCTGGATCACGACGGCGCCGCGCTTGCCGCCGATACGCCGGCAGCGCCGCTGGAAGAGCGCGGCAAGATGGGCACGGTCGGAGCGGTCGCCGTCGATGCGCAGGGCAGCCTGGCTGCCGCCACCTCCACCGGCGGCATGACCAACAAGCAGCCGGGCCGGGTCGGCGATTCGCCCCTGATCGGAGCCGGCACCTATGCCGACAACGCCACCGCGGCGATCTCCTGCACCGGCACCGGCGAGATGTTCATCCGCCTGGCCGTCGCGCATGACGTATGCGCGCGCATGCGCTACGGCGGCCTCTCCCTGGCGCAGGCCAGCGAGGTGGTGGTGCACGAGGCCTTGCCCGCGATCGCCGGGCGCGGTGGCCTGGTGGCCGTCGACCGCCATGGCAATGTCAGCATGCCCTTCAACACCGAAGGCATGTACCGCGGCCACGCACGCGTCGGCGAAGCGCCGTACACGGCCATCTTCGGCTGACGCGTTTCGCATGCAGAGTCCGCCTGACGACTTCCTGGTGCTGCCCGGCCAGCGCGTGGTGCAGGTCGAGGATCTGTCGGTCCGTTTCACGACTTCGGAGCGCACGGTGGAGGCGGTGCGCAAGCTGTCCTTCCACGTCGAGCGCGGCGAGACGCTGGCCATCGTCGGCGAGTCGGGTTCGGGCAAGTCCGTGACCTCCTTGTCGCTGATGCGGCTGGTGGAGCACGGCGGCGGCCACATCACCGGTGGCCGCATGGCCTTGCGCCGGCGCGACGGCCAGGTGCTGGACCTGGCGCGCGCGACCGAGGCCACGATGCGCGGCGTGCGCGGCGCCGACGTGGCGATGATCTTCCAGGAGCCGATGACCTCGCTCAATCCGGTGTTCACGGCGGGCGACCAGATCGCCGAGGCGATCCGCGTGCACCAGGGCAAGTCGGCGTCGCAGGCCCGGGCCGAGGCCCTGCGCATGCTGGAGCTGGTGCGCATCCCGGAGGCGCGCGCCGTGCTGGGGCGCTATCCGCACCAGCTCTCCGGCGGCATGCGCCAGCGCGTGATGATCGCGATGGCGCTGGCCTGCCGCCCCGCGCTGCTGATCGCCGACGAGCCGACCACGGCACTGGACGTGACCATCCAGGCGCAGATCCTGCAGCTCGTGCGCCTGCTGCAGGAGGAGATGAACATGGCCGTCGTGTTCATCACGCACGACATGGGCGTGGTGGCCGAAGTGGCCGACCGCGTGCTGGTGATGCACCGCGGCCGGGCCGTGGAGAGCGGCCCCTCGGAAGACCTGTTCGCGCACCCGCGCGAGCGCTACACGCGCGCGCTGCTCGCGGCGGTGCCGCGCCTGGGTGCCATGCGTGGCACCGGGCTGCCGCGCAAGTTCGACCTGCTGGGCGGCGACGCCGCGGCGGCCACGCAAGCGCCGCCGCAGGACACCGTGCGCGCCGACCAGGCCCCCGTGCTGCGCGTGCGCGACCTGGTCACCCGCTTCGATGTGCCCAGCGGCATCTTCGGCCGCGTCACGCGCCGCGTGCATGCGGTGGAGCACGTGAGCTTCGACCTGCAGGCGGGCGAGACGCTGGCGCTGGTCGGCGAATCGGGCTGCGGCAAGTCGACCACCGGCCGCTCGCTGCTGCGGCTGGTGGACAGCGAATCGGGCCTGATCGAGTTCGGCGGCCGCAACGTCCGTGAACTGCCGCGCGCCACGCTGCAGGCGCTGCGCCGCGACATCCAGTTCATCTTCCAGGATCCTTTCGCCTCGCTCGACCCCCGGCTCACCGTCGGCTTCACCATCATGGAGCCGCTGCTGGTGCACAAGATCGCCTCCGGCCAGGAGGCGCAGGCGCGGGTCGATGCCTTGCTGCGCAAGGTCGGCCTGCAGCCCGAGTTTGCCCAGCGCTATCCGCACGAGTTCTCCGGCGGCCAGCGCCAGCGCATCGCGATCGCCCGGGCGCTGGCATTGAACCCGCAGGTGGTGATCGCCGACGAGTCGGTGTCGGCGCTGGACGTCTCGATCCAGGCGCAGATCGTCAACCTGATGCTCGACCTGCAGCGCGAGCTGGGCATCGCCTTTCTCTTCATCTCGCACGACATGGCGGTGGTCGAGCGCATCAGCCACCGGGTGGCCGTGATGTACCTGGGGCAGATCGTGGAGATCGGCCCGCGCCGCGCTATCTTCGAGGATCCGCAGCATGCGTACACGAAACGCCTGATGGCGGCGGTGCCGGTGGCCGACCCGGCGCGGCGCCACCGCCAGCGCGTGCTGCAGGAGGGCGAGGTGCCGAGCGCAGTCCGCGCCGTCGGCGACGAGCCCCTCGTGCGGCCGCTGGTGGAAGTGGCGCCCGGTCACTTCGTCGCCCGCCATCGGGTCGGCGACTACCCATGAATTTCGCAAGGAGCAAGCCATGAAATACACCCTCGCACCGCTGGCCCTCGTGCTGGCACTGGCCGCCACGGTGGCAACGCCGGCGTTCGCCGCCAAGGACGTGGTCGCCGCCGTGGCGTCGACCTTCACCACCCTGGACCCGTACGACGCCAACGACACGCTGTCGCAGGCGGTGGTGAAGTCGATCTACCAGGGCCTCTTCGGCTTCGACCGCAGCATGAAGATGGTGCCCGTGCTGGCGGACAGCTACCAGGCCAGCAAGGACGGCCTGGTCTACACCGTCAAGTTGAAGAAGGGCATCAAGTTCCAGGACGGCACCGACTTCAACGCGGAGGCGGTGAAGGCCAACTTCGACCGCGCTACCAACCCGGACAACAGACTCAAGCGCTACGTCCTGTACAAGAACATCGCCAAGACGGAGGCGGTCGACCCCGTCACCGTGAAGTTCACGCTGCACGAGCCCTTCTCGCCCTTCATCAACTCGCTGGCGCATCCCTCGGGCGTGATGATCTCGCCGGCGGCCTTGAAGCAGTACGGCAGCAAGGGCATCGCGCAACATCCCGTGGGCACCGGCCCCTTCAAGTTCGTGGAGTGGAAGCCGAGCGACTATCTCAAGGTGACGAAGTGGGAAGGCTACTGGCGCAAGGGCTATCCCAAGGTCGACACGATCACCTGGCGCCCGGTGGTCGACAACAACTCGCGCGCGGCGATGATGCAGACCGGCGAGGCGCAGTTCACCTTCCCGGTGCCCTACGAGCAGGCCGAGGTGCTGAAGGCGAAGAACACGCTGGACGTGGTGGCCGCGCCCTCCATCGTGCATCGCTACATGTCGATGAACACGCTGCAAAAGCCCTTCGACAACCCGAAGGTGCGCCAGGCGATCAACTATGCGATCAACAAGCAGGCGCTGGCCAAGGTGGCCTTCTCCGGCTACGCGATTCCCGCCGAGGGCGTGATTCCCAAGGGCGTGGAATACGCGGTGAAGCTCGGCCCGTGGCCTTATGACCCGGCCAAGGCCAGGCAACTGCTGAAGGAAGCGGGCTATCCCAACGGCTTCGAGACCCAGCTCTGGTCCGCCTACAACCACACGACGGCGCAGAAGGTGATCCAGTTCCTGCAGCAGCAACTGGCGCAGGTGGGCATCAAGGCTTCGCTGCTGGCGATGGAAACCGGCCAGCGCGTGGAGAAGGTCGAAGGCGCGCAGGACCCGGCCACCGCGCCGGTGCGCCTGTACTACGTCGGCTGGTCGGCCTCCACCGGTGAATCCGACTGGGCGCTGCGTCCGCTGCTGGCCGGCGAGTCGATGCCGCCGAAGCTGTTCAACACCGCGTACTACAAGAATCCCGCGGTGGACGAGGACATCCAGAAGGCACTGAAGACCACCGATGCGAAGGAGAAGACCGCGCTGTATACCGACGCGCAAAAGCGCATCTGGGCCGACGCACCCTGGGCCTTCCTGGTCACCGAGCAACTGCTGTCGGCGAACTCGAAGAAGCTCTCGGGCTTCTACGTGATGCCCGACGCGTCCTTCGATTTCGACGAAGTGGACCTGAAGCCCTGAGCATCACCGCAGCGCGATGACCGCCTACTTCCTCAAGCGCCTGCTCGGGCTCTTGCCGACGCTGCTGATCGTCGCGGTGCTGGTGTTCCTGTTCGTGCACCTGCTGCCGGGGGACCCCGCCCGGCTGGCCGCGGGCGTCGATGCGGATGCGCAGACGGTGGAACTGGTGCGCAAGGACCTGGGCCTCGACAAGCCGCTCCCGCGCCAGTTCGTCGATTTCTTTGGCCACATGCTGCGGGCCGATTTCGGCCAGTCGCTGCGCAGCAAGCGGCCGGTCTCCGCGGAGATCGCCGAGCGCTTCCTGCCGACGCTGCTGCTCACCGTGGCGAGCATGGTCTGGGCTGTCCTCTTCGGCATGGCGATCGGCATCGCGTCGGCCGTGTACCGCAATCGCTGGCCCGACCGCCTCGGGATGACGCTCGCGGTCTCGGGCATTTCCTTTCCCGCGTTCGCACTCGGCATGCTGCTGATGCAGATCTTCTCGGTCTACCTCGGGTGGCTGCCGACCGTGGGGGCGGACAGCTGGCGCCACTACATCCTGCCCTCCATCACGCTGGGTGCCGGTGTCGCGGCGGTGATGGCGCGCTTCACCCGCGCCTCCTTCATCGAGGTCGTGCACGAGGACTTCGTGCGCACCGCGCGGGCCAAGGGACTGAACGAGCGCCTCGTCATCTTCAAGCATTGCCTGCGCAACGCGCTGATCCCGGTCGTGACCATGATGGGCCTGCAGTTCGGGTTCCTGCTCGGGGGCTCGATCGTGGTCGAGACCGTCTTCAACTGGCCCGGCGTGGGCCGCCTGCTGGTCGACGCGGTGAACGCGCGCGACTACCCGGTGATCCAGGCGCTGGTGCTGCTGTTCTCGCTGGAGTTCATCCTGATCAACCTGGTGGTGGACGTGCTGTACGGATTCATCAATCCGACGATTCGCTATCGATGAACGAGCCTGCCACCCCCCCGGCGATCGACGAAGACGAGCCGCTGCAAGAGCACGCGGCGAGCGCGCGCGTGCGCACGCCCTGGAGCGAGTTCTGGCGCAAGTTCCGCCGGCAGCACGTCGCGCTGATCGCGCTGGCCTTCGTCCTGCTGCTGGTGGCCGTGGCGATCCTCGCACCCTGGATCACGCCCTACGACGCCGAGAACTACTTCGACTACGACGCGCTGAACCAGGGCCCGTCGCGGGCGCACTGGATGGGCGTCGACGCGCTGGGCCACGACATCTTCAGCCGCATCCTGATGGGCGCTCGCCTGTCGCTGGCCGCCGGCTTCTTCTCGGTGGTCATCGGCGGTATCGCCGGCTCGGCGCTGGGCCTGCTTGCCGGCTATTACGGAGGCTGGTGGGACCGCATCGTGATGCGTATCTGCGACGTGCTGTTCGCCTTCCCCGGCATCCTGCTGGCGCTCGGGGTGGTGGCCATCCTCGGCTCCAGCATGGCCAACGTGATCGTGGCCGTGTCGGTGTTCAGCGTGCCGGCCTTCGCGCGGCTGGTGCGCGGCAACACGCTGGTGCTCAAGCACCTGACCTACGTGGAGGCGGTGCGCAGCATAGGCGCGTCCGACTGGACGATCGTGATGCGGCACATCCTGCCGGGAAGCATCTCGGCGATCGTCGTCTACTTCACGATGCGCCTGGGCACGTCGATCATCACGGCGGCCAGCCTCTCCTTCCTCGGCATGGGTGCGCAGCCACCCACGCCCGAGTGGGGCGCGATGCTGAACGAGGCCCGTGCCGACATGGTGAACGCGCCGCACGTGGCGCTGTTCCCCAGCCTCGCGATCTTCCTCACGGTGCTGGCCTTCAACCTGCTCGGGGACGGCCTGCGCGACGCCCTCGATCCGAAGATCGACCGCGCCTGACCGGGTTGGAGCTACGCACTTGGCAGGCTGGGTTGCCGCAGGCACCCCAGCGTTTCTTGAAGGCTGCTTGCCGGGGTGCCTGCGGCAGCCCGGCCTACGAGGATGCGCCAGCCGCGCCGCGCCGGCCATGAAAAAGGGCGGCTGCCTTGCGGCAGCCGCCCATCCTTCACTCAGATCTTTTCAGATCAGGGCGTGCCGCTGAAGCCCAGGCCGTCGCCGGTGCGGAACGTCGGGATACCGACCGAGGGAGCGTACTCCACGCCGTCCCAGGTGGGCATCGGCGTCGCCATCACCTGGAACTGGCCAGGGAACTCGATGTCCCAGCGCAGCAGCATCGAGTTGTCCTCGTGCTGGGTGTTGTGGCAGTGCTCCATGTAGGTACCGGCGAACTCGCGGAAGTGGATCGCGAACTCGATGCTGAGGCTGTTGTCCTCGCCGCCACCGATGCGATACACGTCCTTGCGGGCCCACTTTTCCCACTCGGGCGGCGGCAGACCGTTGCGGGCCAGCACGATGCCTTCCTCGAAGTGCACGTGCACCGGATGGCTCCAGCCGCCGCCGGAGGTCAGCTTCCAGACCTGCAGGGTGCCTGCACCGGTGGACCCGGCATCCGTGGGGCCGTTCGCCAGCTGGTTCCCGGCGCTCAGGCGACGCGGATCCATGTTGTAGGCGATGCCGCCATCGGTCTTGATGGTCCAGGGCGCAGCGTCCGTGCCGGCGAAGCGACCGAAGTCGAAGTCGCGGTGGATCGCGTTCGTCAGCGTGGCCATGTCAGCCGGGTTGGTCCGATCCAGCCAGAGCGGGATCATCGTCTTGCCGATCGGCTTGCCGGCGTGCGCCGGCTCGTACTGGGTCGGGTCCATGCTCTGGTCGACGCCGGCGTAAGCCTTGACGTTGAGCTGCATGATCTTGCCCACGGTCGGATCGCCGGCGTCCCATTGCTGCGTGCCATCCGGGTTGGTCTTCAGCACCGGCTTGTACTTCTCGGACAGGATGTCCGCCAGCGGGATCCGGATTTTCGCCAGGATGCCGGTGTCGTGGTGCATCGTGTTCATGAGGAACAGCTTGTCGCCCGCCTTCACCCCGTTCTTGGCGAAGTCCACGACGATGTCGTAGCGCTCCGCAATGCCCTGGGCCGGCAGCACGGCGTTGTGCTCCACGAAGTTGCCGTCACCGTCGAGGTCCATCGAGCCGTCGAAGGGCACCGTGTGCTCCATCAGGTTGCCGTCGTTGGCCACCATGTGGAACGGGATGCGCTGGTACGACTTGCCGGAACCCTTGGGGCCGGGCATCTCGCAGGTGTTGCCCAGGCATTCCTTGACCATGCCCAGCGCCAGGAAGCGCGACACCGAGCCGTTCAGGATCCGGAAACGATAGCGGCGGGCCCGCACGTCCAGCGTCGGGGCGTACTGCCAGTTCACCGTCAGGCGGTCGCCGATGAAGCCGTCCGTG
>NZ_JAQGNQ010000099.1 GCF_028291745.1 Ramlibacter sp. | reverse complement strand
CCGCCGCCGCCGCCGCCGATCTTGCTCACGGCGTCGTAATAGAAGTGCTCGTTGAAGAAGTTGCCGGGGAAGCTTTCCGGAAAGTTGACGTTGCCGGGGAGCACCGTGCACCAGCCGCCAGTGAGTTCAGCCTGCGACTTGGGGTCGCAGAAATCAACGGCGACGCCGGTGTGGTCCTGGAACCAGGCGGGGTAGCCGCCGATGGTCGGCGAGCGATCCACGGGACCCAGGCGTTCAAGGGTGGCGAAGGCCGGCGAGGCGGCAGCTGCAATGGCGAGGACCACCGCCGCCGAAATCAAATTGCGTTTCGGGTTCATTGTCTAATCCTGTGAGATGCAAAGGGGGGGATGGTGATCGCGAGCTTTACCGGATTACGCTTGCCCGCGTCCTGCCGCATTTCTTCAATCAACCAGGCCGTGCGACGCAGCCAGGTTTCGTTTGCACACCCGCGGAATGCGGGTGCGGGTTGCACTGCTCTTGCGCCGTGCCGTCGTGTGCGGCTTGCTTGTCGGCGCGTTGGGCAGCGAGGAATTCGTTGACTTTCGCGAGCACCTGCTGCGGTTGGTCAACGTCGTACAGGCGAGTCCAGCGGCCACTCTTGGAGTCGCCTATCAGGATCTGCGCCGGATGGTTTTCGGGGTTGCGGATCGTCACGCCGAAGGCCTGCTGCGCGGCGGTAACGTTGGCCTGCTCGCCGGTGAGCCACAGCCAGCCGCGCTTCGGATTGAAGTTGGCCGCGTATTCCTTCAGGCGTGCGGGCGTGTCGCGCGCCGGGTCCACCGTGAGCGAGAGCAGTCGCACGCGGTCTTCCATCAGCGCTCCGAGCTGCTCCTGCACCTGCGAGAAGGTCTGCGAAACCATTGAACAGGTGTCCGTGCAGTTCGTGTAGACGAAGGTCACGACCACTACCTTGCCCGCGACCGCATCGCTGGCCAGGCGCAGCTTGTGACCGTCCTGATCGAGCAGCTGCGTATCGGTGAGTTTGACGGGGCGCGAGGTGGCAGGCGCAGCGGACTGCGTGCCGTGGTCGTGCGAGTGCCCCTCGTGCGGCCATGCGATCGATGCGAAGCATGCAATTGCCACCAGCAAGGCTGCCTTGGTGGTCAACGTCATCTGCTTCATCCTTCGCTCTCCTCGTGGTGGATCGGTCTCCCGCGGCGCACTGCGGGGTGTAACCTGTGTTACGCAAAGAACGGGCCCAGCCTTTCGCGCCCCTCCATCCGGATGACATGCACGTGGCTTCGCACAGTGGCGCGCGCCGCCTGCAGACGCGCGATGCAGTCGCGCTTGCAATGTCATCACGCAGCCGTACAGCGCTGCGCCACGCGGCTGTAGCCGGCATCGGAATCTCTCGGGGAGCAGGTGTGTGCAGTGGGGAAGCTGCCGGTGGGTTTCCCCAACCTTGGGGGAGGCGGGGTGTGTGAAAACCCCCAACCGCCCCACTATTCGGTGCCGCCGTTGCGCAGGCTTTGATAGCGCGCCATCACCCGCGGCACGTAGTTCTGCGTTTCCGCGTTGCGCGGAATGCCGCCGCTGCGTTGCACGGCGCCCGGGCCGGCGTTGTATGCGGCAAGCGCCAAGGACAGGTCGTTGCCGAAACGCGCGAGCAGTTCCTTCAGGTAGCGTGCGCCGCCGTCGATGTTGGCAGCAGGATCGCGGGCATCCCGCACGCGCAACTCGCGCGCGGTGTCCGGCATCAGCTGCATGAGGCCGAGCGCGCCCCTGGGTGAGACGGCGGCCGCATCGAAACCCGATTCGACCTCGATCACCGCATGCAGCAAGGCCTCCGGCAAGCCATGCGCCTGCGCCGCGGCGCGCACGAGCGGCGCAAACAGCTCCTTGCGGCGCGCAGTGCTCTCCGACATGCGCTTCGCCGGCACCCGCGCGCCGGGGCTCACGGCCGGCGGCACGCTCGCAATCGCTGGCATCGGCAACGCATCGAGGTTGCTCAGGACCAGGCCCTCTTCGCCTTCGTCGCGCACGCTGATGCCGTCGGCGCCCGCGGCGTGCGCGGTGCCGATGGCCGCGAGTGCCAGCGCCACGCCGCATTGCACGATTCGGCTGGACAGGTTGCAACGATGCATGATGAACTTCCGGGTACGGCGACCCGTGAGGGGCCGAGAAGATCCGGCACGCAAGACGCGGACCACGCGCTGATGCCGGCCGGCATCAAAGTTGCGTTCCTGCACGCGTCCTTACTGAGGTGAGCCTGCCATGACCCATGCCATTCCCTTCTCTTCGCAAACTCGCCGCGGCACGCTTCGCGGGTTTACCCTGCTCGAACTGCTGGTCGTGCTGGTGGTCCTCGGGCTGCTGGTCAGCATCGTCGGTCCGCGCTACTTCAACCAGCTTGGAAAATCGGAAGCCAAGGCGGCGCAGGCGCAGATCTCCAGCATTGCCAAGGCGCTGGACATGTACCGCATCGACGTGGGCCGCTACCCCAGCACCGAGCAGGGCCTGGCCGCCCTCGGTGCCGCGCCCGCCAACGAGCCGAAGTGGCACGGCCCCTATCTGCAGAAGGCGGTGCCGAACGATCCGTGGGGCCGTGCGTATGGCTACAAGTCGCCCGGCGATACCGGCGAGTTCGACCTGCTCTCCCTCGGCAAGGACGGCGCCCCCGGCGGCACCGACGAGAACGCCGACATCAACTACAACAACAACTGACGCGACCGAAGCGACGGAGGCCGCGTGCAGTACCAGATCAAGGCGTTCCAGGGTGGCCGCGGCATCGTCCAGATGACGGTGGATGCGGGCACCGCCGAGAGTGCCCGCCAGGTGGCGGAACATCAGGGCATGCGGGTGCTGACAGTAGCGCCCGCCCGCAAGCTGTCGGCGCTGGGCGCAAGCCTCGGGCGCCGGCGCAAGTTTCCGCTGGTGCTTTTCAGCCAGGAGCTCGCGACCCTGGTCAACGCCGGCCTGTCGCTGATCACGGCGCTGGAAAGCCTGGCCGAGAAAGAGCAGGACGCGACCACGCGCAAGGTGCTCACGCAACTCGTGCGGCTGCTGTACGAGGGCAAGTCGTTCTCGTCATCGCTGTCGCAGTTCCCGGAGATCTTTCCCGATCTGTACGTGGCGCTGGTCCAGTCCAGCGAGAAGACCGGCGCGGTGAGCAGCGGGCTGACACGCTACGTGGCGTACCGCACGCGGATCGACATGCTCACGCAGAAGATCGTCGGCGCTTCGGTGTACCCGATCCTGCTGCTGGTCGTGGGCGGCGGCGTGCTGCTGTTCCTGATCGGCTACGTGGTGCCGCGCTTCAGCCAGGTGTTCGGCGACATGGGCACGCGGCTGCCCTGGCTGTCGCGGGCGCTGATGCAACTGGGCCACCTCATTCACGAGAACTTCGGCCCGATCCTCGTAGGCATCGTGCTGTTCTTCGCGGCGCTGTTCGGGCTGTGGCAGATGGTCGCCGTGCGGCAGGCCGTGGGCCGCACGATCGCGGCCCTGCCCGGCGTGCGCGACCGGGTCTTCCTGTACCACGTGACGCGGCTCTATCGCTCGCTCGGCATCCTGATGCAAAGCGGCATCCCCATCCTCACGGCCATCGGCATGGCCCGCGGCTTGGTGGGTGCGCGCATGGCGCAGCTGCTGGACCTGGCGGCGCAACGCGTGCGCGAAGGCCAGCCGCTGTCGCAGGCCTTCGAGATGAACCATCTCTCCACCCCGGTGGCCCTGCGCATGCTGCATGCGGGAGAGCAGGCCGGCAACCTGGGCGCGATGATGGAGCGCACGGCGGATTTCTACGACGAGGAAATGGGCCGCTGGATCGACTGGTTCGTGCGCCTCTTCGAGCCGCTGCTGATGGTCTTCGTGGGCGGCGTGATCGGCGTCGTGGTGGTCCTGATGTACATGCCGATCTTCGAACTGGCGGGGAGCATCAAGTAGGCAGCACCGGGCCTTCGGGCGCGGTGCTGCTGCAAGGAATTCTGAACGCAGAAGACGCAGAAGGAAGACCGAACACGCAGAAGGATGCGAGCAGGGATGTCATTCATTCATCCTGCTTTTTTCCGCGTGTTCGGTGCTTTCCTTCTGCGTCTTCTGCGTTCAAATTGCCTGGTCCGCCCACCACACGCCCCTCAGGGCGAACGACAAAAGCAAACGGCCCGCAATGCGGGCCGTTGTTCTTGAGAGGCTCAGATCTGGCCGATGGGGCTGAAGCTCGATCCGGGTTCGTCGGCCGGACGCGTGAGTCCCATCTTCTCGATGCGGTAGCGCATCATGTCGCGCGACAGGCCCAGCAGCTTGGCGGACTTGGTGACGTTCCAGCCGGTGCGCTCCAGGGTGCTCACGAGCAGCGCTCGCTCGGCCTCTGCCAGTTGCTCCATGTCGTTGCGCGGCACGGCGGCCGCCGGCCTCACGAAGCCGCGCAGGTCGCGCTGCTGCGGCATCATGGGCACCTCGGGCTCCGGAGCCAGCATGGGGCACAGCACCAGTTGCGCCGGCGTGATCACGTCCGAGGGCGCGAGCAGCACTGTCTGCTCCAGCATGTTGCGCAGCTCACGCACGTTGCCCGGCCAGTAGTACTGCAGCAGCACGTGCTCGGCGTCGTCGCTGAAGCGCAGGCCGGGCTTGCCGTAACGCCGGCCGTGCGACTCGAGGAAGTGGCGCGCCAGCAGCAGGATGTCGTGGCCGCGGCTGCGCAGCGAAGGCACGCTGACCGAGATGATGCGCAGGCGGAAATACAGGTCGCTGCGGAACGTGCCCTGCCGCACCATCGACTCGAGGTCGCGGTTGGTGGCGCTGATGATGCGCAGGTTGACCTTGCGCTCCTTCACCGCGCCGATGCGGCGTACCGTCTTCTCTTCCAGCAGCTTCAGCAGCTTGGCCTGCAGCGACAGGTCGATCTCGCCGATCTCGTCGAGGAACAGCGTGCCGCCGTCGGCCGCTTCGACCAGGCCCGTGCGGCGCTCCTTGGCATCGGTGAACGCGCCCTTCTCGTGCCCGAACAACTCGGACTCGAGCAGGTGCGAAGGAATGGAGGCGCAGTTGATCTCCACGAAGGGGCCCGAAGCGCGGGCGCCGTCGAAGTGCATCGAGCGCGCCACCAGTTCCTTGCCGGTCCCGGTCTCGCCGACGATCAGCACCGCCGGCAAGTCGCCGTCCGCCACGCGCCGCTCGGCATCGAGGATGTGGCGGATGGTGGACTTCATCTCGCGCATGTTCGCCGAATCGCCGATCAGCGCGGCGATGCCGGCACCGCTCGCCTGGCGCTGCTGATGGAACTGCAGCGCCTGCTCCATCCGGGCGGCGCCGATCGCGCGCTCGAGCAACAGGTGCAGCTCCGCCATCACCACCGGCTTCAACACGTAGTCGTAGGCACCGGCCTTCATGGCCTGCACCGCCGTCTGCGCGCTGTCGTCGCCGGTCATCACGATGCACTTGAGCAGCGGATCGACCTCGCGCATCTTCTGCATCATCTCGATGCCGGACATCCGCGGCAGGCGCTGGTCCGTCACGACCGCATCGGGATGCAGCGTGTCGGAAATGCCGAGCGCCTCTTCCGCGGTGCTGCAGGACTGCACGTCCCAGCCGTTGCGCGTGAGATACGCCGTGATGTTGCTGGCCTGGATGGCGTCGTCCTCGACCACCAGAATCATTCTTCCCATGTAGGTTCGCCTCAGGTCCTGAAATGCAGCCGGACTTCGGTGCCGGCATTCTCGGTGCTGGAGAGCGTGACGTGGCCGCCGAAGCGTTCCATCGCCCGCTGGACCATGGGCAGGCCTACGCCGAGCCCATGCGCTTTGGTGGTATGAAAAGGCTTGAACGCGGTCGCGAGCTGCTGCTTGCTCATGCCGACGCCGGTGTCGCGCACGACCAGTTCCACGCCTTCGGGTTCGCCAATCTCGTGCAGCTCGACGTCGAGCGTCCCGCCGCCCGGCATCGACTCGACCGCATTGGAAATCACGCTGTGCAGCGCCTGCCGCACGAGCGAGTTGTTGCCTTGCACCTGCGACTTCGGGCACTGCTTGCGATCCCAGCGGATCTCGATGCCCGAGCGTTCGAGCGAAGTCGCGAACGAAGCAAGCACGCCGCCCAGCACCGCGCACACGTCGACCGCCTCGGTCTCGCCGGTCAGTGGGCGCGAATACAGCAGCAGCTCCCGCACCCACTGCGACAGGAAGTCCACTTGCGTGATGATGTCCTGCGCGTTCTTGCGCACCGGCAGGTCGTCGGTGCACAGCGCCAGTTCGGCGCTGGAGCGCACGCTGGCCAGCGGATTGCGCAGGCTGTGCGCCAGCGCCGTCGCCATTTCGCCGGCGAACATCTGCGACTGCGCGTCCACGAGCTGCCGCTCCTGCTGCTTGAGCAGGCGCGAGCCGCGGCGGATGATGCTGAACAGGCCCAGGTAGATCACGATGCCGCCCGCGAGCGTGGTGGCCCACACCAGCAGCTGCCCGGTCTGGATGGCGGCCATCAGGTTGCGCGGCTCCTTGTACACCTCGACCACGGCCACGATTTCGCCCTTGCTGTTGGGCAGCGGCACGTAGTTCTCGATGAAGAAGTCCTTGGGCTCCACCACGAAGCGCTGTTCCTCGCGCTGGCCGATGTTGCTGGAATGATGGCGCGCGACGTCGGCCTTGGAGGCGAAGGCCTCGTCGAGTTCGTCGTTGGGCGGCGCCTGCGTGCCGATCAGCGCGCGATTGGTGGACCAGACGATGCGACCGTCGCGCGCATAGACCGTGGTCAGCAGCACGTCGGGCAGCGTTTCCAGGTGCTCGTAGACCTCGGCGCGCGCCTGCGCCACCGCCTTCGGGGTGAGGCCCGCCGGCGCGGGATCGACGCGTGGATCCAGGTACTGCGACAGGCCGACGGCGCCGATCTGCGCGGCCTCGACGTCCAGGCAGTTCTGGATGAACTGCGCCGTCAGCAGCGCGTCACGCTGCAGCGCCTCCTGGGTGATGTAGTGCGA
Source organism: Ramlibacter sp. (assembly GCF_028291745.1). GTDB lineage: Bacteria > Pseudomonadota > Gammaproteobacteria > Burkholderiales > Burkholderiaceae_C > Ramlibacter. Next base: position 63,045 of record NZ_JAQGNQ010000099.1, on the reverse strand, counting down.
AAGGATCGAACCCGTCACTGCCGCAACCGGCAACAGCGCAGCCAGGCTGGCGATGGAAAACCACCGCAGCAGATTGAAGGGTCTCGCGTCCCTGCTGGCACCGGCGGCCTCCATGCCGCCCGGGGCAGCGGACGCAGGCGCTGGCATGGCAGCCTGGGGCACGGCCTTCGGCCTTTCGAAAGTACGACGGCGCGGTAAACCGCGGCCCAGAACGCCGGCGAATTGCTTCACGGCTCCTCCTGCTGTCTTCTTTGCGAGTCGCTTGACCTCCCAAGTCCGCGCCCGTTTTTATTTGTAAGCTCGGTTTCATTATGGGCGCGCGGCTGGCGATAAGCAATTTGCAAGCAGAAGTCGGCACGAAAGTGCCGCGTTGCTCCAACTTTTTTACCTTTTGCACTACGTCGGGAATTTGGCGGATTGACAGGGGCCAAATTGTCATCGACGCGGTTCCGCCGCTGCCCAGCGCCCCCGCCTTGCGCGGGGCCAGGAAAAAGGCCTCGCCGTTGTGCGGCGAGGCCTTCGAATGGGTGGCGGAGTGGACGGGACTCGAACCCGCGACCCCCGGCGTGACAGGCCGGTATTCTAACCAACTGAACTACCACTCCACGCGGTGCAGCGTCTGCCCTTGCGGGCCAAGTGCTGCGGCCTTGCTGCCGGTACAACTTGCGTTGTGTGGCGACCCTACGGGGATTCGAACCCCGGTACTCACCGTGAAAGGGTGATGTCCTAGGCCTCTAGACGATAGGGTCACAACCTGGACGAACTCAACGAAAACCTGGTGGAGGTAAGCGGGAGCTAACCGCTGACATCTTGCATGCCATGCAAGCGCTCTCCGAGCTGCGCTATACCCCTGGGCCTTCGTCCTCGCTAAAAGAAACACGGGCCGAAGCCCGTGTCCGTTTTCGAATGACTGGCGGAGTGGACGGGACTCGAACCCGCGACCCCCGGCGTGACAGGCCGGTATTCTAACCAACTGAACTACCACTCCACGCGGTACAGCGTCTGCCCTCGCGGGCCAAGTGCTGCCGTCTTGTTGCCAGTTCAACTTGCGTTGTCTTGGCGACCCTACGGGGATTCGAACCCCGGTACTCACCGTGAAAGGGTGATGTCCTAGGCCTCTAGACGATAGGGTCAAAACCTTTGGACGAATCTTTCGATTGGCCTCTCGACACTTGTGGTGGAGGTAAGCGGGATCGAACCGCTGACCTCTTGCATGCCATGCAAGCGCTCTCCCAGCTGAGCTATACCCCCTGCCGGTGTCGAGCCTCGAATTCTACACTGAAATCAGGCCTTCCCGAGCTGCTCGAGCACACGTTCGCGCAGGCTCAGTGCCAGCACCGCGTCGAGCGAAGGCGTTTGCGCGGTACCCATCACGAGCACGCGCACGGGCATCGCCAACTGCGGCATCTTCAGGCCGGTGGCGCGCAGCGTTTCCTTCACCGCCTCGGTGATGTCCTCGCGCGTCCAGGGGCAGGCCGCGAGCATGCGCGCCAGCATCGAGATCGCCGGCCGCACGCCATCGGTGATGTGCCTGGCAACTTCCGCAGGATCCGGCGTGACGGGGCTGTAGAAGCGCGCCGCCCAGTCGGCGAGCAGCACGGTGGTATCGCAGCGATCCTTCAACAGGCCGCAGATCGCCGGCAGGCGGGCATCGGCCGCGATGCCGCGCTGCCTGAGCAAGCCGGTGACGAGCAGCGCGAGCTCCTCGTCCGCGCTGGCCTTCATGTGTTGCGCGTTCACCCAGCGCAGCTTGGCCTCGTCGAACTGCGCCGCGCTGCGGCCCAGGTGGTCGAGGTTGAACCACTGCAGGAACTGCTCGCGGCTGAAGATCTCGGCATCCCCGTGCGACCAGCCCAGGCGCGCCAGGTAATTGACCATCGCCTCGGGCAGGAAGCCTTCGTCGCGGTACTGCGTGACCGGCTTGGCGCCGTTGCGCTTGGACATCTTCTCGCCCTGCTCGTTCAGCACGGTGGGCAGGTGCGCGTACACCGGCGGCTCCTTGCCCAGGGCCCGGAAGATGTTGATCTGGCGCGGCGTGTTGTTCACGTGGTCGTCGCCGCGGATCACATGGGTGATCTCCATGTCGATGTCGTCGACCACCACGCAGAAGTTGTACGTCGGCGTGCCGTCCGGCCGCGCGATCACCAGGTCGTCAAGTTCGTCGTTGCTGATCTCGATGCGGCCCTTGACCTTGTCGTCCCACACGACCGAGCCGCCGACCGGATTGCGGAAGCGCCACACCGGCTGCATGCCTTCGGGAACGGCCGGCAAGGTCTTGCCCGGCTCGGGGCGCCAGGTGCCGTCGTAGCGCGGCTTCTCCTTGTTGGCCATCTGCCGCTCGCGCAGCGTGTCGAGGTCGGCCACGCTCATGTAGCAGGGATAGACCAGGCCCTGCTCCTGCATCTGCGCGATCACCGTGCGATAGCGGTCCATGCGCTGCATCTGGTAGAACGGCCCTTCATCCGGATCCAGCCCCAGCCAGCGCATCCCTTCGAGGATGACGTCGACCGCCGCCTGCGTGGAGCGCTCGAGGTCGGTGTCCTCGATGCGCAGGATGAAGGTGCCGCCCTGCGAGCGCGCGAAGGCCCACGGGTACAGCGCCGAACGGATGTTGCCGAGATGGATGAAGCCGGTCGGCGACGGCGCGAAACGGGTTCTGACTTTCACAGCTTGTCCAGTCCGCGCGCGAGATCGGCCTTGATGTCGTCGCCGTGTTCCAGGCCCACGGCCAGCCGGATCAGGCCCTGGCCGATGCCGGCGGCCTGCCGCTGCTGCTCGCTCAGGCGTCCGTGCGAGGTGGTCGCCGAGTGGCTGATGATGGACTTGGTGTCGCCGAGGTTGGTGGCGATGCTGATCACTTCGACGCTGTCGATCACCTTGAACGCATGGCGCCGCAGCGTGTCGGGATCGCTGCCGCGCACGTCGAAGGAGACGACCGCGCCGCCCAGGCCGGACTGCTGCTTCATCGCCAGCGCGTGCTGCGGATGCGACTCGAGGCCGGGGTAGTACACGCGCGTGACGGCAGGATGCGATTCGAGGAAGTGCGCGATCGCCAGCGCGTTGGCGCACTGCGCCCGCATGCGGATGCCCAGCGTCTCCAGGCCCTTGAGAACCACCCACGCATTGAAGGGCGCGAGTGTCATGCCCGCCGTGCGGACGATGGGCGCGAACACGTCGGCGATCATCTTTTCCGGGCCGCAGATCGCACCGGCCATCACGCGGCCCTGGCCATCGAGGTATTTGGTCCCCGAGTGGATCACGAGATCGGCACCCAGCTCCGTGGGACGCTGCAGCGCGGGCGAGCAGAAGCAGTTGTCGACGGCGAGCAGCGCGCCGGCGTTGTGCGCGACATCGGCCAGTGCGCGGATGTCGCACAGGTCGGTCAGCGGATTGGTCGGCGTCTCGGCGAACAGCAGCCGGGTCTCCGGCCGCACGGCCGCCTGCCACTCCTGCAGGTCGGTCTGCGCGACGAAGGTGCTGGCCACGCCGAACTTGCCGAACTCCTTGGCAAAGAGATTGAGCGTGGAGCCGAACACCGAGCGCGAGCAGATCACGTGGGCGCCCGCTTTCAGCAAGCCCATTCCCAGCAACAGGATGGCGGCCATGCCGGTGGCGGTGGCGATGGCGGCTTCGGTGCCCTCCATGGCGGCCAGCCGCTGCTCGAAGCTGGAGACCGTGGGATTCGAGGTGCGGCCGTAGGTATAGCCTTCCTGCGGGTTGGCGAAGCGGCGTGCCGAGGTTTCGGCATCGGGCTGCACGAAGCCGCTGGTGAGATACAGCGCCTCCGAGTTTTCACCCCACTGGCTGGCGGGCAGCGCGGTGCGCACGGCCAGGGTGTCGCGGTGCAGACCGGGGGGAAGGGTCTTGGCCTTCATGTCAGGCTTCCTGGGGATTCGGGATGGACAGGCGCGTGGTGTTCTCTTCCAGCGGGTCTTCCTGGCCGATGCGCGCCTCGTTGATGCGGGAGATGTCTTCGGGGTTGATGTCGCCGGTCACGTAGACGCCGTCGAAGCACGAGGCATCGAAGCCGCTGATCTGCGGGTTGAGCTTGCCGATAGCGTTCTTCATGCCTTCGACATCCTGGTAGATCAGTGCGTCGCAGCCGATGATCTGGCGCACCTCCTCCACCGTGCGGCCGTGCGCCACGAGCTCGGCCGAGGTCGGCATGTCGATGCCATAGACATTCGGAAAGCGCACCGGCGGCGCGGCACTGGCCATGTAGACCTTGCGGGCGCCGGCGTCGCGTGCCATCTGCACGATCTCGCGGCAGGTGGTGCCGCGCACGATGGAGTCGTCCACCAGCAGCACGTTGCGGCCCTTGAACTCGCTGGTGATCACGTTCAGCTTCTGGCGCACGCTCTTCTTGCGCACCGACTGCCCGGGCATGATGAAGGTCCGGCCGACATAGCGGTTCTTCACGAAGCCTTCGCGGTACGGCAGGCCCAGCAGCTGCGCCAGCTGCATCGCGCTCGGGCGGCTCGATTCCGGAATCGGGATCACGACGTCGATCTCGTTCGGCGGCACGGTGGAGATCACGCGCTTGGCGAGCGTCTCGCCCAGGTTCAGCCGCGCCTGGTAGACGGAGATGCCATCGAGCTCGGAATCCGGACGCGCGAGGTAGACGTATTCGAAGATGCAGGGCGACAGCTGCGGCCGCTCGGCGCATTGCTGCCGGTGCACCTGCCCCTGCAGGTCCACGAACACCGCCTCGCCGGGTGCGACGTTGCGCTCCAGCCGGTGGCCGGTGCCTTCGAGCGTGACCGACTCGCTGGCCACCATCACGGTGCCCTCGGCACTGCGGCCGAGACAGAGCGGGCGAATGCCGTACGGATCGCGGAAGGCCAGCAGCCCGTGGCCGGCGATCAGCGTCACCACCGCATAGGAGCCGCGGATGCGCCTGTGCACGTTGGCCACCGCCGTGAACACGTCCTGCGGCGTGAGCGCGATGCCGCGCGTGGTGCGTTCCAGTTCGTGCGCGAACACGTTGACCAGCACCTCGGTGTCGCTCTCGGTGTTGATGTGCCGGTGATCGGTGGAGAACAGCTCCGCCTTCAGTGCCTGCGCGTTGGTGAGGTTGCCGTTGTGGGCCAGCGTGATGCCGAAGGGCGCGTTCACGTAGAAGGGCTGCGCCTCCTCTTCGCTGTACGCATTGCCCGCGGTGGGATAGCGCACCTGCCCCAGGCCGACGTTGCCGGGCAAGGCCCGCATGTTGCGCGTGCGGAAGACGTCGCGCACCATGCCCTTGGCCTTGTGCATGTAGACCTTGCGGCCCTGCAGGGTGACGATGCCGGCCGCGTCCTGGCCGCGGTGCTGCAGCAGCAGCAGCGCGTCGTAGATCAACTGGTTGCACGGGGCCTGGCTCACTACCCCTACGATTCCGCACATAGTTCCGACTTTCCAACCGCCTGCGCGATTTTTCAGAGTTCCCGGGCCGGCAGGAAGGTGCCGAAGCGTTCGGGCACCACCGGCTTCAATCCACGCAGGGCCGCGGTCGCGGCCCCGGACGTCATCGATTCCGTCCACCACACGCCGTTCTTGAGGCCGGTGAGATGGACCACCACGGCCAGCGCCAGCACCGCCAGCAGGCCGCGCACCAGGCCGAACACGCCGCCGAGCGCCCGGTCGATCGGCCGCAGCCCCACGGCTTCGACCAGTTGCTTCGTCAGCCACGCCACCAGGCCGCCGGCGAACAGGGCCGCGATGAACACCACCACGAAGCCCGCAGCGTACTGGACCGACGGGCTGGCGCGGCTGAACGGCATCAGCGCCGCCGCGCGCGGCGCGAGCCACTGCGCCAGCACGAAAGCCGCCAGCCAGTTCAGCACCGACAGCACCTCGTACACGAGGCCACGCCACAATCCCAGCAGCACCGACGCTGCCAGCAGGGCCACCACCACCCAGTCCAGGACCGCCACTACAGAGTGAGGATGGCGGCGGGCAAATCCAGCCCCTTGATCTTTTCGGCCGCCTTGTCCGCCTCGGCCTTGGAGGCGAACGGGCCCGCGCGCACGCGGATGCGGGTGCCGTTCTTCGTCTCGGCGACGTTGGTGTAGTTCTTCAGCCCCGCGCGCTCGAGCTTCTGCTGCGCCATCCTGGCCTTGTCCTTCTCGGCAAACGCGCCGACCTGCACCACGTAGCGCACGCCGTCGGCCGCGGCATCGATGGACTTGCCCGCCAGCAGCGCGCGCGCCTTGGCCGCGTCGGCCACCTTCGGTTCGGGTTTGCTTTCGGCCCGGGGTTCCGGCTTTTTCTCCGGCGCGGGCTCGGCCTTGGCGATCCGCGGCGGCGCAGCGGGCTTTGCCACCGGCACGGCGGCCTCGGCCTCGGCACGGCTCTCGGTGATCACCGGGGCGGCAGGTGCGGCGGGCGGAGTGACCTTGCCGGCGGCCACGGCGGCGGGTGCCGGCGGCGCGGGCGGCAGCGGCTTGACCTTGTTGCGGTCCGGGATCTCGATGGGGATGTCGACCGCCACCGGGCGCGGCTGCGTGTCGAACAGGATCGGAAAGCCGACGACCGCCACCAGCACCAGCACCACCGCGCCGATCAGCCGATGGCGCGCGCGGCGGCGCATCACTTCGATGCTTTCGGCGGGAGCGGCTATCACCGGCTCGTCGACCTTTTTCTTGCGCGACTTGAACAAGGCCATGGAGATGAGGGTCAGCCGAGATGCTTGGCGGACAGACGGGGCACGCCTTGCGTGAGGACGCCGCCCACCGTGTAGAACGATCCGAAGACCAGGATTCTATCAGCGGGCTCTGCAGCGGCCACCGCGGCCGCCAGCGCATCCCGCGGGCTGGCATGGACACTGGCCGGCAGCTTGCGCTGGCCGGGCGTCGCCTGCCATTGCAGCAGCAGCGCCTGCGCGCTGGCCGCGCGCGGCGTCGGCAGGTCGGTGAAGTACCAGCGATCGATGATGGGCCCGAGCTTGGCCAGCATCGTGCCCAGGTCCTTGTCGCCCATTGCGCCGAAGACCGCGTGCGTGGCCGGATAGAAGCCCATCGCGTCGAGATTGGCCGCGAGCGCCGCCACCGCGTGCGGGTTGTGCGCGACATCGAGCACCAATGTCGGCTGGCCGGGAACGATCTGGAACCGGCCCGGCAGGTCGACCATCGCGAGACCGTTGCGGATCGCCTGCGCGGTGACGGGCAACTGCTGCCGCAAGGCCTCGAACGCGGCCAGTACGCCGGAAGCATTCAGCAACTGGTTGGCGCCGCGCAGCGCCGGATAGGCCAGGCCCGAATAGCGGCGGCCGCGGCCGGCCCAGGCCCATTGCTGCTGGTCGCCCGAGAAGTTGAAGTCGCGGCCCGCCAGCCACAAGTCGGCGCCCAGCGCGTTGGCGTACTGGATCACGCTGTGCGGCGGCATGGGATCGCTGACGATGGCGGGCTTGCCGGCACGCAGGATGCCGGCCTTCTCGCGACCGATGCTCTCGCGGTCCGGCCCGAGGTAGTCCATGTGGTCCAGGTCGATGCTGGTGATGATGGCGCAGTCGGTATCGATGGCATTCACGGCATCGAGGCGGCCGCCGAGTCCGACCTCGAGGATTGCCACATCCAGCGCGCTGGCGGCCAGCAGGCTCAGGATCGCCAGGGTGGTGAATTCGAAATAGGTCAGGCTGGTGTCCTGGCGCGCCGCTTCCACCCGCGCGAAGTGCGGCACCAGGGCATCCGGGGCGACGATCTCGCCGCCGATGCGGCAGCGTTCCTCGAAGTGCACCAGGTGCGGCGAGGCGTAGACGCCCGTGCGCCAGCCGGCCTGCAAGGCGATGGCTTCCAGCATCGCGCAGGTGGACCCCTTGCCGTTGGTGCCGGCGACCGTGACCACCGGGCAGGCGAAGCCCAGGTCCAGGCGCTGCGCCACGGCCTGCACGCGCGCCAGTCCCAGGTCGATCGTCTTAGGGTGCAGGCGCTCGCAATGCGCCAGCCACTCGCTCAATGTGTTCATGGCTCCATTGTCCAGCGTCGCGCGTCCGCGGAAAAAAAGTACCGGCAACTTGGCATGGATGAGTCGAAATAAATATCCTGACGCGAGCGAATCGAACGTTGCAGGAATCTGGAAGCCTTTGCGTGCCGGAACTGATGCCGTTGCAGGAAGAACAAGGCAGGGCCGATGTCTATGCGCTGCTTGCGGCGCTGTTGCTCGGGCCCGATGCGCAACTGATCGCCTCGCTGGCGGCGCTGCCGCGCAACGAGGCGCTCCAGGACGAACCCGAACTCGCGTGGAACGAACTGCTCGCGGCCGCGCAGCGCTGTGGCCCACAGGCGCTGCAGGAGTACGACGCGCTCTTCATCGCCGCCGGCACGCCGCGGCTCAATCCCTACCAGTGCCACTACCTCGCCGGCTGGCTCATGGACAAGCCGCTGGCGGCGCTGCGTGACGACCTGCGCCGGCTGGGCCTGGCACGGGCGCCGGGCGCCACCGAACTCGAAGACCACCTCGGCGCCCTGTGCGAAACCATGCGCGTGCTGATCGCCAGCGGCCGCAGCGCAGCGGTGCAGCAGGAGTTCTTCGAGCGGCATCTCGCCGGCTGGTCGGCGCGCTGCCTGCAGGACATCGCGACCGCGCCGGGTGCGGACTTCTACCGCGCGGTCGCCACCGTCGCCCAAACCTTCTTCGAACAGGAAGCCATGCATGTCACGACCCATCCCTGATCCCGAACGACGTCGCCTGCTGGGGCGCACGCGCAACGCCGCGGCCGCGGGTGCCGCGCTTGCCGTGCTGGGCCCCGCGGCATCGGCCGGCGCAGTGAGCGCGCCAGCCTCGGCCGCACCGCAAGCGCAAGAGCGGCCGCGGGGCTATCACGAGACCGAACACACTCGCAGGTATTACGAGCTGGCCCGGTTCTGACCATGCCCCTGCTCACCCGCAAGACTCCCGCGGGCGCCGCACCCGCTGCCCGGCGCCCCTTGCCCCGTCCGGCGGCGCAGCCCACGGTCGGCCGGCGCGGTTTTCTCCAGGCCGGCGGACTGGCGGCCGGGCTTGCCGCGCTCGTGCGCGAGCGACCGCCGCAGGTGATCGCCGAGGCGCAGGCGCAGGTCACTACGTTGCCGGGCTCCACGCCGTTCCAGATCAAGCACACCGTCTGCAGCCACTGCTCGGTGGGCTGTTCGGTGGAGGCCGTGGTGCAGAACGGCGTCTGGGTCCGCCAGGACACCGCCTTCGATTCGCCCATCAACATGGGCGCCCATTGCGCCAAGGGCGCCTCCGTGCGCGAGCACGGCCACGGCGAACACCGCCTGCGGTATCCCATGAAGCTGGTCAACGGCAAGTACCAGCGCATCAGCTGGGACCAGGCGATCAACGAGGTCGGCGACAAGCTGCTGCAGATCCGGCAGCAGGCCGGGCCCGACGCGATCTTCTGGATCGGTTCCAGCAAGCACAACAACGAGCAGGCCTACCTGCTGCGCAAGTTCGTCTCGATGTGGGGCTCGAACAACTGCGACCACCAGGCGCGCATCTGCCATTCGACCACCGTTGCCGGCGTCGCCCAGACCTTCGGCTACGGGGCGATGACCAACTCCTTCAACGACCTGCACTTCAGCAAGGCCGTGCTGTTCATCGGCTCCAATCCGGCCGAGGCGCATCCCATCTCCATGCTGCACTTCCTGCATGCCAAGGAGCTGGGCGCCAAGATGATCGTGGTCGATCCGCGCTTCACCCGCACGGCGCGCTTCGCCCACCATTACGTGCGCATCCGCCCCGGCACCGACATCGCTTTCGTGTGGGGCATGCTGTGGCACATCTTCCAGAACGGCTGGGAGGACAAGAAGTACATCGAGGACCGCACCTGGGGCATGGAAGACGTGCGCAAGGAAGTGGCGAAGTGGGACCCGCACCGGGTCGCCGACGTCACCGGCGTGCCCGAGACGGTGGTGCAACGTGCCGCGGAGATGCTGGCGAAGAACAAGCCGTCTTCGGTGGTCTGGTGCATGGGCATCACGCAGCACCACGTGGGCACCGCCAACGTGCGCGCGCTGTGCATCCTGCAACTGGTGCTGGGCAACATCGGCACGGCCGGCGGCGGCGCCAACATCTACCGCGGGCACGACAACGTGCAGGGCGCCACCGACGTCGGCCCCAACCCGGATTCGCTGCCCGGCTACTACGGCGTCGCCGAAGGCGCGTGGAAGCATTTCGCCAGCGTCTGGGGCGTCGACTATCCGTGGCTGCTCGGACGCTTCGGCTCCAAGGCGCTGATGGAGAAGCCGGGCACCACCGTCTCGCGCTGGTACGACGCGGTGCTGGAACACAAGGAGTACGTCGACCAGCCGAGCCCGCTGCGCGCATGTTTATTCTGGGGCCACGCGCCCAACAGCATCACGCGCATGCCGGACGAGAAGGCGGCGATGCAGAAGCTCGACCTGCTGGTGGTGATCGATCCGTATCCCACCATGACCGCCGCGATGCACGGGCGGCAGGACGGCGTGTACCTGCTGCCCTCCACCAGCCAGTTCGAGACGCAGGGCTCGGTGACGGCCTCCAACCGCAGCATCCAGTGGCGCGAGCGCGTGATCCAGCCGCTGTTCGACAGCAAGACCGACCACGAGATCATGTATCTCTTCGCGCGGAAGTTCGGCTTCCACGAGCAGCTGTGCAAGAACATCAAGGTGGTGCGCGACGAGCCGGTGATCGAGGACATCCTGCGCGAGATCAACCGCTCCTGCTGGACGATCGGCTACACGGGCTGTTCCCCCGAGCGCCTGAAGCTGCACATGGAGAACAAGAAGTCCTTCAGCCCCACCACGCTGAAGGCGGTGGACGGCCCGTGCGCCGGCGACTACTACGGCCTGCCGTGGCCGTGCTGGGGAACGCCGGAGCTCAAGCACCCCGGCACGCCGGTGCTGTACGACCTGTCCAGGCACGTGATGGAAGGCGGCATGCCCTTCCGCGCGAACTGGGGCGTCGAGTACAAGGGCTCCAACCTGCTCGCGCCGGATGGCTCCACCACCGCTCGCAGCGAGATCGACACCGGCTACCCCGAGTTCGACCACGTCCTGCTGAAGAAGCTCGGATGGTGGAGCGAGCTCACGCCGCAGGAGCAGGCGCTGGCCGAGGGCAAGAACTGGAAGACCGACCTCTCGGGCGGGATCATCCGCGTGACGATGGCGCACGGCTGCGCGGTCTACGGCAATGCGCGCGCGCGGGTGAGCGTGTGGAACTTCCCCGACCCGGTGCCGGTGCATCGCGAGCCGCTCATGAGCCCGCGCCGCGACCTGGTCACGCAGTACCCCACCTATGACGACAAGAAGGCGTTCTGGCGCCTGCCCACGCTCTTCAAGTCGGTGCAGGCGATGAACTTCGCCGACCAGTTCCCGCTGATCATGACCTCGGGCCGGCTGGTGGAATACGAGGGCGGCGGCGACGAGACGCGCTCGAACCCGTGGCTGGCGGAATTGCAGCAGACCATGTTCATCGAGGTCAATCCGCATGACGCGCTGCAGCTGCCCGTGAAGACGCACGAGTACGTGTGGGTCGAGACGCCTTCGGGGGCGCGGCTGAAGATCATGGTCTTCATCACGCCGCGCGTGCCCGAAGGCGTGGTGTGGATGCCGTATCACTTCGGCGGCTGGTGGATGGGCGAGGACCTGCGCAAGAACTACCCCGAAGGCGCGGCGCCCATCGTGCTCGGCGAGGCCGCCAACTGCGGCTGGACCTATGGCTACGACGCCGTGACCATGATGCAGGAGACCAAGGTCTCGCTCTGCCGGCTGGTGCGGTATTCCGGTGGTTTCGGCAAGCACAAGGAGGCGTGATGGCCGCAAGAATGAAGTTCATCTGCGACACCGAGCGCTGCATCGAGTGCAACGGCTGCGTGACCGCCTGCAAGAACGAGAACGAGACGCCGTGGGGCGTGAACCGCCGGCGCACGGTGACCATCAACGACGGCGTGCCCGGCGAGGCCTCGATCTCCGTCGCATGCATGCACTGCACCGACGCGCCGTGCATGGCGGTGTGCCCGGTCGACTGCTTCTATCACACCGAGGACGGCGTGGTGCTGCATGACAAGGACATGTGCATAGGCTGCGGCTACTGCTTCTATGCCTGCCCGTTCGGCGCGCCGCAGTTCCCGTCGTCGGGGGCGTTCAATCACCGCGGCAAGATGGACAAGTGCACCTTCTGCAACGGCGGGCCGGAGCCGGACAACAGTGAAGCGGAGTTCAAGAAGTACGGCCGCAATCGCCTGAGCGAAGGCAAGCTTCCGGTGTGCGCCGAGCAGTGCGCCACCAAGGCGCTGCTGGGAGGCGAGGCCAATCTGATCGGCGAAATCTACCGCCATCGCGTCGAGACCCGCGGCTACGGCCCCGAGCTGTGGGGCTGGGACCTCGCCTACGACGCGGGCAAGCACGGCAAGATCGGCGTCACCGGCGACGGGCCGCGCATCAACCAGATGCCCAACGTCTCGCAGAACGATCCGAGGAAGCTGCCGTCATGAAGCGCTTGCCCATCGTCGTGCTGCTGGCGGCGACGACGCTGCTGGCCGGCTGCCTCGAAGTGAAACAGCACCCGCCCTGGCGCGAGGGCAAGTACAACGGCAAGCCGGACAACCTGCCGCAGCAGCGCAACTTCCACGATGACCGGCTGGCGTGGACGGCGACCATCATCGACCGCAACTGGCTGCAGGACGAGTATCTGCGCACCTTCGACAAGGGGGCCCCGTATGAGTGAGCGCGCAAGACGCTGGCTGGCCGCGGTGACCCTGGTGCTGCTCGTCACGCCGGCGCTGCAGGCGGCGGTGCCGAACCGGGACGCGGTGCCGGCGTACGCCGAGGAGCAGACCATCCTGCAGCAGGAGAAGGACTCGCCCGAGCCCGGCCTGACCTCGCCGGCCTCCGGGCGCCACCACATGGACCGGCACTACCTGGTGCCGCCCGGGCGCAACGACGCGGAGCAGGACCTGATCCTGCAACGAGGCGGCAATACCTGGCGCACGCTGCGCAACGGGCCCGTTTCGACCGCCAGCGCCGTGGTGCTGGTGCTCGCGCTGCTGGGGATCGCGGTGGTCCACAAGGTGGTGGGCCCGTCGCTGCCCGACGAGCCCGATACCGGCCGGCGGATCACGCGCTTTCCGCGCTGGATGCGCGTTGTGCACTGGACGGTCGCGATCGTCTTCCTGTTGATGGCCTTCACCGGGCTGGTGATCTTCTTCGGCAAGAAGGCGCTGCTGCCGCTGCTGGGGCACGACCTGTTCTCGTGGCTGGCGATCGCCTCGAAGTACCTGCACAACGTGCTGGGGCCGCTGTTCCTGGTGCTTTCGGTCGTGATGTTCTTCGGCTTCGTGCGCCACAACTTCTTCCGCCCCGGCGACTGGCAGTGGCTGCGCCATTTCGGCCGGGCGCCCGGGGGCGGGCACGTGACGGCGGGCTACTTCAATGCCGGCGAAAAGCTCTGGTTCTGGGCCGGCGTCGTGCTGCTCGGACTGTTGATGTCGCTGACCGGCCTGTTGCTGGACTTCACTAATCTGCAGGCGACCCGCTATCTGCTGCAATGGGCGGACTACCTGCACGTGGCGGGCGCCACCTTCTACATCGCGGCGGCACTCGGTCACATCTACACGGGCACGCTCGGCACGCCCGGTGCGTACACCGCGATGCGGCGCGGCACGGTCGATGAAAGCTGGGCGCGAACCCACCACCGTGCCTGGTACGAGCAGGTGCGGGGCCGCGAACGGCTCGCGCAATCGGACCCTCGGGAGCTTTCATGAAGCCGCTGCTGCTGGCGGCCGGCGTGCTCGTTCTCGCGGGCTGCGGCGACTCCGCCGCGCCACCCACGAAGGACGGCGTGCTCCAGACCCGGTTCGTCGGCGATCTGTCGTCGGGCGGTCACACGAGCGGCGAAGTGATGGCAACGGCCGGCAAACCGTCGACGACGCAGCCCGGCCCGGCCGGCACGCCGGGCATCCCGAAAGGCGCCGAGGGCAACACCGGTGGCACGGCCATGGGCGGCACCACCGCGGCGACCACGCCCGGCCAGCAGCCCGCCGGCCCTGCGCCCGCTGCCGCCGCGCCCGGCCAGGCGGCAAGCGCGGCCCTGACGCCGGCGAGCGCAGCCAGTGCTCCCGCGCTCTCCGATGCGCAACGACAGCAGCAGGAACTGACGGCTTCGATGGATGCGGTGGCCGCGCGATGGCACGCACGGGCGGCGGCGCAAGGCCGCGACTCCAGCAATGCCGCGACGGGCGCTGCCGCATCGGCTCAGCCGTCGGTGACTGGCGCCCACGCGGCCGACATGACCATCCGCAGCGAGAAGTTCGGCACGGCGCCGGCCAGTACCGACGTGAAGACCGCCACCAAGCCGGCCACGCCAGCCGTGCTGGATCCCAAATCGCCCGTGCAGGCAGGCCCGAAGCCCTGACTATGATCGCCGGATGGTCCCCACCCTCTACGGCATCCCGAACTGCGACACGGTGAAGAAGGCACGCGCCTGGCTGGCCGACCAGGGCGTGGAGTACCGCTTCCACGATTTCAAGAAGGCCGGCGTGCCACCCGAACGCCTGGACGCGTGGCTGGGCGCGGCGGGCTGGGAGAAGCTGCTCAATCGCCAGGGCACGACCTGGCGCAAGCTCGACGGCGATCAGCAGTTGCGCTGCGGCAACGCGGAAGGCGCCCGCCGACTCATGCTGGAGACGCCCAGCGTCATCAAGCGGCCGGTGGTCGAATGGCCCGACGGCAGCGTCACCGTGGGTTTCGACTCCGCGGGCTGGGCCGCGCGCAGGAATCCCTGAGCGACCTATTTTTACGCGGCCTTTACCCATCATCACGTGCAGCCGAGGCAGGGTCTGTCTAGACTTTCAGCATCCGTAGTCCCTCAGCTCAACGAGTTCTTGCCATGAAACAGACCTTTCTTTTCACCGCGCTTGGCCTGCTTGCCTTTGGCGCCGCTGCGCAGGAAGTCGGCCAGGTCGTCTCCAGCACGCCCGTGATCCAGCAAGTCGCCGTGCCGCGCCAGGTGTGCGCACCGGGCGGCGTCGTCCAGGGCCCCACCTCCGGTGGCGGCGGCCTGCTCGGCGCCCTGGCCGGTGGTGCCATCGGCAGCGCCGTGGGCGCCGGGGCCGGCCACGCGGCGGCCATCGTGGGTGGCACCGTTCTGGGCGCCATCGTCGGCAACAACGTGGAAGCCAACAACCACCGCTACGTCCAGCCGAACTGCATGACGGAAAGCACGTACGAGAACCGCACGGTCGGCTACAACGTGACCTACGAATACGCCGGTCGCCAGTACACGACGCAGATGCCGTACGACCCGGGTCGTACCGTGCAGTTGCAGGTCTCGCCCGTGGGCAACAACGTCGCCCAGGGCGGCGTGGTCACCGCCCCGCCGATGCAGGGTGTCGCCACGATGGTCGCCCCGGCGCCCATCATGTACCAGCCGTACGCCGCCTATCCTGCCTACCCCGCCTACCCGGCGTACTACCCGTACTACCAGCCGTATTCGCCGGTGGGCGTGTCGCTGGGCTTCGTGTTCGGCGGTGGCCATCGCCACTGGCGCTGAGCACTTCGGTGCCCGCAGGGAAGCCGCCGCGAGGCGGCTTTTTTCTTGGGCGTCCGGTTTTGCTCCCTTCCCTCCGGGGGAGGGTCCGGGCAAGGGCGCTGCGGCGCTCGCCTAAAATTGGCGGTTTCCCCGGAAGCTTCTCCATGACCACCGAGCGAATCGACGGCGTTGCCGTCACCACCAAGGCCAACGTCTACTTCGACGGCAAGTGCGTGAGCCACGGCATCACGCTCGCCGACGGCACGAAGAAGTCGGTGGGCGTGATCCTGCAGTCCAGCCTCACCTTCAACACCGGCGCGCCGGAAATCATGGAGTGCGTGGGCGGCGCCTGCGAGTACAAGCTGGCCGGCAGCAGCGAGTGGAAGAAGTCCGCCGCGGGCGAGCAGTTCGCGATCCCCGCGAACTCCAGCTTCGAGATCCGCGTCGCCGAGCCCTATCACTACATCTGCCACTTCGGCTGATCGGATTCCATGAGCACGATCCTCGAGAACCTGCCGCTCGCGCAGAAGGTCGGCATCGCCTTTTCCGGCGGGCTGGACACCTCCGCCGCCCTGCACTGGATGCGCAAGAAGGGCGCGATCCCCTATGCGTATACCGCCAACCTGGGCCAGCCGGATGAAACCGACTACGACGCGATCCCGCGCAAGGCGATGGAGTACGGCGCCGAGCAGGCGCGCCTGATCGACTGCCGCAAGCAGCTCGCGTACGAAGGCATTGCCGCCCTGCAATGCGGCGCCTTCCACATCTCCACGGCCGGGACGACCTACTTCAACACGACGCCCCTGGGCCGGGCCGTCACGGGCACGATGCTGGTGGCGGCGATGAAGGAGGACGACGTCCACATCTGGGGCGACGGCAGCACCTTCAAGGGCAACGACATCGAGCGCTTCTACCGCTACGGGCTGCTGACCAATCCGTCGCTGCGCATCTACAAGCCCTGGCTGGACCAGGCCTTCATCGACGAACTCGGTGGCCGCGCGGAGATGTCGGCGTTCATGACGGCCGCCGGCTTCGGCTACAAGATGTCGGCCGAGAAGGCCTACTCCACCGACAGCAACATGCTGGGCGCCACGCACGAAGCCAAGGACCTGGAGCAGCTGAACTCCGGCATCAAGATCGTCAATCCGATCATGGGCGTGGCGTTCTGGAAGGACGAAGTCGCGGTCAAGGCCGAAGAAGTGCGCGTGCGCTTCGAGGAGGGCCGGCCGGTCGCCCTGAACGGCAAGAGCTTCGACGACCCGGTCGAACTCATTCTCGAGGCCAACCGCATCGGCGGCCGCCATGGCCTGGGCATGAGCGACCAGATCGAGAACCGGATCATCGAGGCGAAGAGCCGCGGGATCTACGAGGCCCCCGGGCTCGCGCTGCTGTTCATCGCCTACGAGCGCCTCGTGACCGGCATCCACAACGAGGACACGATCGAGCAGTACCGCGACAACGGCCGCAAGCTGGGGCGCCTGCTCTATCAGGGCCGCTGGTTCGATCCGCAATCGATCATGCTGCGCGAGACGGCGCAGCGCTGGGTGGCGCGCGCGGTCACGGGCGAAGTCTCGGTGGAACTGCGCCGCGGCAACGACTACTCGATCCTGAACACCGAGTCGCCCAACCTCACGTACGCGCCGGAGCGGCTGTCGATGGAAAAGGTGGAGAACGCGCCGTTCTCGCCCAAGGACCGCATCGGCCAGTTGACGATGCGCAACCTGGACATCGCGGACACGCGCGAGAAGCTGGGCATCTATGCCCGCACGGGGCTGCTGACCACGGGCGGGGACGCGCCGCTGCCGCAGCTCGGGAACGACTGAAGGGGTCCGGTGGGGTCGCTGCGCGATCCCACCCTACGGCTGATGCTGCGTCGGGAGGGATCGCGTCGACCCCCACACAATGGCAAGCGCGCTCGGTAGGGTGGGATCGCGTAGCGACCCCACCACCCGCGAAGCGCGGGCCATGGCAAGCGGGGAAGCACCAAGCCCGGATCACCGCGGCCGCGCCCGCAGCAGCTATGCTGGCGCCCCGCACCCTGCGAGGAGACACCATGTCCCAGCTCTCTCGTTTTCTCACCGGCTTCGTCCTATCCCTCCTGCTCGCGGCTGGCGCCGTCCAGGCGCAGACCGCCACACGACCCAAGCTCACCGACGCGGGCATCACCGATCCGGCCTCCGCCATCTGGATCGGCAACAGCTTTTTCTACTACAACAACAGCATGCACGGCCACGTCGGTCAGTTCATCGCGGCCGGCATGCCGGGCTTCCGCCATCGCGGCACCTCGGTGACCATCAGCGGCTCGGGCTTCGATTGGCACGACGTGGAGTCGTACTTCCGGCCGAATGCGATCGGCAGCTATTCGTTCGACGCCAACAACAACATCACCTTCAACAAGCTCGATCGCCTGTTCGACGTGGCGATCGTGATGGACTGCAGCCAGTGCCCGATCCATCCGCAGCTCGCGCCGGTGTTCGTCAGGAACGCGAAGCTCAATGCCGACACGTTCCGGCGCCATGGCGCCAAGCCGGTGTTCTTCATGTCGTGGGCCTACCAGGACAAGCCGGAGATGACGGCGCAACTCGCCGAGGCGTACACGCGCGAGGGCAACAACAACGACGCCTTCGTGATCCCCGCCGGCCTGGCCTTCGCCCGCTCGGTGGCGCAGCGGCCGGACCTGAATCTCTACGCATCGGACAAGCGCCATCCCAGCCTCGCCGGCACCTACCTGGCCGCGGCCACGGTGTATGCGTCGCTGTTCAAGCGCTCGCCGGTGGGCTCCTCGTACACCGCCGGCCTCGAGCCCGCCGTGGCGCGGCACCTGCAGACCGTGGCCTGGGACACCGTGCAGGCCTACTACGGCCGCGGCAGCAGCGTCGCCGGCCAGTGACAAGGCAGCCGCCGCGGGACTAAGATGGCTCCGCACAGGCCGCCCCGCGCGGCCGAAGGAGTCCGTCATGAAGCGCGTCAAGCACTGGCAGGACCCGGCCAACGCCCTCCTCGGGGCCTGGCTGATCGTGTCCCCCTGGATCCTCGGCTTCCACGGCGTGATCGTCGCCGCCGTCAGCACGGCAGCCCTGGGCGCCCTGCTGATCGCCTCCAGCATCGAGGCGATGCAGGTCTCGCAAGCCTGGGAAGAGTGGCTCGACGTGGCGCTCGGCGTGGTGCTGATGCTGTTGCCGGTGGTGCTCGGCTTCGACGGCAATCCCGCGGCGCTGCAGAATGCCCTGCTCACGGGCAGCACGGTGATCGCCCTCGCCCTGTGGGTGCTGGCGACCGACGACGAGTTCGCCTCCGGTTGGGACCGACAGGCCGGCTAGCGCGTGGCTCAGGGCGGGCGCGGGCCTTCTGCTCGTACCGCCATCGACCAGGGTCATGCCGTCCGGCACCAGGCCGGAGGGCGGGTGATGCGTTTGCCGTCTTCCTTCCGGCGCTGCGCGGTGAACTGATGGGCAGAACGCCCCGGCGGCGTGCGACAAAATTACAGCCTGTCCCCCTTCAGGGTGAGGAGACTGTTGTTTATCGGCCGCGCCCGCCAACTCCCCTTACTACGGTCGGGCAAAATCCGGTCGCCCGAGGATAGCCCCGCGTCGAATCCCGGGCGTCGCGCCGGCAGCGCTGGCACGTCACAACAGTCGAACGAGAAATTTCAGGAGAACCGATCCATGTCCGTGTCCGTCAAGCTGGCCACCGTTGTGCTCGCCGCCGCCGCCCTCGCTGGCTGCGTCGCCGCGCCGATCATGAACGTCAGCGAAGCCCCCGTCGCCACCGCCTCGGGCAAGGCCCTGAGCAACGAACAAGTCCGCGGCGCCATCGTCCGCGCCGGCTCCGCGCTCGGCTGGCAGATGAAGGAAGAAGGCCCCGGCATGCTGCTGGGCACGCTGCAACTGCGCAACCACACGGCCGTGGTCGCGATCCCCTATTCGCCCAAGTCGTACAGCGTGCAATACCGCTCCAGCGTCAACCTGGACGAGAAGGGCGGCACGATCCACAAGAACTACAACGGCTGGATCCAGAACCTGACGCGCGGCATCAACGCGCAGTTGTCCGCGTCATGAGCGTCACCCTCGGCGATCGCCCGACGATCGAGGCGAGAGAACTCGCCGTGCTGCTCGTCGAGGGACTCCACCTCGAAGACGTCGACGCCAGCCAGGTCGACCTGAAGGCCCCGCTGTTCGGCGGCGGCCTCGACCTCGACTCGCTCGACCTGCTGGAGATCTCGCTGATCATCCAGCAGCGTTATGGCGTCAAGCTGGCCGCGGACAACCCCGAGAACGACGCCATCTTCGGCTCGCTGGAAAGCCTGGCCGCCTACCTCGGGACCGCTCGGGCGCAGGGCTGATCGGGGGGATGGCGCGTGGCGTTCGATGTCGGCATCGCGTGGCGCGCGCTTTCCTTCCTGATGACGGGATGGCTGGCCCTGTTCTTCGGCCGCACCTTGCGGCCGGGGCACGAAGCCCTGATCACGCGCATTGCCCGGGTCAGCGAACCGGGCTTGCCGCCGCAGCTCGTTTTGTATACCCGTCGCCTCACCGCGGTGTGGTGCGCCTACTTCGTCCTGGCCGCCCTGCTTGGCCTGGGCGCGCCACGCGCGGCTGCGTGGTCCGGCATGCTGGTCTGGAGCGGCACGGCCCTCCTCTTCCTGGGTGAGCACTGGCTGCGACCCCACCTCTTCCCCGCCCATCGCTTTCCCGGCGTGCTGCAGCAGTTCAGGGATACGCTGCAGGTCTGGCGACCCGCACGAGGCAAGGCCCCGTGAGCGACCCCAAGACGATGGCCGCACTGCTGTCCCCCTCGCTCCTGCACCGCCCCGCCGTCATCGGCGGCGCGCACGACTGGACGTGGCACGAGATCCACGCAGCCGCCCGCGAACTCGCGGACCGCCTGCATCCCGACACCCCCGTTTGCAACCTGTGCGCCACTCGCGCGGGTTTTCTCATCACCGCCCTGGCCGCGCTGCGCCGCGGCTGCCTGCAACTGCTGCCGCCTTCCGGCGGCCTGGCCGACCTCGTGGCGCTGCTCGGGGGCACGCCCGGCGCGATGGTGGTGGTGGACGATGAGACGCTGTTGCAGCCGGTCTCCGGCGCGCGCACGGGTGGTCTCGTCTATCTGCCCCAGGTGCCACGCCACCTGCCCTCGCCGCGCGAGCTGGCGTGGACCCCGGATGCACGGCAGACCTGCGTGCGGCTGTACACGTCCGGCAGCACCGGAGCACCGCAGCCGCACGCCAAGACCTGGGGGCAGTTGACACAGGGCGCGCGCGCCCTGGCCGCCCGCCTGGACACGGAAGTGCACGGTGGCCTCGCCGCCTTGCGGGCCCTGGTCTGCAGCGTGCCGCCGCAGCACATGTTCGGCTTCGAGAGCTCCGTGATGCTGCCGCTGGCGACCGGCCTGGCGGTGCTGGATCGCAAGCCCCTGTTGCCCCTGGACGTGCGCACGGCCGTCGAACAATGCGGCGGACCGACCGCCTGGATCGCCACGCCACTGCACCTGCGAGCGCTGGCCCGTGCCGGCGAAACCTTGCCGGATTGCCGGCTCGCCCTCGTCTCCACCATGCCGCTCGCAGCCACCCTGGCCGCGCAGGTCGAGGCGCTGGTGAGCGCGCCGGTGGTGGAGATCTTCGGCTCCACCGAAACGGGCGTGATCGCCACGCGCCGCACTGCCACGCAAGCGAGCTGGCAGCCGATCGGCGATGTCCGTCTCGAAGTCGGCGCCGACGGCACGCAGGCCCGCGGCACGCACTTTCCGTCGCCGCACACGTTGGCCGACCGGGTGGAAATCGGCGGCGACGGCCGCTTCACCCTGCTCGGGCGGCACGCAGACATGGTGAAGATCGGCGGCCGGCGCGCCTCGCTGAGCGGCCTCAACCTGCTGCTGCAGGATCTGCCCGGCCTGGAGGACGGCGTGTTCTACCTGCCGGCCGAGGACGCGCCGACCGAGCGACTGGTGCTGATCCACGCCGGCCACCTCGATCGTGCCGCCGCCGAACGCTGGCTGCGCGAGCGCATCGACGTCGTCTTCCTGCCGCGCAGCTGGCTGCAGGTGGAGCGGCTGCCGCGCGACGCCAACGGCAAGCTGCCACGCGCGGCGCTGGAGGCGCTCCATGCGGCACAGCGCACGACGGGCGCCGCTGCCCCCGCGGCCTGCAGCGACCATCACTTCCGCGTCGCGGCCAGCCATCCTTCGCTGCCCGGGCACTTTCCCGGCCGGCCGGTCGTGCCGGGCGTGCTGATCCTCGACCACGTGCTCGCCGGCGTGCGGGAGCGCACCGGCCGCGACGTGGCGCGCCTGCCGCGCGTGAAGTTCGCCTCGCCCCTGTTGCCCGAGGAGTCGGCGCGCGTGCAGTTCACGCAACGCGAGGGATCGCTGTCCTTCCGCGTCAGCGCGCTGCGCGACGGCGTGCACCAGGCGATCGCCGAAGGCAGCGTGGTGCTGGCGCCGCTGGCGGAGGCTTCGCCGTGAGCGCCTGGACGGCCAAGGCCGAACGGGGCAGCCCCTGGCTGATCGCGCTGATCGTCTGGCTGGCGCGCACCTGCGGGCGCACGGTGTGCCGCGGCCTGCTGTTTCCGATCACCCTCTACTTCGTGCTCACCGACGGCGTCGCCCGGCGTGCCTCGGCCGACTTCCTGCAGGCGGTGCACGGCCGCCCCGCCCGTTGGCCGCAGGTGTTCCGGCACATCTACACCTTCGCCACGACCTTGCTCGACCGGGTCTACATGGCGGCCGGCGACTTCCACCGTTTCGAAGTCGAGATCGTGGGCCTGCCCATGGTCGACCGGCTGCTGGCGCAAGGCAAGGGTTGCGTGCTCCTGGGTTCGCACCTGGGCAGCTTCGACCTGATGATGCTGGCGCACCGCTCCATGGACGGCCGGCCGATCAGCATCATGATGCGCCAGGACCCGCGCGCGCGACTGCGGCGCCTGGCCGGCATCGCCGAAGGTCCAAGCCTGATCGAGATCGGCCGGCCCGACAGCTACCTCAAGGCGCACGCGGCGCTCGAGCGCGGCGAGATCCTCGGCTTGCTCGCGGACCGCGTCGACGGCAAGGCGGCTTCGCTGACCACCCACTTCTTCGGCCGCCTCGTTGGTCTGCCGGTGGCGCCGCACGTGCTGGCGGCGCGCAGCGCGGCCCCCGTGGTGATGTGCTTCGGCCTGCACGAAGGCCGCAACCGCTATCGCATCGAGTTCGTCGAATTCGGTGCGGCTGCCGCGCGCGACAGTCGTGGGACAGCGTTGCAGCCGATGATCGACCGCTACGCGGGCTTGCTCGAAACGTTCGCGCGGCGCTATCCGCTCAACTGGTTCAACTTCTATCCGTTCTGGACGGAACAAGGGATGCGCGCATGAAACCGCTGCTGCATGGCGTGCGCGTCCTGTGCTTGCTCGCGCTGGCTGGCGTGGCCGGCCTCGCCCACGCGCTCACGGTGGCGCAGTTGCAGGCCTTGCTGCAGGCCGCCCCCAGGCCCGACGCCCGTTATGAGGAAACGCGCGAGTCGCCGTGGCTCTCGGCGCCGGTCACCACGCGCGGAACGCTGCACGTCACCCCGCAGTCGCTGGAAAAGCGCGTCGAGGAGCCGCGGCAGGAAACCTGGCGCATGCTGGAGGACCGGCTCGAATGGGAAGGCCCCGGCGGCGCCGGCCGCAAGCAGATCTTCTTTCGCTCGACCCCTGCCTTGCAGGCGCTGGCCGACGCCACGCGCCGCGCGATCGCCGGCGACCTCCTCGCCCTGCAACGCGATTTCACGATCGTCGTCAATGGCGACGAGCACGTCTGGTCGGCGCAATTGCAGCCGCGCGCCAGCGCGGGCTCGCGCCAGATCGACACCGTGCAGCTGCAAGGCACCGACGGCCAGCTACGCGTCCTGATCGTCACCGATCGTCAGGGCGAACGCACCACCACCCGCATCCTTCCCTGAGATCCCGAATACCCCGCCATGCCCCTGTACGACAAGGATCCCCTCTCCGCCATGGAGGCCGTCAGCGCGGCCCAGTGGCTGGCTTTCGCGCCGCTCGCCTTCCAGGCAACGGCCGCCATGCGCGACCGGGGCGTGCTCGCGGCGCTGGCGCAAGGCGGCCCCGAGGGCTGCACGCTCGAGGAGGTGCAGCAGTCCACCGGCCTCGCACCGTACGCAGCACGCGTGCTGCTCGAAGCCGGGCTCGGCCTGCACATCGTGTGGCGCGCCGAGGGCCGCTTTCGGCTGGGCAAGCTCGGGCGCTTCCTGCTCGATGACGAGATGACGCGCGTCAATTTTGATTTCACGCGCGACGTCTGCTACCAGGCGGCCGCCCACCTCGATGCCTCGCTGCAGGAAGGCCGGCCCGCCGGCCTGCACGAGCTCGGTCCCTGGGCCACGCTCTACGAGGGGCTGTCGGTGATGCCCGAGCCGGCGCGCACGAGCTGGCACGCCTTCGATCATTTCTATTCCGACCGCGCCTTTCCCGCGGTGTGCCAGCTGTTGGCGCAGACGGCGCCGACCCGCTTGCTCGATGTCGGCTGCAACACCGGCAAATGGGCGCAGTACTGCCTCGAGCGCCTGCCGCAATTGCAGGTGGGCCTGGTGGACCTGCCGCCGCAGCTTGCGCGCGCCCGTGCCCGGCTGGAGCAGGCGGGCTTCGCGCAGCGGGTGCGTTCGCATCCGACCGACCTGCTCGATGAGCAGGCGCCGCTGCCCGCCGGCTACGACCTGATCTGGATGAGCCAGTTCCTGGACTGCTTCTCCGAGGACCAGGTGGTCGCCATCCTGCGCAAGGCCGCCGCGGCGCTGGCGCCGGACGGCCGCATCTGGATCCTGGAATTGTTCTGGGACCGGCAGCGCTTCGAAGCGGCCGCCTTCAGCCTGCAGCAGACCTCGCTGTATTTCAGCTGCGTGGCCAACGGCAACAGCCAGATGTACGACTCCCCCGTGTTCCTCGCGCTGGTCGAACGCGCCGGCCTCACGATCACCCGCCAGACTGACGGCATCGGGGGCTATCACACGCTGCTCGAGTGCCGGCCGGCGGCCTGAATCACCCCGGACGCAAACTCGTGCTCGGAATCTCGGCGACCACAGTCGTTCACCCTGCCGGCCACGGCGTCACCGCCCTTTGGGAGGCCGTGGCCCAGGGCCGCAGCGGCCTGCGCCCCAACGATCTGGACTGGTGCGACCTGCCCTGTTGGACGGGCGCCGCGCCCGGCGTCGATGACGCCAGTCTCGCGGCGCATGTCGGCGCCTGGGACTGCCGCAATCACCGGCTCGCCTGGCTGGCACTCCAGGACAGCGCTTTCGCCCGGGCCGTCGCGACCGCGCGCACGCGCCATGGCGCGCATCGCATCGGCGTGATCCTGGGCACCAGCACGTCCGGCATCCGCAGCACCGAAGTCGCGTACGCGCAGCGCCACGCGAACGGCCAATGGCCGGCCGCATTCGACTATCGGCGCACGCATGCGGTCGACGCGCTGTGCCGTTTCAGCGCCGAGACGCTGGGCCTGCAGGGCCCCATGGCGACGGTCTCCACGGCCTGCTCCTCGAGCGCGAAAGTGTTCCTGCTGGCGCAACGCTGGATCGCCGCCGGCGTGATCGACGCGGCAGTGGTCGGCGGCGTCGACAGCCTGTGCCTCTCCACCTTGCACGGATTCCACGCGCTGCAACTGCTGTCGCCGGAAATCTGCCGGCCGTTCGACGCCGGCCGCAAAGGCATTTCGATCGGCGAGGCGGCCGGCTTCATGCTGGTCGAAGCGACTCCTGCCGCGGTCTCGGTGAGCGGCGGTGGCGAGTCGAGCGACGCCTGGCACATGTCGACGCCGCACCCCGAAGGCCTGGGCGCACAGGATGCGATGCGCGCGGCGCTGGCCGAGGCCGGCCTGCAGGCTGGCGACATCGGCTGGGTCAATGCGCACGGCACCGCGACGCCGGCCAACGATCGCTCCGAAGCGGCCGCACTCGCCGCGGTGTTCGGCGCTGCCGGCGTGCCGGTGTCCTCCACCAAGGGCATCACCGGCCACACGCTGGGTGCAGCCGGCATCGTCGAGGCGATCATCACGGCTGCGGCCGTCGAGCGCCAGACCCTGCCGCCCTCCGCCAACCTGGACACGCCGGACGTTTCGCTGCCGGTCGACCTGGTGCGAACCGCGCGCCCCGCCGCGCTGCGCCATGCCATGAGCAACAACTTCGGTTTCGGTGGCAGCAACTGTTCGCTCATTTTCAGCGCGGGGGCCTGAACGTGAAGCCGCTGTCCTTCCGCTTGCACGCTGCCGGTGTCCTGGCGCCGGGGCTCACGTCCTTGGTCGACCTGCGCCTGGCCTGCCGCGGCGAGCAGTGCATTGCCGCCGACACACCGCTGGCGCTGCCGGCCCCGCCGCAGTTGCCGGCGGCCGAACGGCGCCGCGCCAGCCAGGCCGTGCGCCTGACGCTCGCCTGCGTCGCCCAGGCTCTTGCAGACTCGCCGTTCGATCCCGCCGAATTGCGGTCCGTGTTCGCCACCGACGAAGGCACCGGCGAGGTGTGCCAGCAGATGCTGCAGACGCTGGCCACCACGCGGCAGCTTTCGCCGATGCTGTTCACGAATTCGGTCCACAACGCCCCCTCGGGCTATTTCTCCATCGGCTGGCAGAACCGGCAGGCGGCCACGGTGGTGAGCCTGGGCCTCGAGAGCTTTGCCTGCGGCCTGTTGTGCGCGGTCACCGACGCGGTGGCCAGCGGCCGGCCGGTGCTGCTGGCGGTGTGCGATCCGGCCATGACCGCGCCGCTGGCCGAAGTGCTGCCCGTGGTGCACGGCACGGCTGCCGCCTTCGTGATCAGCGCGGGGGAGGCGCATGCGTCGGCCCCGGCCCTGGGTCGCTTCCGGATGCTGCTGCAAGCGGCTTCGCAAGCGCCGGCGTCACCGCTGCCGGACTGGCTGCCGCGCGACTGGCACGGCAACAGCAGTGCGCGCGCGCTCGCCGCACTGGGTTTGCTGGAATCCGCCGGCGGCAGCGCGCTGCATTTTTCCTTCGGCTCGCAGAGCCTGAGCCTGTGGCGCGAGGACGGCAGCGCATGAGAATCGATCGCGCCGGAATCGAGCGACTGGTGCCGCATGCCGGGGCCATGTGCCTGCTCGATGCGGTGACCGAATGGAGTGCCGCGTCCATCGCCTGCACCAGTGCCTTGCCCGGCGCCGACCATCCGCTGGCGCGCGACCGGCGCGTGCCCGCCATCGTCGCCACCGAGTACGCGGCGCAGGCGACGGCGGTGCACGGCGCGCTGCTGGCCGCATCCGGCCAGGCGCGCGCCGGCATGCTGGCCACGCTGGTCGACGTGCAACTCGGCGCGGTCGCCATTCCGTCCGAGGGCGAGGCGCTGTCGATTCGCGCCGAGTTGCTGGGTCGCTCCGAGTCCGGCTGCATGTACCGCTTCGAGGTCGGCACGAGTGGCACGCTGGTCGCTTCCGGCCGGCTGGTGGTCGTTCTGGGCGGGCAAGCGCCATGAACGCGGCGGGCAAGCGCAGGGCGCTGGTCACCGGCGGCAGCGGCGAAATCGGCGCGGCGATCTGCCGTGCGCTCAGTGCGCAGGGGCTGCACGTGATCGTTCACGCGCACCGCAACAGCGAGCGCGCCCAAGCGCTGGTGCACGAGTTCCAGGCGAGCGGCGCCAGTGCCGAAGCGGTGGCTTTCGATCTCGCCGACGCTGCCGCCGTGCAGGCGGCGCTGCAGCCGCTGCTCGCAGCCGGCGCGATCGACGTGCTGGTGAACAACGCCGGCTTCCATCACGACGCCTTGCTGGTGGCGATGCCGCAGGCGCAGTGGCTCGGTGTGATCGACGCCAACCTGAACGGCTTCTTTCGCGTCACGCAGCCGCTGGTGATGCCGATGGTGCGCCAGCGCTGGGGGCGCATCGTCAACATCGGTTCGGTGGCGGGCCAAGCCGGCAATCGGGGCCAGGCCAATTACGCGGCCGCCAAGGCGGGCGTGCACGCGGCTGCGAAGTCGCTGGCGCAGGAAGTGGCGAACCGCGGCGTGACGGTCAACACGGTGTCGCCGGGCGTGATCGCCACCGGCATGGCGCAGCAGGCCTTCCCGCCGGAACGCATCAAGGCGCTGGTGCCCGCCGGCCGCGCCGGGCGGCCGGAGGAGGTGGCGGCGCTGGTCGCGTTCCTGGCGTCCGATGCCGCAAGCTACATCACCGGCCAGGAGATCGGTGTCAACGGAGGGCTGTACTGAACACCATGGAAACCGCACAACAACACGACCCGACAGGGGTTTGGCAAGGCGTGTGGATCGCGATCCCGGCCTACCAGGAGGCGGCCACCATTCGCGCCCTCGCGCAGGAGGCGCTGGCGCAATCGCCCAACGTGATCGTCGTGGACGACGGCTCAACCGACGGCACCGCCGAACAACTGAGCGGGCTGCCCGTCACGCTGCTGGTCCACGCCCACAACCGCGGCAAGGAAGCGAGCCTGCGCACGGCGTTCACGCACGCGCTGGCGCAGCACGCCGCCTGCGTGATCGCCATGGACGGCGACGGCCAGCACGATCCGGCCGATGCGCCGTTGCTGCTGGCCGCCTGGCGGCGCAACCCGCGCCGCATCGTGATCGGCTCGCGCCTGCACGATCGCTCGCAGTTCCCGCTGGCGCGCTGGCGTGCCAACCGCTTTGCCTGCTTCTGGATCTCGTGGGCGGCCGGCCACCCGATCGCCGATTCGCAATCGGGCTTTCGCGCTTATCCGGCGGAAGTGATGCGACTCGCGCTCGGGCCCAAGGTGCGCGGCAGCCGCTTCACCTTCGAGAGCGAGGTGCTGATCGAGGCGGCCCGGCATGGCCATTCGACGCTGGCGCTGGCGATCCCCGGGCGCTACCCGGCCAACGCCCGCCGCAGCCACTTCCGCCCGGTTTGGGACATCACCAAGATCGTGCTGATGGTCGGCGGTCGCCTGCTGCGCAGCGGCATGGCGCCCGTGGGCCTGTGGCGCAGCCTGCAGCCGGCAACCGTGCTGCCCGGGCGCAAGGCGGCGGGCGTCTCGGCCATCGGCGCAGCGGCCCACGTGCTGCCGGCGAGGGATACCTCGCTGCAATGAGCGAAGCCCCCCCGGCGGTGCTGGCCACCGGCCTGGTGTACCGGTACCCGCGGCAGGAAGCAGCGGCGCTGCAGGGCGTCGACCTGCGCCTGCGCGCCGGCCAGGCCGTGGGCCTGCTGGGACCGAACGGCTCGGGCAAGTCCACCTTGATCGGCCTGCTGGCCGGACTGCGCCAGCCGCAGCAAGGCCACATCGAGATCGCCGCTGCCGACCGCCGCCGCGTGGCCTGGGTGCCGCAGGAAGCGGCGTTCTATCCCGACCTGAGCTGCCGCGAGAACCTGGCCTTCTTCGCCGCGATGCTCGACACGCCGCGCGCCGAATCGGCGCGGCGCGTAGCCGGCGCCATCGCGAGTTGCCAGCTCGGCGAATTCGCGCAGCGACCGGCGCGCCATTGCTCGGGTGGCGTGCGCCGCCGCCTGAACCTGGCCATCGCCCTGCTGCAGCAGCCGCAGGTGCTGCTGCTCGACGAGCCGACGGTGGGCGTGGATCCGCAGTCGCGTGCCTTCCTGCTCGATCGCGTGCGGGAACTGGTAGCGGGCGGCACTGCGGTGCTGTATGCCACGCACTACATGGAGGAAGTGAGCGCCGTCTGCTCGGACATCGTCCTGCTGGATCATGGCCAGGTGCTGGCGGTGGGCGACCTCGCCACGCTGCTGCGCGGCAACGGCGAAAGGCCGCCGCACGCGAATCTCGAAGATCTGTTCATGCACTACACCCACCGCTCCCTGCGCGACTAGCGTGATGTTCCCTTGCTCCGCCATCCGCGCGCAGATCCTTGCCGTCGCCTGCAAGGAGTGGCGCCTGCTCTCGCGCAACCTGCACGGCCTGTCGGCCCTGTTCCTGATGCCGGCGATCTTCGTGCTGGTGATGTCCTTCACCCTGAAGAACACGCTCACCGCGAAGGTGGACTTGCCGGTGGCCGGCTGGGTGCAGGAAGACACGACGCCCTTCGCCACGCAATGGGCGCGCGAGTGGCAGGCGCGGCATCCCGGTCCTCGCTTCGCCAGCAGGCAGGCCTTGCAGCAGGCGCTGGCGACGCGCCAGGTGGAAGCCGGCGTCGTCGTGCGCGCACCGCTGCTGGACCCGGCCAGCGGCCGCCCCGACAGCCGCCAGCTGGAAATGTGGCTGGGCAACCGCGTCGCACCGGCCGCCGCCGCGCGGCTGCGGGCCGAATTGAGCTTCTCGTTGCTGCAGGCCCAGATGAAGCGGGCGGCGGCGGAGGCCGGGCCCTTCGCTGGCGTGCTGCTCGATAGCGCCTCGGGCGGCGACCTGCTCGCGGCCGACAGCGGTGTCGCCGTGCGCTACCTGTACGAGATCGAGTCCGGGCGGCGCATGACCGCCGTGCAGCAAAGCGTTCCCGCCTGGCTGATCTTCGGCATGTTCTTCGTCGTGATCCCGATCGCCGGTGTGCTGATCCAGGAACGCAACGAGGGCACGCTGGCCCGCCTGGCGACGCAGCAGGTTTCGTCCTTCGCCATCCTGGGCGGCAAGTTGCTGGCCTTCATCGTGCTCAATTGGGTGCAGCTGGGCTTCATGCTGCTGGTGGGTCGCTGGCTGGTGCCATGGCTGGGGGGCGATGCCTTGAGCTTGGCGATCGCCCCCGGCTGGTTCCTGCTGATGGTGCTGGCCACCAGCACCGCGGCGGTGGGGCTGGCCTTGCTGATCGCCAGTGGCACGCGCAACTTCGAGCACGCGGCGGCGCTGGGCGGCGGGCTCAACGTGGTCCTTGGTGCGATTGCGGGCGTGATGGTCCCGCGGGTGTTGATGCCGCCCGCGATGCAGACGTTTTCCGCCTGGTCGCCGATGGGATGGGCGCTCGACGGAATGCAGTCGGTGTTCCTCGGCACGCCCAGCGCCGGCGAGATCCTGCCGCGCGCCGGACTCCTGTTCGCGTTTGCGCTGGCCTGCCTGCTGGGAAGCGGCTGGCTGCTGCGGCGGCCGGCCAACTAGACCACGACCGGTTCGGGCTCCAGCCGGATCCCGAAGCGCTCATACACGCTGGTCTGGATCGCCCGCGCCAGCGTGACCACCTCGCCGCCGGTGGCGCCGCCGCGATTCACCAGGACCAGCGCCTGCTTCTCGTAGACCCCCGCCTGGCCGACCGACTTGCCCTTCCAGCCGCAGGCGTCGATCAGCCAGCCGGCGGCCAGCTTGATCGTGCCGTCCGGCATCGGGTAATGCACGATGCCCGGGTCGCGCGCGATGATGTCCTGGCACTGCTCCGGGGTCACCGTCGGATTCTTGAAGAAGCTGCCGGCGTTGCCGATCACGCGCGGGTCGGGCAGCTTGGCACCGCGGATCGCACAGACCCAGTCGTAGATCTGGCGGGCGTCCGGGTGGGCGATGCCGCTCTCGGTCATCTTGCGCTGCAGATCGACGTAGCCGAGCACCGGCTTCCAGGGCTTCGGCAGGCGCAGGCGCACGCGCAGGATCACCGCGCGGCCGGCCAGCCCGAAGTCGCTGTCGCGCGCCGGCGAGTGCTTGAACACCGAGTCGCGGTAGCCGAAGGCGCACTGCGTCGCATCCAGCGTGAATTCGCGGCCGGTGACCAGGTCGATCGCATCCAGCGAATCGAAGCGGTCCTGCAGTTCGATGCCGTAGGCGCCGATGTTCTGCACCGGCGAGGCACCCACCGTGCCGGGGATCAGCGCCAGGTTCTCCAGGCCGCCCAGGCCCTGCTCGATGGTCCAGGTGACGGCCTCGTGCCAGTTCTCGCCGGCCCCGAATTCGATGAGGGTGGCGCGCGGCCCGTCTTCCAGCACCTTGCGGCCGGCCACTTCGACCTTGAGCACCAGCGTCTTCACGTCCCCCGTCAGCACGATGTTGCTGCCGCCGCCCAGCACGAACTTGGGTTCGTCCGCCAGTTCCGGCCGAGCCAGCACGGCATGCACGTCCTCCGGCCCCTTCACCCGCACCAGGGTCTTCGCACGGGCGACAATGCCAAAGGTGTTGTACGGCTGCAGCGAGGCATTGGACTCTACGATCATGTGAGAATTGTGGACCAGGCAGCCGTACCGCTGGTGCAGGAGGAAAGCCAATATGCCGTCATTCGATATCGTGTGCGAGCCGAACATGGTGAAGGTGAAGAACGCCGTGGAGAATTCGGGCAAGGAGGTCGGCACGCGCTTCGACTTCAAGGGGACCGCCGCGGCCATCGAGATCAAGGACAAGGACATCACGCTGATCGGCGACGCCGAGTTCCAGTTGCAGCAGGTGACGGACATCCTCATGGGCAAGCTGTCCAAGCAGGAGGTCGACCCGCGCTTCCTGGACAAGGGCGACGTGCAGAAGATGGGCGGCGACAAGGTCAAGCAGGTGCTCAAGGTGCGCAGCGGCATCGAGACCGAGCAGGCCAAGAAGATCCAGAAGCTCATCAAGGAGAGCAAGGTGAAGGTGCAGGCCGCCATCCAGGGCGACGCCCTGCGCGTCACCGGGACCAAGAAGGACGACCTGCAGGCCACCATGGCCCTGGTGCGCAAGGAGATGGCGGACCTGCCGCTGTCCTTCAACAACTTCCGCGACTGACCGTGCGGGCCCTCCTGGCGCTCGCCCTGTCACTCGCAGGCGGCATGGCCGCCGCGCAGTCGGTCACGCTGCAAGGCATGCTGGGCAACAAGGCCCTGCTGATCGTCGACGGCGGCGCGCCGAAGAGCGTGGCGCCCGGGGAAAGCTACAAGGGCGTCAAGGTGCTGTCGACGCAGGGGGACCAGGCGGTGCTGGAAGTGGGTGGCCGCCAGCAGACGCTGCACGTGGGCGAGGCGCCGGCCAGCGTCGGCGGCAGCGGACCGGCGGCCCGCGGCAATCGCATCGTGCTGACCGCGAGCACGGGCGACCACTTCCTGACGCAGGGCACGATCAATGGCCGCGCGGTGCAGTTCCTGGTGGACACGGGCGCGACCACCGTGGCCATGGGCACGGCGGATGCGGAGCGCCTGGGCATCGACTACACGAAGGGGCAGCTGGCGCGCAGCAGCACGGCCAATGGCGTGGTCGCGACTTACCTGGTGAAGTTGTCCTCGGTGCGCATCGGCGACGTCGAGGTCTACGAAGTCGATGCCGCCGTGCTGCCGGTGGCGATGCCGCGCATTCTCCTGGGCAACAGCTTTCTCACCCGCTTTCAGATGACGCGCATGAACGACCAGCTGGTGCTGGAGCGCCGGTACTGAGAATGCGACGCAAGCAGGAGCATCGGCTCCCCGCCGGTACCATATCCGGTGTACTTGCTCACACGAATATGTTTGCAATTGCCAGAAAAACTGTTAATAATGGGCGCTAGAGGTTTCAGTTCGTAACTCTCGTTGCTACCAAGATCCAGTGGATCCGGCACTTCGGGGGTTGGGGCAGGGACCCTCTAGTGTGGTTGAGGCGGCCCTGAAAGGCCGCCTCTTTTTCTTGTGGCGTCAGCCGTGACGCGCCGCCGCCGCGGCCTTCTTGCCGCCCCCCAGCCGCGACTCCTTGCCTTGCAGCAGGCGCTGGATGTTGGCGCGGTGCCGCCACGCAAGCAGCAACGCCATCGCGAACAGTGCCATCGTCACCGGGGCTTCCGCATACCAGGTCACGTGGTCCCCCAGCAGGTAATACACGGGCGCGAATACCGCGGAGAGCAGCGAGGCCAGCGAGGAGTAGCGAAAGAAGAAGGCGATGATCAGCCACGTCGCCCCGGTGGCCAGGCCGAGGATCCAGTGCACGCCGAACACCACGCCGATGAAGGTGGCCACGCCCTTGCCGCCCTGGAAGCGGAAGAACACGGGGTACAGGTGGCCGAGGAAAGCGGCGAGCCCCACCATCGCCAGCGTGCCGTCCTGCAAGCCGTAGCGCGGTCCAAGGAGCCTCACCAGCAGCACGGGAAGGAAACCCTTCAGCGCATCGAACAGCAGCGTGACGACGGCGGCGGCCTTGCTGCCGGAGCGCAGCACGTTGGTGGCGCCGGGATTCTTGCTGCCGAACGTGCGCGGATCGGACAGTCCCATGACGCGGCTCACGATCACCGCGAATGCCAGCGAGCCAAGCAGGTAGGCCGCGACGACGGCGGCCAGGGAATACAGCGCTTGCACTTCCGGCTCCTCTTGTTCTGCGAGAGGACTCGTATTCTGCCAGCCGCCAGAGCCCGGGTTCCCAGCAGCCTGCTAAGGCACCACCATGCTGGTGAACGGCGGCACGTAAGCCTGCAGCGTGACCAGGATACCCACCAGGGCCGCCAGGGCGATCGAGTGGAAGAACACGTAGCGCAGGATCTCGCCCTCCTTGTTCAACCAGCCGGTGGCGGTGGAGGCCACGACGATCGATTGCGCATCGATCATCTTGCCCATGACGCCGCCGGAGCTGTTGGCCGCCCCCATCAGGTTGATCGGCAGCCCGAGCTGGCCCGCGGCCACCTTCTGCATGCCGCCGAACAACACGTTGGACGCGGTGTCCGAGCCGGTGAGCGCCACGCCCAGCCAACCCATGAGCGTGCCGAAGAAGGGATACAGCGGGCCGGTGGCCGCGAAGGCCA
The DNA here is from genome assembly GCF_028291745.1 of Ramlibacter sp. GTDB lineage: Bacteria > Pseudomonadota > Gammaproteobacteria > Burkholderiales > Burkholderiaceae_C > Ramlibacter. The sequence continues at coordinate 29,055 of NZ_JAQGNQ010000099.1, read as the reverse complement.
GGCCCAGGGTCGTGTCCAGGCCGGAGTAGCGCGTGACCGTGCCCAGCGCCAGCATCAGCGCGATCGTCATCAGCGAGAAGCGCACCTTCCAGAAGGTGGCGCCGTAGATGCGCGCGATCTCCACCGGGTTGTATTTCGCAAGCACTCCGCCGACGATCGCCGCCAGCAGGATGGCCGTGCCGGTCGCGGACAGCAGCGTGAACGCGTAGACGGCGCCTTCCTTGGTGTTCGTGGGCACCACGGGCGGCACGCGCTCGATCAGGTTGTGCAGGCCGCCGATCGGGTAGTTGGGCGCGAACAGGCCATTGAGCCAGCTCTTCACCGGTGGCAGCCCCCAGATGAAGACGAACACCGCCAGCAGCACCCAGGGCATCCACGCCCGCATCACGGCGCCCGACGGATGCACGGTGCGCGGCTGGGCCGCGACGGCGCTTCCCGCGTCCGCCTCGTGGCCGCGCGGCACGACCGAGGTCCAGATCTCGGCGGGCTTCCACATACGCAGGAACATCGCGAGGGCGAACATCGAGACGGCGGCGGAGATCACGTCGACCAGCTCCGGCCCGAAGTGGTTGGAGACCAGGTACTGCGGCACGGCGAAGAACACGCCGGTGACCAGGATCGCCGGCCAGATCTGCAGCATTCCGCGAAAGCCCGCGAACGCCCAGATCAACCAGAAGGGCACCAGCAGCGAGAAGAACGGCAGTTGCCGCCCGACCATCGCGGAGATCGCGGTCACGTCGTAGTTGTGCACCTTGGCCAGCGTGATGATCGGCGTGCCGAGCGCGCCGAAGGCCACCGGCGCCGTGTTCGCGATCAGCGACAGGCCCGAGGCTGCCAGCGGCGAGAAGCCCAGTCCGATCAGCATGGCCGCGGTCACCGCCACCGGGGTGCCGAAGCCCGCCGCGCCCTCGAAGAAGGCACCGAACGAGAAGGCGATCAGCAGCAGTTGCAGCCGTCGGTCCGCGGTGACGCCCGCGATGGAATCCTGCAGGACCTTGAAGGAGCCGTTACGCTCGGTCAGCTGGTGCAGGAAGATGATGTTCAACACGATCCAGCCGATCGGCAGCAGACCGGTGAGGGCGCCCAGCCAGGCCGCACGGCCCGCCATGCCCGCCGGCATGCCGAACGCGACGATCGCGATGGCGATTGCCGCCACCAGGCCTGCCAGCGCCGCGAAGTGCGCCTTCATGTGCAGGAAGCCAAGTCCGACCAGCATCACCACCACGGGAATCGCAGCCAGCGCGGTCGAAAGCACCATGCTGCCCATGGGGTCGTAGACCTGTTGCCACATCGCTTGTCTCCTTCCGTATCGCTCTTCTTGCGGGGAAGCCGCCATTTATAGCAATACTGACGGAAAACTGTCAGTGGGTTTTCATTCGTCCGCCAATGCGCAATTCACCGGCTTCGCTGCCAGCAGCCGGACGCATTCCATCGGCTCGATTCCCACCAGGTAGCCGCGGCGGCCGCCATTGAGCACGATGCGGGGCAAGGCCAGGATGCTCTCTTCCACATACACGGGCATCTGCTTGCGCGTTGCGAAAGGCGACGTGCCGCCCACGAGATAGCCGCTGTGCCGGTTGGCCACTTCGGGCTTGCACGGCTCCACGGACCTGGCGCCGATCTGGCGCGCCAGGTTCCTGGTCGATACCTTGCGGTTGCCGTGCATCAGCACCACCAGCGGCCGTGCCTTCTCGTCCTCCATGATCAAGGTTTTGACCACGGTGAAGGGATCGAGACCGAGCACCTGCGCGCTGTGCTGCGCGCCCCCGTGTTCCAGGTACTCGTAGGGGTGCTCGGTGAAGGCGACCCCGTTCGCCTTGAGAAAGGCGGTCGCCGGAGTCTCGCTGACGTGGACCTTCCGGGCCATGCGAGCGCTCTCAGGCGGCGGGGTCGCGCAGCTCCCAGCGGATCTGGTCGATGGCGGACAGCAGCTGCGGCGACAGCTCCGTGTTCCAGGCGTCCAGGTCCTCCTCGAGTTGCGCCACCGAAGTCACGCCGATGATCGTGCTGGCCACCCGCCAGTTGCGATAGCACCAGGCCAGCGCCATGCGCGTGGGGCTCAGGCCGTGCTCACGCGCCAGTGCGTTGTAGCGGCGCGCGGCGGCCAGCGCTTCCGCCCGCCCCCAGCGCTGCGCGCGCACGCTCTCGAACCTGGCGATGCGTCCGTCGCTCGGCGCGCCGGCGCCCGTGGTGCCGCTCTCGTCGTACTTGCCGGTCAGGAGGCCGAAGGCCAGCGGCGAATAAGCAAGCAGCGACACGCCCAGCCGGTGCATGGTTTCATCCAGGCCGTTGTCGACGCCGCGGCTCACCAGGCAATACGGGTTCTGCACGGTGGCGACGCGCGCCAGGCCATGCTGCTCGGCGAGCCGCACGAACTCGTGGACGCCGTACGGGCTTTCGTTCGAGAGGCCGATCGCGCGCACCTTTCCTTGCCGCACGAGCTGGTCGAGTGCCTGCAACTGCTCGTGGATCGAGGTCTGGGTGCGCTCCTTGGCCGGGTCGTAGTAGATCTGGCCGAAGGCCGGCACATTGCGTTCGGGCCAGTGGATCTGATACAGGTCGATCGCCTCGGTCTGCAGGCGCCGCAGCGAGCCCTCGCACGAGGCGACGATGTCTGCCGGCGTCATGCCGCCGCCCGCGCGCACCCACGGCATGCCGCGGGACGGGCCGGCGACCTTCGAGGCCAGCACGATCTTCTGGCGCACGCCGGGCCGCGCGGCGAGCCAGCGGCCGATGATGGTTTCGGTGGCGCCGAAGGTCTCCTTGCGGGCGGGTACCGAGTACATCTCCGCGGTGTCGAGGAAGTTGATGCCGCGTTCGAGCGCGCGGTCCATGATCGCGTGGGCGTCGCGCTCGTTCACCTGCTCGCCGAAGGTCATGGTGCCCAGGCAGATGGGGGTGACTTGAAGGTTGCTCTGGCCGAGCTGGATGGTTTGCATGGCGTTACAGCGTTGGCTATGGAGAAAAGCGGTCGAGCATAGTACCCAAATGCCCGAAGGCCCTTCCATCGTCATCCTCAGGGATCAGGTCACCCCTTTTCTCGGCAAGACCATCCGGCGCGTGAGCGGCAACACCACCATCGAGAAGGAGCGGCTGGCGGACCAGCGCATCGAGTCCTTCCGCAGCTGGGGCAAGCACTTCCTCATCGAACTGCCGGACTTCAGCCTGAAGGTGCACTTCATGCTGTTCGGCAGCTACCGCATCAACGAGGACAAGAGCTGGGCGGTGCCGCGCCTGTCGCTGGGCTTCGACGACGAGCAGGTCATCAATTTCTACGCCTGCTCGGTGCGCTTCATCGAGGAGCCCATCGACCTGGTGTACGACTGGTGGGCCGACGTGATGTCGGAGCACTGGGATCCGCAGCTGGCGCTGAAACGGTTGCGCGCGCAACCGGACACGCTGGTGTGCGATGCGCTCCTGGACCAGGACCTGTTCGCGGGGGTGGGCAACATCATCAAGAACGAGGTGCTGTTCCGCATCCGCGTGCATCCGCTCTCCACCGTGGGCGCCCTGCCCGCGAGCAAATTGCGCGAGCTGGTCGCCGAGGCGCGCAACTACAGCTTCGACTTCCTGGAGTGGAAGAAGCAGTTCGTGCTGAAGAAGCACTGGCTGGCGCACACGAAGCGCACCTGCCCGCGCTGCCACATCCCCTTCGTGAAGGCGCACCTGGGCAGGACGCACAGGCGCAGCTTCTTCTGCGAGAACTGCCAGCTCCGGTACGGCCCCGAAGCCTAGCTAAGGCGCCACTCGCTCCCCGAGCGGCACCAGCCCGCCCGGCGCCGCAGCATCGAAGCGCACCAGGTAGCCCGCCTTCGAGGCGAAGCGCTGGCCGATGCCCAGCGCAAGCCGCGGATAGAGTCCGGTGACGGTGGTGCGCTCCATGTCCATTTCCAGCCGCTCCACGAGGTAGTCGCGGCCCAGGTGGTCCTGCGCATCGTGCATCGCCTTGCGCAACGCGCTGCAGGCCACATAGGCATCGGCCTGGATACGTTCGTCGCCCGCGGGCACCGCGTGCGCCTGCAGCCAATGGCGAACCGGCAACGTGCGCAGGGCGCGCTGCTGCGGCAGCTCGAAAGGATAGGCCATCAGGGCGTGCGCCTTCCAGCTCGTGGGGAGCGGCACCGCGTCGCTTTCGGCCAGCGTCGCGGAGACATAAGCCTGGCCAGCCGCAGGCGCGATGCCTTCGAGCCGCTGCAGGTCGGCGGGACGCAGCCAGAGCACGAGCAGGTCGTTCGCGGCAACGCCCGCGAAGGCGCCGGCAGCGAGCGTCCCGTGCAACGCGATGCGCTGGGTGGCGCCGCCGTGCGCAGCCAGTGCGGCTTGCAGGGCATCGGCACCTGCGCGCGCTGCCTCGTCCTCCTCGCGCAGCACTTGCACCACGCGCCGGCCCGGACTTTGCTCGTGGACCTGCCGCGCGATCAAGCCTGCTTCCAGCAGCACGCCCTTGCCGAGGTAGAGCGGATAGAAAGCCTGCGCATCGGCGACGGGCACGTCGACGTGCGGGAACAGGCAGGGCAGCGACTCGCGCTCGCAGAAGCGATGCACCGGCTGCCACTCGCCCTTGCCCACACCGCCCACCACGGCAAACACCGGTTGCGACTGCGCATGCTGCGCGAGCTGCGCCGACCAGGTGCCCTGCGGTCCTTCGAGCGTCCACACGTGCAGGCGCCAGGGACGTTCCTCGTGCTGGCTCATTCCGGGCGCCAGCTTCTTGCGGCCGCGCTCGGGCTGCGGACCTGCGTTGTGCTCGGCGAAGCAGGCCTGCAGCACGTCGACCATCGCGCGGCCGCGCTCGGGGGCGACGCCCGGCGCAATCACCGTCGCGAAGTCCAGCGGGCTCGCATCGGCAGGCGGCGCGGCGCCGGCGGGCAACTGCCGCAGGTAGGCGGCGAGCGCCTGCACCTCGTGGTCCGTGAGGCGATAGCGCGGCATCAGGTAATCGAGCGCGCGACCGGAGGGGTCGACGCCATCGCGCAGCGCGTGCGCGAGGGACGCTTGCGTATAAGCCGGCCGGCCGTCGCCTTCGGGCGATGCGCCCTTGCCGGTGGGCATCACCTGGAACAGCGAGGCCGCGGTGATCGGCGGAATGTAGTTGCGGCCCTCGGAGCCGCCGATGCCGCTGCGGCGGTGGCAGTTCACGCAGGCTGACTGCGCGCCCGCCATCGCCAGGCCGCCGGCCCGGCCGGCGGCCAGCGGCTGGCCGTCGGTGCGGCGGCCTTCGAGGTACAGGGCACGGCCTTCAGCCAGCAGGTCGGTGCCAGCGTCAGCGGCCGCCCGGGCCAGACCGCAACAGGCAAACAGGAACAGGAATGCGGCAAGCAGTGGGGTGGCCATGACGCGCTGCCTCAGTGCTGCTGGCGTGCGAGCAGCTGGTGGTATTCCGCGAGCACTTCGTCGGGGGACGCGAAGCCCTCGAGCCGCACCCATGGCTGGCCCGGGGCGGCGCGCAGGAAGGTGACCGGGCGGTGGTGCATCTTGTCGCCGAAGTACGCCTGAAAGGCTTTCTGCAGGCTCACGCTGGCGTCCAGCGTTCCGGTGTAGAAGCCCCATTGCTTGCCGGCGTCGAGCCGCTTCGCGTAAGCGGCCATCTCCTGGGCGGTGTCCTCCTCGGGGTCGATCGTGATCGACACCATGTGCACCTGTGCGCGCTCCGGGCCCAGGCGGCGCTGCACTTCGGCAAAGGTCTGGCTGAGGATGGGGCAGATCGCGGTGCAGGTGGTGTAGATGAAGTTCAACATGACCGGGCGGCCGTCATCGAGCTCCTGCGGAAACTTGACGGCGGTGCCGTCGGTGCGCTGCAGCGCGAGCTGGGGCAGGCGGTAGTTGGCCACCTGCCGCGCGTAACCGGGTGCGGCCTCGGCGGGGTGCCGCGGCTCGTGCTGTTCGTGGGCGACGCCGGGCGTCGCGATCATGGCAAGTGCGGCCAGGGCGGCCGCAAGCGAGGAAAGCATGCGAAGGCTGGACAAGGTCGTCTCCTGGGCGAAAAAGGGAAGGGCCCCGGGGCGCCCTTCCTGAATTCATGAAACCGAACCGTGCGCTTCAGCGCCCCTGGGGAATCCGACCGACGTAGTAGGGGCGCATCATCTCGTGGTCCTCGTGCGAGAGGATGTGGCAGTGGTACAGGTATTCGCCCGGGCGATTGAACTTGGCGATGACGCGCGTCACCTCGCCGGGGAACATCTTGGCGGTGTCCTTCTTGCCGGCCTCCTCGGCGGCGGGCTTGCGGACCTTTCCCAGCAACTTGACGCTGCTCTCATCCAGCACCCCGCCCAGCGAACCGTCGCTGTTGGTCTTGTCCGTGATCGTGCCGCTGAACTTCTGCCGACCCAGCACGCGGAAGTCCACCAGGTGCATGTGGATCGGATGCGCATCCCCGGTGGTGTTGTAGAACTCCCAGATCTCCGTGTCGCCCACCTGTGGGTTCTCGGTGATCGGGTCGACGAAGTTCAGCGTGCCGTTCAGGTTCGGACGCGAGGCATCGACGATGCCACCCATGGTCTGCAGGCGGCCGATCGAGTCGGTGCCTTCGAACAGCAGGATCTTGCGCGTGCGCTCCGCCTGCGACAGCACGGGCACGGGGCCGAGCAAGGGCCGCAGGTCGCGCGGAATCGGCCGATCCGGCACCCCGGACAGCGGCTTGGAGACGCGGAAAGCCATCACCTGGCCGGTGGTCGCGGGATTCGCCGCATCGCCGCTCGGGTACGGCGCGTTCGCGTCGTTATTGAGGATGACGGTCTGCCCGCCCATGCGGCTGAAGTCGATGACGACGTCGCAGCGCTCGCCGGGGCCCATGCTCAAGACGGACATCGACACCGGTGCGTTCAACAGGCCGAGGTCCGAGCCGATCTGCACGAAGGGCGCATTGTTGGACAGCTGCATGTTGTAGAAGCGCGCGTCGGATCCGTTCAGGACGCGGAAGCGGTACTTGCGCGGCTCCACGTCCAGCACCGGCCAGGCCACGCCGTTGACCAGGATGGTGTCGCCGAAGTTCTCGGGCAGGTGGGTGGGAATGGGCGCGCCGGGCGTATCGGGGTCGACGTAGGCGTAGTACAGCTCGCCATTCGAAAGGAAAGTGCGGTCCTGGATCAACAGGGGCACTTCGTACGGATACTTGGGCAGCTGCAGCGCCATTTCGTTGGCATCGCGGATGAAGTAGTTGCCGGCCAGGCCCATGTACACGTTCAGGCGGGTCGCGCCCACGGTGTGGTCGTGGTACCAGAGCTGCGTCGCTTCCTGCCGGTTGTCGTACGCGTACAGCGGATTGAACAGGCGTCCGGTGATGCCGTTGTCCGGAGTGGCCCAGGCGTCGGGCAGGCCATCGCTCAGGTATGCCGTGTCGCCGCCGTGCTGGTGCGCCGCCAGCGGCACCGGGCCGGTGTAAGGCGCGTTGGGCAGGTTGCCGCTGTTCTGCGGGTCGGCCCAGTGCAGGGTCTGGTCCACCGGCACGTCGGTCGGGTACATGATCCCGTTCAACTGATTCGAGTAGCGCACCTTCACGCCCTGGCCCTGCCACAGGTTGAACGAGTAGCCGGGATAGATCGCCGGCTGGGCGGCGGTGCCATAGGCCCACGCGGTGTGGCTCAGGCGACGGCCCGTGGCCGGGTCGATCAGGCCCGCGTCGTGCCGGATCTGCTGCACGCCGATGTCGAACAGCGGCTGCCGCGTGACCGGGTCGATCCCGGTCGGCTGGTAGATGTAGTTCGGCGCCAGCGGGTTGGGCAGGGGGTTCACGAACCGCGGCTGCGACAGCGGATCGAGCAGCGGAACGCTCTGCGCGCGGGCCAGGCGCGGGAGCAGGGACATGGGAACCAGCAGAGCGGCGGCCGCACTGCCACTCATGCCGAGGAACTGTCTTCTTGCAATCATTTGGTCCTCTCCTCAGGTTTGACGCGCAAAGTTGCACGCGGAGGAGCCGGCAGCAGAAAGCATGCCGAAGTGCCGTCGCAGTGCAACTTTCGGTGCCTTCCTAGAGCGAAGAAGGTATCTTCGAATCGGCACCAAGGTGCCGGAATAAACTGGGGGACAGGGTCGACAGGAGGGGGAATTTCACCCGGAAAAGGGGTGCGCGTCCCCACGGCTGGGGACGATGAGAATTGGAATCGCTATCAGTCGCGGCTAGAAAGCCCCAACCTTCGGAGCGGCGTTATCCCTTGGTGCGGATGCGGAAGAACGCGCAGTACGGTGCGTATGTGAGCGGAAAGCTAAACGCAACGAGAAGCGGAGCACGAATGAGAACCGCTTGCATGTGCGGCGTTGCGCGAGGGAAAACGCGCATTTAACTATTTTCGAAACCATGCAAGGCCCGCCGGAATCGCAGCCGGATCGGTCGCTGCAAGGTGGTTGCGGCAGGGCCCGCGCCAGCATCGCTCGTCCGAACGATAGGGGTGTCTTCGGCAAGCACCCTGGCCCCACGCGGAAAAAACTATACCTCATCCGTGGGGGGCTCAGTGCGAATCGTCGTCCGTGTCCCCCGCTGAACCGCTGGCGGTCGGATGCGACGCCACGGGTGCGTCCTCACCCGCACTGTCCTCCGACCGCGGTGCGCGACGGACTTCTTCGCGTGCCGGGGCGGGCGGGCGACTGTCGGTCACGGGCGGCGCACGGTCCGCGTTGGCGTGCGCCCCGGGGCTGTCGGATCCCTCGGCGAGGGACGGGCGCGCCGGCTCACGCGGTGCCGGATGCGAGCGCGGCTCCGAAGCGGGATCCGGGCTGACCTTGGCGGAATCCGATTGGGCGGGCGGTGCCGGCCTGGCTCGCTGCGGCGAGGCGGAGGCGGCGGAGGACTCGTCGCGCGCCGTCGGCGCGGCATGCACCACGGCCGGCGGCTTCGGGCCGTCCGGCACATCGCGTGCCTGGACGCTTGCCGCGGCTTGCGAAGCAGCGTCGTGCCTGGCGGCCGCGGTCTGCGCCGGCGCCGGCGTCGCTGCCTGCGGCTTGGCCGGCTTTTCCGAGGCCATCGCAGCGGCCGCCCGCAGCTTGGCGGCCTCCTCCCTCGCCGATCCCTTCGCGACCGGCGTGCGCACAGGGGCCGCCCCCGGCACCTGCGCCACTGCCGGAGCAGATGGCAGGGTGGCACCACCGGCCAGCCGCGCCACCGTGGCCAGGCCCTGCTGCGCGAAGCGCGTCTTCTCGCCCTTCGCGCCATAGCGCAGCTCGTACGCCTGCAGCGCCGCCTGGTACAGGCGCTGCGAGCGCGCAAGCAGCTCGCCCCTGCGGAAAGTGTTGGCCTGCGCCACGGTGGCGTAATGCCGCCCGAGCTGGTACATGGCGTCGGCCAGCGTCACCGCGGCTTCCTTGCCTGGCACGACGCGCGCATCGCGGCAGGCATTGAGGAAGACGATCTCGGCATCGCGCATGTGGCCGGATGCGGCCGCTTCCTTGCCGGTGAGGAGCAGCGCGGCGACCTCGCTGGCGCTGGCCACCGACGGCGCCGGCTGCAGGCTCTGCTGCCCGTCGCCTCGTCCCGGCGGCACGATCGCCGTGTCATCGCAGGACTGCGCCGCAACCGTCGCCGGCACGCCGGGCGTGACCGCCGCCATTACCTGCGCCGGCGCCGGCACGGGCTGCATGCTGGCGACCGCCGGTGCCGGTGCCGGTTCCGGTGCCGGCGCCGCCACCGTTGCATTGCCCATGGCACGGGTCGGCCCGTTGTCCTGCCAGACGGCGCGGTTGTGGGCCTGGATCACCGCCCAACCACCCACCGCGACACCCACCAGGAGCCCCGCGGCGAACAAGCCACCCGTGCGCCAAGTCGTTGCCATGCAAGGAACTTAGCTGGCGCGCCGTGCTGCGCAGGCGGGACGCAGGGGCATCGCGCGGCCAGACCCTTCCTACGTTGGCCGGGAGCCTGCGCCAAGCACCGGTCCTTGTCCCTGCCTTGACTGCCGGACCTGGGTGCGCCTCCTATCATCCGCCGGATGTACAACCCCCAACGCCTCTCCCGCAGCGAGTTTGTCGCCGTGCGCAAGCTGCGCTATCACGTGCGCGTGTGGGGCGAGCCGCGCCCCGGCGTGCCGCCGCTGGTGCTGGTGCATGGCTGGATGGACGTGGCCGCTTCGTGGCAGTTCGTGGTCGATGCGTTCGCGCAGGAGCGGCAGGTCATCGCGCCGGACTGGCGCGGCTTCGGGCTGACCGAAGGGCCGCCCTGCGACAACTACTGGTTCCCCGATTACCTGGCGGACCTCGACTTCCTGCTCGATCACCATGCCGGCGACCAGCCGGTCGACCTGGTGGGCCACAGCATGGGCGGCAACATCGCAATGCTGTACGCGGGCGTGCGGCCCGAGCGCATCCGCCGCCTGGTCAATCTCGAAGGCTTCGGCATGCCCGCGACCCTCCCTTCGCAGGCGCCCGGCCGCTACGGCAAGTGGATTTCCGAGCTCAAGTCCCTGCGCCGCGGCGAGCTGGCGCTGAAGACCTACGGCAGCCTCACCGGCGTCGCGGCCCGGCTGCGGAAAACCAACCGCCGGCTGAGCCAGGACCGCGCCGACTGGCTGGCCGGGCATTGGGCGGCCCGGCAGCCCGACGGGCAGTGGGCGATCCTCGGCGATGCGGCCCACAAGATCGTCAATGCCAACCTGTTCCGGGTCGACGAGGTGCTGGAGATCTATCGCGCCATCCGGGCGCCGGTGCTTTGCGTGGAGGCCGGCGACGACAGCCTGGGCCAGTGGTGGCAGGGCCGCTATACCCTGGCCGAGTACCACGAACGTCTGAAGGCGGTGTCCGACGTCCGGCTGAGTCGGGTCGAGGACGCCGGCCACATGCTCCATCACGACCAGCCCGTCGAGGTGGCCCGTCTCATCGAGGACTTCCTGCAAAAGGACTACCCCGTAAACGGGGGTGGTGGGGCCCAGCAGGGGCCAAATTCGTGAAATTTTATGGCTCTGGTAGAGCGTGCAACCACATGTTCGTAACTCCGCTTGCTGTCAGCGCCGTCCTACCCTATTGTCGGAATTCATCGACAAGGGGACGCTCTCATGTGGAAGTCGGGTGTGACCGCCCTGCTGGCGGCTACAGTGATCAGTCCGTCCTTTGCCCAGACCGATGAGTTCGATCAGGGCATGGGGACGATGTGGGAAGTGCTCTGGCACCAGAGCGGCACGCCCACCCGGCTGGTCCGCTGGGAACAGGACATCAAGGTCCGCATCTTCGGCGTCAACCTGGCTGCCCACAAGCAGCACACCCTGCAGGCGCTGAAGGATGTCGCGGCCGAAGCCGGCGTCAAGATCACCGATGTCAGCGATCGCCCGGACGCGGCCCAGATCGCCAACGTCAGCGTCGAGATCACGCCCGACAACATGCTGGAAGAAAACCAGCCCTGCGTCACCTACCTGAATTTCCAGACCGAGACGAAGATCGACTCGGCCGCCATGCAGATGCGCAACCGCGACGCGTGGCGCTGTGCCTATCACGAAGCCATGCACGTGATGGGCGTGCGCGGCCATCCCGCCGGCAAGACCGTCCTGAGCTATTTCCCAACCAAGGTCGACGGCCTGCTGCCCCTGGACAAGGTGATGCTGCACGGCTGGTACTCCGCACACATGCGCGGCGGCATGACGCCCTTCGAGGTGCTGCCCGTGCTGGCCGACGAACTGGTGGCCAGCATGCCGGACAAGGACAAGGCGGCGGCATCGCGCGACCGCTTCTTCCGCACCACGGTCGACCAGATGCAGGCCTTCGCCGACGGCAAGGGCGACGTGCCGATGATCGTCAAGCGCTCAGGCAAATCCACCGAAGAAGGCATCCGCTTCGGCCGCATGGAGATGAGCTACTTCCTGGGCGTTGCCTACCTCGAAGGCGTGACCGTGCCGCAGGATTCCAATCAGGCCGTGCGTTGGCTGCAACGCGCAGCCAACCTGGGCAGCCGCACCGCTGCCGCCCGCCTGGGCGCCGCTACGGCGCGCTGACACTTCTCTGTTCCAGCAAAGCGGGGCCACGGCCCCGCTTCGCGTTGGGGCCGGCCCACGGCCGAGCGCGCTTGCGGCACACTGGCCGGCTGCCTTTTTCCTGGCGCTGCCATGCCTCTCGCGACTCCGAACAACCCCGCCGCCTTCCGCCGCATCCTCAACCGTAATGTCACCCTGCCGCTGGGCGTCGGGCTGCTGAGCGCGCTCCTGTTCATCGCCATCATCGCCTACCTCATGCAATCGCAGGGCTGGGTGGAGCATAGCGACCAGGTCATCGCCCGCGCCTACTCGTCGGAAAAGGCAGACCTGGAACTGGAGACCAGCCTGCGGGGCTTCCTGCTGGCCGGCGACAACCGCTTCCTGGACAACTTCGACCGGAGCATGGTGGATGTCCACTCCGAGATCGAGCGGCTCAAGCAGCTCGTGCAGGACAACCCCGAGCAGGAGCAGCGCCTCGGCCGGATCGAACAGTTGCAGGCCAGCTGGAACAGCTATGCGCGCGCCCGGATCGCCGCCAAGCACAACGACCCCAACTACCAGATCGGGGCCGGCACCGGCGAGGGCAAGCGCCTGAAGGATGCGGTGCGCGCCGAGTACGACGAGTTCGTCGCGCTGGAGCTGCGCCTGCGCCAGCAGCGCACGCAAACGGCCAACAGCAACACGTGGTTCACGGTGGCTGCCTTTACCTTGTTCATGCTCATTACCGGCGCCGTCGTGGCTTGGCGCGGCCGGCGCGACCTGGTCGGCCTCACCGCGACCTACGATGCCGCCTTCCAGGAGCAGGCACGCCAGTCGGAAAGACTGCAGGCGCAGGCCTGGCTGCGCGAAGGGCAGACCCGGCTGTCGCGGCGGCTCGCGGCGGAACAGGACCTCGGTCGGGTCGGGCACGCCGCGCTGGAAACACTGGCGAACTACCTGGGCAGCGTGGTCGGCGTGCTGTACACGCCCGAGACCGGCGGCGGTTTCACGCGCGTGGCGGGCTGGGGCCTGGCGCCGGGCGCGGGTCAGCTGCGCGAGCGCGTGCCCGAAGGCCGCAGCCTGATCGCCGAATGCGCGGCAACGCTCCGGCCTATCGTGCTGGCCGAGGTGCCGGCGGGCTACCTTCAGGTGAATTCGGGCGTGGGCGAGGCCACCGCGCGCTCGGTGGTGGTGGCGCCGGTGGAGCACGAAGGGCGGCTCGCCGCGATCGTCGAACTCGGCTTCCTGCGTGCGCTCGGGCCGCGCGACAGCGAACTGCTGGAGGCCGTCAGCGGCATCATGGGCGCTTCGATCGAATCGGCCCGGTTCCGGCAGCGGCTGCAGGACGCGCTGGACGAGACGCAGCAGCTCAATGAGGAATTGCAGGTGCAGCAGGAAGAACTGCGCACCGCCAACGAGGAACTCGAGGAGCAGTCGCGGGCGCTCAAGGAATCGCAGGTGCACCTCGAAACCCAGCAGGCCGAACTGGAACAGACGAACGTGCAGCTCGGCGAGCAGTCCGAACGCCTGGAGCAGCAGCGCGACCAGCTGCGCGAAGCGCAATTCGCGCTGGAGGAACGCGCGAGCGAACTGCAGCGCGCCAGCCGCTACAAGTCCGAGTTCCTGGCCAACATGTCGCACGAGCTGCGCACGCCCCTCAACAGCTCGCTGATCCTGGCCAAGCTGCTGGCCGACAACGCCCACGGCAACCTCACCGAGGAGCAGGTGAAGTTCGCCGATTCGATCTACAACGCGGGCAACGAGCTGCTCACGCTGATCAACGACATCCTCGACATCGCCAAGGTCGAGGCCGGCAAGCTGGAAGTGCGCGCCGAGGTGACGCCGGTGGCATCGCTCACCGGTGGCCTGCAGGCGATGTTCGCCCCACTCGTGCAGCGCAAGGGACTGCAGCTGCACGTGGACGTGGCGCCGGACGCGCCCTCGTCGCTGTTCACCGATCGCCATCGCCTCGAGCAGATCCTGCGCAACCTGATGTCGAACGCCGTCAAGTTCACCGAGCACGGCAGCGTGGCGCTGCGCGTGGCCCGGGTCGAAGGCGACCGCATCGCCTTCGAAGTGCGTGACAGCGGCATCGGCATCCGGCAGGAACAGCATCAGCTGGTGTTCGAAGCCTTCCGCCAGGCCGACAGCAGCACCAGCCGCAAGTACGGCGGCAGCGGCCTGGGCCTGTCGATCTCGCGCGACCTGGCGCGCCTGCTGGGCGGCGACATCGCGGTGGTGAGCGCGCCCGGCCAGGGCAGCACCTTCACGGTGACCCTGCCGCTCGAATACCAGGAAAGGCTCGCGCAGCGGCCGGTGGCGATGGCGCCGCCCGTGCCCTCTCCCGCCGTGGTGAATCGTTCCGCCGCAGCGGCCCCCGCGCCGACTCCCGTGTCAGCGACGCCCTCCTTCCCCGACGACCGCGCGCAGGATGCCGCCGGCCGCCGCACGGTGCTCGTCGTCGAGGACGACGTGCGCTTTGCCTCCATCCTGTTCGACCTGGCGCACGAGCTGGGCTACCGCTGCCTGGTCGCCCACGACGCGCGCGAGGGCCTGGAGCTGGCCATGCAGCAGGTGCCCGACGCCGTGCTGCTGGACATCCTGCTGCCCGACGAGACCGGGCTGGCCGTGCTCCAGCGGCTGAAGGAGGATCCGCGCACCCGCCACATCCCGGTCCATGCGCTGTCCGCCGAAGATCGTTCCGAGCCTGCCCTGCAGATGGGCGCGATCGGCTATGCCCGCAAGCCCGCCTCGCGCGAGCAGCTGCACGAGGTCTTCCAGCGGCTGGAGAGCAAGCTGTCGCAGAAACTCAAGCGCGTGCTGCTGGTCGAGGACGATCCGCGCCAGCAGGAAAGCGTGACGGCGCTGATCGGCGACGGCGATGTCGAGATCGTCGCCGTCGCCTTCGGCGAGGAGGCGCTGAAGGCGCTGGCCGCTTCCGTGTTCGACGTGATGATCATCGACCTGAAACTGCCCGACATGACCGGGCAGGAGCTGCTGCAGCGCATGGCCGCGGGCGAGAGCCGCTCGTTCCCGCCGGTGATCGTCTACACGGGCCGCAACCTCACGCGCGACGAGGAGACCGAGCTGCTGCGCTACTCGCGCTCCATCATCATCAAGGGCGCGCGTTCGCCCGAGCGGCTGCTCGACGAAGTGACCCTGTTCCTGCATCGCGTGGAGTCGCAGTTGTCGACGGAGCGGCAGAAAATGCTGCGCACGGCCCGCAGCCGCGACAAGGCCTTCGAGGGCCGCCGTATCCTGGTGGTGGACGACGACATGCGCAACATCTTCGCACTGACCAGCGCGCTGGAGCACAAGGGCGCCGAGGTCGAGGTGGCGCGCCACGGCGTGGAGGCGCTGCAGAAACTCGGGCAGAACCCCGATGGCATCGACCTCGTGCTGATGGACATCATGATGCCCGAGATGGACGGCTTCACCGCCACCCGCGAGATCCGCAAGAACCCGCGCTGGCAGAAGCTGCCCATCATCGCCGTCACCGCCAAGGCCATGAAGGAAGACCAGGAGAAGTGCCTGGCCGCCGGCGCCAACGACTACCTCGCCAAGCCGATCGAACTGGAGCGCTTGTTCTCGCTGATGCGCGTGTGGATGCCCAAACTAGAGCGCATTCTGTGACCCTTGATGTCCACGACATCGAGATCCGTCTTCTGATCGAGGCGATCTTCCTGCGCTATGGGCACGACTTTCGCGACTATGCGCAGGCCTCGCTGCGCCGGCGCGTGCTGCAGGCGCAGCTGCGCATGGACGCGGCCTCCATCAGTGCGCTGCAGGAGCGCGTGCTGCACGACCCCGGCCAGTTCGCGCAACTGCTGCAGTACCTCACGGTGCCGGTCAGCGAGATGTTCCGCGACCCGGCCTATTTCCTCGCGCTGCGGCGGCACGTCGTACCGGTGCTGCGCACCTATCCTTCGCTGAAGGTGTGGGTGGCCGGCTGCAGCACCGGCGAGGAGCCCTACTCGCTGGCGATCCTGCTGCTCGAAGAGGGCCTGCTGGAACGCACCATCCTCTACGCCACCGACATCAACCACGCCTCGCTCGAGAAGGCGCGGGCCGGCATCTTCAACCTCGAGGCGATGCAGGGCTTCACGCGCAACTACCAGCGCGCCGGCGGCGCCGGCAGCTTCAGTGACTACTACACCGCGGCCTACGGCGGGGCCGTGTTCGACAAGCGGCTGCGCGACGCCATCACCTTTGCCGACCACAGCCTGGCCACCGACGCGGTGTTCTCGGAGACGCACCTCGTCTCCTGCCGCAACGTGCTGATCTACTTCAACCGCGGGCTGCAGGACCGGGCGCTGGGCCTGTTCCACGAATCGCTGGCGTACCGCGGCTTCCTCGGGATGGGCTCCAAGGAGACGCTGGACTTCTCGGCCTATG
Source organism: Ramlibacter sp. (assembly GCF_028291745.1). Classification (GTDB taxonomy): domain Bacteria; phylum Pseudomonadota; class Gammaproteobacteria; order Burkholderiales; family Burkholderiaceae_C; genus Ramlibacter. The sequence continues at coordinate 12,796 of NZ_JAQGNQ010000099.1, read as the reverse complement.
CCGATCGCTTCGAGAGCGTGAGCCGGCCGGACCGCATCTATCGCAAGCTGCCGGGGCGCGCATGAAGACCCGCGTGCCCGAGGGCTTTGCCTTTGCCGCCGATGCGGTCGCGATCGGCGCCTCGGCCGGCGGCATCGACGCGCTGTTCACGATGCTCGAGGACTTGCCAGCGGCCATGCGGGCTTCCATCGTCATCGTGCTGCACCTGCCCGAGCAGCATGAGAGCCGGCTGGTGCAGGTGTTCGCCAGCCGGCTGCGCGTTCGGGTGGAGGAGGCGCAGCCGCATGCGCCGCTGGCCGCCGGCACCCTGTACTTCGCCCCGCCCGGCTACCACCTGCTGGTCGAGGCGGACCACAGCTTCTCGCTCAGTTGCGAGCCGCCGGTACTGTTCTCGCGTCCCTCGATCGACGTGCTGCTGGAGAGCTGCGCCGAGGCCTACCGCGAGCGCCTGCTGGGCATCGTGCTGACCGGCGCCAACGAGGACGGCGCCCGCGGCCTGGCACGCATTGCCGCGCTCGGTGGCCTCACCGCCGTGCAGGACCCGGCCGAGGCGGCTCATAGCGCGATGCCGCTGGCCGCTATCCGCGCTGCCGGCCCCGATTACGTGTTGCCGCTGGCCGGGCTGCGCAGCCTGCTGCAAACTGTCGTTTCCTGATGACCTCCGAACCGTCCTTCGCTGTCAACGTGCTGCTGGTCGACGACCTGCAGGAAAACCTGGTCGCGCTGGAGGCCCTGATCCGCCAGCCGGGGCGCCGCATCTTCACCGCCCGCTCGGGCGAGGAGGCGCTGTCGCTGATGCTGGAGCACGCCTTCGCCCTGGCCATCCTCGACGTGCAGATGCCGTCCATGAACGGCTTCGAACTGGCCGAACTGATGCGTGGCACCGAGCGCACCCGCGGCATCCCCATCGTCTTCGTCAGCGCCGGCGGCCGCGAGCTCAATTACGCCTTCCGCGGCTACGAGTCGGGCGCGGTGGACTTCCTCTACAAGCCGCTCGACCCGCACGCGGTGCGCAGCAAGGTCAACGTCTTCGTGGACCTGTTCCGCCAGCGCGAGGAACTGCAGGCGGCGCAGGCGCAGCTGCAGCGCGCGGTGAGCATGCGCGACGACTTCATGTCGATGATCGCCCACGAGCTGCGCAACCCGCTCAACTCGGTGTACCTGCAGGCGCAGCTGCGGCGCAAGATGCTGGGCGCGGCGAGGCCGCCCGATCCGCAGGCCATGCTCAAGATGGTGGAGCGGGACGAGCGCCAGATCCGCAGCATGGTGCGCCTGCTCGACGACATGCTCGACGTCTCGCGAGCCCGTACGGGCCATCTGGGCGTCGTGCCGGCGGCCTTCGACCTGGCCGCCTCCACCACGGCGGTGGTCGAGGCGATCCGCGCGCAGGCGCAGGCGCAGGCCCAGGGCGTCTCGGTGACGCTGGCCGCGCCCGAGACCCTGCCCATGCTGGGGGACGAATTCCGCATCGAGCAGGTGATCACCAACCTGCTGACCAACGCCCTGCGCTACGGGCAGGGCAAGCCGGTCGCTGTGGCTGTGGGAAGGCGCGAGCACGCGGACGAGGTCTTCGTGTCGGTGCGCGACCAGGGCATGGGCATCGCAAGCGCCGACCAGGAACGCATCTTCGAGCAGTTCGAGCGCACCGAGGGCGCGGCGCAGATCGCCGGCCTGGGGCTCGGCCTGTACATCGCGCGCCAGATCGCGCAGGCGCACCAGGGTCGGCTGGAGGTGCGCAGCGCCCCGGGCGAAGGGGCGGAGTTCATCCTCGTGCTGCCCGTTCCCGCGCTGGCAGGGCCCGCGTGAGAAAATGGCGGGTTCAGCGAAGGACTTCAATCAAATGGACGCAGAACGCATCAACCTGATCGGTACGACCCTTGCAGACCTGCAGGCGCGTACCGGAGATCTCCGGAGGTATCTTTGACTTCGATGCCAAGTCGGAACGCCTGAGGACGGTCATCGCCGCCCTGGAAGACCCCACGGTCTGGAACGACCCGAAGAAGGCCCAGGAACTGGGCAGGGAAAAGAAGCAGCTCGATGGCGTGGTGCTGACCATCCAGAACCTCGATCGCGAACTGTCCGACAGCCTCGAGCTCTTTGAAATGAGCAAGGAGGAAGGCGACGACGCGGGCCTGGCCAGCATCGAGGCCGACACCGGCAAGCTCGAAGCCATCGTCAAGGACCTCGAATTCCGCCGCATGTTCAACCAGCCGGCGGACCCCAGCAACTGCTTCCTCGACCTGCAGGCCGGCGCCGGCGGCACGGAGGCGTGCGACTGGGCCAGCATGCTGATGCGGCAGTACCTGAAGTACGCCGAGCGCAAGGGCTTCAAGGCCACGGTGGAAGACGAGACGCCCGGCGACACGGCGGGCATCAAGGGGGCCACGCTCAAGATCGAGGGCGACTACGCCTTCGGCCTGCTGCGCACCGAGACCGGCGTGCACCGCCTCGTGCGCAAGTCGCCGTTCGACTCCTCGGGTGGCCGGCACACCAGCTTCGCCAGCGTCTTCGTGTATCCGGAGATCGACGACTCGATCGAGATCGACCTCAACCCGTCCGACGTGCGCGTCGACACCTATCGCGCCTCGGGCGCCGGCGGCCAGCACATCAACAAGACCGATTCGGCCGTGCGCCTGACGCACATTCCCACCAACATCGTGGTGCAGTGCCAGGACAGCCGCAGCCAGCACAGCAACCGCGACGTCGCCTGGAAGCGCCTGCGTTCGCGCCTGTACGACCACGAGATGCGCAAGCGCCAGGAAGCGCAGCAGAAGCTGGAAGACAACAAGACGGACGTCGGCTGGGGCCACCAGATCCGCAGCTACGTGCTGGACAACAGCCGCATCAAGGACCTGCGCACCGGCGTGGAAGTCTCCGCGACGCAGAAGGTGCTGGATGGCGACCTGGATGCGTTCATCGAGGCTTCGTTGAAGCAGGGCGTATGAGGCGGGGACATGTCTCGAAGGATGTCATCCCGGGCCTGACCCGGGATCCACGCGGCCTTTGCCACGCCGTCGGCGCTTCGCGCTGGATTGCGGGTCGAGCCCGCAATGACATCCTGGAAGGCCAGCTCCCATCATGACAACCACCGCCCTCATCTTCGACATGGACGGCACCATGGTGGATTCCATGCCGGCTCATGCCAGGTCGTGGGACCTGTTTCGCGAGCGGCACCACCTGCAGCTGTCGGTCGATGAAATCCTCAATCGCACGACCGGACGCAATGGCATCGAATGCGTGCGCGAGTTGCTGGGCGACGACGTGCCCGATGACAAGGCGCAGGAATACATCAACCGCAAGGAAGCGGATTACCGCGAGATCTTCGCGCGCGAGTTTCGCGAGGTGACGGGTTTCTCGCGCTTCGCGCGCACCGCGCAAGACCGCGGCCTGAAGATCGCGGTCGCCACTGCCGGCGACAGGAACAACCTCGAGTTCGTGCTCGCTCGCCTCGACCTGGCGCGCCGCCCCGATGCGCAAGTGCGGGGCGACCAGGGCCTGCCGGGCAAGCCCGCGCCGGACATCTTCCGGAAGGCGGCGCAGAGCCTGGGCGCGCCGCCCGCCGAATGCATCGTGTTCGAAGATGCGCCCTTCGGCATCGAGGCGGCCAAGCGCGCCGGGATGCGCGCGGTGGCGATCTGCAGCACCCATTCGGCACCGGAGCTCGCGGGTCCGCATGTGCTCGCCAGCGTGCGCGATTACGAAGAACTGATGAACAAGAATTTTCTGGAGAGCCTCCATGCGTGAAGGAACTTCCAAGGTGATCCACCGGGCGGACTACCAGCCGCCGGCCTTCTGGATCGACACCGTCGAACTCTGCTTCGACCTCGACCCCGCCAAGACGCGCGTGCTCAATCGCATGAAGGTGCGCCGCAACCCCGAGGTCGTGCCGCAGCCGCTGCGGCTCGATGGCGAGGAGCTGAACCTGGCCCGCGTCCTGGTGCGCGGCCAGGGCACGAGCTTCAAGATGGAGGAAGGCCAGCTGGTGCTGGAGAACCTGCCGGAGGGCAACGAGCCCTTCGACCTGGAGATCTTCACCACCTGCGCGCCGGCCAGGAACACCAAGCTGATGGGCCTGTACGTCAGCAACGATTCCTTCTTCACGCAGTGTGAAGCAGAAGGGTTCCGGCGCATCACCTACTTCCTGGACCGTCCCGACGTGATGGCCAGCTATACGGTGACCCTGCGCGCGGACAAGAAGAAGTATCCCGTGCTGCTGTCCAACGGCAACCTGGTGGAACACGGCAACCTGGAAGACGGCCGCCACTTCGCCAAGTGGGTCGACCCGTTCCGCAAACCCAGCTACCTGTTTGCGCTGGTCGCCGGCCAGCTCGTGTGCCGCGAGCAGCGCATCGCCTCGCGCGGCGGCAAGGACCACCTGCTGCAGGTGTTCGTGCGCCCGGGCGACCTGGACAAGACCGAGCACGCGATGAATTCGCTGATGGCCTCGGTGGCCTGGGACGAGGCGCGCTTCGGCCTGCCGCTGGACCTGGAGCGCTTCATGATCGTCGCCACCAGCGACTTCAACATGGGCGCGATGGAGAACAAGGGCCTGAACATCTTCAACACGAAGTACGTTCTGGCCAGCCAGGCCACCGCCACCGACACCGATTACTCGAACATCGAATCGGTCGTCGGCCACGAGTACTTCCACAACTGGACCGGCAATCGCGTCACCTGCCGCGACTGGTTCCAGCTCTCGCTCAAGGAAGGCCTCACGGTCTTTCGCGACCAGGAATTCAGCCAGGACCTCTCCGGCGGCGCCTCGGCAAGAGCAGTCAAGCGGATCGAGGACGTGCGCGTGCTGCGCACGGCGCAGTTCCCCGAGGACGCCGGCCCGATGGCCCACCCGGTGCGGCCCGACCAGTACCTGGAGATCAACAACTTCTACACCGTCACGGTGTACGAGAAGGGGGCCGAAGTCGTGCGCATGCAGCAGACGCTGGTGGGCCGCGAAGGCTTCGAGCGCGGGCTGAAGCTGTACTTCGAGCGCCATGACGGCCACGCGGTCACCTGCGACGACTTCACGCAGGCGATCGCCGATGCCAATCCCGAGTCGCAGCTCGCCCAGCGCCTGGACCAGTTCAAGCGCTGGTACAGCCAGGCGGGCACGCCGCGCGTGCGCGCGCAGACGCAGTTCGATCCGGTGTCCGGCATCTACTCGATGACGCTGTCGCAATCGTGCGCCCCCACGCCCGGCCAGCCCGACAAGCAACCCTTCGTGATCCCCGTGGCCCTGGGCCTGCTGGATGCCGACGGGCGCGAGCTCACGAGCGGCATGCACGTGCTGACGGAGGCCAGCGAGACCCTGACCTTCCCCGGCTACTCCGCCGAGCCGGTGCCCTCGATCCTGCGCGGCTTCAGTGCACCGGTGGTGCTGGACTACGACTACAGCGAGCAGCAGCTGCTCACGCTGCTGGCCCACGACACCGACCCGTTCAACCGCTGGGAGGCCGCGCAGCGCCTGGCCACGGGGCGCGCACTGGCGGCCATCCGCGGCGAGCAGCCGGTGCAGCTGGATGCCCCTTATGTCGAGGCCATGCGCAGCGTGCTGCGGCACCCGGACCTCGACGCGGCCTTCAAGGAACTGGTGCTGACGCTGCCCGGCGAAACCTACATCGCCGAACAGCTCGAGACGGTCGATCCGCAGCGCGTGCACGCCGTGCGGGAAAGCATGCGCGAGCAGCTCGCGCGAGCGCTGTTCGCCGATTGGGAATGGGCCTACGAAGCGCACAAGGACAACGGCGCCTACAGCCCCGACCCCGTTTCCAGCGGCCGCCGCGCCCTGGCCGGCATGGCACTGACGCACCTGTGCCTGGCCGCGCGTTCCTCGCGCGACACGGTGTGGCCCGGCAAGGCCTTCCAGGCGTTCAAGGACGCGTCCAACATGACCGACCGCTTCAACGCGCTGGCCGCGCTGGTCACGACCGGACACGAACTCGCGGCCCAGGCCCTGCCCCGCTTCCACGCGATGTTCAAGGACGAAGCGCTGGTGCTGGACAAGTGGTTTGCGCTGCAGGCCGGGGCGCCGGATCGCGGCGGCAACATCCTGCCGACCGTCAGGCAGCTGATGCAGCATCCGGACTTCAACATCCGCAATCCCAATCGCGCGCGCAGCGTGATCTTCAGCTACTGCAGCGCCAACCCGGGCGGCTTCCATCGCCCCGATGCGGCCGGCTACGTGTACTGGAGCGACCGCGTCATCGAGCTCGATGGCATCAACCCGCAGGTGGCCGCGCGGCTGGCCCGCGCGCTCGATCGCTGGAAGAAGCTGGCCGAGCCGCTGCGCGGCGCGGCCCGCGAGGCGATCGCCCGCGTCGCGGCCAAACCCGACCTGAGCAACGACGTGCGCGAGGTGGTCTCGCGCGCGCTGGCCGACTGAGAACCCGCAACCCAAGGAGGCGATCATGGCTGCCGCGAAGAACGCGTTCTACGCCCAGTCGGGCGGTGTCACCGCCGTGATCAATGCCAGCGCCTGCGGGGTGATCGAAACCGCACGCGCGCACACGGAGCAGATCGGCAAGGTCTACGCCGGTCGCAACGGCATCATCGGCGCGCTGACCGAGGAGCTGATCGACACCAGCCAGGAGAGTGCGGAAGCCATCGCGCTGCTGCGCTCGACGCCCGCGGGTGCTTTCGGCTCGTGCCGCTACAAGCTCAAGTCGCTCGACGCCAACCGGCAGGAGTACGAGCGCCTGATCGCAGTGTTCAAGGCGCATGACATCGGCTACTTCTTCTACAACGGCGGCGGCGATTCGGCCGACACCTGCTTCAAGGTGAGCCAGTTGGCGCAGAGCATGGGCTATCCGATCCAGGCGATCCACGTGCCCAAGACCGTGGACAACGACTTGCCGATCACCGACTGCTGCCCGGGCTTCGGCTCCGTGGCCAAGTACGTCGCCGTCTCGGCGCTGGAGGCTTCGTTCGACGTGCGCTCGATGGCGCGCACCTCCACCAAGGTCTTCGTGCTGGAGGTGATGGGCCGGCACGCCGGCTGGATCGCCGCGGCGGGCGGGCTGATCGAGGACCAGGGCATCCCGGTGGTCGTGCTGTTCCCCGAGGTGCCGTTCGACGAGCAGAAGTTCATCGCGCGCGTCGATGCGCTGGTCAAGCAGCATGGCTATTGCACGGTCGTCGTCTCCGAGGGTTGCCATCATCCGGACGGCACCTTCCTCGCGGAGCAAGGCAGCAAGGATGCCTTCGGCCATGCGCAGCTCGGTGGCGCGGCGCCGGTGGTGGCCGGCATCGTCAAGCGCGCGCTGGGCTACAAGTTCCATTGGGCGGTGGCCGACTACCTGCAGCGCGCCGCGCGGCACATCGCCTCGCGCACCGACGTGCAGCAGGCCTACGAAGTCGGTGCGGCGGCCGTCCGGCTTGCGCTGGCCGGCCACAACGCCGTGATGCCGACGATCGAGCGCGTGAGCGACGCGCCCTACCAATACCGCATCGGCATGGCGCCACTGTCCGAAGTGGCGAACGTCGAGAAGTTCATGCCGCGCGACTTCATCACCGACGACGGCTTCGGCATCACCGAGGCCTGCAAGCGCTACCTGCGCCCGCTGATCCAGGGCGAGGACCCTCCGCAGTTCCGCGATGGCCTGCCGGTCTACGCGACGCTGAAGAATCTTGCCGTTCCCCCCAAGTTGCCGGCCTTCGCGCTGCGCTGAGACCCGAGCTCGCTTCCATCCAGAATGACCGCACAAAGCCCCAAGATCTCCCTCACCCGTTATCTCGTCGAGCAGCAGCGCGTCGACGGCCGCATTCCCTCTGACCTCCGATTGCTGCTGGAAGTGGTGGCGCGCGCCTGCAAGAGCATCAGCCACGCCGTGAACAAGGGTGCGCTTGGCGGCGTGCTGGGCACCGCCGGCAGCGAGAACGTGCAGGGCGAGGTGCAAAAGCAGCTGGACATCATCGCCAACGACGTTTTGATCGAAGCCAACGAATGGGGCGGCCACCTGGCGGCCATGGCCAGCGAGGAGATGGACAGCATCCACGTCGTGCCCAACCGCTATCCGCAGGGCGAGTACCTGCTGCTGTTCGATCCGCTGGATGGCTCGTCCAACATCGACGTCAACGTGAGCATCGGCACGATCTTCAGCGTGCTGCGCAAGCCCGAGGGTTCGGCGCCGGCGGTGAGCGAGCAGGACTTCCTGCAGTGCGGCGCCCGGCAGGTGGCCGCCGGCTACTGCGTCTACGGCCCGCAGACCACGCTGGTGCTGACCGTGGGCGACGGCGTGGCGATGTTCACGCTGGACCGGGAACAGGGTTCCTTCGTGCTGACGCAGGAGAACGTGCGCATCCCCGAGGACACGAAGGAGTTCGCCATCAACATGTCGAACATGCGCCACTGGGACGCCCCCGTGCGCCGCTACGTCGACGAATGCCTGGCCGGCCAGGAAGGCCCGCGCGGCAAGGACTTCAACATGCGCTGGGTGGCCTCCATGGTGGCCGACGTGCACCGCATCCTCACCCGCGGCGGCATCTTCCTCTACCCCTGGGACAAGCGCGAGCCGGACAAGCCGGGCAAGCTGCGCCTGATGTACGAGGCCAATCCCATGGCCTGGCTGGTGGAACAGGCCGGCGGCGCGGCCAGCACCGGCCGCCAGCGCATCCTCGACATCGAGCCGGCGAAGTTGCACGAGCGCGTGTCGGTGATCCTCGGTTCGAAGAACGAAGTCGAGCGGGTCGCGGCATACCATAGCCGCTGAATGCCGCCACCCCTCGTGCGGCGGAATTTCAGTGACGCTTCGGGCGGCTGTGGGGCCGGCGACACGGGCGGGCTGGCACACCGGCTCGACTTGTGTATACGATGGGCCGGCAAACTGCCCAATCCGTAGCAACCAGCCCGCAGCAAACATGCCAGCAGTCCTTGGCAGCCCGCCCGCCGTCGACCCGCTGCTCCAGCGTTGCCTGGACGCGTACGAGCAGTTGCCGGCCGCCCTCTGCATCGTCGCCCCCGATGGCTCCATCGCGGGCGTCAACAGCGCCTGTTGCGCGCTGCTCGAGTACCAGGCCGGCGAGCTGGTCGGCATGCCCGTCTCCGAGATCACGCACCCAGACGATCGCGCACGCGACGCCACGGCCCTCGCCGCCCTGCTGCGCGGCCAGCCCGGCTCCTACGCGATGGAAAAGCGCCATCTCACGCGCGGCGGCCGCGAGCTGTGGGTGTCGGTGTCCGCTTCCGCCCTGCGCGACGACGACGGGCAGCCGCGTTTCGCGGTCACGCTGCTGCGCGCTATCGACGACTTCAAGCGCATGGAGCAAAGCCTGCACGAGGCGCGCGAACAGCAGCACCGCGTGGAGACGGAACTGCGCCGCAGCGAGGCGCGCGCCACTGCCTTGTTCAACCAGGGTGCGGCCGGCGTGGCGCTGGCCGACGCCCACGGCGTCGTGCTGGCGGTGAACGATCGCTTCTGCGCGATCCTGGGCCGCCCGCGCGAGCAGCTGCTGGGCGCGCGCATGTCCGACCTGACCCATCCCGAGGACCGGCCGACCAGCCGCTCGCGCGCGCACGAGCTGCGCGCCGGCGGCGAGAACTTCGCGCTGGAAAAGCGCTACCTGCGCGGCGACGGCACGCCGGTCTGGGCCCACGTGGCGGTCAGCCTGGTGCGCCCCGAGGGCGAGACCGGCGAATCGAACGTGCTGGCCCTGGTCTTCGACATCACACTGCGCAAGGCCGCCGAGGAGGAACTGCGCGCGGCCGACCGGCGGAAGGACGACTTCCTGGCCATGCTGGCGCACGAACTGCGCAACCCGCTGGCGCCGATCGGCAATGCCGCGCAATTGCTGCGGGTGGCCGGCGACGACCCGCTGCGCGTGGCCAAGTGCAGCGAGATCATCGGCCGCCAGGTGCGGCACATGACGGACCTGGTCGACGAACTGCTGGACGTCTCGCGCGTCACGCGTGGCGTGGTCGAACTGGAGATGGCGCCGGTGGACCTGCAGGCCGTGGTGGGCGACGCCATCGAGCAGGCGCGCCCGCTGCTGGAGGCCAGGCGCCACTCGCTGGTCACGCGCCTGAGCGTCGCGCGCGCCCATGTGATGGGCGACCGCACGCGGCTCGTGCAGGTGCTTTCCAACCTGCTGACCAATGCCGCCAAGTACACGCCCACTGAAGGCCGCATCGCCCTGACGCTGGCCGTGCGCGAGCAGCAGGCGGTGATCGAGATCAGCGACAACGGCAGCGGCATCGATGCGGCCTTCCTGCCGCACGTGTTCGAGCTGTTCTCGCAGGGCGAGCGCTCGCGCGACCGCGCCCAGGGCGGCCTCGGCCTCGGCCTGGCGCTGGTGCGCAGCCTGGTCACGCTGCACGGCGGCGCGGTCACGGCCGCCAGCCGCGGGCTGGCGATGGGCAGCACCTTCACCCTGACCCTGCCGCTGTGCGAGACGGCACCGGTGGCGCAGGCGCCGTCGCAAACCGGCGGCAAGGCGGCAGTCCACGGCCGGCCGCGGCGCGTGCTGGTGGTCGACGACAACCTCGACGCGGCGCAGACGCTGGCCGCCTTGCTGCATGCGGCGGGGCATGACGTGATGGTCGAAGCCAGCCCGCACGACGCATTGCGCGCAGCGGCCGCGCGGCCGCCCGAAGTCTTCGTGCTGGACATCGGCCTGCCCGGCATGGACGGCTACGAACTGGCGCGCCGCCTGAAGGACACCCCCGCCGGCCGCGGCGCCGTCTTCATCGCCCTGACCGGCTACGGCCAGCCCGACGACATCGCCCTCTCCCGCGCCGCCGGCTTCGACCACCACTTCGTCAAGCCGCTGGACGGGGTGCGGATCATGGAGTTGCTGGCGGCTTCTTGAGGGGGCCTGAAGGGCAACACGTGCCGACTGATCTGTGGGGAGCTTCACGCTGTGTACCGCGGCGAGTGTGCGGAGATCCGCCTTAGGGTCATGAGTCATCTCGCAAACCCTGCGTATCGCCTGCTTCATGAGAACAGGGCGGCCGAGTACCTCCGGCACGAAAAGAATCAGGGACGGCAGTTCTATAAAGCCGTATGGCCGCACTGCTTAAAGCTGGAGTCCGGGGGACCAAGTGGGATAGACGTCGCGAAGCAGCCGTATTCGCAGTGCCAGTGGCTGGTGATCGCTCATCCAATGAAGGGGAGTTCACAAGCTGTTCGCAAGATTGCTGAAGCCGCGTTCGACGAAGTTTTCGGGCATCCAGCCGCCAGTAGAGAAGCGTAAGGTTCGCTATCCAACTCGTGCCGCCGGCGCAGTGGAAATGTTCAATCGGAGGAACACTGCGCTATCCGCCGCCGAACACTTCAGCAGACAACCCTTTTCTTTCCTCCGGATAAGGCTGACGGAATGCCTCCCTGAGTCCGGCGCCGCCCCAGTCCGGATGCGTCGCGATGCGCGCTCGGCGTAACGAGAACTCGAGCCTCGCCTGTCAACCTCGCGCCCTTGCGCTTACTCAGCCCGCTTACAGCCGCGAGGCCTGCGACTGAGATTCACGTGGATGCGTTCTGCCCGCTCCCAAGCGTAGAGGGACTGGCGCCTTAAATCCAACAGCTTGCCGTACTCGGAAGCGAAGATTGCAAGGTAGTTCGATGGACCGCCAACGCGGTGGCAGTGGAACGAACTTGCCGAACTTGCGCCGAACCAGCAGCGGCGTCCCTGGCGGCGCGCACGGCGCCCGTGACCCTGTCCCAGGATTCAGTACCGCTCGGTAACAGAAACCGCCCGGCATGATGAAGGCCCGAGAGGGCCAGGAGGCATGTCGTGAGAAAGAGCAAGTTCACAGACGATCAGATCGCGTTCGCGCTCAAGCAGGCGGAGCTGGGCATCAGCGTCGAGGAGGTCTGTCGCAAGATGGGCATCAGCGATGCGACCTTTTATGTCTGGCGCAAGAAGTACGGCGGCGTGGGTCCCTCTGAGCTGCGCCGATTGCGGCAGCTGGAGGAAGAGAATCGCAAGCTAAAGCAGATCGTGGCCGATCTGAGCCTGGACAAGGCCATGCTGCAGGCGGTGGTCGCAAAAAAGCTTTGAGGCCTTCGCAGCGCAGGCAGCTGGTGCCCGAGTTGATGCAGCGGTTTGGATGCAGCCAGCGCAATGCGCTGCGGGTCGTGCAGATGTCGGCCTCGACCTATCTGTATCGGTCGGTGGCCAGGGACGCGACGGCACTCAAGAAGCGCATCAAGGAGATCACCGACACGCGCGTGCATTACGGCTATCGCCGCGTGCACGTCCTGCTTCGCCGCGAAGGCCACCCCGACAACGTCAAGCGCGTTTATCGCCTCTATCGTGAGGCGGGTCTGTCCCTGCGGCTGAAGCGCCCGCGGCGCAACAAAGCCGCCAAGTGGCGCCAGCCCAAGCAGATCTGCTCGGGCATCAATGAGCTGTGGAGCATGGACTTCGTCGCCGATGCGCTGTTCGATGGGCGAAAGCTGCGCATGCTGACCGTCGTCGACTGTTTCACGCGCGAATGCTTGGCCATTGATGTCGGCCAAAGCTTAAAGGGAGAAGACGTGGTCGCCACCCTCGGTCGCATTTGCGCCGCCCGGGGCTTGCCGGCCACGATCAAGACAGACAACGGCAGCGAGTTCATCTCCAAGGCAATGGACAAGTGGGCGTACGAGCACGGCGTGGAGCTTGACTTCAGTCGGCCTGGCAAACCGACCGACAACGCCCGTGTGGAAAGCTTCAACGGCCGACTGCGCCAGGAGTGTCTGAACACCCACTGGTTCTTGTCCCTGGAGGACGCCAGGGCCAAGATCGACGCCTGGCGCAGCGACTACAACGAGAGCCGCCCCCACTCCGCGCTAGACTGGATCGCACCCGCCGAATTCGCCCGCCG
>NZ_JAQGNQ010000080.1 GCF_028291745.1 Ramlibacter sp. | reverse complement strand
CGCACGGCATCCGGGCATGGCGTCCGTGCCGCAAAGGGCGTTGCCGCCCGGCATCGTCGGGCGTAGTCTCCGCCGGAACCCTTCAACTAGCCGGGAGAAGCCTGATGTCGCCAGCCGAAGCCCTTCGCAAAAGCGTGCCCGCCGATATGACCGATGCCGAGTGGAAGCAGCGCGTCGATCTCGCCGCCTGCTATCGCCTGATCGCTTTTTACGGTTGGGATGATCTCGTCGATACGCATATTTCGGCGCGCGTGCCCGGTCCCGAACATCACTTCCTCATCAATCCCTACGGGCTGATGTTCGACGAGATCACCGCGTCTTCGCTGGTGAAGGTCGACCAGGACTGCGACAAGCTCCTGCCCTCACCCTTCCCCGTGAATCCCGCCGGCTTCACCATCCACAGCAGCATCCACGCCGCGCGCGACGACGCGCAGTGCGTGCTGCACACGCACAGCCGCGCGGGCGTCGCCGTCAGTGCGCAGAAGTGCGGCGTGCTGCCGATCTCCCAGCAAAGCACCTTCGTGCTCGCTTCGCTGGGCTATCACGACTACGAAGGCGTGGCCCTGCGCGACGACGAGAGGCCGCGCCTGCAGCAGGACCTCGGCAGCAACCAGTACCTGCTGCTGCGCAACCACGGTCTGCTCACCGTCGGCCGCACGATCCCGGATGCATTTGTCGCAATGTACATCTTCGAGAACACCTGCCGGATCCAGATCGATGCGCAAGGCGGTGGCGAGCTGGTGCAGATCGACCCGCGCATCCTGCAAGGTCTCGGCGAGGTGATGAAGACGGCCACGGCGGGCCAGGGGGCCAGGCTGGCCTGGCCGGCGCTGCTGCGCAAGCTGGACAAGCTCGATCCCTCTTACAAGACCTGAGCGCCGAGGCAGCTAGAACGCAGCCGCGCGGGCGAGTGCCGGCGCTGGCGTCGGCGCCACCATGTCCCGCGGGCGCGGGTCGTGCTCCAGCACCATCACTTCCTTGCTGGTCATGCGCAGCTGGCCGAACATCGTTGCGAACGCAACATCCTTGGCATCGCGCCCGGTGCCGATGCGCACCAGCCGGTCGACCGGCGCCATGCCGGTGGGATCGAACATCACCCAGTGCCCATCCAGCCACGCCTCGAACAGCGCGTGGAAGTCCTGCGGCGGCTCGTCGAACCAGACGTAGCCGACGACGATGCGCGCCGGGATGTTGAGCGCGCGGCAGAAGGTGATGCCCAGGTGCGCGAAGTCGCGGCAGACGCCGGCGCGCTGCTGGTAGACCTGTTGCGCGGTGGTGTTGGAATCGCTGCTGCCCGGGCGGTAGACCACCTCGCTGCGAATCCACTCCACGATCGCCCGCACCCGCGCATGGCCGGGAGCCGCTTGCCCGAACAGCCGCAGCACCTCGTTGCCCAACGCGTCGGACTCGCAGTAGCGCGTGGCCAGCAGGTAGGGAAAGATGTCGTCGGGCACCTGGTTGACCGGCGTCTCGCGCAGGGTGGTGTCACTCGCCGACGTGTGCACTTCGACTTCGGCCTTGTAGCGCAGGGCAAGCGGCCCCGGGGCCGCGTCGAAGCGGATGAAGCGGTTGCCGCTGCGCGGCTCGGTGTAGCGATGCGGCGTGACGCCGGACGAGATGTGCAGCCGCTCGCTCAGGATCTTCTGCGTCGGCCAGTGCGCCGCCTCGATGTTGAAGCACAAGTGCGTGGGGGCGTCGACCTGGTACTCGAGGACCGTTTCGACGGTCGACAGGTGCATGCGGTACCTCCGGTGGGAATGAAGAAAATGCTAGCCGCCGCCCAGCACGTATGGATCGGCTTGTGCCACCGACCGCTGTAGGACGCCGCTGCCGGTCGCCCCTGGCAGCTGTTCGCCGATCTATCTGCCGCCGAACCAGCCGCGCAAGCTCTGGCCGATGCGATCGCCCGTGCTGGCACCGGCCGCCGTTCCGGCGCCCGGCAGGACCAGGGTGCCGAGGGCAGCGCCCACCATGGCGCCGCGGGTGAGCGTCACGCTGGGCGAGTCCAGGGTGCCGCCCACCACCAGCGGCACGCCCAGTGCACCGCGGGTGTTGGTCATGTCGACATTGACCCGGCCATTGAGGCTCTTGCTGGCGGAGATCGCCACGTTGCCGGTCGCCGAGAGGGCGCCCGAAGTCGCCACCAGGTTCGTGAGCTGCACCGCCTTGCCGCGGGTATGCACCTGCCCGGCCAGCAGGTCGAGGTGGGTGATGCCGCCGCGGCTCAGGCCGACCGTCTGCACTGCCTTCTGCAGGTCGATGCCCTGTACCACCGCATCGCGCACCGTGAAGCGCGTGTCGGTCGTCAGCACGTCGGCGATCTGCCCCGGCTCGCGGAACTCGGCGCGCACGCTGCTCTGCGCCTGCAGCTTGCCCGTCAGCGGCCGCCCGGGCGCAGTCAGTTCCGCCACTTCGACGTTCTCGGTCGTGAGCTGCCCGGACAGCACTTGCATGCCGGGCCGACCCGCTTGCAAGCGCAGCGCGCCGGCGATGTGGCCGCCGCCGATATCGATGCGCACCGGCCACTGCTCGCCCTGGCGGCGGACGGTGCCGTGCGTGCCGGCAAGCCGGCCGTGGACGATCTTGAACGTGGCCTGTTCCAGCAGGCCGTCGTCTCCCAGGTGCGCCTCGGCGCCGACCGTGATGCGCTGGCCCTTGTCGTCGACCCAGGTGATGTCCTCGAAGACGGCACGCCTGGGCAGCACCAGGGGCGCGCTGCCGCTTTCCTCGACCGGCCGGGGCCGCGTACCGCGGCCTTTCGCCTTCTTCTGCATGGCCGCGCCCAGCGCACTGATCGCCATCTGCGGCAGCACCGCCTTGCGCACCACCAGCGTCGCGATCTCCAGCCGGCCGGCCAGCAGCGCGGCCCACACCGGCCGCGCCTCGACCCGGCCCACGCTCAGCACGGGGAGCGTCTGCAGCACGACATCGTCGGCGGCCACTGCGGGCAGCGGCCACAGGTCGATGGACAGGCGACCGAACTGCAGCGGCACGCCAAGGGCCGCACTGCCCTGGCGCTCCACGCGCGCGCGGAAATCGTCGCTGTGCAGCCAGGACTGCAGCGCCATCGCCACCGCCGCCACCAGCAGCGCGCCACCGGCCAACAACACCGCCACCCACTTCAAGACCTTTGCCATGGCCAATTGTCGGGCTGGGCGCAGCAGCCCCAAGGCGTGCAAGGCCTGCGCTCTTTGGCTAGCATGGGATTTCTTCACGTAACCCACTGCGCAACTCCAAAGGAAACAACGATGAAGCTGTACTACTCGCCCGGTGCCTGTTCGCTGTCGCCCCACATCGTCCTGCACGAGGCCGGCCTCGCCTTCGAGCTGGTGATGGCCCCCACCAAGACGCACAAGCTGCAGGACGGCACGGACTACTACACGATCAATCCTCTGGGCTACGTGCCGATGCTGGAACTCGATGACGGCACGCGCCTGCGTGAAGGCCCGGCCATCGTGCAGTACGTAGCCGACCAGGTGCCCGCCAAGAACCTCGCACCGGCCAACGGCACGCTGCCACGCTATCGCCTGCAGGAGTGGCTGACCCTCATCGGCACCGAGATCCACAAGAGCTTCTCGCCGCTGTTCATGCCCAACAT
Source organism: Ramlibacter sp. (assembly GCF_028291745.1). Taxonomy (GTDB): domain Bacteria; phylum Pseudomonadota; class Gammaproteobacteria; order Burkholderiales; family Burkholderiaceae_C; genus Ramlibacter. The sequence goes on along the minus strand of NZ_JAQGNQ010000080.1, from coordinate 30,341 downwards.
GCCGGAAGAAGCCAAGCAGATCTATCGCGACCGCCTGGCCAACCGGTTCGAGTTCGTCAATCGCGAGCTCGCAGCCAAGGACTACGTGATGGGCGAGCACTTCACCGTGGCCGATGCGTATCTCTATACCGTCACCCGCTGGACCAAGCCGATGCAGATCGACATCTCGCGCTATCCCAACCTGGTGGCCCACAACGCGCGCGTCGAGGCGCGCCCCGCCGTGCAGATGGCCTTGCAGCACGAGAAGCTTTCCTGATGTTTCCCGGGTGGTTGCGCCGACGGCGCACCCCCTGTCCTGTGCCCCCGCCCAGCGCTGCCGGGCGTAACGCACGGTGACGGCCGGAACCCCCGGCCGCAAGCCACAACCAACCTTCATGAAATCACTCTTCGACCCCGTGCATGTCGGCAACCTGAACCTGCCGAATCGCATCGTCATGGCGCCGCTGACGCGCAATCGCGCACCCAGCGCCCTTCCCACCCCGCTGATGGCGCAGTACTACGCGCAGCGGGCCTCGGCCGGCCTGATCATCAGCGAGGCGACCGCCATCACCCACGAGGGGCAAGGCTACGCCGACGTGCCCGGCCTCTACAGCACGGAGCAGCTCGATGGCTGGAAGAAGGTGACCCGCGCGGTGCACGACAAGGGGGGTCGCATCTACTGCCAGCTGTGGCACGTGGGCCGCGTCTCGCACGTCGACCTGCAGCCGGGTGGCCAGAAGCCGGTGGCACCTTCCGCGCTCACGGCGCACACCCAGACCTACCTGGTGAAGAACGGCGTCGGCACTTTCGTCGCTACCTCCGAGCCCCGCGCTCTCGACTCGGAAGAATTGCCGCGGGTCGTGCGCGACTTCCGTCATGCAGCCCGCAATGCCATCAGTGCGGGCTTCGACGGCGTCGAAGTGCACGGCGCCAATGGCTACCTGCTGGACCAGTTCCTCAAGACCGGCAGCAACCAGCGCACCGACGACTACGGCGGCTCCATCGAGAACCGCGCGCGCCTGCTGCTGGAGGTGATGCGCGAGGTGATCGAGGAGGTCGGCCACGGCCGCGTCGGGCTGCGCCTGTCGCCCGTCACGCCGGCCAACGACATCGTCGATGCCGACCCGCAGCCGCTGTTCGACTACGTGGTGCGCCAGCTCGCGCCTATGCAGTTCGCGTACCTGCACCTGATCGAGGGCGCCACCGGCGGCCCGCGCGAGGTGGATGGCCGCCCGTTCGACTACGCGGCCCTGCGCAAGGCCTGGCACGCCGCCGGCGCCAAGGGTGCCTGGATGGTGAACAACGGCTACGACCGGCCGCTGGCGGACCACGCGATTGCCGAGGGCGCGGACCTCGTCGCCTTCGGCCGCCCCTACATCGCCAACCCGGACCTGGTGGAGCGCCTGCGCAAGAACGCGCCGCTCAACAAGATCGACAAGGCGACGCTGTATGGCGGCGGGGAAAAGGGCTACACCGACTATCCCGCGCTGGCGCGCTGAGGAGAGCCGCGAGCGGGAGAGGGAGCGGGGGCGAGTCGCCAGCGCTTGAGCAGCAGCGCGTTGGTCAACACGCTGACGCTCGAAAGCGCCATGGCGGCGCCGGCGACCACGGGGCTCAGCACCCCGAGTGCGGCAAGCGGAATGCCGGCCACGTTGTACGCGAAGGCCCAGAACAGGTTCTGCCGGATCTTGCGCACGGTGCGCTGCGAGATCTCGAGCGCGCCCGCGACCAGTGCCAGGTCACCGCGCATCAGCGTGATGCCGGCCGCGTGCATGGCCACGTCGGTGCCGGTGCCCATCGCGATGCCGATATCGGCGGCAGCCAGCGCCGGCGCGTCGTTGATGCCGTCGCCCACCATGGCCACGACCTGTCCTTCGCTGCGCAAGGCAGCGATGCGCGCCGCCTTGTCGGCCGGCAGCACCTCGGCCTGCACTTCCTCCGGCCGCAAGCCCAGTCGCTGCGCCATCGCGAGTGCAGCGGCACGCTGGTCGCCGGAGATCATCACCAGCCGCAGCCCGCGGGCACGCAGCGCTGACAGTGCCTGCGCCGCGCCGGGCTTGGGCGCGTCCGCGAAAGCCATCAAGGCCAGCATCCCCAGGACAGCGTCGGTGCGCTCCACCAGAGCCGACAGCGTCGCGCCTTGGGCTTGCAGGCGCTGCACGTTGCCGGCAAGCGTGCCCAGCGGCAGCTGCAATTCCTCGAGCCATGGCAGGCTGCCAATCAGGAACTGACGGCCGCCGACTTCGCCTTCGGTCCCACGACCCGGCACCGCCCGCACGGCAGTCGGCGCGGTGACTGTCATCGCCCGCTCGCGCGCCGCGGCCACCACGGCGCGCGCCAGCGGATGTTCGCTGCCGCTTTGCAGGCTGGCCGCGATCGCCAGGGTTGCGGCTTCGTCGGCACCCGGCGCCGTGAGGAAGGCGATCAGCCGGGGCTGGCCGACCGTCAGCGTGCCCGTCTTGTCGAAAGCGACGGTGCCGACGCGATGCGCGTTCTCCAGCGCCTCCGCGTCCTTGATCAGGATGCCGTGGCGGGCGGCGACCCCCGTGCCGGCCATGATCGCCGCCGGCGTGGCGAGCCCCAGCGCACAGGGGCAGGCGATCACCAGCACGGCCACCGCGCGGATCAGCGCCTGCTCCATGCCCGCACCGGCCAGCAACCACCCCGCCAGCGTGATTGCAGCGAGCCCCAGCACGACCGGCACGAACACCGCCGAGACGCGGTCGACCAGCCGCTGGATCGGCGCCTTGCCGGCCTGCGCATCCTCCACCAGCCGGATGATCTGCGCGAGCACGCTCTCCTGCCCCACGGCCGTGGCCCGTACGACGATGCGGCCCTCGCCATTGATGCTGCCGCCCGTCACGCGCTCGCCGGCGCCCTTGCGCACCGGCAGCGGCTCGCCGGTGAGCATCGCCTCGTCGACGTGCGTGTCGCCCTGCTCCACCAGGCCATCGGCCGGGATGCGCTCGCCGGGACGCACCACCAGTTGATCGCCGGCGATCACTTCGGCCAGCGGCAGGTCGGCCTCGCCGCCGGTGCGCAGGATCACGTGCGCGGTCTCGGGTCGCAGGGCCTGCAGTGCGCGGATCGCGGTGGTGGTCTGCCGCTTGGCGCGCGCCTCCAGCCACTTGCCCAGCAGCACCAGCGTCACCACCACCGCCGAGGCCTCGAAGTACAGGTGCTCGTGGCCGCGGGCCAGCCAGAGCCACAGCGACAGGCCCCAGCCCGCGCTGGTGCCCAGGGCGACCAGCAAATCCATGTTGCCCGTGCCCGCCTTCAGCGCGTGCCAGCCGGCGCGATAGAAGCGGGCACCGAGAATGAACTGCACGGGTGTCGCCAGCAGGAACTGCAGCCATGCCGGCAAGCTCCAGTGCAGGCCCGCCAGCCCACCGACCATGGGCACAAGCAGGGGCAGCGACAACAGCAGGCCGATGGCGACCGGCGCGAACCCCGCCCAGGGCGACAGGTTGTCCGCGGCAGCATCCGCATCCCGCGCGCGCGGCTCGTAGCCGGCGTTGCGGACGGCGCGGCGGATGCGCGCTTCGATGTCGGCCGAAGGCGCATAGCTCACGCGGGCGGACTCGGTCGCGAGATTGACCACCGCGTCGTTCACGCCGGGCACCTTCTTCAGCGCGCGCTCGACCCGGCCCACGCAGGAGGCACAGGTCATCCCGGCGACGCCGAGGTCCAGGGTGCGGGGAGCGGTCGTGGTGGCAGTCTGCATGGCAGCGATGGTCCACCTTGCCACGATGGCAGGGTCAAGCGTGGGTACGGATCAACCCGCCAGCGCGCAGGGGGATCCGCGAGGCTTGCCTTGACCTTACCATGATGGCAGGGTTCAGGCTTCGCTCCGAACCATTCCCGAAGGACAGCCGATGAACCAGAGTTTCCAGGTGCAAGGCATGAGCTGCGGCCACTGCGTTGGCGCGGTGACCCAGGCCGTGAAGTCGCTCGATCCGCAGGCGGACGTGAAGATCGACCTCGCCAGCGGTAAGGTCGAAGTGCAATCGGAGCAGGACCGCGCTGCCATCGTGCAGGCGATCGAGGAAGAAGGCTACAAGGTCGCGACGTGAAGGCTGCGGTTGGCATCGTGGCGCCGGAGGACGTGACCTGGCCGGTCAACATCGGCGCCGCTGCGCGGCTCTCCGGCGTCTCGCCGAAGATGGTGCGGCACTACGAGGGGCTGGGCCTGCTCGCCCGCGTATCGCGCACCGACAGCGGCTATCGCCAGTATGGCGCCGCCGACGTGCATACGCTGCGCTTCATCAAGCGCGCCCGCGATCTCGGCTTTTCGATGGAGGAGATCGCGGAGCTGCTCGGCCTGTGGCAGAACCGGCGGCGCGCCAGTGCCAGTGTGCGACGCATCGCGCAAAAGCACGCCGACGACCTGGCGCAGCGGATCGCCGCGATGCAGGAGATGCAGCACACGCTGCAGCACCTGATCCACTGCTGTCACGGCGACGACCGTCCGGACTGTCCGATCCTCGACCGGCTCGCCGGGTGAGCCGCTTACTTCGGCGTGCCGCCCTGCGACTGCGTTGCTTCGCGCGCGCGCTGCTGTTCGAAGGTTTCGCGGATCACCCGCGCCGGGCCCGCGCCGAGCGTGCGGGTGTCGACCGCCGTGCGTTCCTGCGCCTGCAGCATCTGCTGGCGTTGGGCCAGCACCGGCTGGTCCATCATGATCACGGCGCCGAGGCTGTCGCGATCGGACGCCGGGGTCGGCGCCGTGTCGGTCATGGTGTCGGGGAGCGGATGGGTGTCCTGGGCATAGGCACCCCCCGCCATGAACGCAGTCGCCAGCACTCCGGCGACCGCCACGTAAACCTGGTACCTCATGCTCACTCCTGCGATAGGGATGGAATGGAGTCACTCTGGTGCTGCCCGTCCGTGCCGCGCGTCATTGGCATTGGACGCTTGCCGTAGGACCGCGACGACCCAGCCTGTGGTTGCCAGCGCCAGCCTTTACACAGCGGCAACCGGGGGGCGATGGCTGGCTTACATGAGCCACGCAGACTGCGATGCAACGGGCCCGAAAGTGGTCCGCCACAACCCCGAAAGGATTTGATGATCATGAAACAGCTTCAACGTCGCCTCTTCGCCGCCGGTCTGGTGGCCGCCCTGGCGGCGGGTGCCGTGGCACAGGCCCAGACTCCCCCCGCCGAAGCGCCCGGCCACCAGATGCGTGGCGACCATGGCCCGCGCGATCCGGCGAAGATGGCCGAGTTCCGCGCCCACAGGGAACAGCGCATGGCCGAGCGCCTGGGCAAGCTGAAGCAGAAGCTGCAGATCGCCCCGACCCAGGAGAACGCCTGGAACACCTGGGCCAGCGCCATCAAGCCCACGGGCATGCAGCGTCCGCAGCACGAGGAGTGGTCGAAGCTCACCACCCCCGAGCGCATCGACCGCATGCGGGCCATGCGTGCCGAGCGCAGCGCCGAAATGGACAGGCGCATGGACGCGACGAAGAATTTCTACTCCGCGCTCAATCCGCAGCAGCGCCAGGTGTTCGACACCGAAGGCCTGCGCTTCATGGCGGGGAAAGGTCGTCACCACGGTGGTCACCACGGCTGATGCCAAGCGACGCGACCAGGAAGCCCGGCTCTGCCGGGCTTTTTTCATGGCCGCGGTTGCGCTGGAGCGCCGCCGCGGCGTCCGCGCAGCTCAGAAGCGCTGCACGAACTGCAGCTGCAGGAATTCCTCACCCGGGTTCGGCTTCTTGATGCCGGCATTGGAGACGTGGTTCAGGCGCAGGCCCACTTCACGGTCGGCACCGAGCCGATAGCCGACGCCCAGCACGTCGTAGAAGTTGAAGCGCGTGCTGAACTGTCTGTCCGGCGTGACGTACAGCGGATCCATGTAGCTGGCGCCGACGCCCAGCTCCAGGAACCAGGGCGAGCGCCCCTGCGCCATCTGCATCCGCAAGGTGGGCAGCAGCACGATCTGCGTGAAGTTCTGGTGGCCGCCGCCGAAGTCGTCGGCGCGCCATTCGTTGAGCAGCAGCTCGGTGCGCGCGGACAGCTCCGCCGCGCCCGCGTTCCGGTGCCAGCTCCAGTCCCAGGACAGGCCGGCGCCCGCCAGGGCGTTGCCGTTGCGGCCGACGCCTGCCTCGAGCACGACCGCGTCGGGGCGCCAGTCGACGGCATGGGCAAGGGAGGCGCAGGTGACCAGCGCACCGGCAGCGCACAGACGCAGGAGGGTCGTTGTTGTTCTCATCGGCGTGGGTGGGAGAGGCTGGCGGCGGGCTGCCTCAGCATCGGCTGCGAAGTGTGCATCGAAACGCGACCGCCGGGGTGCCTGCCGCGGCACGCGGTGGCGGCGCCCGCACGGATCGCCGCATCGGCATCCCCCCATGCCGCGACCCGACGCCGGCCACAAGATCTTGGCCTTGCGTCCTACTCCTGCGCTCCAGCTGGGCATTTACAAGAAGTGTCCCACCAGAACGAAGAAGCCGAGGCGCCACGATGACCGATCTGAGCCAGCCCATGACCCCGGAGCGGCAGCAGACCGAGACCACTCCGCAGCTGACGGTGATGACCGTGAACATCCACAAGGGGTTCACGACCTTCAACCGCAAGTTCATCCTGCCCGAGCTGCGCGACGCGGTGCGCAAGGTGGGCGCCGACGTGGTGTTCATGCAGGAGGTGCTGGGCACGCACGACGAGCACGGCAAGAAGATCGAGGACTGGCCGGAGATGGGGCAGTACGAGTTCCTGGCCGAAAGCATCTGGCCGCAGTTCGCCTACGGCCGCAACATGGTCTATCCGAAAGGACACCACGGCAATGCGGTGATGTCCAAGTTCGCGATCACCCACCACCAGAACCATGACGTGTCCATTGCCGGCCCCGAGAAGCGCGGCCTGCTGCATTGCGTGCTCCAGGTGCCCGGCTTCCAGCGCGACGTGCACGTGATCTGCGTCCACCTGGGCCTGGCCGAGACGCACCGCCAGCAGCAGCTCGACCTGCTGTGCCAGATCACGCACACCGAGGTCCCGGCGGATGCTCCCTTGATCGTGGCTGGCGACTTCAACGACTGGCGCCGGCGCGCCAACGACATCCTCTGGAACGAGGCCGGGCTGCGCGAGATCTTCGTCACCGCCTACGGCGAGCCGGCCAAGACCTTCCCTGCCATCTTCCCGCTGCTCTCGCTGGACCGCATCTACGTGCGCAACTGCTCGGTGCACCTGCCGGTGGTGCTGCCGCGCCGTCCCTGGTCGCACCTCTCGGACCACGCGCCGCTGGTGGCGGAGATCCATCTCTGAGGACACCATGGAAAGACGCTGGATCCCGGGCAACGACTTCACCCTGCTGGACAACGGCGAGGAATTCTTTCCGCGCGTGTTCGCCAGCATCGCCAACGCGCGGCGGGAGGTCATCGTCGAGACCTTCATCCTGTTCGAGGACAAGGTCGGCCTGCAACTGCACGCAGCGCTGCTCGCCGCGGCCCGGCGCGGTGCGCAGGTGGACATCACCGTCGACGACTGGGGCTCGCCCGACCTCTCGGAAGAATACCTGGGCACGCTGCGGGCGGCAGGCGTGCGGGTGCATGCCTTCAACCCAGGCCCGCGGCCGTTCGGGCTGCGGCCGCACCTGCTGCGGCGCATGCACCGCAAGATCGTGGTGGTCGACGGCGAGCTGGCCTTCGTCGGTGGCATCAATTATTCGGCCGACCACCTGCGGGACTTCGGGCCCGTGGGCAAGCAGGATTACGCCGTGGAGATCCACGGTCCGCTGGTGGCCGAGATCCATCGCTTCTGCCACGCCTCGTTGGCCGAAGGCCACCGCCACATGCGCGAGCAGCGCCAGTGGTGGCGCTGGCGCAAGCAGTTTCGCGGCAGCGCGCAGCAACTGCCGCGCGCCGGCACGGCCGACGCGCTGTTCGTGGTGCGTGACAACCGCCGCCACATGGACGACATCGAGCGCCACTACCGGCTCGCCATCCGCACGGCCAGGAAGCGCATCGTCATCGCCAACGCCTACTTCTTCCCCGGCTACCGCTTCATCAAGGAGTTGAAGCGCGCTGCGCGGCGCGGTGTCGACGTTCGCCTGATCCTGCAGGGCCAGCCCGACATGGCCTGGGTGAAGACCGCATCCGGCATGCTGTACCACCACCTGCTGCGCGCCGGCGTGAAGATCTATGAGTACTGCGAGCGCCCCTTGCACGGCAAGGTGGCGGTCGTGGATGGCGAGTGGGCTACCGTGGGCTCCAGCAACCTCGATCCGATGAGCCTCTCCTTCAACCTCGAGGCGAACGTGATCATTCGCGACCGCGGCTTCAACGAAACGCTGAGCGCCAACCTCGAACAGCTGATGGTCCGTGCCTGCAGCGAAGTCACCGAGCAGACGCTGGGCAAACTCAAGGGTTGGCCGCTGGTGCAAAGCTTCCTGGCCTACCACTTCATCCGCCGCTACCCACGCTGGGCGCAATGGCTGCCGCGCCACGTGCCCCGACTGGTGCCCGCCGCGGCCTCCGCCTCGTCGGCCAAGTCCATGGCTCCCGCCTTTGCCGGCGGCAAGGAGAAGGCGTGATCCGCAAGCTGCTGCAGCACCCGCGCCTGCCCCTGATCAAGAAGGTCGGCGGCACCTTGTTCCTGCTGGTCGTGGTGGGGCTGCTGGTGCGTTATGCCCGCACGGTGGACTGGTCGCGCGTGAAGGAAAGTGTCCTGCAGTTGCCGCGGCCGGTGCTGCTCGCGGCGCTGGGCTTCGCGGCGGTCAGCCACCTGGTCTACAGCCTGATGGACCTGGTCGGGCGCAACTACACCGGCCTTCACATGGGCAAGCGCCAGGTGATGCTGGTGAGCTTCATCAGCTACGCGTTTAACTTGAACCTCGGATCGCTGGTGGGCGGCATCGGCCTGCGCTACCGGCTGTACGGCAATCACGACGTCCGCTACGGCAGCATCACGCGGATCGTCACGCTGGCGCTGATCACCAACTGGATCGGCTACATCCTGCTGGCCGGCCTGGTGTTCACCATTGCGCCGCTGGAGCTGCCCGCGCGCTGGGGCATCGACAACGAGGAACTGCGGCTGGTGGGCGTGGGCCTGTTGTCCGTCGCGGTGATCTACACCGGGCTGTGCGGCTTCGCGCGCCAGCGCAGCTGGAACGTGCGCGGCCACGACGTCGAACTGCCGACCCTGCGCATGGCCCTGGCCCAGTTCTGCATCTCGTGCACCCACTGGATGATGATGGCCGCCGTGCCCTGGGCGCTGCTGCAGGGCCAGGTGGACTATCCCACCGTGCTCTCGGTGATGCTGATCGCCGCGATGGCTGGCGTGATGCTGCACGTGCCCGCGGGGCTGGGTGTCACCGAAGCCGTGTTCATCGCCCTGCTGTCGCATCGCATCCCCGAGCACCAGCTGCTCGGCGCCCTGCTGGCCTTCCGCGCGCTGTTCTATCTCACCCCCTTGCTGGTGGGTGCGCTGCTGTACATGAAGGTCGAAATGCGGACCCGCCGGAAAACCGTCACGGCGACCTGATGCAATTGCATACCGTGAACCCCCACCGGACCAAGTCCTCGCCAGAATGGGCGATGGCTATCCACACCGATTTCCCGCCCGTGTTCGCCGCGGCTAGCCACCCGGTCCGCGGCCCCGGGCCTGCCAGCAGTATCCGGCCCGGCCAGCCTGGGGTGCGAGGGCTCACATGATGCATCGTGGTTCCGAGATGGAAGTGAAGCTGGCTGGGCAGACCGATCTTGCAGGATTCCGCTCGGAAGCCCGGCAGTTGCTCGCCCACCAGGTGCCGCCCGAGGAGGTGCAATGGCACCTCGATGCGCCCGCCGACCTGTACGACGACCCGCAATCGCCGCAATCGAGCCGGCCGCGCAACGTCGCCCGCGCCGCCACCGCCATCGTGCCGGCCTCGTTCACGCGCCTGTGCGAATTCGTGGTGCTGCACCGAGACGCGGCCCGCTTCGGCCTGCTGTATCGGCTGCTCTGGCGCCTGGTGCACGAGCCGAACCTGCGCAACGATCCCCTGGATGCCGACATGCTGCAGGCGCAGCACATGGCCCATGCCGTGCGGCGCGACCTGCACAAGATGAAGGCCAACCTGCGGCTGCGTGCATTGCGCGATGCGCAGGGCGAGGAGATCCAGGTCGGCTGCTACGAGCCCGCGCACCACGTCGTCGAAGCGGTGGCGCCCTGGCTCGCCAAGCGCCTGCCCGCCGCGCGTTGGGCGATCTTCACGCCCGAGCGCAGCATGCGCTGCGACGGCGGGGCGCTGCTGTTCGGACCCGGCATTCCGGTCGCGAAGTTGCCCGGTCCCGAGGGCACCGATGCGCAGTGGCTCGCGTGCTACGAGCAGGTGTTCGGCAGTTCCGCCGGGCATGCCTGAGACACCGCTCTCGCGCATCACCTCGCTGGACGCACTCAAGGCGGCCACGATGGCCTGCCGAGAGTGCCCGATCGGCGAGTTCGCCACCCAGTCGGTGATCGGCGAGGGCAAGCTCAAAGCCAGGCTGATGCTGGTGGGCGAGCAGCCCGGCGACCAGGAGGACCTGGCGGGCCATCCCTTCATCGGCCCGGCGGGCAAGCTGCTGGCGCGCGCGCTGGCGGCCGCGGGGATTCCGCAAGAGCAGACCTACGTCTCCAACGCGGTCAAGCACTTCAAGTACGAACTGCGCGGCAAGCGCCGCATCCACAAGAGCCCGAGCCAGCGTGAGATCTCCGCCTGCCAGCACTGGCTGGAAGACGAGATCGCGCTGGTCAAGCCCGCTGCGCTGGTGGCGCTGGGCGCCAGCGCGGCGCGCTCCCTGATCGGCCGCGCCGTGCCGGTCATGGTCAACCGCGGCCAGTGGCTGCCGCGGCCGGACGGCCGCGAGGTGCTGGTGACGCTACATCCGTCCGCGCTGCTGCGCGTCGATGCCGAGGATCGCGAGCCGGCGTTCGAAGCGTTCGTCGCTGACCTGCGGCAGGCACAGCGGCTGTTCGCTCGCTGAAGTGCGCGGCACATCGGCGCAGGCAACCGGCGGCAGCGGGCTCATTTGCTGCTCGATCACCTGGGGCCGGCGCAGGCTGAGGCCAGCGCCATCGGAGCCTTGCAGGCCGATGCCGCCCTGCGCCGGGCCGGCCTGCGCACCGAGACCGGCCTGGGCACCGGCCATCAGCGGCCGGCCCTGGAACACGGCCTGCGCATTGGGGCTCATCTCGTGATTGGGCGGCTGGGCCACCGCATCAAGGGCGACCAGGGCCAAACCCGCGACCAGCGCGACGCCGAGCCAATGGGTGAAATGGTGTCTGGAATGCATGACAAGCTCCTTGCGGCCAATGCATTCAGTGTGGGCCCGGGCCGCGCTTCGATGCGCCGGGACGGGGGCAACACCTGCTGTAGGAGCGTGCCGGCAACCCCACGCATTCATCGGATGCATGCGAAAGAGTGACGGCCCACTGCTAAACTGCCCGCGCTTTCCATGCCCCATCGATGACTGTTGCCCTTGCAGGACGCGCGCCTGCCACGTTCGAGATCAAGAGCGCCAACCTGCCGTTGGTGGCGCTGCTGCTGAAGTCGCCCGATCTGCAGTTGCTGGCGCAGGAACTGCAGGCGCGCTTCGGCGACATTCCCGACTTCTTCGACCACGATCCACTGGTCGTGGACCTGGCGGCTGTCGCCGGTGCGGAGGTCGATTTCGCGCGCTTGCTTGCCTTGCTGAGGCCGTATCGGGTGATGCCGGTGGCGGTGAAGGGGGGGAGCGAGGAGCAGATGGCAGCGGCACTCGCTGCCGGCCTTGCCCCGGCCCCGGATGCCCTCACCCCCACCCTCTCCCAGAGGGAGAGGGAGCAACAGCCGCAGCCCGTCCAGGCTGCGCCTGGTCCGCAACTCGCGCCACCCACCACCGCCCTGGTGATCGACCGCCCGCTGCGCTCCGGCCAGCAGGTCTACGCGCGTGGACGCGACCTGGTGGTGCTGGCCATGGTCAATCCGGGCGCCGAGGTCATCGCCGATGGCCATATCCACGTCTATGCACCGCTGCGCGGCAAGGCGATTGCCGGCGCGCGCGGCGATGCCGAGGCCCGCATCCTGACGCTGTGCCTGGAGCCCGAGCTGGTCTCCATTGCCGGCGTCTACCGCACCAGCGAGAACCCGCTGCCCGACTCATTGCACGGCAAGCCAGCCCAGATCCGCCTGGCGGACGACAAGCTGGTGATGACGCCGCTGAACACCTGAAGGAACTCCATGGCCAAGATCATCGTCGTCACCTCCGGCAAGGGCGGGGTCGGCAAGACCACCACCAGCGCCAGCTTCGCCAGCGGCCTGGCCCTGCGCGGGCAGAAGACCGCCGTGATCGACTTCGACGTCGGCCTGCGCAACCTGGACCTGATCATGGGCTGCGAGCGGCGGGTGGTCTACGACTTCGTCAACGTGATCCACGGCGAGGCCACCCTCAACCAGGCCCTGATCAAGGACAAGCACAACGACAGCCTCTCGGTGCTGGCCGCTTCCCAGACGCGCGACAAGGAAGCCCTGACCAAGGAAGGCGTCGAGCGCGTGCTCAACGACCTGGCCGCCATGGGCTTCGAGTACATCGTGTGCGACTCGCCCGCCGGCATCGAGACCGGCGCACTGATGGCAATGCACTTCGCCGACGAGGCGCTGGTGGTGACCAACCCCGAGGTCTCCTCGGTGCGCGACTCCGACCGCATCCTCGGCATGCTTTCGAGCAAGACCAAGCGCGCGATCGACGGCAAGGAACCGATCAAGGAACACCTGCTGATCACGCGCTACAACCCGAACCGGGTCGACGCCGGCCACATGCTGTCGCTGGAGGACATCCAGGACATCCTGCGCATCCCCCTGATCGGCGTGATCCCGGAAAGCGAGTCGGTGCTGCAGGCCTCCAACCAGGGCACGCCGGCCATCCACATGAAGGGCAGCGACGTCAGCGAGGCCTACCAGGATGTCGTCGCACGCTTCCTGGGCGAGGACCGACCGTTGCGTTTCGTCGACCCGCAAAAGGCCAGCCTGCTCAAGCGCCTGTTCGGAAGGAAGTAAGAGATGTCGCTCCTATCCTTCCTGCTGGGGGAGAAGAAAAAGACCGCCAGCGTCGCCAAGGAGCGGCTGCAGATCATCCTGGCGCACGAGCGCAGCGGGCGCAATCCGGGCCTCTCGCCCGATTACCTGCCCGCCTTGCAGCGGGATCTGATCGCCGTCATCAGCAAGTACGTGAAGATCGATCCGGCCCACCTCAAGGTCGACATCCAGAAACAGGACAATTTCGAGGTGCTGGAAGTCAAGATCGAGCTGCCGGACGCACGATAAGTCACACCTGTCAGGGTTGACAGGATTGACACGAAGCGTCTGTCAAGAGATAAATTACGGATGAGTAGTCCCGTCATCATTCACGTCGCGCACCGCTATAGCGCGCCGGCTGAGCGCGTGTTCGATGCCTGGCTGAATCCGGCCCAGGCTTCGCGCTTCCTCTTTCGCACGCGCACCGGCAACGTCATGCAATGCATGATCACCCCGGAGGTCGGCGGCGGCTTCACCGTCACCGATCGCCGCCCCACCGCCGATGGCGACGAGAGCGTCTTCGACGTCGTCCACATGGGCAAGTACCTGGAGATCGAGCGGCCGCGCCGGCTGGTCTTCGATCTGACGGTGCTCACGTATACCGAGGACACCACCCGGGTGACCGTGGAGGTCACGCCAATCGGTCCGCAGTCCTGCGAGCTGACGCTGACCCACGACATGGGCACCCCGGACCAGGCACGCGCCGCCGAGGAAAACAGCCGCAAGGGCTGGACGACCATGCTGCAACTGATGGAACGCGAGCTGTTCCCGCGCCGCATCGGCATCAGCCTCTAGCCACAGCCCTGCGAGCCGCCCTGGGCGGCCCGCAAGCGGCCTTACATCCCCTTCTTGACCTGCCCGCGCGCCGAGCGCATGGGCGGCTGCCCGGACGACGTGCCCTGCGTCGATCCCCGGCGAACCTTCACCTGGTTGTTGCCGATGTGATCCTCGCGATCGTGGCGGCTTTGCGGCGTGCGCTGGCCTTCGTTCGACTGCGTCGGCTTCTGGTTGCCCACCTTGTTGCTGTCGTTCTCCACCTTGCCGGAGTTGCCGGCCTGCTGGTCTTCGGGACGGTTCTTGTAGCGATGCGTCATCGTCGCACTCCTTAACGTTCGTCTTTTTGCAGGGTGGGCTCGGTCGTGCCGGGCTCGGCCAGCTTGCGGTGCAACTGCGCCGCCGCCTGCGCCGGCATGACCTTGCTCATGGCAACCTGCAGCTTGTTCTTGAAGCCGGCGACGACGTCGGCCTCGCCCTTGAGCATGGCCTGGAAGCCGATCTTCGCGACCTCTTCGGGCTCCATCATCATCTTGGGATCGTTGGCGATCTTCGTGGTCTCCATGCCTGCGCGCTGGAAGAACTCCGTGTCCGTGGCGCCTGGCATCAGGCAACTGACCGTCACCTCGGTGCCCTTGAGTTCGTTGCGCAGTGCCAGCGCGAAGGAATCGATGAACGCCTTGCTGCCGTTGTAGACCGCCTGGAAACTGCCAGGCTGGAAGCCGGCGATCGAGCCCGTGATCAGGATGCGTCCGCCAGCCCTGGCCACCATGCCGCGCGCCACGTGCTGGATCAGGTTCAGCGTGCCCGTGATGTTGGTGTTGATCACGTGCAGGATGTCCTGGAAGTCCTGCGACAGGAAGGAGCCGCCGAGGCCGTGGCCGGCATTGGCCATCAGCGCCTCCACCTCGCGATCGCCGATCGCCTGGATCAGGTGCATCACGCCCTCGGTGGTGGCGAGGTCGCATTGCACGGCCTGCGCCGACGCGCCAAGCGACTCGAAGTCACCCACCGCGTCGGCCAGCGGGGTATCAGCGGCCACGAGCAGGTCGTAGCCATGTTCCGCGGCACAGCGCGCGAGGTGGTAGCCGATGCCCGACGAGGCACCGGTCACGACGGCAAGCGGCCGCTTCGCCTTGAGTTCATCCATGGTTGATCTCCAAACAGCAGTGCAGACCATTCTGGGAAGCGCTCGCCGGCTACGCTGTCGGACAGGTCCTAGCTTCCTGTGATGCTTTCTAGGGAATGCGCGGCTGCCTCTGCGCTGGGGCGCGATCGGCTACACCGTGTGCATGGGTGCCACCCCGATCAGCACGCGATGCAGCCAGAACGCGAACACGGCCCAGGCCAGCACGCCGATCACCACCGTGAGCACGGTGCGTGATCGCCGGCCCGGCGGGTACACCGTGTGGGCCGCACGGTCGCGGCGACGGGCGCTACGCAAGTCGAGCACGGACCAGGCGAGGAAGGCGCCGAACAGCATCGCGTCGGCCAGCGTGTTGTTGGCGATCAGGTGCGCCAGGGCCCATGCCTGGACGCCGAGCACCATCGGGTGGTGCAGCCGCGCACGAATCTCGTTGCCCGGCACGTAGGCCGCGGCCAGCAACACGAAGGCAACGAGCACCAGCAGCGCGGCGACGTGGTGCGTCCACACGGGTGGCTGCGGCCACAGCACCACCGGGCTTTCGCGAAACAGCCGAAAGCCCACCACGATCAGCACGAAACCCGCCAGCGACACCAGCGAGAACACGCCCTTCCACGGCTTCTCGCCCACGGCCGCAATGGTCGCGGCCCGCCAGGGCTCGGCGAACACGCGCAGCGAATGCACGCCGAGAAAGAGCATCAGCCCGAGGGCGAGCGTCACCATTGCGAAAAATCCCTTGTCGTTGCCAGCGGCGAATTCTGCGGCATCGGCGCGCCAGACCCAAGCGGGCGGCACGCCGGGGTGCGCTGGCTGTTCGCGGCTGTTCCTAGGAAGTTCTTTCTCAAAGATAGTTGTAGTAGATAAGGACCGCCCGCCGCTGTGGACAACCTGCCTTTGCCCTTGCGGCATCAGGCACCTGCGCCGGGGATACCACTGTGGGCAGCCGTGTTTGCCGGTGCGCGCGAAACTTGGACAAAGTGCGCGCGGGGCCCGCGGGTGTGGATAAGGTCAAGGTTGTGCCAGAACCGTCCACAGGCTTGTGCGGCGAAAAAAATTTCCGCCCGCCGGCGGCGGGTTGTTCCGGTGCCACAGAGGCGAAAAGCGCTTGCGCCAGCGGCCCGAGTCGGGCACGCGCGCGCCAGGGCGCGCGGTCAGGCCGCCTTGCGCACCAGCGTCGCCGCAACGCCAGCGGCTCCCAGCGCGCCGAAGGCGGCGGCCAGGTAGACGGCGCCCAGGCCGGCCGTGTCCGCGAGCAGACCGCCCAGCGGCGGCGCCAGGCCCATGGCGATGTCCTGGAAGATCACGTAGGCGCCCATGGCGGAGCCGCGGCTTTGCGGTGGCGCCCGGCGTACCGCCTCGAGCCCGAAGCCCTGGAAGCCCAGTCCATAGCCGCCACCGCCCAGGGCCGCGCCGGCCCAGGCCCAGGCCGGATGCGGCGCCGCCCAGATCAGCGCCAGGCCCACGGCTTCGACCAGCACGCAGTACAGCGCCACGCGCGCGCCGCCGACCTGGTCCGGCAGGTGCCCGAACAGCAGGCGTCCGGCAATGAAGCCCAGGCCCATGAAGGTCACGGCCAGCGCGCCACCGCCCCAGCCGCGCTGCCCGAACAGCAGCACCGCGAAGGCGGCGATCATTGCGTAGCCGACCGAGCACAGCGTGAGGCCGAGCCCCGGCAGCTTCACCACGTGCAGCACCCGGTAGAACGGCAGCCGCGGCAGCGTGCTGGGGGTAACGCCGCGCATGAAGCTGGTGCCCACGAGATTGGCGGCGGCCGTCAACGAGACGGCCACCGCCACGCCGGCAAATCCGAATCGGGCATAAAGCGCGGTGCCCAGCGGTGCGCCGGCGGCAAAGCCCCCGAACAGCGCGACGCCCATCCACCCGAACACCTTGCCGGCATGGGCGGGGCCCACGCGCACGAGCCCCCAGGCCATCGTCGACGTGATGATGAAGCTCTCGGTGATCCCGGTCAGCAGGCGCGCTGCCACCAGCAGCGCCAGCGCCACGCGCGGCGAATCCGTGAAGGGCACGCACGCGAGGTATGTGATGCCGACGCCGCACGCGGCCACCAGTCCTGCCAGCGCGGCGCGGCGCGGACCGCGCGTGTCGGTCAGCCCCCCCGCGCCCATGCGCCCCAGGACGGAGGAGATGTACTGGCTGCCCATCACCAGGCCGACCACCACCGTGCCCTGTCCCAGCACGTCGTGCACGTGGCGTGGCACCACCGGCAAGGCGATGCCCATGGCCAGGAAGCCGACGAACACGGTCAGCATCAGGGGCAGGAGGGGAAGGAAGGCGGTCCAGATGGAGTTGGAGGCCGGCAGCGGAGAAGCAGCGGAGGGCGAATTCATGCTGATGGGCAGCATAGCGCCGCCGCCGGGCAGTCCGTGGCGGGGGGCGCGTTCCCGTCCTACGGAGTCGCCGTTCAGCCTCATGCAGACTGGCCAGCTTGCCTCCTGGTCTTCGCATGAACCCCGACCTTCCACGCAGTGCGCCGGTGTCCGCTTCCGCTCCCGCCGGTGCTGCGCAGTCCCTGCGCATCCTGCTCGTGGAAGACCAGGAGGACCTGCGCGAAACCTCGCTGCAACTGCTCGACCTGCTGGGCGCCAACGCGCAAGGCGCGGTCGATGCCGAATCGGCCGAGGCCATGCTGGAGCGCGAACCCTTCGACGTGCTGATCACCGACATCACCTTGCCCGGGCGCAGCGGCCTCGAGCTGGCCGCGCGCATGGCCGAGCGCCAGCCCGGGCTGAAGGTGGTCTTCTGCTCCGGCTACGGAGCGCCCACCGGCTTGCCCGCGGGCCTGCGCAGCTGGAACCTGCCCAAGCCGTACGGCCTGCCACAGCTGGAGGCACTGCTGGAGGAACTCGCGGCCGCGCCCTGAGCCTGGACGCTGGTGCACACGCCCGGCTTCGGCGGGGCACGCCGGCCCGACCTGCTCACACCACCTTGAGATCGCGCAGCGACGGATCCTCGTCGGGGTAGCGCAGCGCCAGGCCTTGCAACGCTTCGCGCACCGCCAGGGCGACCATCAGGTTGCGGTGCGTCTTGGAGTCCGCAGGCACGATGGTCCACGGCGCCCATGGGGTCGCGGTAGCGGCCACCGCGGCCTGGTACGCCTGCTGGTACGCGTCCCACTTCAGCCGCACGGCGAGATCGCCGGCCTGGAATTTCCAGCGCTTGGTCGGGTCGTCGATGCGCTGCTGCAGGCGCTTGCGCTGCTCGTCGGCCGAGATGTGCAGCAGGAACTTGAGCACCACGGTCCCGGACTCGGTGAGCAGGCGTTCGAAGTCGTTGATCTGCGCATGGCGGCGCGCGGTCTGCTCTGCATCGATCTGCCCTTCGACCACGGGCACCAGCACGTCCTCGTAGTGGCTGCGATTGAAGCCGACGATCTCGCCGGCCGCGGGCACCTGCGCATGGATGCGCCAGAGGAAATCGTGGGCCCGCTCGTTCTGGCTGGGCACGCCCCAGGCGGCCGTGCGCACGCCGATCGGACTCATGCGCCCGAACACGGCGCGCAGCGTGCCGTCCTTGCCGCTGGTGTCGAGCCCTTGCAGCACGACCAGCAGCTTGTGGCGGTGGTCGGCGTAGAAGAGTTCCTGCAGGGCGTCGAGTTCAAGCGCCAGCGCATCGAGCTGCTCACGGTCCGCCGTCTTGCTGCCCAGCGAAAAGGGCTTGGCCCCGGGGTCCAGAGCCGCCAGCGAGAACGCTGGATCGGGCGCCGACAGGCGCCACTGCGCCCAGGGCAGGGCCTTCTGCTGCGCCTCCTCCTTCTTCAAGCGGTGTGCCACGGGTTCAGTGTAGGGCGGCGCGCGCGCGAGCGGGGCCGTTGTCACGCGAGCGTCACATGCGTTCCCTACAGTCCTGCACATCCCATGAAGAGAACCACCATGAACTTCGCGCTTCGCACCCTCGCCATTCCCCTGTTTGCCTTCGCCGCGGCCGGCGCTGCCAGCGCCCAGGATGTCACCGGCGCCGGCGCGAGCTTCCCCGCGCCGCTGTATGCCAAGTGGGCCGCCGATTACAACAAGGCCACCGGCGTGCGCGTGAACTACCAGTCGGTCGGCTCGGGCGCCGGCATCAAGCAGATCGACGCCAAGACCGTGGACTTCGGGGCGAGCGACATGCCGCTGAAGGACGAGGAACTGGCGCAGAAGGGCCTGGTGCAGTTCCCCACCGTGATCGGCGGCGTCATCCCCGTCGTCAACATCCACGGTGTGGCCCCGGGCCAGTTGCGCCTGAATGGCCAGGTGCTGGGCGATATCTATCTCGGCAAGATCACCAGGTGGTCCGATCCGGCGATCAAGGCCCTGAACCCCAGCCTGGCGCTGCCCGATGCGGCCATCACGCCGGTGCGCCGCGCCGACGGTTCCGGCACCAGCTTCATCTTCACCAACTATCTCTCCAAGGTGAACGCCGAGTGGAAGGCCAAGGTCGGTGAAGGCACCGCGGTCAACTGGCCGGTGGGTGCGGGCGGCAAGGGCAACGAAGGCGTCGCCGCTTTCGTCGGCCGACTGCCCAACGCGATCGGCTACGTCGAGTACGCGTACGTGAAGCAGAACAAGATGAACTACGCGCTGATGCAGAACGCGGCCGGCCGCTTCGTCGCTCCGGACGAGACCGCCTTTTCCGCGGCAGCTGCGGGCGCGGACTGGAGCCACAGCTTCTATCAGATCCTGACCAACCAGGCCGGCGAGAAGGCGTGGCCCCTCACCGGCGCGACTTTCATCCTGATGCACAAGGCGCAGGACAAGCCGGTGCAGGCCGCGGCCACGCTCAAGTTCTTCAACTGGGCCTACCAGAACGGCGACAAGACGGCCGGCGACCTGGACTACGTGCCTATGCCCGGCGCCGTGAAGGGCCAGATCGAGAAGCTCTGGACGGCGCAGATCAAGGACGCGTCGGGCAAGGTGCTGGCGTTCCGCTGAGTTCCTCTTAGGGTGGGTTGCCTTCGGCAACCCACCCTAGGCACACCCCATCCGCGCACGGCCGCGGTATCGTCACTCCCCCATCTCTCCATGTGCGACGCCGCGCCCACGGTGCTGACCCTCCTCGACCGCGACCACAGCATCCTCGCTTTCAACGAGCGGGTGCTCGACTGGGCGCGCCGTTCCACGGTGCCCCTGCTGGAGCGGCTGCGCTTTCTCACCATCGTCTCCTCCAACCTCGACGAGTTCTTCGAGGTCCGCACGGCCGAACACCTGACCGCCGCAGTTGCCGGTCATGTGAAGGGTCCGTACACGCTGCGCAGCTTCGAAAAGCTGGCGGTGGTCGCGCACAAACTGGTGGAGCGGCAATACGCCCTCTACAACGACGACCTGATGCCCGCGCTGGAGAAGCAGGGCATCGGCGTCGTCTCGCACGGCGAGCGCAATGCGGCGCAGAAGGCGTGGGTGGACGAGTACTTCGAGCGCGAGGTGCGGCCGCTGCTGGTGCCCATCGCGCTCGATCCGGCGCATCCCTTTCCGCTGGTGGCCAACAAGTCGCTCAACTTCATCGTGCGGCTGGCGGGCAAGGACGCCTTCGGCCGCGAGAACGAGATCGCCATCGTCAAGGTGCCGCGCGTGTTGCCGCGGATCATCGCGATGCCGGCCAAGGTGGCAGGCAAGCGCCAGCTGTTCGTTGCGCTGTCCAGCGTGATCCGCGCGCACCTCGACGCACTGTTCCCGGGGCGCGAGGTCGGTGCGTTCTCGCAATTCCGCCTGACGCGACACTCCGAGCTGGCCGTGGGCGAAGAGGATGTGCGCAACCTGCGCACCGCGCTGCGCCTGGGGCTGCAGCAGCGGCACTACGGGCAGGCCGTGCGGCTGGAGGTGTCGGCCGGCTGTTCCGAATTTCTGTCCGGCTTCCTGCTGACGCAGTTCGCCCTGCCGCCCGAGGCGCTCTATCGCGTGCACGGGCCGGTCAACCTGGTGCGATTGCAGCAGATGATCGCGCTGGTGGATGCGCCCAAGCTGCTGTTCCCGGTGTATACGCCGTCCTATCCGCGCGATCTCGTTCCGGGCCGGCCGATGTTCGACCAGCTGCGCAAGCGCGACGTGCTGATCCACCAGCCCTTCGAGAGCTTCAAGGCGGTGCTCGACTTCCTGCGCGAGGCGGTGCGCGACCCGCAGGTGCTGGCGATCAAGCAGACCATCTACCGCACGGGCAATGACCAGGAGGTCGTCGAACTGCTGCGCGAAGCCGTGGGCCGCGGCAAGGAGGTCACGGCCGTGGTCGAATTGAAGGCGCGCTTCGACGAGGAGGCCAACATCAACTGGGCCGAGTCGCTGGAGGCGGTCGGCGCGCAGGTGGTGTACGGCGTGGTGGGCCTGAAGACGCACGTGAAGATGCTGCTGATCACGCGACGCGAGGGCGCCGAGCTCGTGCGCTATGCCCATCTCTCCACCGGCAACTACAACCCGCGCACCGCGCGTGTCTACACCGACGTGAGCCATCTCACGGCGGACCCAGAACTCACGGCGGATATCGAGGCGCTGTTCGTGCACCTGGCCGGGCAGAGCAAGCTGCCGCGCCTGAACCATGTGTGGACCGCGCCCTTCCACCTGCAGCGCAAGTTCGTCGACGAAATCGACAAGGTCGGCAATGCCGCCGCGGCGGGCCGCGAGGGGCGCATCCTGCTGAAGATGAATGCGCTGACCGACGAAATGCTGATCGAGGCGCTGCTACGCGCCGGCAAACGTGGTGCGCGCATCGAGCTTCTGGTGCGCGGCGCCTGCATGCTGCCGCCGCAGGTGCCGGGCCTGAGCGAGAACGTGCGCGTGCGCTCCATCGTCGGCCGCTTCCTGGAACACTCGCGGGTGTTCTATTTCCGCGCCGGCGACGAGGAGAAGCTCTATCTCTCCAGCGCCGACTGGATGAACCGCAACATGCTGCGCCGGGTGGAACTCGCCTGGCCGGTGCTCGATGCGCAGCTGCGCCAGCGCGTGCTGGAGGAATGCCTCAAGGCTTGCCTCGACGACGACCGCGATGCCTGGGACCTGCAGGCGGACGGCAGCTACAAGCGCCTGAAGGCGGCCGAGGAACCGGGCGGCCATGGCGCGCAGGCCTTGTTGATGGCACGCTATGGTGCCCCGCCGGGCGAAGACGAGGTGTGAACATGGACCTGATTTTCTGGCGCCACGCCGAGGCCGAAGACGAACGTGACGGCCTCGACGACCTTGACCGCGCCCTCACGAAAACCGGCCAGAAGCAGGCGGCGCGCGTGGGCGCCTGGCTGGATGCACAACTGCCCAGGGACACCTTGATCCTGTGCAGCCCCGCCCTGCGTTGCCAGCAGACGGCGCTGGCGCTGGGCCGCGACTTCCGCATCGTCGAGCGCATCGCGCCAGGTGCTGCGCCGGCCGCCGTGCTGGAGGCGGCACAGTGGCCCGACGCGCCGCATCCCGTGATGATCGTGGGGCACCAGCCGACGCTGGGCCAGACGCTGGCACAGCTGCTGCGCCTGCAGGACACGAACTGCGGCATCCGCAAGGGCCAAGCCTGGTGGCTGCGCGCGCGCGAAGGCGAGCTGCAGGTGTGGGCGGTGCAATCGCCCGAGACGGCGTAGTTTGCCTTTGCTCCCTCCCCTTCCGGGGGAGGGCTGGGGAGGGGGCGCTGCGGGATCACACCGCCCGCCGGGGGCGCCCCCACCCCCACCCTCCCCCGGGAGGGGAGGGAGTCACAGCCGACATCACTCGTTCGCCGGCCTGCCGGTCTTGATCGCCAGCACCCCATTCACCGTCGCCAGGAAGGCCGCATCGCCCATGGCCGCCAGGGCCTGCACGCCGGCGCGCAGCACTTCGCTTTTCTTCGTCGGCCGTCCGAGCTTGGCGGCGCGCAGCTTGAGTTCGTCGAGCACGGCGTATTCGACCTTGGGCATGGTGAAGCTGTCGCGCACCAGCTTCGCTTTCTTCGGCTTGTCCGCCTTGTCGCTGGCGGCGGCGGCCGGCTTTGCGATGCGCTTGGCCTTGCTTGCGCCCGCGGCGGCGGCCGCATCATGGGGTGTGGCCGCTGCCTTGGCCTTTTTCGGCGCAGGCAGCTTGGCGATGGCGTTCTTGGCAGTGGCCATGGGAGAGTCCTCCGGAGTGTCGTGAAAACAGTATAAACAGTAATACTGTTTCTCTCAACGGCAGCGGACGCTCAGTGCAGCGCGAAGCTCCAGGGCGTCTTCTGCCACGCCACCACCTCTTCGCGCAGCAGGTGGGCCGACTGTGGATAAGCCTGCGCCCAGTCGGCGGGCAGCGTGAGCGAGATCGCCTGGCCCACCCCGGACACGACCAGCCCCTGCAACTGCGGCTCGCGCCGTGCGTGGCACAGGATCACGGCGAGCCGCAGGCAGGCGAGCTGCTGCAGGAACACGGTGTCGCTGAAGTCCGCCTCGAGCTTGCGCAGCTTGCCGCGGTGGCCAAGCACCAGCAGCCCCAGGCGATGCAGCTCGTTTTGCGCGAAGCCGGGCGCATCCGCGTGGTCCAGGATGTAGGCGCCGTGCTTGTGCGCGTCGCTGTGCGAAATCAGCGTGCCGATCTCGTGCAGCTGCGCGGCCCAGGCGAGCTCGCGCTCGCGCACCTGCCGCTCGTGCTCGCTGCAGCCGGTGCACAGCGTCGCGAACAGCAGGCCGGCGACGCGGCCCACGCGGGCACCCTGTGCCGCATCCGTCTCGAACTTGCTGGCCAGCCGTTCGATCG
Organism: Ramlibacter sp.; assembly: GCF_028291745.1. GTDB lineage: Bacteria > Pseudomonadota > Gammaproteobacteria > Burkholderiales > Burkholderiaceae_C > Ramlibacter. The sequence continues at coordinate 6,767 of NZ_JAQGNQ010000080.1, read as the reverse complement.
TGCTGGTGCGCATGTCGGTATCGGCATGTTCGCGATCGAGCATGTCGTACAGCACGCCATGGCGCAGCGCGCCCTGCGCGGTCTGCATCGTCTCGATCTGGAGCAGCTCGAAAACCGCGCGCAGCACGCTCAGGCCGCCACCAATCACGGGCCGGCGATCGTCCTTCAGGCCGGGCAGGCGCACCCGATCCGCACTGCGCGCCTGCAGCAGTTGCGACTCGAGCCATTGCAGGCTCTGGCGCGTGACCACGCCCTGGCCCATGCCGCTGGCCGCGAGGATGTCCGCCACCGCGCCTATGGTGCCGGCCGAGCCGTAGGCCACGTCCCAGCGATCGCGGGGATAGACGCTCAGCGCTTCATCCAGCACGGCCTGCGCCGCGACCGAGGCGCGCTCGAAAGCGGCGGCGCTGAACTGCCCTTCGGGAAAGAACTTCATCGACCAGGCCACGCTGCCGACGCGATAGCTCTCGGTCACCTCGGCTGCGTATTGCTGCCCCAGGATCAGCTCGGTGGAGCGGCCGCCGATGTCCACCACCAGCCGGCGCTCGGCCGATTGCGGCAGCAGGTGGGCGACGCCCTGGTAGATGAGCCGCGCTTCCTCGCGCCCCGAGATCACGTCGATGGCAAAACCCAGGATCTGACGGGCCCGCGCCAGGAAGACTTCCCGGTTGCGTGCCTCGCGCAGCGTCTGCGTCGCCACGGCGCGCACCTGTGCCGGCGCAAAGCCCGCGAGCCGCTCGGCAAAGCGCGCCAGGCAGGCCCAGCCGCGCTCCATCGCTTCCTGCGTGAGGTTGCGCGCTTCGTCCAGGCCATTGCCCTGCCGCACCGTCTCCTTCAGGTATTCGACGCGGCGCAGCTGCCCGAACTCCATGCGGCCGATCTCCAGCCGGAAGCTGTTGGAGCCGAGATCGACGGCGGCGAGCAGGGAGCCCTCTTGCATGCGGGCCAGCATAGCAGCGGGCGCTGCCGCGTGGTGTCAACGCCAGAACGGATCGGCCTTGCGGGCCGCCTTGCGGCAGGCCTTGGCGCACGCGTGGGCGAGTTGCTGCTCACGCGCAGCCAGCCAGCCGGCGCCGAACCACGCGGCGGGCGCCTGCGCGGCGCGCTCTTCGAACAGCGCCCGTCCGGCGACCGCATCCTGATAGCGGCCGAGCGCATCCTGCAGGTCCTTGAGCGCTCGCACATAGCCGTCGACCGCCGCCCCCCGGTAGAGCGGGCGCACCAGCTCCGCGAGATAGCGCTGGCGCTTCAGGCGCTTGCGCACCAGGTGCCGATCTTCCTGCCGCAACTGCTCGAAGCGCCGACCGGCATGAACCATCCTCGCGTGCAGCGCCCGCAGGCGTTCGGCCGCCCGCGCGCGCAATTCTTTCGCGCCGCGGCCCTGGCTGTCATGCAGCGCATGGGCCCATCCCGCCAGCGTCACCAGCGCGTCCTGCACCTCGGGATGGCGAACGGCGGCGCCGGGATCGGGCAGCGCCGGCTGCCACGCTGCGATCGAGTGGCCCGCAGTCTCCAGCTCCTGCAGCAACGCCGGCACCAGCAGCGCGCGATCACGGTGCTCGCCAAGCCGGTGGAACAGCTCGCGCAAGGCGGCCACCACCGCAGGAGCCGGCGGCGCGCCCACCGGCAGCTCGCGCAAGCCCGTGCGCAGACGTCGCAGGCCGATGCGCAACTGGTGCACGTGGCCATTGCCACCGGTGCCGGCGGCCAGCTCGCCGGCATTGGCGAGGATCTGCCGCAGCGCCGAATCGAAGATCGCGGGCAGCAGCTGGCGGGCCTTGGCGTGCACCGCCTGGGCCGTTGCCGGCGGCGGCGCCTCGTTACCCTCGGCGAGGCGACGTCCGAGCGCGGACTTCGATTGCGGATCCAGCCACAGTCCGTGATTGCGGCACCAGCTGCGGGCGAGCTCGATCAGCGCGGCCGGCGGGCCTTCCTTCAGTTCGAGTTCCAGCTCCTGCACCTGCTGCGTGCGCTCGCCCGCGCGGACCTCGCCGCGATCGAGCGCGATCTCCACCGAGGCGCCGCCCGCGCTGATCGTGCGGGCCAGCCGCGTGACGTCGGTCTCGAAGGTGGGCTGCAGGTCATGCGCCGATGCCTGCAACGCGGTCACCAGCAGGTCGTGCACGGGATGGCCGCGGTGTCGCGCGATCTCGGGCGGCAGTGCGTCGCCGGCCGGGCCCAGCGGCACGTTGTGCTCCAGCCGCTCGAAGCCACCGCGTCCCGGGCCCTTGGCGGTCTGCACCCAGCTGTCGCCCTCCTGCCGGATGCGCAGCACCAGCCCCGCGGCCGCCAGCGCCTGGTCGGGCGTATCGAAGTAGCGGGCGCGCAGGCGCGTGCTGGCGACCGTGTCGTCTCGCAGCGCCTCTTCCAGCTCGGCGACGCGCTCGGGCGGCACCTGGAATTTCAGTTCGAATTCGGTCACTTCGGGCTCCGTCGGTGGGCTGCCGCGGGCGTCCCGCCATCGTGCCCGGAAACGGTGGCTTGCCTGCGGCAAGCCACCCTAAGGATGCACGTCTTGTCGGCGGGTGGCAGACTTGCCCTCTTCCATTGGTAAACAGCGAGGTGGCGATGACGATGCTGAGGTCCGCAGGCGTGGCGTTGCTGGCGATGTGGGCCCTGTCGGCAGCGGCCGGCCAGGTGCGCGTTGCCGTGGCCGCCAACATGGCGGCGCCGATGCAGAAAATCGCCGGGGACTTCGCGCGCGCCACCGGGCATGAAGCATCGATCGCGCTCGGCTCCACCGGCAAGTTCCACGTGCAGATCCGTTCCGGCGCGCCCTTCGAGGTGCTGCTGGCGGCCGACGACGAGACGCCCGCCCGACTGGAGCGCGAAGGCCTGGGTGTCCCCGGCACGCGCTTCACCTACGCCACCGGGCGGCTCGTGCTGTGGAGTGCGGATCCGGCCGCCGTCGATCCGCAGGGCCAGGTGCTCTCGCGGCCGCCTGCGGGCAAGCTGGCGATCGCCGACCCGAAGCTCGCGCCCTATGGCGCGGCGGCGGTGCAGGCGATGACCAGGCTCGGTGTGCTGCAAGCGTGGCAACCGAACATCGTGCAGGGCGAGAACATTGGCCAAGCCTTCCAGTTCGCCGCGACCGGCGCAGCGCCCCTGGCGTTCGTTGCGCTCGCGCAGGTGATGGCCGATGGAAGGATCGCCAAGGGCTCGGCCTGGATCGTCCCCGCCAGGCTGCACTCCCCCTTGCGGCAGGACGCGATCGTGCTGAAACCGGGCCAGGCCAATCCGGCCGCGGCGGCGCTCATGAATTACCTCAAGAGCGACGCGGCGCGGGCAACCCTGCGCGGCTACGGCTACGAGTTCTGAATCGGCGCGGCAAGCGCGCAAGCTCGGACGGCCTCCTCCATGCACGCTCACGGGCACGCGGTCCGCCAGCACCGCGTGCCTGCGCGCCACCTGCGCCGCTCCCCCGGATTTGGGCGATCTCACCCAGCGGTCCCCAGGCATTCCCCGCCACCACCCGCAGGATTCGGTGAAAACCCCCGCGCTCCTGCGCGATCGAGCGGGCCCGATGTTTGCGTTGTCATCCACCAGAACACAAGGAGGCAGGGATGTGGAGCACGCAGGCGCTGGCGCCGGAACGCGGACCCGGGGAGGTCCGCATCAACGATCGGATCGATGACGCATACGACACGTGGAAGGAGGTGGACGCCGCGGCGCGCCTGTTGCAGCGCGCCGTGACCGACGCCTGGGAGCGCTACGAGCGCGGCGTCAGCGGCCCGCCCTCGCGGGACCTGCTGGCCGAGTCGGCCTGGCTGCGCAATGCCGCCCGCGAACGGCTGGAGGACGCGATGCTGCTGCTGGTGGAAGCCGGCCACATCCAGCCCTCGGAGAACGACGTGGAGACGATGGACTAGTTGCGCGGTCCTCCCGCCCTCCCCGTCCGGGGGAGGGTGGGGGCGCGGCGCCCCGCGCTGCCTATCTCGCCAGGTGCGTATCGAAGAACCGCGCGATCTCCCCAAACGCTTCCTGCGTTTCGGGGATGCGATCGTCGCGTCCGTATTGCGCGTGCGACTGGCCTTCGTACACCTGCAGGAAGGAGTCGATCCCCAGGTTGCGCAGCTTGCGATGCACCCGCACCGTGTTGCTCAATAACAGGTCGCGCGTGCCCGAAGTCAGGATGGTCGGCGGAAAGCCGCTCATGTCGCCATACACGGGCGAGATCAGCGGGTCCTTCATGTCGTGGCCGTTCGCATAGAAGGCGGCGGCCGCGTCGCAGAAGCCGTCGGGTGACACCAGCACGTTGTCGACCCGCGCGTTCGTCTGGAAGGTGTCGCCCGCCTTCGTGCTGTCCGACATCGGCGTGCCGGAGGCCATGGCGCCCGGCAAGGGCAGACCGAGTTGCCGCGCGCGCAGCCCCATCTCCAGGACCAGCGCGCCGCCTGCGGACGTGCCGATGAGACCCACGCGCTTCGGCTTCGTCCTGGCGATCACCGCGCGGTACACCGCCATCGCGTCGTCGAGTGCCCCGGGGAAATAGGCCTGCGGCGGCATCCGGTAATCGACGGCGATGACGCGGTAGCCGCCGATCGCGGAAATCAGCATCGCCTCGGGCAAGGCCGCCTCGGCGGGATTGAGCACATAGCAGCCGCCGTGCACCTGCACCAGCACGCGATCGCGATTGCGCGGCTGGATCTTCTCGGGCGTGACGGTGTAGATCCGCACGCCGCCCAGGGTGCCGGGCTCCACGCGCACCTTCAGGCGCTCGCGCATCGCCTGCACGTTCGGCAGCGCGCTGGTGCGTGTCGTTTCCGCCAATTGCTTCCAGCCTTCCGGGGTGGTGGGCGGCGTGTCCCATCCCGAACGCAGCGGCTGCGCAATGATCTGCTGCAATTGCGGGCTGACGGTGGTCGGGACCGGAATGCTCTTGGCGGGAACCTCGCGCGACGACGGCGGCGCCGACTGCGCACAGACGGCCGTTGCCGCGAGCAGGAGCGCGACCGTGGTCGCGGCGCGGATGGATGGACCAGATGGCATGGATTCCTCCAGAAGGCGCGCCAGCTTAGGGCCGGCCCCGGCCATGCACGAGACCATCCATCCCCCAGCTGCAGGTTGCACGCGTGCGGCGCTGCCGCTATCTCAAGCATCCGTGGGGCGCTGCCACAGGGCTCGGCTACGGGATTGCTTGTGCCTGCCACTTCGCTGCGCGTGTCGATTTCGGCCGCGCCGGTTCGTCGTACCAGTCAGGCCGCACTTTCGCGACCGCTTTTGCCAGGAGCTCCCATGAACTACATCGATGGCTTCGTCCTCGCCGTGCCCACGGCCAATCGCGAAACCTATCGCCGGGTTGCGCAGAACGCATCGGCGATCTTCAAGGAGTACGGCGCGCTCTCGGTCACCGAGTGCTGGGGCGACGACGTGCCCGAAGGCAAGGTCACCTCGTTCCCGATGGCCGTGCAGCGCAAGGAAGACGAGACGGTGGTGTTCTCGTGGATCGCCTGGCCCTCGCGCGCCGCTCGCGACGAGGGGATGAAAAAGGCCATGGCCGATCCGCGCCTGAAGGAGGGAATGGATCCGATGCCGTTCGACGGGCAGAGGATGATCTACGGGGGGTTCCAGGTGATCGTGAACGAGTGATTGCGAACGCGCCCGCCGCCGGCGCGATCACCGGGGGCGGCGCGGAATGGTGCTGCCAGCATTGAGCACGTGCGAAACTCTGAGCTTCCGTCGGATGGTCCCCATGACTGATTCGCTTCGAGAACTCGCACAGCAGCTACAGCAGTTCGCAAACGAGCGTGACTGGCAGCAGTTCCACGCACCGAAGAATCTCGCTTGCGCGTTGGTGGTGGAAGCTGCGGAACTGCTCGAGCACTTCCAATGGCTTACCGAGGACCAAAGCCGCAGCCTCGATTCGGCCAGGCATGACGCCGTAGCGGCAGAAATGGCAGATGTCCTGCTGTACTTGCTGCAGCTCTCCAACGCTCTCGATGTGGATCTCGTCGCTGCGGCGCAGACGAAGCTGAAGACCAATGCATTGAAGTACCCGGTTCACCTTGCCCGCGGGAACAGCACGAAGTACGACGAACTGTAGCCGTGTCGTTGAAAGGCCGAGACAGTGCGGCAGCAGGTTGCGGCAGCGCAGCCCGTGCCGCCCCGCACTCAATGCTGCACCGCCCCACCCTCCACCGTCCCCCGCCACGCCCCGGTCTGCTCGCCGGTCGACTCGATCATCTTCTTGAAGTTCTCGAGATTGCGCTGTGCCTCGAACTTCACCGCGCCTAGCGCGTCGCCGAGCTTTTCGTTCAGGCCGTCAGGTGCGTAGACCATGCGCAGCGTGATGCGGGTGCGCCCCTCGGCGATCTTGTCGAAAGTGACCACGCCCATGTTCATCGGGCCGCTGGTGCTGCGCCAGCCGATGCGCTGGTCGGGGATCTGGTCGGTGATCTCGGCATCCCATTGCTTCGGCTTGCCGGCCACCGTGGCACTCCAGTGCAGGTGCACGTCGTCGAGCTGGCGGACCTCCCGCACACTGCCCATGAAGCGAGGAAACTCCTCGAACTGGGTCCACTGGTCGTACGCGGTGCGCACCGGTACGTCCACCTCGCACGTCGCCTCGACCTCGGAGAGGCCGCCGCGGGCGGAAGCCTTGTTCATGTTCCTGGCCAGCAGCATGCCGCCATAGGCAACGGCGGCAACGGTGGCGATCTTGCCAAGCATGGTGTGTCCTCTCTCGATGTGGTTGACGGGCCCTGCGGCAAAGCACGGGGAACGGCGGGCACTTTGGCACGCCCGCATCTCGGCCGTTTGTAGGAAAT
>NZ_JAQGNQ010000078.1 GCF_028291745.1 Ramlibacter sp. | reverse complement strand
GCGGCCTGCGCGATGCGCGGCGCCAGCAGGCCGATGCGATCAAGCATGCGCACCGCGTAGGCGTCGCCGGCCGCATGCCGGCTCGGACCGGCGGCGAGCTCGCCCAGCTCGCGCCAGGTGGCGTGCTGGATGCGGCGCGCGGACCAGTCGGCGCTGACCGAGCGCACCAGCCCCGTGACTTGCGCGGCCGCGATCGTGCCCAGCACCTGCGCGAGGATCGAGTTGGCGAAACTCACGAGGTCCGCGTTGGCCGTGTCGTGCATGGCCAGCGCCCCGGCCACCCCGAAGACGATGGGCATCGCCAGGTTGCCCGGCGTGGTGCGCGGGATGTAGCAACCCAGGACCATGAAGGCCGGCGCGCACAGCAGCACCACCATGCCGTAGTCCTGCATCTTCGGCAGCGCGACCAGCACGTACAGCGCCGACAGCGGCACCGACCACAGCGTGCCCTTGAGGAAGCTGTTGATGGCCGGCACGGGATCATCCAGCGGGGAGAACAGGATGCAGAAGACCGCCGCCATCATCGGCATGGCCGATCCGCTGGGCCAGCCGGTGGCGATCCAGAAGGCGCAGCAGACCAGCACCGCAAGCACCATCGAGAGGGCGGACAGCACGGCCAGGCCGGGGTCGCGGTGCAGCACGTGATTGCCGAGGGCGCGGGTGCCGGCGGCCAGCGGAGCGCCCGCAAGGCCGCGGTCGATGGCCGCCCGCAGCTCCGCGCACCGACGCCAGCCCAGGACCAGTTCCTGCAGGCGCTGCGAGAGGCTGATGCGCAGCGCGCGCTGCCAGTCGGCGTGAGTCCCATCGTCGGCGCCGAGCGTCCGGATGGCGGTGAGCAGGTCGTCCAAGTCCCCTGCGGGTTCGCACTCGGGCGCCGCCACTTGCGCAAGCTGCAGGCGCGCCCAGGCAGCGACCCGCGCGACCAGGCGAGCGACGTCTTCCCCCAACTCCTCCTCCAATTCCCGCAGCGCGCGCAGCCGGTCCTCGACCGCCGAGAGCGCGGGCGTCAGCGCCGCGGTCGCGTCCTGCATCGCGCTCAGTGCGCCGGCGGTCCAGCGCAGGTGGCTGGTGTCGTAGGGCACGTGGGTGGAGAGCATGCGCAGTTGCGTGATGTCGGCGGCCACGCGGCGCCGGTCGGCGTCGACCGCGGCGCGATCCCGGTCGGTCTCGGCCGCGGCGGGCTGCAGCACGTCATGCAGCCACTGCGCCGTGTCGCGCAGCGTGCGATCCAGCAGACCCAGCAAGGTGGGCGCGAGCGAGGTGGGGAACACCAGGCTGTGCACCAGCGAGCCGCACAGGATGCCCAGGCCGATCTCTTCGACGCGCGCGATGGCGGTGTCGAAGATCTGCAGCGGCGTTTCGACCGAGGGAAATCCGATCAGTGCCGCCGTGTAGCCGGCCAGCATGAACACATAGGAGCGGGGCGTGCGATCCTGCAGCGCCACGTACAGGCAGGCCGCCATCCAGAGCGACAGCGCCAGCATCAGCAGCTCGCGCGCACCGGACAGCGTGCCCACCATCAGCACGGCGGCCATGCTGCCAAGCAGCGTGCCGCCGAAGCGATACACCGCCTTCGAGCGCACCGCTCCGGCCAGCGGGCTGGCGACCACGTACGTGGTCATCATCGCCCAGAAGGGACGCGGCAGGCCGAAGCGCAGCGCGAGGTACATCGCGAGCATCGAGGCGGCGAAGCATTTGAGGGAAAAGACCAGCTCGCCGCGCGTGACACGCGCGAGCTGCGGGAGCGCCAGCTTCATGCGTGAACGAGCCGCGACTTGCGCCGCTTCGGCTTCGCCGGCGTCTCCGGCAGGCCGCAGCCGAGGGTGCGCCCCAGGGACTCGAAGACGCGCAGGCTGGCGGCCAGGTCGGCGTCGGCGACGCCCGTGAACAGCTCGGCGCGCAGCGCGTCGAGCGCGTCCTCGATCTGCTCCCAGGCCGCCTGGCCGGCATCGGTGAGGTGCAGCGTCTTCGCCCGGCCGTCGCCCGGGTCCGGCCGGCGTTCGGCGAGGCCGGCTTCCACCAGTTGTTCGATCGACCGCACGATCGATGCCGACTCGATGCCCAGCGATTCGGCCACGACCCCGGGGCGCACGCCGCCTCCGAGCCGGCCGATCGACATCAGCGGCCAGGCGAGTGCATGCGAGAGCCCGACGTGCGCGATGGCGCGGTCCGCCGCCGCCTGGTAGGCGCGGTGCAGCTTGGCCAGGCCGACCCCGAACTTGGTGAGCAGGACGGCGCGGGGCGGAGTGGGAGGCGCGGGCATCTGGATTAATTAGCTAGCCTGCTAACCAGTGTAGCCCATCCGCCGACGGCCTCGCGTCCCGTGCTCAGTCGCGCGTGCGCGGCATGCGTCCCTTCACCGGGTAGTTCGGATCGGTGTAGCCCGGCGTCGACGGATGTCCCGCGGCGACGAGCCGGTCGACCAGGGCCTCGTCGGCCGCGGTGAAAGCCGGCTCCTGCAGCGCGGCCAGGTAGTCCTGCCACTGATCGAGCGTGCGCGGCCCCCCGATCACGGACGTGACTACGGCGCTGTTCAACACCCATTTCAGGGCGAAGTGCGCGGCGGTGCTGCCATGCGCCTCGGCGTGCGACTTGATTTCCTGGGCCAGGGCCACCGATTCCTGGCGCAGTTCCGTCTGCAGGATGCGCCTGTCCTTGCGCGCCGCGCGGCTGCCTTCGGGCAACTGGTCGGCGCTGGCGTACTTGCCGGTCAACACGCCGCGTGCCAGCGGGCTGTAGGGAACGACGCCGATGCCGAAATGATGGCAGGCGGGAAAGAGCTCCGCCTCGGGCATCCGGTTCATGGCGTTGTATTGCGGCTGGCAGGCGACCGGCCGGTCGATGCCGGCCTCGTCGCACAGCCGCACGACTTCGGCCACGCGCCAGGCCGCGAAGTTCGACACGCCGAAGTAGCGGATGCGGCCTTGGCGCACGAGGTCGGCCAGCGCGTGCACCGTTTCCTTCAGGTCGGTGGTCGCGTCGTCGCGGTGGAGATAGTAGATGTCGATGTAGTCGGTGCCCAGGCGCTGCAGGCTCTGGTCGACGGCGCGCATCACGCTCTTGCGCGAGAGGTCGGGGCCGGCCGGGGCCAGGGGATCGGACAGGTAGCCGACCTTGGTCGCGATCACCCACCGATCGCGCTCCGCCTTCACCGCGGCGCCGACGATGCGTTCCGACTTGCCGGCGGCATACGCATCCGCCGTGTCGATGAAGTTCACGCCGGCCTCGCGCGCGCTCGCGACGATGCTGCGCGCCACCGTCTCGTCGGCCTGGTCGCCGAACATCATTGCGCCCAGGCAGAGCGGCGATACCTTCAGGCCGGAGCGGCCGAGTCGTCTGTAGTCCATGGTGGTCCTTGAAAAGTTCGCTGGTGGGCAGGACACCTGCACCGCCACGACAAGGCATATCTTGGCCCAGCGCCGGGCCAGGACCACGGGTCCGGGCCGCATGCGCTTATCGCGTACGGCCATCAAAGGCACGCGGCGTGTTCTCAGTCGCCGGAGGCGGCGCTGCGGACTGCCGGCAGCTCGTAGCGGCTCAACAAGGCCCAGGCGCGCGTGCCGGCTGCCACGGCGGCCGCCAGCAGGAAGGCCGTGCCCGCCGGGCAGGCGAAGTGCACGGCCAGCACGTAGACCCAACCGCCCGCGAATGCGCACACGGCATAGGGACGGCGGTCGCGCAGCGCAGTCGGGATCTCGTTGCACACCACGTCGCGCAGAATGCCGCCGAAGGTGGCGCTGACCACGCCCATCAGCACCGAGACGATGGCGGGGAGCTGCAGGGCGAGCGCAAGCTGCGTTCCACTGGCTGCGAACAGTCCGAGCCCCAGCGCATCCGGCCACTGGATGGCGCGCTCGGTGAACTCGAAATCGCGGGCGCGCAGGAAGAAAATGGCGGCGACGCCGAGCGCAATGAGGACCCACAGCCAGGTCGGATGGTCGACCCAGAAGAACGGCCGCCGGTCCAGCAGCACGTCGCGCAAGGTGCCGCCGCCGAACGCCGCCAGTCCCATGACGACACACAGGCCGACGAGGTCGAGCCCCTTGCGGATCCCTGCCAGCAGCCCGGAGAGCGCGAACGCGACATTGGCCGTCGCCTCCACGACCGTGTGGATCCACGACAGGATGAGGTCTTGGTCGGGCATCGGCGTGCATTGTCGCGCGCTGGCTGCGAGGCACGGGTGAACCCGCCTGCCCGCTGCGCATGGGATCCGAATCGCCGACCCTAGCGGGCCGAGCCGGCCGCAATCATGCCGCCGGTCAGTCGCACGAGCTCTCCGCACAGGCCGTCCATCGCGGGGGCGGCATGGCGCACGCAGGTCTCGAGCTGCAAGGAGAGGAGTAGCGCGCTGACGTACCAGGCGTACGCCTCTTCCAGGGCTTGCGCCGGCAGCGCCAGGATTGCTTCGGCGTGCGCGTCGTCCCGCTGCCGCAGCGCCTCGCGGTAGGCAGCAGGCAGGCCGGTGGCGATGGCCCACGCGGTGCTCGGCTCCATCGGTCCGAGCAGCGAGTGCAGCACGAGTTCGCTGCCAAGCCGTGCCAGGTCCAGCGCCGCTTCTCCGCGCACGATGCCACCGAGGTCCAGGATCACGATCTCGCCCGCCGGCGAGAGCAGCAGCTTGGAGCTGCGCAGGTTGCCGTGCAGCGTTGCCTGCGCGGGCAGGGCCGGCGCCTGCCAGCGCGCCAGGGCCTCGATGCGGGTTGCCAGCGAGTCCGCGCGCGACGGCAGCGCCGCCTGCACGCGGCGCAATACCTTGCCGCCCAGGCGATCGAGCAGCATGGCACGCGTGTGCAGCGGTGCGGCGCTTGCCTGGCCCTGCGCCGACCCGCAGCCGCTGCCATGCAGGGCGGCCAGCGCCGCCATGGTGGGTTGAACGAGCGGACTCCAGCCCACCTTCTGCGCGGCGTCCCCGAGGCGATCTCCCGCGACGAAGTCTTCCCAGCGCACCGCCTGGCCGGGGTGGCACGCGAGCGGCCGGGGCAGGGCGAAGCCACGGCCCGACTGCGACCACAGCGCCACCAGGCGCGCATGCGCGGCGGCCGTGCCCGCATCGTGCTTCAGGACGACCGCTGCCGCAGCCTCACCCGCCAGCATCCAGCGCTGCGCGAGCCGCTTGCCCGGACGGTAGGAGAGCAGGGTATCGCTGCCCGCGAGCACGCCCACGCCCAGCTGGCGTTCGGTGAAGCCGGGCGCCATCAGCGTGGCCAGCGGCAAGTCGGTCGGGTCGTCGGGCAGCAGCCAGGCCAGCGCGGCGGTGCTGCTGTCCAGGCCGACGCGATGGGCGCTCGCCGGCGGCGCAGGCTCGGCCCCTTCGGCACGCACGTCCACGGTGGCATGCCGCTGCGCGCCCGAGGCCGTGTGCAGCGTGTACAGCAGCCGCAGGCGGTGCGGCGGCCGATAGCGGACATCGGCGAGGGCGATTCGCTGCAGCGGATCCCCCGCCGGGCACATGGGCGCCAGCACGCGCGCGACCCGTTCCAGGTCGAACCACGGGCGCATCGTCTCGAAGTGCGGCGTCAGCGCCGGCTGCCGCAGCCAGCGCTCGTGGTTCCAGTGCCGGTCCATCACGGCAGGGCCGGCAGGCCCTCGACGGCCAGGTTGCGGCGGCAGGCAGCCAGGTGCAGTTCGGCCGCATCCAGGCATTCGCCGATGCGGCGCAGGCTCATCGCGCCCAGCGGCACGGCCGGCTCTTCGTGCACGCCGGAGCCGGGCAGCACCGCGCATTCGATGCGATAGGCCTTGCACGCGCGGCGCAGCGCGTGGAAGGCGCGGTACAGGTGCAGGCGCGTGGCCAGCGCCTGTTCGCGTTCCGCCGGTGCCAGCGCCGGATGGCGGCCGCCCGCCAGCCAGCCACGCAGCAACACCGCCTGCAGTGGCTCCGCGTGCGCGGGCCAGCGCCGCTCCACGTCCATCAGCAGCTTGGCGAGATCCAGTGCGGCATCGCCGCTGCCGCTGGCCTCCCAGTCGCCGAACTGCACGCGGTCGAAGGCGACGAACAACTGGCGCGGATGCAGGGCGCGGTTCAGCGGAACCGGCAGCACCAGCCCGCAGTCGGCCTCGGCTCCCATCAGGTCGTGCATCACCTGCACCACGCGGCGGCGCAGCGGCGCGCACTGGGCGGCCAGCGCGAACGGAGCCGGCCGCATCAGCGCCGCGACATGGGCGGCGATGCTCACCGGTGCGTTGCTGCCATCGTCGGAGGAGGCGAGCAGCGTCGCCGGCAATTCATGCAGCTCGCGCAAGGCGGCGCCGCAACGCTCGAGTGCGCCGGTCAAGGAGTGCAGGTCGTCGTCGTCGTGGTCCGCGAGGCAGCGGCCCCCCGGCGGCTCCTGCAGCAGGACGGCTTCCGCACGATCGACGTGCAGCGGCTGCGGGATCGCCAGCAGGCCGTCGCGCGCCAGGGCGGCGGCGTGCACGGCAACGTGCTTGCGCGCGGCCGCGGCGGCGCTCTCCGGCGGCAGGCAGCGGGCCAGGACGCGCCGCGGGGGCACGCGCGGCTGTCCGCTCTTGCCGGCCAGCACGAATTCGAACACCTCGAACGCGGGACGCTCCAGGGGGGCGGCCGCTTGCAGCACGCGGCAACTGGCAATGCGCCAGCCGGCGCCGCCCTCGGCCAGCCAGGCTTGCATGGCGCGATCCGCGCGTGCCATCGGGCTGCCGGGATCCGCGGCGTCAGCCACCGGCGGTGCCGAGGGCGCCACCGGGGTGGCGAAGCGGCGCTTGACGGGCAGCAGCGCGTGCAGCAGGCGATTCATGCCGGCGGCGCTCCCGCCACGCAGCCGGGGCGCGCCTCGCACAGGGCCAGCAGCAAGCGCGCGGCCGCCTTGTTGCCCACCTGCGCTGGCGGATAGCGTTCGCGCATGCGCTCGCGCAGGTGCGCGTCGCCCGCCAGCGAGGCCAGCACGCGCGCCAGGCCGGCGCCGTCGTCCGGCTGGAGCATCACGCAGCAGCCCAGGTCGGCCAGCCGGCGTGCGCGCTCCAGCGGGTCGTCGATGCAGCGCGGGGAGGGCAGCAACACCGCCGGCGTGCGCACCAGCGTCAGCTCGCTGACGGTGGTGTAGCCGCCGTCGGCCACCACCAGGTCGGAGCGCGCGAGCAGGTCGACCAGGTCGGGCTCGCCCGCCAGCAGCGTCATGCCGGCGAGGGCCTGCACCTGGCCCTCGAAGCACGGCCCGAGCACCACGATGTGACGCCACGCCCGCCACTGCGGCAGTGCGCTCAAGGCGGCGTGCGCGTCCGCCACGGTGTCGAACAGGCGGCGGGCGGGCGTGTCGACGCTGCCGCTGCCCACGGTGGAAGTCAGCACGAGGTCGCCGAAGCGCAAGCCCAGGCGCTGCTCCAGCGCACGCTGCGACAACGGGTCCGGCCGGCGCACGACGGGGCCGACGAAGTGGGAGCGCGATGCCAGCCACTCGGGCAGCGCATGGCCGAATTCCGCCGCCGTGTGCGGCACCAGGACGAGGTCCATGGCGGCCAGGGAGGGATCGCCATAGAGCGCCTGCTGCTGCGTGGGCAGGCAGCGCCGCATCAGGAAGGCCAGCGCGCAAGCCGGTGCCGCCGCCTGCAGCGCCCGCAGCTCGTCGCCATCGGGCAGCTCGGTGTCGAACACCTGCACCTGCGGCGACCAGCACGCGGCCAGTTCGGCTTCGGAGCAGCGAGGCGTGCCCTGGTCGACTTCATAGGGAATGTTCTCGGGCCAGAAGCCGGGCGGTGGCGGGGTGGCCAGGTGGAAGAGGACGTGCGCCTCGGGCCGCAGCGCCAGCAGCGCCTTGGCGATGTTCAGCCCGCGCACCAGGTGGCCCAGGCCCCGGCGCTTGCGCAGCTGGAAGAGGCAACGCGGGGCTTGGGCAGCGGCTACCATTCCAGGTCTCCCGCGGCGTCGGGCGCGCCCGGCGCGTGCACCGGATGCAGGCAGGAGAACCAGTCGCCGGCCTCTGCCAGCAACAGGTGCTGCAGCGTGCCCGCGCTGCGCCGTTCCAGCGCGATGCTGGCGCGCGCAAGATAGTCCGCCCGCATCACCAGGCCGGGCTCGTGCCAGTGCACCACCAGGCGGTCGGCAAAGGCTTCCCCTTCGCTCTCGCCAGTGACGCACAGCACGCTGCGGCCGGCGCCGTGCCGCGCCTCGAGTGCATGGATCGCGAACGCGCTCCCCTGCGGTCCGATGGCGGCGGCAAGGAAGGTCTCGCCCTGGAAGTCTTGCCGCGCGCGCAGGCACGGCCCCGCTTCGCTGCTGCCCTCGGCGAGCTCGATGGTGGCTTCGGGCGCGTTCAGCAAGACCTGCCAATCGCCGCCCGGCCGCGAGGCCATGCCGCGTACGACGCTGCCGCGGGCGCCGTGTTCGAGGGCGATGCGGTCGTGCCAGTCGGCCGCGAACTGCAGCGTGAAGCAGGCTGGGTGCGCCCCGGCGTCCGGCGCGTGAAAGCGGTCGACCACGAGCACATAGCGGCGCAGCACGTAAGCCAGGCAGCGCGTGTGCACCGGCCCTTGCATGCTCGCGGCACTCGCGCGCACGAGGATGCTGCGCGCGCCCAGGCGCACCAGCGGCTGCGGCTCGTGCCCCGGCACGCCGGGGACGGCGCCGGGCGATGGCAGCTGCAATCCCGGATCGATCAGCACGCGGCGGCCGGCGATCGTGTAGCAGAACCCGGGTGCTTCGCCCTGCGACCTGGATGCGGACTGCGTCGCGCCGCTGTCATGCAACAGGTGCTGCGCCTGTGCGTCGTGCCAACTGCTGCGCGCCACCACCCGCCCCGCGTCGGCGAAGTGCCGGGCCAGCGCATCGGGCGGCTCGCCGCGGCCACCCCGGCTGGCGGCGAACTCCAGCGCTGGCAGCCAGTACAACGCGGCGCCGAGCGCGAGCAGGGCCTGGTGCGGCGAGGCATGGTCATCGGCGCCTGGGGGTCCGCCATCGGGCAGCGTGCTCCAGAGCGAAAAGTCGAGGCCGGCGCGCAGTCGGGCATGCAGCAGCGGGGGCAGTGCGTCGTCGAGTGCCCGCGCCAGCGCCACGAAGGAGAGGGCCGTTTGCAGGGTGCGCAGGTGCGGCCCCGGCGAGCGCTCGCAGTGGCTGCCGTCGGCGCGGAAGTCCGCGACCAGGTTGTCGACCAGCAGTTCGCACGCCTGCTTCGCCTGCACCTTCGCCAGGGAGCGGGCGCGCCGTGGCAGGCACGGCCCGAGCACGCTCGCCACGAGGTAGGCGGCGTACAGCTGCGAGCTGTGCTCGCTGCCGGCGGCTTGCGGATGCCGCAGGAGGTGATCGACCCGCCTGGCGATGCGATCGAGCAGGCGCGCCAGCAAGGTGGCAGGCAGTTGCTGCAGCGCGCCGGCGCGGCGCAGCACGAGCAGCGCGATGGTGGCATCGACGAGCCGTCCCGCTGGCATCCGTGCGCGCTCGCCGGCGAGTTCGCCGACGGCGAGGGTGGACTGCCAGCATTCGGCCATGTCCGGCGCGGGCTGCAGCCAGAGCAGCGTTTCGGCCGCGCCGCTATTCACGTGCGCGAGACCCTTTCCCCGGTCGCGGCTCGCCTGCGGCAGCACGTGCCGCGCCAGCTGGCGCAGCGCGAGGCCGTTCATGCCACGCCCCCGGCGCGGCGGCCGGCCGCCCGCGAGCGGATGAAGGGCTGCAGGCCGAGGCTGCGGCCCAGCGACGCAAGCGCGGCGCCGAGCGGACTGGTATCCGATTCGGTCGCCACGGGCGGCCGCCGCCGAACCGAGCCATAAGGCGTGGCCGCGCTGCGCGCCCGCTGGGCCAGCAGGCCGCTGATCGCGTGCTGCAGCCGCGCCAGGCCGGTCGGCGGCAGGGCCGGCGTCCGGCGGCTGGCGCGCGCGTCGGCCAGGGCGGCAGCGAGCGATTCCATCAGTGTGCCGGCGGTCAGCAGGCGCGGATGCAGCGCGCGCAGCAGGCCGGAGCGCTGCACGCGCTCGGCGCGGATCCACTGCTCCGCCAGCCGCTCGGTCCACGGCACGATCACGGCCGGTTTGCCGAGGGTCAGCAACTCGCACGCAGTGCCCGAGCCGCCGGTCGCCAGCACGGCATCGGCCGCATGCAGGCCGCTCGCCCCGTCGTTGCCCATGTCGAGGCAGATCACGTGGGGCGCGCGGGCGGCCAGCTGGATCAGCGACTCGCGCTGGTCCGGCTCCAGTTCAGGCCCGAGCGCCAGCAGCGTCTGCCAGCGGTGGGTTCCCAGCTGGAGGCCCTGCAGGTAGGCCGTCACGACGCCGGTGCCATGGTCACCGAGGCCGGCGGCGACCAGCACGACCCGCTCGTGCTGCGACAAGCCGAAGCGCGCGCGCGCCGCCAGGCGCGCGCCCGGCTCGGGCGAGCGCTCGATCGGGCCGCAGTATTCCAGCAGGCGCTTGCTGGCCAGGGGGAAGGCGTACTCCTCGGCCAGGTCGAACACCTCGCGCTCGCCCATCACCAGGATGCGGTTGAAGTGGCGGGCGACGCTCGCGTGCCAGCCCATCGCTTCCCACTGCGCCATGGCCTGCTCGGGGGTGTGCGGTAGGTCGCGCAGCAACAGGGCCATCTTCGGCGGCTCGGGGCGGCGCGCCAGCATGTCGAAGGTCGCGGCCAGTTCGTCGGCGAAACCGAGGGGTTCGTGGTCGACGATGACGAGGTCGGGCGCGAAGTCGAGCGCCGCCATCAGGATGAGGTTGGAGCGCATGCGCAGGCTCGCGTCCTCCTCGTGGCCTGGCGTGGGCCGGCCCGATTCGCCGCCGCGCAGGCGCAGCACCGAAGGCAGCCGCATGAAATCCACCTGCTGCGGGACCGGCGCGGTATCGAGCGCCGGTGCGTCGGTCAGGAGCAGGATGGCCACGCCGGGCATCTGGCCGACCAGGTGCTCCGCGACGTCCAGCATGCGCCGGGTGTGGCCCAGCCCATGGGGATCATGCGAGTAGACAAGGACACGGGTCATGGCAGCTCCAGTCATTGCGGGAAGCTGGCTGCCGAGTCGCGGGTGTTACAGGCAGCCGGCCCGCCCAGGCAATGGCTGCACGAGCCATGCCACGCAGCGCACTTGCCGGCGGCGCGTGCCGTACGTCACCGGAAGCGCTCATCCGTACGGGTATATCCGGAGGTGCAGCCGCGTTGCCCCTATCCCGTGGAAGAGGAGCCTGGGTGGCTACACCCAGCTGGGGGAGCTTTCCCTGCTCATCCGGTGAAAAACCCCACCGGAGTGAAGATACAGACGACGCACGGCTTCACAGTCGACACCGCCAGTAACACTTAGTTATCAGGCTGCCAGCGCTTCCGCTTCGCTTTGCACTGCCGCCGGCGCGGTGCCCGGCACGGCTTCGCCGCCCAGGGCTTCGAGCAGGTCGGGAATGAGCTCGGAGAGCTCGCCCGTGAGGATCGCGACGTTGGTGTCGAAGCCCTCGTCGTCCTTGCCGGAGGCGTCGCCGGCCTCCTTCACCACGACATCCAGCATCTTCAGCTTGCGGACCTGGCCAGCCTCGGTCAGCACGAAAGAGACGCGATCGTTCCAGGTCATGGCCAGCTGGGTGGGCATCTTGCCGGCCGCGATGTGCTGGGCCACCTCGTCGATGTCGAGCATGTGGCGCGCATAGCGCACGACCGACTTCTGTTCGTCCGCCGATTTCAGTTCGCAGTCGCGATCGACCGTGAAGCGCCAGGGCGCCTCACGCGTGCTGAGCCAGTGCGACATCGATGCGGCCGGCGAGCTCTGCGTGTGCACCAGTTGCAGGTCGAGGCCGGGGCCGGCCCCCGGCACATCGAGCAGCGCGGCGAGCAGCGAGGACACGATGCGGTCGGCGCCCGCCAGGCTGCCGGCGTCCACCACCAGCATGCGGCGCCCGGCATCGAGCCACAGCAGCATGTCCGAGCGCTTGCTGAAGGCGCGCGGCAGCAGGTCGAGCAGCACTTCCTCCTTGAATTCCTTCTTCACCTTGGCCGGCACGCGCTCGTTGCCGGTCTCCTGCTTGTAGCGCTCGACGCGCTCGTCGACCGCCGACTTCACGGCTGACGCGGGCACCGCGCGCTTTTCGGTGCGCAGCTTCAGCACCAGCTGGCCGCCGACCAGTTCGGCCAGCACCTTGCTCTTGTTGCCCCGGGGTGGCACCCAGCCGGCGGACTCGGCCTGCGTCGGGCCGCAGGGGACGAAGCGGGCTTTCTGCAGCACGCGTTCGAGGGCAGGGAGATCGGGCACGACGAATTCGTCGGCGATGCGGAAAAAACAGGCGCTCTTGAACATTGGGGGTACAGCGTGGAAGCCAGCAGCAAAGCGGCGGATTTTACGGGGCAGGTAGACTTCGCCCCGTGCAGAAGAAGTTTGAACCGACGGCCGCACACGCGGCGGCCGCCGACGGTCTGCCCGTGCCGGAACGTTACTGGGCCATGGCGGCGATTCTCATGGGGATTGCCCTGTCCGTCCTGGACGGCACGGTCGTCAACCTCGCCCTTCCCGACATCACCCGGCATTTCGGCGCCACGCCCGCTTCGGCGGTGTGGGTCGTCAACGCCTACCAGCTCGCCACGCTGGTGCTGTTGCTCCCGTGCGCCCAACTGGGCGAGCGGCTCGGCTACCGGCGCGTCTACCTGATCGGCCTCGTGGTCTTCACGGTGGCGTCGCTGGCCTGTGTGGTCGCGCCCACGCTGCTGCTGCTGGCCGGCGCGCGGGCGCTCCAGGGACTCGGCGCCGCCGGGATGATGGCCGTGAACGCCGCGCTGGTCCGACTGACCTATCCCAGCAACGTGCTCGGGCGCGGCATCGCGCTCAATTCGGTGGTGGTGGCCGCTGCCTCGGTGGCCGGGCCGAGCGCCGCAGCGCTGGTGCTGTCGGTCGCATCGTGGCCGTGGCTGTTCCTCGTGCAGTTGCCCTTGGGCGTGGCTGTGTTCGTGATCGGGCGGCGTGCCTTGCCCGCCAATGCGGTGCCGGCCTCGGGGCCGCGGCTGCATCCGCTGGACGTGGCCTTGAACATCGCGATGTTCACGCTCGTGTTCCTGGCCGCGGATGCGCTGGGCGCGCGCAGCGGCGGCGCGCCCGATGCGCGCATGCGCTCGATCGCGGCGGTCATGCTGGTGGCGGGCGCCGCGATCGGCTGGTTCTACATGCGGCGGCAATTGCGCCAGGCCGTGCCGCTGTTCCCGGTGGACCTGCTGCGCATCCCGGTGTTCGCGCTGTCGATGTGCACGTCGGTCACCGCCTTCGCGGCGCAGACGCTGGCGTTCATCGCGCTGCCCTTTCTGCTGCTGGAGGGACAGGGCCGCAGCCACTTCGGCGCCGGCCTGGTGCTGACTGCCTGGCCGGCCGCGATCGTGCTGATCGCGCCCCTGGTCGGCCGCCTGATCCACCGTTATCCAGGCGGCCTGCTGGGGGGGATCGGCCTGGGCGTGCTCGCGCTCGGGCTCGCCTGGCTGGCGCTGTTGCCGCAGCAGCCGCCCACCTGGGAGATCGTGCTGGCGTGCGCGCTCTGCGGGGTCGGCTTCGGCCTGTTCCAGTCGCCCAACAACCACACGATCGTGACCAGCGCGCCCTTGCGGCGGGCCGGCGCTGCCAGCGGCATGCTCGGTTCGGCGCGCCTGACCGGGCAATCCCTCGGGGCGGTGATGCTCGGACTGATCTTCAGTGCCGCGGGCGTCGCCGAGGGCGGCACGATTGCCCTGGGGCTGGCGGCGGCGCTGGCTGCGGCGTCGGCGATTTTCAGTTCGCTGCGGCTGCGGACGTAGCTTGTGCTGGTGGGATGCGGCTGCCGGTGGGTTTCGTAGGGTGGGTGTCGCGCAGCGAACCCCACCACTCCACACCTACCGCTTCTGGTACTGCGTCGCCCCGAACAGCACTTCACGCGCCTTGTCGTCGTGCGGCTTGCGCAGTTCGGCGAGAACTTTCACCCCGCGCTGCACGGCCGGCCGTTCGGCGATGGTGTCGAACCAGCGCTTCAGGTTCGGATACTCCTCGAGCACGATGCCCTGGTTCTGCCAGCTGCGCAGCCAGGGGAAGGTGGCGATGTCCGCGATCGAATACTCCGCCCCGCCCAGCCACTCGCTTTGCGCCAGGCGCCGGTCGATCACGCCGTACAGGCGCTTGGCCTCGTTGGAGTAGCGGTCGATCGCGTACTGGATCTTCTCGGGCGCGTACATGCGAAAGTGATGGGCCTGGCCAAGCATGGGGCCGACGCCTCCCATCTGGAACATCAGCCACTGCAGCACCTCGTAGCGCGCGCGGTCGCCCGCCGGCAGCAAGCGGCCCGTCTTGCCGGCGAGGTAGACGAGGATCGCGCCCGACTCGAAGACCGAGATCGGCTGGCCGTCCGGTCCGTCGGGATCGACGATCGCGGGGATCTTGTTGTTCGGGCTGACCGCCAGGAACTCGGGGCGGAACTGCTCGCCGGCGCCGATGTTCACCGGGATCGCCTGGTAAGGCAGGTTGCACTCCTCCAACATGATGTGGACCTTGTGCCCATTGGGCGTGGGCCAGGAAAAAACGTCGATCGTCGCCACGAGGTAACCTCCTGTTTCAATCCATAATGACCCTGAACTCTAGGTCAAAGCCGGGGCGCATGTTCGATCGCATCAAGAAGGCCTTTCAGCGGGACACGAAGGAGCGCGGCGACGGCGCGCCTTCGACCCACGCGCACGACCACGTGTCCGAATGGGCGGCCTCGCGCGGCATGACCTTCTCCAGCGCCACGCTGGGCAGCACCGTCTCCATGCAGGGCCGCGTCGGCGGTCGCCCGTGGAAGATGGAACTGGGTCGCCCGTCGCGCGACTACATCAACGGCGAGGAACTGCGCGCCCGCGCCGAGCTGGGCGTGTTCGAGGACGTCGGCGCGATGATCATCAACCGGCCGCTGAAGGAGTCGCTGGAGCGCCGGGCCTACAGCATGATCACGGACACGCTGCAGACCACCGCCGACCCGCGCCTGCCCGAGGAAATGCGCTGGCTGGCCATGTACGACGAGATCGGCTGGGAGGGTCCGCCCGAGGCTTTCTGGGCCCGCTACGCCGTGCTGTCGGACAAGCGCGAGAACGCGCTGGCCTGGGTGGACGACCACCTGATCGGCCTGCTGATGTCCTGGCCCGAGCCGGCGCCAGCGGCGCAGGTGCCTTTCATGATCGTGCTGCTGCGCGGCAAGTGCTACCTGCGCATGCAGCACCAGCCGAATCAAATGGCAACGCTGGACCACGTGACGGAGATCTTCACGAGCGCGTGCGATGGGGCGTTGGGGGCTTTCCGCAAGTAGGTCGAAAGAAATTCCAGCATCCGGACGCAGAAGACGCAGAAGCAAAGTGAGCGGTCTCCTTCTGCGACTTCTGCGGAACTTCTGCGCTTTCTGCGTCCGGATGTTGGAAGTTCGAATTCACCCCCCCCGCGTCACCGCCGCCAACGCGTCCTGCCCATAGCTGCCGTACTTGCCCAGCTCCCACTTGGCAATGGCGTTGCGGTGCACTTCGTCCGGGCCGTCGGCGAAGCGCAGGGTGCGGGCGCCGGCATAGGCCTGCGCCAGCGGGAAGTCGTCGGACACGCCGCCGCCGCCGTGGGCCTGCATCGCCCAGTCGATCACCTGGCAGGCCATCGTCGGGGCGACCACCTTGATCATCGCGATCTCCGTGCGCGCCACCTTGTTGCCGGCCACGTCCATGATCCACGCGGCCTTGAGCGTCAGCAGCCGCGCCATGTCGATCTTGCAGCGGGCCTCGGCGATGCGCTCCTGCGTCACCGTCTGCTGCGCCACGGTCTTGCCGAAGGCGGTGCGTGAGAGCGAGCGGCGGCACATCAGCTCCAGCGCGCGTTCGGCCAGGCCGATCAGGCGCATGCAGTGGTGGATCCGGCCGGGGCCGAGCCGCCCCTGGGCGATCTCGAAGCCGCGGCCTTCGCCGAGCAGCATGTTGCCGGCCGGCACTTTCACGTTCTCGAAATACATCTCGACGTGGCCGTGCGGCGCATCGTCGTAGCCGAAGACGTTCAGCGGCCGCACGATGCGGATGCCGGGCGTGTCGCCGGGCACCACGATCATGCTTTGCTGCGAATGGCGCGGCGCCTCGGGGTCGCTCTTGCCCATGGTGATGAAGACCTTGCAGCGCGGATCGGCCGCGCCCGAGATCCACCATTTATGGCCGTTGATCACATACTGGTCGCCTTGGCGCTCGATGCGCGTGGCGATGTTGGTGGCGTCGGACGAGGCCACCTCCGGTTCCGTCATCGCGAAGGCGGAGCGGATCTCGCCATCGAGCAGTGGCTTGAGCCAGCGCGCCCGGATCTCGTCCGAGCCGTAGCGGGCGATCGTCTCCATGTTGCCGGTGTCGGGCGCGGAGCAGTTGAAGACCTCGGGCGCCCACGGCACGCGGCCCATGATCTCGGCCAGCGGCGCGTACTCCTGGTTCGTGAGGCCGGCGCCCTTGTAGCCCGAGGCTTCGGCCGTGTCGACCGGCAGGAACAGGTTCCACAGGCCGGCGGCGCGCGCCTTCGTCTTGAGGTCCTCGATCACCTGCAGCGGTGTCCAGCGCTTGCCGGCCTCGGTGTTGGCGTGCAGCTGCTTCTTGTAGGTCGCCTCGTTCGGGTAGACGTGGTCGTCCATGAACTTCTGCAGGCGCGCCTGGAGTTCCTTGGTCTTGGCCGAGTATTCGAAGTCCATGTCGTGCTCTCCATCAGAAAGGGGTCAGGCCCTGCGGGCGAAGGTCCAGGCCAGTTCGGCCAGCGGCCGCGCGCCCGCCGCGGATGCCGCGGCCTGCGCGCTCGCCGCGGTGCCCGCTTCCACCCGCTTGGCGATGCCTTGCAGGATGGCGGCGATGCGGAACAGGTTGTAGGCCAGGTAGAAATTCCAGTCGGCCTTCAGTTCGGCGACGGTGGCGAGACCGGTGCGCTCGCAATAGCGGCGCATGTAGTCGTCTTCGCCGGGGATGCCGAGTGCCGCGTGATCGAGGCCCGCGATCCCACGGCCCGGATGCGGGATGTGCCAGGCCATGCAGTGGTAGCTGAAGTCGGCCAGCGGATGGCCCAGCGTCGAGAGCTCCCAATCGAGGACAGCAATGATGCGCGGCTCGGTCGGATGGAACATCACGTTGTCCAGGCGATAGTCGCCGTGCACGATAGCGACCTTGCTCTCGTCGCGGGCCGCCGGCGGGATGTGCGCGGGCAGCCATTCGACCAGCTGCTCCATTTCGGCAATCGGCTGGCTCAGGGGACCGGCGCCATCGGCCGACGCCTTGTACTGCTTGCTCCAGCGGCCGATCTGGCGGTCGAAGTAGTTGCCGGGCTTGCCATACGTGGCCAGGCCGCGGTCGGCGAATTTCACGGTGTGCAGGGCAGCGATCACGCGATTCAGTTCGTCGTAGATCTCGCCGCGCTGCGCCGGAGCCATGCCGGGCAGCGCCTGGTCCCACAGCACGCGACCGGCCATGAACTCCATGATGTAGAAGGCGCGGCCGATCACGGACTCGTCCTCGCACAGCGCATACATGCGCGGCACGGGGACATCGGTGCCGTGCAGGCCGCTCATCACGGCGAACTCGCGTTCCACCGCATGGGCCGAAGGCAGCAGCCTGGCCACCGGTCCCGGCTTGGAACGCATCACGTAGCTGCGCTGCGGCGTCAGCAGCTGGTACGTGGGGTTCGACTGGCCACCCTTGAACATCTCCACCGCAAGCGGACCGCGGAAGCCCTCGATGTTCCGTTCGAGCCAGGCGGTCAGCGCGCCGGTGTCGAAAGCGTGCTTCCCGGACACCGGCCGGGTCCCGATGAAGTGCTCGTAGCTGGTGTCGCTCATGTCATTCCGCCTCGATGATGCGCATCAGGTTCTCGCGATTGCGCACCACCAGCCCGCCGGGCTCGATGCGGATCACCTCCTCGCGCTCCATCTGCTTCAACTCCTGGTTGACGCGTTGGCGCGAGGCGCCCAGCAGCTGCGCGAGTTCCTCCTGCGCCAGCTGCAGGCCGATGCGCACCTCGCGGGCGTCGGCCAGGGAGGGCACGCCGTAGCTGCGCACCAGGTGGATCAGCTGCTTGGCCAGCCGCGCCCGCAGCGGCAGCGTGTTGAGATCCTCGACCAGCCCGAACAGCTGGCGAATGCGGCGGGCGTGCAGGCGCAGCAGCGCCTCGTACAGCTCCACGTGCTGCGACAGGATCTTCTGCAGGTCGGCGCGCGTGACCATCAGCATCGTGGTCTCGCCGTGGGCATAGGCGTCGTGCGTGCGGCGCTCGCCGTCGAACATGGCGACGTCACCGAACCAGACCCCCGGTTCGACGTAGGTCAGCGTGACCTGCTTGCCGGTGATCGACGTGGAGCTCACGCGCACGGCACCGCGCGCGACGGCGCTCCACGCTTCGGCGGCATCGCCGCGCGCGCAGATCAGCTCGTCGTCCTTGTAGCGTTTGACGAAGGCGCATCGCAGGATGTCGTGGCGAAGGGACGGTGAGAGGGAGGAGAACCAGCGGCCGTTGTTGATGGCAGCACGTTCCTCGATGGTAAGAATAGGGTCGTCCATGGTCTGTCTTGTGAGCGACTGGAACTGCGGCATCTGTCGCGTGCGGGACGGCTTCAGGAATAGCGCGGCGGCTTCTTGGCGAGGAAGGCCTCGATGCCGATGCCGCCATTCGCGTGGTGCAGGTTGCGCACGAAGTGCTCGCGCTCGCTGGCCAGGTGCTGCGTGAGCGCGGCGCCCGCCGCTTCGTTCACCAGTTCCTTGATGCTGGCCAGCGCGTTGGGCGCGCGCGCGTTCAGGCGCTCGGCCAGGGCCAGGGCCTCGTCGAGCGCGGCACCCGCGGCGGTGACGCGATTGACCACGCCCAGCTGCTGCAGGCGCGGCGCGCCTATGCGCTCACCGGCCATCAGCAGCTCGTTGGCCAGCTGGCGGGGCAGGGCGTGCGCGAGGCTCCAGCTGCCGCCGCCATCGGGCGACAACGCCACGGTGCTGTAGGCCATCACGAACACGGCGTCGTCGGCGGCGACGATGAAGTCGCAGGCCAGCGCCAGCGAGAAGCCGGCCCCGGCGGCCGCGCCTTCGACGGCGGCGATCACCGGCTTCGGGAAGGTGCGGATCTCCTCGATCCAGCCGTGCAGGCCGTTGATCGATTGCGCCTGCACCTCGGGGGGCTGCTGCCGGTTGGCGAGCAGGCGCTGCAGGTTGCCGCCGGCACAGAAGGTGCTGCCGGCGCCGGTGATGACGACACTGCGCACCTCGGGATTGCTGTCGGCGGCATTGAGCGCCTCGATGCCCGCGGCATAGATCTCCGGTCCCAGCGCGTTGCGGTGGTCCGGGTTGCTGATGGTCAGCACCATCGTGCGACCGTGGCTGGCGCTTTTCAGTTCAGCGGCCATGCTCAAGCCTCTTCCTGCAGAAGCGACAGGCCGATGGCGCCGCGCCGGCGCAGCCAGGGGCTGGGGCGATAGCGCGGATCGCCGTACACGGTCTGCATGTTGAACAGCACTTCGAGCACGTTGGTCGGGCCCCACTTGTTGCCCATGGCCAGCGGCCCGAGCGGATAGCCCAGGCCCAAGGTCACGGCCGTCTCCAGGTCCCCGGGCGAGCAGATGCGTTGCTGGCACATGTCCGCGGCGATGTTGACGATGGTGGCCACCACGCGCTGCGTGACGAAGCCCCCCGAATCGCGGATCACGCTGACCGGCTTGCCATCGCGCGCGAACAGCGCGTGGGC
Source organism: Ramlibacter sp. (assembly GCF_028291745.1). GTDB lineage: Bacteria > Pseudomonadota > Gammaproteobacteria > Burkholderiales > Burkholderiaceae_C > Ramlibacter. Next base: position 1,729 of record NZ_JAQGNQ010000078.1, on the reverse strand, counting down.
GGCATCGCGCATGTCTGCGCGGGTCGCCGGATTGGTGGCCAGCACGCGGCGTTTGGTTGCGGCGTCATCGATCAGGAGGTCGATGCCGATGGTGCGGGCGGGATCGAGCCGCTCCACGACGGCCACTGTTGTCATGTCGAAGCCGAGAGGCGCCACGAGCGTGAGCGCCTGCGGGGAGGCGGACTGGCCGGTTTCGACCGTGGCGCCCAGTTCCTTGAGCAGCTGGAACAGCTCGGCCCGGCGGGCGGCACGCGTGGACACCCAGACCGGGGGAAGGTCGGTCACTGCCGGGACTGCGGGCTCGGGCGCGACCTGCGCCTTGCCCTCGACATAGCGGTAGAAGCCTTCGCCGGTCTTGCGTCCCAGCACGTTGCCGGCCAGGCGCTGCGCCGTGATCGCGCTGGGGCGGTAACGCGGCTCGTCGTAGTACTGGTGGTAGACCGACTCCATCACGGGGTGCGACACGTCGAGGCCCGTGAGGTCCATCAGCTCGAAGGGACCGAGGCGGAAGCCCACCTGGTCGCGCAGGATGCGGTCGATGGTCGCGAAATCGGCGATGCCTTCGCTGGCGATCCGCAGGGCCTCGGTGTTGTAGCCACGGCCGGCGTGGTTGACGATGAAGCCCGGCGTGTCCTGCGCCTGCACCGGCGTGTGACCCAGCTGGCGGGCGTAGGCCGTGAGTGCCTCGCACACCGTGGGGTCCGTCTTCAGGCCGGCGATCACCTCCACCACCTTCATCAGCGGCACCGGGTTGAAGAAGTGGTAGCCGGCCACGCGCTGCGGCCGCTTCAGTGCGGCGGCGATCGCGGTCACCGAGAGCGAGGAAGTGTTGGTCGCGAGCACGGCGTCGGGCGCGACGATGCCTTCGAGCTCGCCGAACAGGGCGCGCTTCACGTCCAGGCGCTCGATCACCGCCTCGACCACCAGTTGGCAGTCAGCCAGGTCCTGCAGGCTGGCCGCGGGGAGCAGGCGCTGCTTGGCGGCTTGCACGGCGCTGGCGTCCATGCGGCCTTTTTCCTGCAGCCGGTCCCACTGCGCGCCGAGCTCGCGAATCGCGCGTGCCACCGCTTCCGCCTGCGTGTCGTACAGCCGCACGATGCTGCCGGCCTGGGCGGCGATCTGCGCGATACCGCGCCCCATGGCACCGGCTCCGGCGATGCCAATCGTGTTGTAACGAGTCTCCATCGCGGCATTATCGGTGGCGTGCGCGCCGCACCCGCGCAGCTTTCTTTTTGGTGGGACACCCCGCTGTCCCTAGAATGGCGGCTCGATGTTGCACACAGTTACCGCCCGGAACCTGGCCATCGCTGCGTGCGGCTGGCTGCTGGCGTGGGATGCCTCCGCGCTCTCGTTGGGCCGGACCCACGGAGCCCCGCTGATCGGGCGGCCGCTCGAACTCTCCATTCCGGTGACGCTCGATGCGCCCGACGCCGAGGGCCCGTGCGCCAGCGCGGAGCTGTTCTACGGCGAGTCGCGCGTCACCCGCACGCCCTCGGTGCGCTGGGAGCCGGGCCCCGCCGGCCAAGGCGTGCTGCACGTGAGCTCCAGCGAGCCGGTCGACGAGCCGATGGTGACGCTGTACCTGCGCGTGGGCTGCGGCCAGAGCACGACGCGGCGCTTCGTGCTGCTGTCCGAGCCGCCGCCGGCGAACGAGGCCTCCGCGCCCTTGCCGCGGACCGTCCCCGTGCAGCCGCCCGTGGTCGCCGCCCCGGCGGCCCAGGCGCGGCCA
>NZ_JAQGNQ010000043.1 GCF_028291745.1 Ramlibacter sp. | reverse complement strand
GGTGGCGGCCGCACCCAGCTCTTGACGGCGAACAGTTCGGGCGCCGGCGCGGCGGCGGCCGCATCGGCGGGCGACGGGGATGCGTCACTGCTCCTGGCTGCCGTGGGCCGTGCGGCGGTCGGCGTGGCCAACGCCACGACCGCCACCGGCTCGAGCGCCGGTCCCGCGGACTTGCCAGCCACGGAGGCACGCGCGGCCGTCGCCGTGGCAGTGGTCCGCGCCGCCGGTTCGCGGGCGAGCGCGACGTCGGGGGCGGGCGCGGCCGTCTTGATGAAGTCGGGGCCGACCGCGAGCAGGCCGGCGCCACCGAGGAAGGCGCTCCAGAAAAGCAGGCGCTTGCGGTTCATCATCGTTTCACCAGGAACAGCGACAGGTGCACGCGGGCTTCGATCTGGGGATCGGCCACGTTCTGCCGCACGAGATTGAGGTCGTCCAGCGCGAGGCCGGGCGTGGTGGCGGTGGCCGTCTTGATGAAGCGGCGCACCTGCCCGTACGTGCCCTTCACCGGCAGCACGATGCGGTAGCGCGCGAGGCCCGCCTTGGGCAGGTCGGCACCCGCGTACTCGCCGTGCATCAGCACCAGGCCTTCGGCGGTGGCCGCGGCGTAGATGCCATCGACGCGCTGCGTCACCTGCTGTTGCTCCGACAGGCCGGCATAGAACTGCTCGCGTCGGCCGGCGGCCGTCTGCGGCGCGGCCTTGGTGCCCTTGCGCACGGCATCGGCCAGGCGTTCGGACTTGAGCGCGCGCGCCTGCATGGCAAGCGTCTCTTCGTGCATCGGCCGCAGCATGCCGACGCCGTAGCCGATGCCGCCCAGCAGCAGCAGCGTGCCGAGCAGGCCGGGCCAGCGCAGCGCCAGCAGCGATTCGGCGACCGCAAGCTTACGGACTGACATGGGAGGTCCCCCAATTCGCAACGATGTGGAAGCGCACCGGCTTTTCCGGCACGTCCTTGACCACGGTGTGGTCGGTCAGCACCACCTGCGTGAGGCCGGTGTTCATCTGCAGGTGCCGCTGGAAGGCCAGCATGGCGTCGAAGTTGCGCGCCTCGGCGTGGATCTTCACCTGCTGGCGCAGCGGCTCGGGCGCGATCGCCAGCAGCGCGACGTCCGTCTGGTCCGCGGATTCGAGGGCCGAGAACAGGTTGTCCCAGGGCAGCTTGGCTTTCTCGAGCTGCTGCCGCGCCGCCACCACGGCGGGCTCGTCCTGCTGCTGGCTCGCGTCCGCGCTGGCGCCGGTCGTGCCGGGAGCGTGCAGGCGCGCGAGGCGGGCCGCCTGGCCCGCGTGCTCTTGCTGCTCTTGCCACCCGAGGTGGCCGGAGACACCGGTGCTCACGAGGCCGGCCGCGAGCAGCAACCAGCCGCCCGCGCTGGGGGCGGGGCGGCGCTGGAAATCGATTTGGAGCTTGCGCATGTCAGGCCACCATCAACGCCATCGCGAGCAAAGGATCGGAGCAAGCGGCGGCTGCGCCGCGCTTCACTGTCACCTGCCTGGGCGTGACGCCGGCGCAGGAGGGCAGTTGCAGGTCGTGCTGGCCGGGCGCGTGCACGAACACGGGCGGCATGTCCTGCTCGCCGAGGCCGGCCAGTTGCACCTCGCGTTCGACCAGGTTGGCGAGTTCCTCCGGCGTGGCGGCGGCGCCCGTGTTGCGCAGGCTGCGCCAGCAGCCGCCCGTGGCCAGCAGCAGGCAGCTGCGGGTGGGCTCTGCCACCAGCAACACGAAGTCACGCCGCGCCAGCGACGGGCGCACGCGGTTGAACAGCGCAACCAGGTAGGGCTGCACGGACACCAGGCGCAGGCGCGACGCGGCCACCGCGGTGCGCAGCGCGTGCAGGAACCTGGTGTCCAGGCCGGCGGCGATGCGGCCGCTGGGTGCGCGCTCGCGGCCGACGATGATCTCGCGGCCACCGGAGTCGTTGCCGAAGGTGTCGTCGAAGCAGATCCCGGCGAAGGTGGCCAGCTCGGACGGCTGGCCGATCTGCGCCTGCCAGGGCACGAGCAGGTAGCGCACGAAGTGGCTGGAGACAACCAGGGTCAGCTCGCCGGCGCTGACCGTGGGCGCGGCCAGCAAGGTGTTGAGTGCATCGACGGCCGCCTGCGGCGTGCTGGAGACGCAGTCGGCCTGCGAGTGCAGTTCGGGCTGGGTGCCCCAGCCGCGGCGGCGGCGCACCAGCGCCACGCGCTCGGGGCTGAGCACCGCGGTATAGCGATCACGCCACGAAAGTGACACGGTTGATCTCCTGCAAGGTGGTCAGTCCTGCTGCCACCTGGGACACGGCCGATTCGCGCAGGAAGCGCAGGCCGCGTTTGCGGGCCGCTTCCTTGACGCGGGCGATCGGCTCGCGGTCGATGATGAGCTGGCGCAATTCGTCGTCGAGAAGAAGGATCTCGGCGATCGCGGTGCGGCCCCGGTAACCGGTGCCGCGGCAGCGGCCGCAGCCCTTGCCGTGGAGAAACTTGAAGCCGCTGGTGCCCTCGCGCGTGAGACCCGCGTCCGCCAATTCGGCGTCGCTCGGTTGCACGGGCTCGGCGCAGGTCGGGCAGACCTGGCGCAGCAGGCGCTGCGCGAGGATGCCGTTCAAGGCGGAGACGAAGCTGTAGGCGTCGACGTTCATCTGCGTGAAGCGGCTGATCACGTCGAACACGTTGTTGGCGTGGATGGTGGTGAACACCAGGTGGCCGGTCAGCGCGGACTGGATGGCGATCTGCGCGGTCTCGGGATCGCGGATCTCGCCCACCATGATCTTGTCCGGGTCGTGGCGCAGGATCGAGCGCAGGCCGCGGGCGAAGGTCAGGCCCTTCTTCTCGTTCACCGGGATCTGCAGCACGCCGGGCAGCTGGTACTCCACCGGGTCCTCGATCGTGACGATCTTGTCCTGGCCGTTGTTGATCTCGCAGATCATCGCGTACAGCGTGGTGGTCTTGCCGCTGCCGGTGGGACCGGTCACCAGCACCATGCCGTAGGGTTCGCGCGCCAGCCGGCGCATGGTCTTGATCGCGTCTTCCTCGAAGCCGAGCGACACCAGGCGCACGCCCTGGCCGCCGCTGGCGAGATCCTGCTTGTCGAGGATCCGCAGCACGGCGTCCTCGCCGAAGATGCTGGGCATGATCGAGACGCGGAAGTCGATCTGGCGGCCCTTGATGGCGACCTTGAAGCGGCCGTCCTGCGGCACGCGGCGCTCGGCGATGTCCAGTTCGGCCATCACCTTGATGCGCGAGATGACCTGTTCGGCGGTCTCGGCGCCGGGGATGCGGCTGACGTTGTTCAGGACGCCGTCGACCCGGTACTTGATCACGAGGCCGGTGTCGGTGGTCTCCAGGTGGATGTCGCTCGCGTGCGCCTTCAGGGCGTCGTACAGCGTGGAGTTCACCAGCTTGACGACGACGCTGGAGTCCTCGTTGATGCGCACCAGCGACAGGTTCTCGATCGACTCGTTGGACGAGGCGTCGTGTTCCTCGTTGCCGGCGGTCACGTTGTCGACGGCGCGGAAGTCCTCCTCGTGCCGGGCCAGCAGCGCGGTGAGGTCGGCGGGATGCGCCAGGTAGAGCGGCGCGCCGTCGAGGCGGGCATCGAGCCAGGCGACCAGCGCGCTGTCGAAGGGATCGGCGATGACGCCGACCTTCTGGCCGGTGGCCAGGCGCACGACCGCGCATTCGCGCTGCAGCGCCTTGGCCAGGGGAATCACCCCGAAGTCCGGCGTCGTCGCGAACAGCGCGTCGCTGGGCAGGTAGGGGTAGTGCAGGGTGGTGGCCACCGCTCGCAGGAAGCTGGCGGGCTCGTGGCCCATCACTTCCTCGAGTTCGGCGATCACCCGCCGGCCGGAGACGGCGGCGCGTTCGCGCGCCGCCTTGAGCAAACCGGCGGCTACGCCACCCATCTCGGGCAGCGCGTGGAGCAGTGGGGTTCCGATGATGCCTCTCCTCGACTCTTTACTTCTTCGCCGCCATCGCGGCAGCTCCCTTTTCCATGAACGAGAGCAGGGATTCGATTTCGCCGTCCTTCAATTTGAGGTTTGGCATCGCCAGCTTGTTGTACTTGGCATAGAGAGTCATCGCAAGTGGGTCTTTCTCTGCCAGCATCACATCGGGTTCGCGAATCCAGCGCACCAGCCAGTTGCGATCGCGGCTGCTGGTGACATAGGTCAGGTCGGGGCCGATGGTCTTGGCCATCGGCGTGTCGTTGATGCCCACCGTGTGGCAGGTGGCGCAGCGGGTACGGAACAGTTCCTCGCCCTTGGACAGCTGCGGCAGCCGCACCGGCGCCTTGGCATACGAGGGGTTCTGGTGCGTCGGCGTGCCTTTCCAGTTGGAAAGCCAGCTGCCGATCTGCGTGGCCAGCACCTCCGGGTTTTCCATCGGCGACGCCTTCTGCCAGCGGCCGGTGGTGTCGTTGCCGATCATCATGCTCAGGTCGTGGTCGATCTGTCCATCCACCAATTGGGGCGGCTTGTAGAGACCGAACTTGCTGCGCAGCATGTCGATGTCCTTGATGTCCCCGGTCAGGAAGGTCCAGCCGGGGCCAACGTCGAATTTCTTGGCATATGCCTTCAGCGCTTCGGGGCTGTCGTTGTCCGGATCGATCGTGATCGAGTAGAAGAACACGTCCTTGCCCACGCGGTCGCCCAGCAGCTGCTGCACCTGGCGCATGCGCGCCGTCTCCATCCCGCAGGAGGCCGTGCAGCCGGTGAAGATGAAATTGACCGCGACGACCTTGCCCTTGATCAGGTCGTCATAGAACTTGACCGGCTTGCCGTCCATGGTGGTGAGCGGCACGTTGGGAAAGTAGCTCTTGCCCCAGGGGTTGTAATTCTGCGAACCGTTGGCCGCGTGCGACGGGGTGACGTTCCAGATGCCCGCCAGCATCACGACGACGGTGGCGGCACGCAGCAGGTCGCGGGACTTGATCACTGTAGTTCCTCCTAGGGTTGTTAAGTAGTGGAAGAAGGGCTGGAAGAACCGGTCGGGTGGACGGCGGCCTTTCGGCTGCCGTCCACCCGCCGGACTTCATGCTCTCCTCAGGGTCGCCTCAGTTCATTGCACGCCCAGCGCGTCGCCGGTCCGGAACGTGGGGATCCCCACGGACGGTGCATATTCCACGCCATCCCACGTCGGCATCGGCGTTGCCATCACCTGGAACTGGCCGGGGAACTCGATGTCCCAGCGCAGCAGCATCGAGTTGTCCTCGTGCTGGGTGTTGTGGCAGTGCTCCATGTAGGTGCCGGCGAACTCGCGGAAGTGGATCGCGAACTCGATGGTGCCGGTGTTGTCTTCACCGCCCCCGATGCGATACACGTCCTTGCGGGCCCACTTTTCCCACTCCGGCGGCGCCTTGCCGTCACGCTTGAGGACGATGCCTTCCTCGAAGTGCACGTGCACCGGATGGCTCCAGCCGCCGCCCGAAGACAGCGTCCAGATCTGCAGGGTGCCGTCACCCGTGGAGCCGGCGTCCGTCGGCCCCGTGGACAACTGCTGCGAAGCGCTCAGGCGACGCGGGTCCATGTTGTAGGCCAGGCCACCGTCCGACTTGATGGTCCACGGGCTCGCGTCCGTGCCGCTCGAACGACCGAAGTCGAAGCTGCGGTGGACCGCGGTCTGCAGCTTGGCCATGTCGGCCGGATCCTCACGGTGCAGCCACAGCGGGATCATCGTCTTGCCGACCGGCTTGCCGGCGTGGGCCGGTTCGTACTGGGTCGGGTCCATGCTCTGGTCGACGCCGGCGTAAGCCTTGACGTTGAGCTGCATGATCTTGCCCACGGTCGGATCGCCGGCATCCCACTGCTGGGTGCCGTCGGAGTTGGTCTTCAGCACCGGCTTGTACTTCTCGGACAGGATGTCCGCCAGCGGGATCCGGACTTTCGCCAGGATGCCGGTGTCGTGGTGCATCGTGTTCATCAGGAACAGCTTGTCGCCCGCCTTCACCCCGTTCTTGGCGAAGTCCACGACGATGTCGTAGCGCTCCGCAATGCCTTGCGCGGGCAGCACGGCGTTGTGCTCCACGAAGTTGCCGTCGCCGTCGAGGTCCATCGAGCCGTCGAAGGGCACCGTGTGCTCCATCAGGTTGCCGTCGTTGGCGACCATGTGGAACGGGATGCGCTTGTACGACTTGCCGGAACCGGAGGGGCCGGGCATCTCGCAGAGGTTGCCCAGGCATTCCTTGACCAGGCCCAGCGCCAGGAAGCGCGACACCGAGCCGTTCAGGATCCGGAAACGATAGCGGCGGGCCCGCACGTCCAGCGTCGGGGCGTACTGCCAGTTCACCGTCAGGCGGTCGCCGATGAAGCCGTCCGTG
>NZ_JAQGNQ010000104.1 GCF_028291745.1 Ramlibacter sp. | reverse complement strand
CATCAAGCCCACGCTCAAGACCACCTGCACCGGAGTCGAGATGTTCCGCAAGCTGCTGGACCAGGGCCAGGCCGGCGACAACGTCGGTATCCTGCTGCGCGGCACCAAGCGCGAAGAGGTCGAGCGCGGCCAGGTGCTGTGTAAGCCCGGCTCCATCAAGCCGCACACGCACTTCACCGCCGAGGTCTACGTGCTGAGCAAGGACGAAGGCGGGCGCCACACACCGTTCTTCAACAACTACCGGCCCCAGTTCTACTTCCGCACCACGGACGTGACAGGCGCCATCGAGTTGCCCAAGGACAAGGAAATGGTCATGCCGGGCGACAACGTGTCGATCACGGTCAAGCTGATCAACCCGATCGCCATGCAGGAAGGCCTGCGCTTCGCCATCCGCGAGGGCGGCAAGACTGTCGGCTCCGGCGTGGTCGCAAAGATTCTCGAATAAAAATCGCAGGACGGCCACGCGCAGCGGGGACGTTTTCTGTCGGAGCGAAGCGGATACACGGATACAGGGGTATAGCTCAATTGGCAGAGCGTCGGTCTCCAAAACCGAAGGTTGTAGGTTCGATTCCTACTGCCCCTGCCACCTGAGTGGCAACCAACAAGCCCATCACCGACCGTGACGGGAGCGCAGAAAAGACCCGCCGTGACCCGGCGGGTTAGTCTCTTCTAGAGACGCAGTGAACTGAAGTCAGGAAAACGCGGCAAATGGCCACTTCTCAAGTTGAAACCGTCAGTACCAGCGCCGACAAGGCCAAGCTGGCCGCGGCATTCGCGCTGGTCATCGCCGCCCTGGTGGCCTTCTACCTGCTCGGCAAGCAAGGCCAGATCGCGCAATGGGGCGCCTTGATCGTTGGCCTGGCTGCCGCCGTGGTGGTGTTCATGGTCTCCGAGCCCGGCAAGCAGTTCGTGGCCTTCGGCCGCGACGCGTGGAAAGAGGTCAAGAAGGTCGTCTGGCCGACCCGCAAGGAGGCCATCCAGATGACGGCCTATGTGTTCGGCTTCGTCGTGATCATGGCGCTGTTCCTGTGGCTCACCGACAAGACGCTCGAGTGGCTGTTCTATGACGCGATTCTTGGGTGGAAAAAGTAATGAGTGAAATCGAAACCCTCGCGGGCGATTCGCAGCCCGAGACCCCGGCCAAGCCGGTGAACCCGGATCTGCGCTGGTACGTGGTCCATGCCTACTCCGGCATGGAAAAGGCCGTCGAGCGCAATATCCGCGAACGCATCATGCGGGCCGGCATGCAGGACATGTTCGGCGAGATCCTGGTGCCGACGGAAGAAGTGGTCGAGATCAAGAACGGCCAGAAGAAGACGTCCGAGCGGCGCTTCTATCCGGGTTACGTGCTGGTCCAGATGATCATGAACGACGACACCTGGCACCTAGTCAAGCACACCAACAAGGTGACCGGCTTCGTCGGCGGCGCGAAGAATCGCCCCGCGCCCATTTCAGAAGAGGAAGTGGGCAAGATCCTCGGCCAGATGGAAGAGGGCACCGAGAAGCCGCGCCACAAGGTGGAGTTCGTGGTCGGCGAATACGTTCGCGTCAAGGACGGCCCGTTCACCGACTTCAACGGCACCGTGGAAGAAGTGAACTACGAAAAGAACAAGGTCCGCGTGTCGGTCACGATCTTCGGACGTGCGACGCCGGTCGAACTGGAATTCAGTCAGGTCGAAAAGACCTGACGCCGCTTTCGCGCCTTTCAGCTCGGCGCGAAATGCTTTTCCTGAGCTGTCAAACCCCGGGGAGCCGAGGCAGGTTGTGAAAGACCAGAGCCCAGGCGCTATCACCCGCAAGGAGTAAGAAACCATGGCGAAAAAAATCGTCGGTTTTGTCAAGCTGCAAGTGCCAGCTGGTAAAGCCAATCCGTCGCCGCCGATCGGCCCGGCGCTGGGCCAGCGTGGCCTTAACATCATGGAGTTCTGCAAGGCGTTCAACGCCCAGACCCAGGGCGTCGAGCCCGGTCTGCCGCTGCCGGTGGTGATCACTGCGTACGCGGACAAGAGCTTCACCTTCATCATCAAGACCCCGCCCGCGACGGTCCTGATCAAGAAGGCCATCAAGCTGGACAAGGGATCTGCCACGCCGCACAACAACAAGGTCGGCAAGATCACCCGGGCCCAGCTCGAGGAAATTGCGAAGACCAAGCTCAAGGACATGAACGCCGCGGACATCAACGCCGCGGTGCGCACCCTGGCTGGCTCTGCCCGTTCGATGGGCGTGACTGTGGAAGGCGTGTAATGACCAAGCTCACCAAAAAACAGAAGGCCCTGCAAGGCAAGGTCGACAGCAACAAGCTGTACCCGCTGGGCGACGCCCTGGGTCTGGTGAAGGATGCCGCCACCGCCAAGTTCGATGAATCGATCGACGTGGCCGTGCAGCTGGGCATCGACCCGAAGAAGTCGGACCAGGTCGTTCGCGGCGCCGTCGTGATGCCCAATGGCACCGGCAAGACCAAGCGCGTGGCCGTATTCGCCCAGGGCGCCAAGGCTGAAGAAGCCAAGGCCGCCGGCGCCGACATCGTCGGCATGGACGATCTGGCTGCCCGTGTGAAGGCTGGCGACATGCCTTTCGACGTGGTGATCGCCGCGCCGGACGCCATGCGCGTGGTCGGTACGCTGGGCCAGATCCTGGGCCCGCGCGGCCTGATGCCGAACCCGAAGGTCGGCACCGTCACGCCCGACGTCGCCACCGCGGTGAAGAACGCCAAGGCCGGCCAGGTGCAGTACCGCGCCGACAAGGCCGGCATCATCCACGCCACGCTCGGCCGCCGCTCGTTCGACTCGGACAAGCTGCACGGCAACCTGCTGGCGCTGATCGATGCGCTGAACAAGTCCAAGCCGGCGACCAGCAAGGGTGTGTACCTGCGCAAGGTGGCCGTGTCGTCGACGATGGGCCTCGGCGTGCGCGTCGACATCCAGACGCTGAACGCCACGCCGGGTCAGGCGGCGTAGCACTACCAGGTGCCTGAGGAGCGCGCAGCGCGCTGCTCGGGCACCTCTGATCATGATTGGCCGGGGCAACCTGGCCGGTGTGGTGGGCCACCGGGCAACCGGTGGGCCATCCAAGACCGTTGGCGAGGCGCGAGCCTCTTAATCGCGAGAGATCGGAGGTCGCCTCCGGCTCCGGACAGCCAACGCAGATGGCGATCCCGCTGACTGAAAGATCTCGTGAGATTTCTGAAGACGGTTGGTCGCTGAAACAAGGGCGCGCAAACGGGGCAACCCCAAGCGCAATTGAAGGAGTAGACCTTGAGTCTGAATCGCAGTGAGAAGCACGCGGTCGTTGAAGAAGTGACCGCTCTCGCCGCTAAAGCTCAAACGCTGGTGATGGCGGAATACCGCGGCATCACGGTCGCCGACATGACGAAGCTGCGCGTTGCCGCGCGCGGCGCTGGCGTGGACCTGAGTGTTCTGAAGAACACCCTGGCCCGCCGCGCCGTTGCGGGCAGCCAGTTCGAAGTGATCGGTGACCAGATGACCGGTCCGCTGATCTACGGCTTCTCCGTGGACGCTGTGGCCGCCGCCAAGGTGGTGGCCGACTTCGCGAAGACCAACGACAAGCTGGTCATTCGCGGTGGTGCGTTCGCGGGCAAGGCCCTGGATGTCAACGGCGTCAAGCAGCTGGCGAACATTCCCTCCAAGGAAGTTCTGCTGGCGCAGCTTTGCGGCTTGCTGATGTCGCCCATCTCCCGCACCGCAGTCGTGCTGGGCGCTCTGGCGAAAAAACGGGAAGAGCCGGCGGCTCAAACGGAAGAGCCGGCTGCTGCTTGATAACAGCCCTGCTCAACACCAACTTATTCAGGAAAGTTCAAAATGGCATTCAACAAAGACGATTTTCTGACGGCGCTGGACAGCATGACCGTCATGGAACTCAATGACCTGGTCAAGGCCATCGAAGAGAAGTTCGGCGTTTCCGCCGCCGCGATGGCCGCTCCGGCTGGTGCTGGTGGCGGTGCCGCCGCCCCGGTGGCCGAAGAGAAGACCGAGTTCACCGTGCAGCTGATGGAAGCCGGTGCGCAGAAGGTCTCCGTCATCAAGGCCGTGCGTGAAATCACCGGCCTGGGCCTCAAGGAAGCCAAGGACCTGGTCGACGGCGCTCCCAAGGCCGTCAAGGAAGGCATGAACAAGGCTGACGCCGACGCTGCCAAGAAGAAGCTGGAAGACGCCGGCGCCAAGGTCGAACTCAAGTAATTGCGTTCACCCTGGAAGGCTGGAGGCCCTGCAAAGGCCTCCAGCCTTTGCTGCTTGTAGAGACCACCAGGAAATCGGGTGGATTTGCAGAGAACCAACGCTCTCGTGCAAACCTCCAACCGATTCCCTAGTGTTTTCTGATCCGACTGCAGAAGACTGCTTGGTTCGGGCGCCGTGCAATGCGGTGCCGTCCGCCAAGGTTGGTAGTGGCCAACCCGCCAAGAATGCGCCCCGCCTGGCGCGCGACAGTTGCCGAATCCTCGTGATTCCTAGCCCGGAGACTTCATGGCCTACTCTTACACCGAACGCAAACGCATCCGCAAGAGCTTCGGCAAACGCGACAGCGTGCTCGAAGTGCCGTACCTGCTGCAGATGCAGAAGGATGCGTACACCGCCTTTCTCCAAGCCGACAGCGCGCCGCAGAAGCGCACCATCGAAGGCCTCCAGGCGGCCTTCGACTCCGCCTTCCCGATCGTCTCCCACAACGGTTTCGTGGAGATGAAGTTCATCGAGTACAACCTGGCCAAGCCCGCGTTCGACGTGCGCGAGTGCCAGACCCGCGGACTCACCTTCGCCTCGGCCGTGCGCGCCAAGGTGCAGCTGATCATCTATGACCGCGAGTCCTCGACCCCCGGCTCCAAGGTGGTGAAGGAAGTGAAGGAGCAGGAGGTCTACATGGGCGAAGTGCCGCTCATGACCGACAAGGGCTCGTTCATCATCAACGGCACCGAGCGGGTCATCGTCTCGCAGCTGCACCGCTCCCCGGGCGTGTTCTTCGAGCACGACAAGGGCAAGACGCACAGCTCGGGCAAGCTGCTGTTCTCCGCCCGGATCATTCCCTACCGCGGCTCTTGGCTCGACTTCGAATTCGATCCGAAGGACGTGCTGTACTTCCGCGTCGACCGCCGCCGCAAGATGCCGGTCACGATCCTGCTCAAGGCCATCGGCCTGACGCCGGAAACGATCCTGGCGAACTTCTTCGTCAACGACAACTTCCGCCTGATGGACACGGGCGCGCAGCTCGAGTTCGTCGCCGACCGCCTGCGCGGTGAAGTCGCCCGCTTCGACATCACCGACAAGTCCGGCAAGGTCGTCGTGCCGAAGGACAAGCGCGTCACGGCCCGCCACACGCGCGAGCTGGAGCAGTCCGGCACCACGCACATCAGCGTGCCCGAAGACTTCCTGGTCGGCCGCGTCGTCGCCCGCAACATCATCGACCCGGACACCGGCGAGATCATTGCCAAGGCCAACGACGAACTGACCGAAGCGCTGCTCAAGAAGCTGCGCGGCGCCCACATCCAGGACATCCAGGCGATCTACACGAACGAACTGGACCAGGGCCCGTACATGTCGCAGACGCTGCGCATCGACGAGACCGTGGACGAGTTCGCCGCCCGCGTCGCCATCTACCGCATGATGCGCCCCGGCGAGCCGCCGACCGAGGACGCGGTGCAGGCCCTGTTCCAGCGCCTGTTCTACAACCCGGACACGTACGACCTGTCGCGCGTGGGCCGCATGAAGTTCAACGCCAAGGTCAACCGCGACACCAGCGACGGCCCCATGGTGCTGACCAACGACGACATCCTGTCGGTGGTGAAGATCCTGGTGGACCTGCGCAACGGCAACGGCGAAGTCGACGACATCGACCACCTGGGCAACCGCCGCGTGCGTTGCGTCGGCGAACTGGCCGAGAACCAGTACCGCACCGGTCTCGCTCGGATCGAGAAGGCCGTGAAGGAGCGTCTGGGCCAGGCCGAACAAGAGCCGCTGATGCCGCACGACCTGATCAACTCCAAGCCGATTTCCGCGGCCCTCAAGGAGTTCTTCGGTGCGTCGCAGCTGTCGCAGTTCATGGACCAGACCAACCCGCTGTCCGAGATCACGCACAAGCGGCGCGTCTCGGCCCTCGGCCCGGGCGGCCTGACGCGCGAGCGCGCCGGCTTCGAAGTGCGCGACGTGCACGTCACCCACTACGGCCGCGTGTGCCCGATCGAAACGCCGGAAGGCCCGAACATCGGCTTGATCAACTCGCTGGCCCTGTATGCGCGCCTGAACGAATACGGCTTCATCGAGACGCCGTACCGCCGTGTGCACGAAGCCAAGGTCACGATGGAGATCGACTACCTGTCGGCCATCGAGGAAGGCAAGTACGTCATCGCCCAGGCCAACGCGCTGCTGGATGCCGAAGGCCGCCTGACCGGTGATCTGGTTAGCGCCCGGGAAAAGGGCGAATCGATCCTGGTGTCCGCCGACCGCATCCAGTACATGGACGTGTCGCCGGCGCAGATCGTCTCCGTCGCCGCTTCGCTCGTGCCGTTCCTCGAGCACGACGACGCGAACCGCGCGCTGATGGGCGCCAACATGCAGCGCCAGGCGGTGCCGGTGCTGCGTCCCGAGAAGGCCTTCGTCGGTACCGGCATCGAGCGCGTCTCCGCGATCGACTCCGGCACGGTGGTCACGGCCACCCGCGGCGGCAGGGTCGACTACGTCGATGCCACCCGCATCGTGGTGCGCGTGAACGACGCGGAAGCCCAGGCCGGTGAAGTCGGCGTGGACATCTACAACCTGATCAAGTACCAGCGTTCCAACCAGAACACCAACATCCACCAGCGTCCCATCGTTGCGCGCGGCGACAAGATCGACAAGGGCGACGTGATCGCCGACGGCGCCTCGACCGACCTGGGTGAACTGGCGCTCGGCCAGAACATGCTGGTCGCGTTCATGCCCTGGAACGGCTACAACTTCGAAGACTCGATCCTGATCAGCGAGCGCGTGGTGGCCGACGACCGCTACACCTCGATCCACATCGAGGAACTGGTGGTGATGGCCCGCGACACGAAGCTGGGCGCGGAAGAAATCACCCGCGACATCCCGAACCTGTCCGAGCAGCAGCTCAATCGCCTGGACGAGTCCGGCATCATCTACGTCGGTGCCGAAGTGCAACCGGGCGACGTGCTGGTGGGCAAGGTCACGCCCAAGGGCGAGACCACGCTGACGCCGGAAGAAAAGCTGCTGCGCGCCATCTTCGGCGAGAAGGCTTCCGACGTGAAGGACACCTCGCTGCGGGTCGACCAGGGCTCGCAAGGCACCGTGATCGACGTGCAGGTGTTCACCCGCGAAGGCATCCAGCGCGACAAGCGCGCCCAGCAGATCATCGACGATGAACTCAAGCGCTTCCGCCTCGACCTGAACGACCAGCTGCGCATCGTCGAAGCCGACGCGTTCGACCGGATCGCCAAGCTGCTGACCGGCCGCGAAGCCAACGGCGGCCCGCAGAAGCTGGCCAAGGGCACGAACATCGACAAGGCCTACCTGGACTCGGTCGAGAAGTTCCACTGGTTCGACATCCGCCCGGCCGAAGACGAGGTCGCCTCGCAGCTCGAGTCGATCAAGAACTCGCTGGAGCAGACGCGCCACAGCTTCGACCTCGCGTTCGAAGAGAAGCGCAAGAAGCTCACGCAGGGTGACGAGCTGCCGGCGGGCGTGCTGAAGATGGTCAAGGTCTACCTGGCCGTCAAGCGCCGCCTGCAACCCGGCGACAAGATGGCCGGCCGCCACGGCAACAAGGGTGTGGTGTCCAAGATCGTTCCGGTCGAAGACATGCCCTACATGGCCGACGGCACGCCGTGCGACATCGTGCTGAACCCGCTGGGCGTGCCTTCGCGCATGAACGTGGGCCAGGTGCTGGAAGTGCACCTGGGCTGGGCCGGCAAGGGCATCGGCCAGCGCATCGGCGACCTGCTGCAGCAGGAGTCGGCGATTGCCGAAGTTCGCTCCTTCCTCGACGGGCTGTACAACAAGTCCGGCAAGAAGGAAGCGCTGGGCGACCTGACCGACACCGAGGTGATCGAGATGGCCGGCCAGCTCGCCAAGGGCGTGCCCTTCGCGACGCCGGTGTTCGACGGCGCATCGGAGCAGGAAATCCGCAACATGCTGCAGATGGCCTTCCCCGAAGACGTGGCCAAGCGCAAGGGCCTCACGGCCACGCGCACGCAGGCCTGGCTCTCCGACGGCCGCAGCGGCGACCAGTTCGAGCGCCCGGTGACCGTCGGCTACATGCACGTGCTCAAGCTGCACCACCTGGTGGACGACAAGATGCACGCCCGTTCGACCGGCCCTTACAGCCTGGTCACGCAGCAGCCGCTGGGCGGCAAGGCGCAATTCGGTGGCCAGCGTTTCGGCGAGATGGAAGTGTGGGCGCTCGAAGCCTACGGCGCTTCCTACACGCTGCAGGAAATGCTGACCGTGAAGTCCGACGACGTGCAGGGCCGCACCAAGGTGTACGAGTCCATCGTCAAGGGCGAGCACGCGATCGAGGCCGGCATGCCGGAGTCGTTCAACGTGCTGGTGAAGGAAATCCGCTCGCTCGGGATCGACATTGAACTCGAACGTAGCTAAGCAAGACAGGAAGGATTCAATTCAATGAAATCACTACTCGACCTGTTCAAGCAGTTCACGCCGGACGAGCATTTCGATGCCATCCGCATCGGCATCGCTTCGCCCGAGAAGATCCGTTCGTGGTCCTTCGGCGAAGTGAAGAAGCCGGAGACGATCAACTACCGCACCTTCAAGCCGGAGCGGGACGGCCTGTTCTGCGCCAAGATCTTCGGCCCGATCAAGGACTACGAGTGCCTGTGCGGCAAGTACAAGCGCCTGAAGCACCGCGGCGTGATCTGCGAGAAGTGCGGCGTTGAAGTCACCCAGACCAAGGTGCGCCGCGAGCGCATGGGCCACATCGACCTGGCCGCGCCCTGCGCGCACATCTGGTTCCTGAAGTCGCTGCCTTCGCGCCTCGGCCTCGTGCTGGACATGACGCTGCGCGACATCGAACGCGTGCTGTACTTCGAAGCGTACGTGATCACCGATCCCGGCATGACCCCGCTGAAGAAGTTCGGCATCATGTCCGAGGACGACTATGACGCCAAGCGCAAGGAATTCGGCGACGAGTTCATCGCCAAGATGGGCGCCGAAGGCATCAAGGACCTGCTCGAAGGCATCGATCTCGACACCGAGATCGAGCGGCTGCGCGGCGACCTGACCGGCTCCGAAGTCAAGGTCAAGAAGAACTCCAAGCGCCTGAAGGTGCTCGAGGCCTTCAAGAAGTCCGGCATGAAGCCGGGCTGGATGGTGATGGAAGTGCTGCCCGTGCTGCCGCCGGACCTGCGTCCGCTGGTGCCGCTGGATGGCGGCCGCTTCGCGACCTCCGACCTGAACGACCTGTACCGCCGCGTCATCAACCGCAACTCGCGCTTGAAGCGCCTGCTGGAGCTGAAGGCCCCGGAAATCATCGCGCGCAACGAGAAGCGCATGCTGCAGGAAGCGGTCGATTCGCTCCTGGACAACGGCCGTCGCGGCAAGGCCATGACGGGCGCGAACAAGCGGGCCCTGAAGTCGCTGGCCGACATGATCAAGGGCAAGAGCGGCCGCTTCCGCCAGAACCTGCTGGGCAAGCGCGTCGACTACTCGGGCCGTTCGGTGATCGTGGTCGGCCCGACGCTCAAGCTGCACCAGTGTGGCCTGCCCAAGGCCATGGCGCTGGAGCTGTTCAAGCCCTTCATCTTCTCGCGCCTCGAGGCGATGGGCATTGCCACGACCATCAAGGCCGCCAAGAAGGAAGTCGAATCCGGCACGCCGGTGGTGTGGGACATCCTCGAAGAGGTGATCAAGGAGCACCCGGTCCTGTTGAACCGCGCGCCCACGCTGCACCGCCTGGGCATCCAGGCCTTCGAGCCGATCCTGATCGAAGGCAAGGCGATCCAGCTGCACCCGCTGGTCTGCGCGGCGTTCAACGCCGACTTCGACGGCGACCAGATGGCCGTGCACATCCCGCTGTCGGTGGAAGCGCAGATGGAAGCCCGCACGCTGATGCTGGCCTCCAACAACGTGCTGTTCCCGGCCAACGGCGAGCCCTCCATCGTCCCGTCGCAAGACGTGGTGCTGGGCCTGTACTACACGACGCGTGAGCGCATCAACGGCAAGGGCGAAGGCATGGTCTTCACCGACGTCGCCGAAGTGCTGCGCGCGCTCGACACCGGTGCGGTCGAACTCACGGCCAAGATCGCCGTGCGCCTGACCGAGTGGGAGAAGGACAAGGACAGCGGCCAGTGGGTCGGGACGACCAGGCTGTTCGACACGACGGCCGGCCGCGCGCTGCTGTCGGAAATCCTGCCCAAGGGCCTGCCCTTCAGCGTCCTGAACAAGGCGCTGAAGAAGAAGGAGATCAGCAAGCTGATCAACATCTCCTTCCGCAAGTGCGGCCTGAAGGAAACGGTGGTGTTCGCCGACAAGCTGCTGCAGAACGGCTTCCGCCTCGCAACCAAGGCCGGCATCTCCATCGCGGTGGACGACATGCTGGTGCCGCCGGAGAAGAAGGCGATCATCGAGCGCTCCGAGAAGGAAGTGAAGGAGATCGAGCAGCAGTACGTCTCGGGTCTCGTCACCGCCGGCGAGCGCTACAACAAGGTGGTCGACATCTGGGGCAAGGCCGGCGACGAAGTGTCCAAGGTCATGATGGCCCAGCTCGCCAAGGAAAAGGTCATCGACCGCCACGGCAAGGAAGTGGACCAGGAGTCGTTCAACTCCATCTACATGATGGCCGACTCCGGCGCCCGCGGTTCCGCCGCCCAGATCCGCCAGCTGGCGGGCATGCGGGGCCTGATGGCCAAGCCGGACGGCTCGATCATCGAGACGCCCATCACGGCCAACTTCCGGGAAGGCCTGAACGTGCTGCAGTACTTCATCTCCACCCACGGCGCCCGCAAGGGTCTCGCGGACACGGCGCTGAAGACCGCGAACTCGGGCTACCTGACGCGTCGCCTGGTCGACGTGACGCAGGACCTGGTGGTCGTCGAAGTCGATTGCGGCACCTCGGAAGGCGCGCTGATGCGCGCCATCGTCGAGGGCGGCGAGGTGATCGAGTCGCTGCGTGACCGGATCCTCGGCCGCGTGGCTGCCGAAGACGTGGTGCACCCGGAAACGCGTGCCACCATCGTGCCGGCCGGCGTGATGCTGGACGAAGACACGATCGACCGCCTCGAGGGCGAGGGTGTCGACGAAGTGAAGGTCCGCACGGCGCTGAACTGCGCCACGCGCTTCGGCCTGTGCGCCAAGTGCTACGGCCGTGACCTCGGTCGCGGTGGCCTGGTGAACGTCGGCGAAGCGGTTGGCGTGATCGCCGCGCAGTCGATCGGCGAGCCGGGCACGCAGCTGACGATGCGTACCTTCCACATCGGTGGTGCCGCCTCGCGCGCTGCCGTGGCGTCCAGCGTGGATGCGAAGTCCGCGGGCTCCGTGGGCTTCAACACCACGATGCGCTACGTGACCAACGCCAAGGGCGAACTGGTGGTGATCTCGCGTTCCGGCGAGATCGTCATCCACGACGAGCACGGCCGCGAGCGGGAACGCCACAAGGTGCCGTACGGCGCGATCCTGGCGGTCAAGGCCGACCAGACGATCAAGGCCGGCGTGATCCTGGCCAACTGGGACCCGCTGACCCGACCCATCATCACGGAGTTCGCCGGCCGCATCAAGTTCGAGAACGTCGAAGAAGGCCTGACGGTTGCCAAGCAGGTGGACGAGGTCACCGGCCTGTCGACCCTGGTGGTGATCGACCCGAAGCGCCGCGGCTCCGCCAAGGTGATTCGCCCGCAGGTGAAGCTGATCGACCCGCAGGGCAACGAGGTGAAGATCCCCGGCACCGATCACTCGGTGACGATCGCCTTCCAGGTCGGCTCGCTGGTGCAGGTGCGCGACGGCCAGGACGTGGGTCCCGGCGAAGTGCTGGCCCGCATCCCGGTCGAAGGGCAGAAGACGCGCGACATCACCGGCGGCCTGCCGCGGGTGGCGGAGCTGTTCGAAGCCCGTTCGCCCAAGGACAAGGGCGTGCTGGCCGAGATGACCGGCACCGTGTCGTTCGGCAAGGAGACCAAGGGCAAGATCCGCCTGCAGATCACCGATCCGGAAGGCGGCGTGCACGAAGAGCTCGTCCCGAAGGAGAAGAACATCCTGGTGCACGAAGGCCAGGTGGTGAACAAGGGCGAATCCGTGGTCGACGGCCCGGCCGATCCGCAGGACATCCTGCGCCTGCTGGGTGCCGAGGAACTGGCGCGCTACATCGTCGACGAAGTGCAGGACGTCTATCGCCTGCAGGGCGTGAAGATCAACGACAAGCACATCGAGGTGATCGTGCGCCAGATGCTGCGCCGCGTGATCATCGAGAACGTGGGCGAGTCCGGCCACATCGCGGGCGAACAGGTGGAACGCTCCGAGATCCTGGACACCAACGACCGGCTGCGCGGCGAGAACAAGATCCCCGCGACCTACAGCAACCTGCTGCTCGGTATCACGAAGGCCTCGCTGTCGACCGACTCGTTCATCTCCGCCGCTTCCTTCCAGGAAACGACGCGGGTGCTGACCGAGGCGGCGATCATGGGCAAGCGCGACGAGCTGCGTGGCCTGAAGGAAAACGTCATCGTCGGCCGGCTGATCCCGGCCGGCACGGGCATGGCGTACCACAAGGCGCGCAAGGCGAAGGACGAGATGGACGACGCCGAGCGCCGCGCCATCGCCGACGCCGAAGCGGCGGAACTGGCCAGCATCGGCGAAGCTGGCGGCAGCGAGATCGGCAGCGAAGGCACCACGACCGCCGAATAAAAAACAGCGGTTTGCCTCTACACTGCGGGCGCCATCCCTTCCCGGGGGTGGCGCCCGTTTTTCTTTGCTGCAAAGCGGAGGACCATGCAGACAGCTCACCTGCTTCCCTGGGGCGTCGCCGCCGTCGGCGTGTTCTGGGTGGTCGGCGCCTACAACCGGCTCGTGCGGCTGCGGTCGCAGGCCAAGACGACTTTCGCCAAGCTGGAGGCCGAGCTCACCCGGCAACTGCAGCTGGCGCAGGAATGCATCCCGCCGGAAGAGGATCAGCCGGCCTCGCAGTTCTCCGGCGGCAGCGCCTTCTGGGGCGGGCTGCAGGGAGCGGCCGCGCAACTGGCGGCCACGCTGCAGTCGGCCAAGGCGCGGCCGCTCGATCCCGATCGCATCGCCGCCCTCGGCGCCGCGCAGGAGGTGCTGGCGATGGCGTGGGACCGTGCCGAGCACGACGACGCGCACGACCTGGCCGGCCCGCGCCTGCCGGAAAATTTCAGCACCGAGCGCCAGCAGCGCGCGCGCATGACGCTGGCCGCGGCCGTGAACTTCAATTCCGCCGTCGCCGAGTACAACGAGGCGATCGCGCAGTTTCCGGCGGTGCTGTTGGCGTGGCTGTTCGGGTTCCACCCGGCGCGCGGGGTGAGGGCGCAGTCGTGATGAAGACGTATGGCGTCGACGTAGGGTGGGATGCCGGAGGCACCCCACCGTTTCGGCGCATGGTGGGCTGCCTGCGGCATCCCACCCTACGAACAGCCGCGGCGTCGATCGCGCTGATCATCGCGTCCAGCGCACATGGCCAGCAAGAGACGCTCTACGTCCGCACCCTCGCCGCCAACTGCGCGCAGTGCCACGGCACCGACGGCCACGCGGCGTCTGGTGCTGCCCTGCCTTCGCTGGCGGGCATGCCACGCGAACTGCTGCTGGCGCAGCTGCAGGCCTTCAAGGCCGGCACGCGGCCATCGACCATCATGCAGCAGCTGGCCCGCGGCTACAGCGACCCGCAGCTGGAGCAACTCGCGGCCTGGTTCGCCGCACAACACTGAGGGGTGCCCATGCAAAGACGTTCCCTGCTGAAGGGCGCGGCGGCCAGCGGCGTTCTGGGCATGGCCGGATGTGCCACCACGCCGGCAGTGCCCGCGAGAGCGCGCGTGGTGGTGATCGGTGGCGGCTACGGCGGGGCAACCGCGGCCAAGTACGTGCGCCTGCTGTCGGATCACCGCATCGATGTCGTGTTGATCGAGCCGAACGAGGTTTTCATTTCCTGCCCGCTGTCGAACCTGGTGCTGGGGGGCAGCCGGCAACTGGCCGAACTCACGGTGCCTTACAGCGGGCTTGCGCGCCCGCATGGCGTGACGCTGGTGAAGGACTTCGCGCAGGCCGTCGATCCGCAGCGGCGCACCGTCACGCTGGCCGGCGGCGCCGTGATCGGCTACGAGAAGCTGGTGCTGTCGCCCGGCGTCGACCTGATGTTCGACTCCATCGAGGGCCTGCGTGCCGCGCACGACAGCGGCCGCGTGCTGCAGGCCTGGAAGGCCGGGCCCGAGACGCTGGCGCTGCGGCGGCAGCTCGAGGCGATGCCCGATGGCGGCGTCTACGCCCTCACGATTCCCGAGCAGCCCTATCGCTGCCCGCCCGGCCCGTACGAGCGCGCCTGCCAGGTCGCCTGGTACTTCAAGCAGGCCAAGCCGCGCAGCAAGGTGCTGGTGCTCGATGCCAATCCCGACATCGTGTCGAAAGGCGCCTTGTTCCGCCGCGCCTGGTCCGAGCAGTACCCGGGGATGATCGAGTACCGGCCGCAGCACAAGGCGCTCTCGGTCGATGCGCAGGCGGGCGTGGTGAAGTTCGAGGTGCAGGAGGACGTCAAGGCGGATGTCCTGAACGTGCTGCCCCCCATGCGCGCCGGCGCCATCGCCGTGCAGGCCGGCCTGAACAACATGGCCGGCCAGCGCTGGTGCGGTGTCGACTACCTGAGCTTCGCGTCGACGGTCCATCCCGACATCCACGTGATCGGCGATGCCATGCAGGCGGCACCCGCCATGCCCAAGAGCGGCCACATGGCGAACGCGCATGCCAAGGTCGCGGCGGCGGCGATCGTCGCCGAGCTGTCCGGCTGGCCGGTCGATCCGGCCCCGGTGCTCACCAACACCTGCTACAGCTTCGTCGACGACCAGCGCGTGATGCACGTGGCCAGCGTGCACGCCTGGAGCGCGGCACTGAAGACGTACATCGCGGTGCCGAACTCCGGCGGACTGAGCGCCGCGGCCAGCGAGCAGGAGGGCCGCTATGCGCTGAACTGGGCGCACAACATCTGGGCCGATGCCTTGTCATGACGGATGACAGAATGGCCGTCCGGTCATTCGTCATCGAAGCGCAGCGAGGTCATTTGTCATCCCCGATTCCCCTGTGGCGCCAGCTTCATGCTGCCGCCTCCGTGCTGGCAGGCATCCGCCGCGGCGAGTCCGCCACGCCGGCGCTCGCGCGCGTGCCGGCCGAGGTGCGGCCCGGCGCACAGGCGCTGGCCTTCCATGTGCTGCGCCAGCTCGGTCGGGCCGAAGCCTTGCGCAGGCAACTGGCCACGCGCGCGCCACCGCCCGCCGCCGATGCCTTGCTGTGCACCGCGCTCGCCCTCGCCTGGCAGGAAGAAGACGCGCCCTATCCCCCCTTCACGCTGGTGGACCAGGCGGTGGAAGCGGCCAAGCGCTTTGCCGAAACGCGCAACCAGCAGGCCTTCATCAACGCCTGCCTGCGCCGCTTCCTGCGCGAGCGCGATGCGCTGGTGGCCGCCACCGAATCCGACCCCGTGGTGCGCTGGAACCATCCGGGCTGGTGGATCGCCCGCCTGCAGCAGGATCATCCCGATCGCTGGCAGGAGATCCTGGAAGCCAACAACCGCCCCGCGCCGATGACGCTGCGCGTGAACCTGCACCGCATCTCGCGCGACCCGCTGCGCGACCTGCTGCGGGCCGGCCACATCGAGACGGAGCCGGTGGGCCAGCAAGGGCTGATCCTCGACCGGCCGCATCACGTGGAGGCGATCCCCGGCTTCGCCGAGGGCCTGTGGTCGGTGCAGGACGCCGGCGCGCAACTGGCCGCGGAGCTGATGGTGCCCGGGCTGCCGGAGCACGCGCGGGTGCTCGATGCCTGCGCCGCGCCGGGCGGCAAGACCGCCCACATCTGCGAGCTGGCGCCCACTGCGCAAGTCCTGGCGCTCGACGTGGACCCGGTTCGTTGCGAACGCATCCATCAGAATCTGCAACGGCTGGGGCTGCAGGCGCAAGTGAGCGCTGCCGACGCCGGCGCGCCCGCCGCCTGGTGGGACGGCCAACCCTTCGATGCGATCCTGCTCGACGCACCTTGCACCGCATCGGGCATCGTGCGCCGTCATCCGGACGTGCGCTGGCTGCGGCGCGAGAGCGACATCGCGCAGCTTGCGGCCCAGCAGAAGCGCCTGCTCACTGCGCTGTGGCCCCTGTTGAAACCTGGGGGTCGGCTGGTCTATTGCACCTGCTCGGTGTTCCGTGCCGAGGGGGACAGCCAGATTGCGGCGTTTCTTGCACACAACAACACGGCCTCTTTGCGGCCCGGCCCTGGCCATTTATTGCCTCGCGACGGGAGATCGGAGGGGCCCCTCCCGGACAATCGACCCAGTGACCACGACGGCTTCTTCTATGCGGTGCTGCAAAAGAGTGCACTGGCTGCACCGGCCCGCCTGGATGATTGAGCGGGGCGCCTGGACGTGGCTGTGCGCCTGCCTGCTGCTGTTCCTGGCCTGCGTGACGCCGGCCGGGGCGCAGATCAACCCGGCGGAAGTCACCCAGCTTTCGGTGGAACGCAGCGATGACGGCGTGCTGCTCAGCGCCACGGTGCGCTTCGACCTGCCGCAAGTCGTCGACGAGGCGCTGGCCAAGGGCATTCCGATGTACTTCCTGGCGGAGGCGTCGATCTACCGCGACCGGTGGTACTGGTACGACAAGCGCGTGGCCTTCGCCACCCGCCACATGCGCCTGTCGTACCAGCCGCTCACGCGCCGCTGGCGCCTGCAGGTGTCGGCCAACCCGATCGCGCATTCCGGCCTGGTGCTGGGCCAGATGTTCGACAGCCGCGAAGAGGCGCTGGCCGCGGTGCAGCGCATCTCGCGCTGGCGCATTGCCTATCCCGACGCGCTCGATTCCGATTCGCCCCACAACATCGACTTCCGCTTCCGGCTGGACGTCTCGCAGCTGCCGCGGCCCTTCCAGATCGGCGCCGTCGGCCAGGCCGACTGGATCATCCTCGCCACGCGCAACCAGCCGCTCGTGCTGGACACCGTGAAGTGACCCTGCAACGCCCGCCCGAAGGCCCGCCGCGCAAGCTGCTGGAAAGCTCGCGCGCCTGGCGCTGGGCCATCGCCGTGGGCGTGGCGGTGGTCATCGGCATCGGCATCGTGCTGATGTTCCTGCTGACGCAGGCCACCAACAACCGCGAGCTGTACGAACGCAATTACGGCCGCCTGTTCGTGTTGAACATGGTGGTGGCCGGCATGCTGCTGGCGGTCATCGTCTGGGTCTTCCTGCGGCTGGCGTCACGCCTGCGGCGTGGCAAGTTCGGCAGCCGGCTGCTCGTGAAGCTGGCCGCGATCTTCGCGCTGGTGGGCCTGGTGCCGGGCGTGTTGATCTACACGGTCTCCTACCAGTTCGTCTCCCGCTCGATCGAAAGCTGGTTCGACGTCAAGGTGGAAGGCGCGCTCGATGCCGGCCTGAACCTCGGGCGCACCACGCTCGACACCCTGGCCAGCGACTTCGCGATCAAGGCACGCACCGCCGGCAACCAGCTGGCCGACAGCTCCGATGCAGCGGCGGGGCTGGCGCTGGAGCGCATCCGCGAGCAGCTCGCTGCGGTGGACGTGGTGCTGTGGAGCGGCAGCGGGCAGATGATCGCCAGCACGGGGCAGTCGCGCTTCCAGATCAACCCGGAGCGGCCCACGGCGCAGCAACTGCGCAACGCGCGCTCGCAGCGGGCGTTCACGCTGATCGAGGGCATCGACGATCCCGGGGTCGTGCCCGCCGGCAATGCGCGCATCAAGGCGATCGTGCTGGTGCCGCAACCGAGCCTGGGCCTGCTGGCGGAGTCGCGCTTCTTGCAGGCCACCGTGACGATTCCGCCGGCGCTGGTGGCCAATGCGATCGCGGTGCAGGAAGCCAACCGCGAATACCAGGAGCGGGCCTTGGGCCGCGAGGGCCTGCGGCGGATGTACATCGGCACGCTCACGCTGACCCTCTTCCTCGCCGTGTTCGGCGCCGTGCTGCTGGCCATCATCCTGGGCAACCAGCTGGCCCGCCCGCTGTTGCTGCTGGCGGCAGGGGTGAGCGAAGTCGCGGCCGGCGACCTTTCGCCCAAGCCGGTGCTGCGGGGCAAGGACGAACTCGGTGGCCTGACCCGGTCGTTCGCCGAGATGACCCAGCAGCTCGCCGATGCGCGCGCTGCCGTCGAGAAGAGCATGGACCAGGTCAGTGCCGCCCGCGCCAACGTGCAGACCATCCTCGACAACCTGACCGCGGGCGTGATCGTGCTGGATCGGGAGGGCCGCATCCAGGTCTCCAACCCGGGTGCCTCGCGGACCCTGCGCCTGCCGCTGGAACTGCACCAGGGCCTGCCGCTGGCCGCCGTGCCGGGGCTGGAGGATTTCGGCAGCGCCGTGCAACAGCGCTTCGACGAATTCGAGACCGAGACCCAGATCGTCGACCACTGGCAGCAGCCCTTCGAGCTGAATCCCGCGCGCACCGGCGACCCGCAGCCGAACGTGGTGACGCTGGTGGCCCGCGGCGCGTCGATGCCCGGCGACACCCGCCTGCTGGTGCTGGACGACATCTCGGAGATCGTCTCGGCGCAGCGCGCGCAGGCCTGGGGCGAAGTGGCGCGGCGCCTGGCGCACGAGATCAAGAATCCGCTCACGCCAATCCAGCTCTCGGCCGAACGCCTGGAGATGAAGCTGGCAAGCAAGCTCGCCGACCCCGAGCGCGCGCTGCTGGCGAAATCGGTGCACACGATCGTCGACCAGGTCGAATCGATGAAGCGGCTGGTGAACGAATTTCGCGACTACGCCCGGCTGCCCGCGGCAGAACTGAAGCCGGTGGACCTGAATGCCCTGGTGAACGACGTGCTGCACCTCTATGCGCGCGAGGGCGATGCGGCGCGCGGGACGGCGCATGTGCCCGTGCGGGTGGAGCTCGATCCGGTTGCCCCGCGCGTGCTGGGCGACCCGCAGCAACTGCGGCAGGTGATCCACAACCTGCTGCAGAACGCGCAGGACGCCACCGAAGGCCGGCCCGATCCGCAGGTGGTGCTGCGCACGCAATGGAGCGAAACCTCGCGCCGGGTGCGGCTGGTGGTGCAGGACAACGGCAGCGGATTTCCCGAGCACATTCTCAAGCGCGCCTTCGAGCCGTACGTCACGACCAAGGCCAAGGGCACCGGCCTCGGCCTGGCAGTTGTGAAAAAAATCGCGGATGAGCATGGAGCCCGCATCGACGTGAAGAATCGAGCTACCGAAGGTGTGATCCACGGGGCCCAAGTGTCGTTATCATTTCGAGTTGCGAGTTAACAACAAGGTCCTCACCTCGGGGGCCTGGATGCAGAGAGCCGATGGCAAACATACTGGTGGTGGACGATGAGCTCGGGATCCGGGACCTGTTGTCGGAAATCCTCAACGACGAAGGTCACACCGTCGAACTGGCGGAGAACGCGGCGCAGGCCCGGGCCGCGCGCCAGCGCCTGCGGCCCGACCTGGTGCTGCTGGATATCTGGATGCCGGACACGGACGGTGTCACGCTTCTGAAGGAGTGGTCCACCGGTGGCCTGCTGACCATGCCGGTCGTGATGATGAGTGGCCACGCCACCATCGAGACCGCGGTGGAGGCCACGAAGATCGGGGCGCAGTCCTTCCTGGAAAAGCCGATCACGATGCAGAAGCTGCTGAAGGCGGTGGAGGCCGGCCTGGCGCGCAATGGCGGCGGTGCGGGGAGCGGCCTGGCCGGCATCGCCTCTTCGTCGGGCCTGCTGCCCCTGCGCAAGCCCGGGATCGCCGGCGTGGTGCAGCAGCCGATGCAGGAGCTGACGGTGGAAGCCGCGATGACCGGCGGCCAGGTCATACCGGCGGCCGTGGAGATGGGTCCGCAGGCGCGGCAGCTGTTCGAACTGGACAAGCCGCTGCGCGACGCGCGCGACGAATTCGAGAAGTGCTACTTCGAGTTCCACCTGGCCAAGGAAGGCGGCTCGATGACGCGCGTGGCGGAGAAGACCGGCCTGGAGCGCACGCACCTCTATCGCAAGCTCAAGCAACTGGGCGTGGACCTCTCGCGCGGCAAGCGCAGCAACCCCGCGGCTTGACCGGCCTGGGCGCGGCAGGGGCGCCTCGGGCCTCTGATATAATTTTCGTCTCACGGCCCGGTAGCTCAGTTGGTAGAGCAGCGGATTGAAAATCCGCGTGTCGGTGGTTCGATTCCGCCCCAGGCCACCAGTCTTGAAACGCCCCAGCGCCCGATCCGGGTCCTGGGGCGTTTTCGCAGCACTGCCGAGATTGAACGAAGTTCTCGAGTCAAGTCAGTGAACCTGCCATTGAACTTCGAAAGGGCCATTGAGGGACTCTCGAAAGTCACTCTGAAAGGCGGCGTCGTTGGCAGGGTGACGTTGAGCGTGATCGTCTCGCTCGCGTGTACTCTGATCGCGCGCAGCGCCGCCGTCCAGTTCAGCCGCTCCGACAATGTGCGCCTTCGAACCTGGCAGAAGGCCGGCGCCTGCTCATGGAGTCGTTGCGACCGCTGAGTCCATTACCGTGATGTGGTCGGGCGGTAACCCTCGACACCAGCGGTCAGCCATCGCCACATACGCAGCTTCGATATGCCTCGCATATCGCGGCGTGTCGAACAGCGGAAGGTCTCGCCGATTCGTCGGCGGCTGCAGGCGATGTCGAAGTTCGCACAAGCGCTGAGGAGACGCTGCCAAGGCCTTTGCGACCTCTTCATATTCACTCACGCTGTGGGTCACAAGCTCAGGGAGGCCCGCAGCGTTGAGCAGGCTCGCAGACACGCGGGAGGCAAACGTTTGCCCCGCCATTGTCAGGACTGGCAGGCCTGCCCAGAGAGCATCACTGCAGGTGGTATGCGCACCATAGTGGAAGGTGTCGAGGAAGAGGTCCGCGTGAACATGACGCGCCAGATGCTGCGGCAAGGTCACGGGCTCCGCCCAGACGATTCGGCTCGGACCGACGCCGCGCAACTGCGCCTCCGCTTCCAAGGAAGCCGTTGCCTGTTCGTTGCTTCTGATGAGCCACAGAATGCTGCCAGGAACCGACACGAGCAGGCGCATCCAGACATCGAAGACATCCGGGGTGATCTTGTAGTTGTTGTTGAAGCATGCGAAAACAAAAGCACCCGGCGGAAGGCCGAAACTTTCGCGGCTTGGAGCTGGTGAGCCGAAGGTCTTCGTGTTGTCGTTCGGTTGGTAGGAGTCCGGCATCACGATCACTTTTTCGGCGTAGTCCGCGTAGTCGTCAGGCGTGACAAGCGTCGAATCGGCAATGATGTAGTCGATGTACTCGCACCCCATCGAGCCCGGAAATCCAAGAAAATTCACCTGAACTGGCGCGGCGCGGCTAGCGAAGATGTTCGTGCGGTACCCCTGAGTAAATCCTTGCAGGTCTACCGCAATGTCGATGCCCGCCGACCGAATCAGCGTCGAGACTTCTTCGTCAGTTCGGTCGCTGACATCCGTGAAGTGGTCGAACGCCGAAGCGACCCGCTCACTCATCTGGTCCGAGGAGTTCCCCAGAGAGAAGGCAAACCATTCGAATCTGCTGCGGTCATGACATTCGAACAAACGAACCATCAGCTGCGCGGTCGCATGGTTGCGGAAGTCCGCCGATACATAGGCGACCCGAATTCTTCTGTTGGTCTCGGGGCTTTCGAAGCTGACGTCGCCGCGTGGCGGGCAATGGTCTTGCGCGAAGGTACGTGCGCTACGAAGCAAGGTCGAACGAGGTGCAGGGGTCGCCATCAAGGAAAAGGGAACAGCTGCCCGTTCTCCCGCGTCCACTCGGTGGATGAGGTCCTGCGCAAGCAGTTCCCAATTTTCCCATCGGCAGACATGCATCCTCGCTTGAAGGAGGTAGCCGCGTACATAGTCCGTGTCCGGAGCCAACCTGGCAACTTCTTCAAAGGATGCCAGCGCGTCGGTATGCCTGCGCAACGACATCAACGTCAATGCCTGGTCCATCCACGTTGCTGCGTCGTCCGGCTCGAGGGCGAGCGCACGAGCGTAGCTCTCCAGCGCTTCTGCGCCGCGACCCATCGCCGTGAGGGTGTGACCGCGACTGGCCCAAGCGCCGGCGAAGCGCGAATCGAGCTTCAGAGCGCGCTCGTAGTATTGAAGCGCTTCCCGGTACCGTTGCAGTTCACACAGGCTGTTGCCCAGGTTGGAAAGCAAGATGGGTGAGCGTCGGTTCTTGCGCTCGGCCCGCTGAAACGCGTTCAGCGCGAGCTCGTGGTCCTTGAGATGGGCGTATGCGACTCCGAGTTCGTGAAGCAACTCGAAGTACTCCCCCCCCAGGTCAATGGAGCGCTTGATCGATTCGACGGCTTCGCGAGCTTCGCCGCGCTGCAGCTGCGCCTTCCCCAGATAAAAGAGCGCCTCGGCCGAACACCCCGGCAACTCGGAGGCTCGCAGCAGGAGTTGTTGGCACTCGTCGACTTGTCCACGATTACCGCAAATGTAGGCAAGAAGCTCGTAGGCTTTCGAAGCCGTCGGGTCGCGCTGGACAATTTGGCGGAGTATCTCTTCGGCGCGATGGATCTGGCCTCTTCTGAAGCATTGTTCCGCCTCGAAAATCTGCTGTGTGAGCATTGCTGGATAGATTCGCGCGGATTCGCAGGATTGGCGAGTGGCGGCCTGGGCTGACTTGATGGTCAGCTACGCCTTGACACGCGGGGAGGATACCGAATTTTTGCCAGGCGGCACGGAGGAATACGAATTCCCGCGCGGCCTCACGCCACCGCAATCTCCAAAGAGCGCCCCCCGCCTCCGACGCCCGCGCTTGCACCTTCACCCCAGGTGCTCACACACCTCTGCACGATCGCCAGCTCCCGCCAGTGCGACTCATACGTTCGTCGCTGGCGACCTTCTTCGCGGGCTTTCCGGTCTGGCCGTGAATTCCTTCGCATTAGCCCCGCCTGAAGCATCTTGTATCCGCATGTAACGTGAAGTAACCTGTTTGCACTCATCCAGCCAACAGGAGCAAGCATGAACGGTCAAGCGGATTCCACTTTCGGCGCAGTTTCCATCACTCCCGCGAGCGGGACGCAAAGGCGCAGCGCGACCGCCTACGTGCTGGTCGTGCTGTTCGCCGTCGTGGCTCTCGCGAGCTTCAAGAGCGGCGCATACCTTGGGGCAGCGCTCTGCGCGCTCGGCGCTCTCCTGTCCGCGCCGCCGGTGCGCGAGAGGCTCTGCGACGGCGCCGAGCAGGCGGCGCTTGGCTACAACGTGATGACGGTGGGCCTTGCGGGCCTGCTGCTCGTGGGCCTGGACGTCCTGGGCGGATATGAACAGGGCGGAGAGCCCGTTGCGTCGGTGCCGATGGCTGCCGCCCAGGCGGAGTCGCTGAACCAGGTGGCCGTGCATGGTGCGAGCGCGAGGGCGGGCGAGCAGACGGAACCCGAGTTCCTCGAAATCCAGAAGCGCAAGTACGGTCAGCTCGCGGGACTGCCCGTGCAGATTCTGCACAACGCGGGTGGTTTTCTGCATGAAACGCTCTGGAGCGAGCGGGGCAGCGAGTGCCTCCTGACCCTCTCGGCGGACCTCATCGAACAGAACGACCAACATTTCCGGGACAGCCTGCGCTCTTGCATGCAGCAGGCGCAGCAAGCGTGCTCGGTCATCCCGGCCCCTGACAGCGCGTCTGACGTGCGCAGCGAATCGGCCCTCAGAGCCATCGGCGCGCAGTGCGGTGCGATGCGCAGCCAGGCGACCAGCATGGGCCTCTAAGGTCGCTGCCCGCGCGCCGGCGGCCAGGAGAAAGACCGGCAGTTTGACCTGGGGAGCGGGACATCAGCGGGTGCGCAAAACGCAAGACCTCCTGAGCAAATAGCAATTGCGAGCCCCAGGTCCGCTCCCTACGATCTTCGGTCTATGACCGAACGCTTCACGCCCCTGCAACCCGTCTACATGGACTACGGCGCCACCACGCCGGTGGATCCCCGCGTCGCGCAAGCGATGATGCCGTACCTGTTCGAGAAGTTCGGCAACCCCGCCTCGCGCAGCCACGCCTACGGCTGGGAGGCCGAGGCCGCGGTCGAACAGGCGCGCGCCGACGTCGCCGCCCTGCTGAACGCCGACCCGCGCGAGATCGTGTGGACCTCCGGCGCGACCGAGGGCAACAACCTTGCCATCAAGGGCGCCGCCCAGTTCTACTCGGGCAAGGGCAAGCACATCATCACGCAGAAGACCGAGCACAAGGCCGTGCTCGACACCGTGCGCGAGCTCGAACGCCAGGGCTTCACGGCGACCTACCTGGACGTGGATGACGACGGCCGCGTGCCGGTGCAGCGCGTGATCGACGCGATCCGCCCCGACACGATCTTGGTCTCCATCATGTTCGTCAACAACGAGATCGGCGTCATCCAGGACGTCGCCGGCATCGGCCACGCCTGCCGCGAGCGCGGTGTGCTGTTCCACTGCGACGCGGTGCAGGCGGCCGGCAAGATCGCGATCGATCTCCAGCAGCTCGAGATCGACCTGCTCACGGTCACGGCGCACAAGGTCTACGGCCCCAAAGGCATCGGCGCGCTGTATGTGCGCCGCAAGCCGCGCGTGCGCATCGCCGCCTCGATCCACGGTGGGGGCCACGAGCGGGGCATGCGCTCGGGCACGCTGCCCACGCACCAGATCGTCGGCATGGGTGAAGCGTTCCGCATCGCCAGGCTCGAGATGCAGGAAGAGAGTGCGCGCGTCGGTGCCCTGCGCGATCGCCTGCTGGCGGGCCTGCGCGAAATGCCGGAGATCCAGGTGAACGGCTCGCTGGAACACCGGGTGCCGCACAACCTCAACGTGAGCTTCAGCTTCGTCGAGGGCGAGTCGCTGATGATGGGGATCAAGGATGTGGCCGTGTCCTCGGGCTCGGCCTGCACGTCGGCCTCGCTGGAGCCGTCGTTCGTGCTGCTGGCCTTGGGGCGCAGCGACGAACTCGCGCACAGCTCGATCCGCTTCACGCTCGGTCGCTTTTCCACCGAGCAGGAAGTCGACTTCGTGGTCGACCTGCTGAAGACGCGCGTCTCGAAACTGCGTGAACTGAGCCCGCTGTGGGAGATGCACCAGGAGGGCATCGACATCTCCACGATCCAGTGGACGCCCCACTGAGGGAGCGTCCACTGCCCTGGCGCGGTCAGCGCCGGGGCGGCGCCACCAGCGCCTCGACGGCGCGCGCCGCAGCAAGCAGGCGCGCATCGTCGCCATGGCGGCCGATCAGCATCAGGCCCACGGGCGCAGTGCCCGCCGCCTGGCACGGCACGGAGATCGAGCAGCCATCCAGGAAGTTGGCGAAGGTCGGATTGCGCAGCATTGCGAGGTTCACACGGCCGTACTCGTCGTCGCCGGCAAGGGCCGCGATCTCTGGCGCGATCGTGGGCACCGTGGGACACACCAGGAAATCGCAGGCCTGCATCTCCGCGCTCACGCGGCGGATCCAATCGCGGCGAAACGCCTGCAGCTGCGCGTAGTCGTCGGCCGTTTGCGCCGCGCCCTTTTCCATGCGCACCTTCACACGCGGGTCGTACCCGCTGCCGCGCTGCTGCAGTCGCTCGCGCTGCGCCGCATAAGCCTCATAGGCGATCAGGCCGCCCTTCGAATTGGCGCCGGCGAGTTCGCCGAATTGCTTGAATGCGAGTTCACCGATGGCGACACCCGCCGCCGAAAGGCGCGACACGGCTTGCGCAAAGGAAGCCGACACCTGCGCATCCAGGCCATCCAGCATCACCGTCTGCGGGATCGCCAGCTTCAGGCCGGCGAGGCCCAACTGCGCCTCCGCCGTCGCCGGCGCGGCCGACAGCACGCCATGCAGGATCGCGCAACACTGCGCGGTGGCGGCCAGCGGTCCGACGCTGTCCAGGCTGGGCGATAGCGGGAAGGTGCCCTCCATGGGCACACTGTTTGCTGTGGGCTTGAAGCCGGCAATGCCATTGAGCGCGGCGGGGATGCGGCAAGAGCCTCCCGTGTCCGTGCCCAGCGCCGCGGCCGCCATGCCGTCGGTCACCGAAACCGCGGCGCCCGAGGAGGAGCCACCGGGAATGCGCCGCAGCGCCCGCTCATGGGCGTTGGCCGGCGTGCCGTAGTGCGGATTGATGCCGAGGCCCGAGTAAGCGAACTCGGTCATGTTGGTGCGGCCCATGACCACGAAGCCTGCGGCCTTCAAGCGCGCCACGGGCACTGCGTCGGCGCTCGCGCGCGGCGCATCCTTCAGGACGACGGAGCCGGCGGTGGTCACCTGCCCGGCGATATCGAACAGGTCCTTGATCGAGATGGGGATGCCCGCCCAGGGCCCCGGGTCGCCGCCCGCGCGTCGCACCTGGTCCACCTGGTCGGCGGCGCGGCGCGCATTCTCGCCATCGAGGTGGATGAAGGTCCTGGCGCCTTCACCGGCGGGGTCCTGCGCGCGGGCCATGCATTGCTCCACCAACTGCCGGCTGGTGAGGGTGCCGGCGCGCAGGGCCGCGGACAGTTCGGCGAGCGTCGCGTTCATGCCGGATCGTAGTAGTGGATCTCCAGCAGCACGCAGCCGCCTTCCGACTTGAACGGGCCGTGCGCGGCGCCCGGCGGGCGGCAGGCGTAGGTGTTCGCGGAGAACGGAGTGCCCCCCTTGCCCTGCTTGTCGTTGCCCACGGTGAGATCGCCGGAGACCAGGTAAACCTCTTCCCAGTAGTCGTGCACGAAAGGCTCGGTGGTGAACACGCCGGGCGCGAACTTCAGCAGGCGGGTTTGCGATCCGCGCTTGTTCTTCGTGTCCAGCCCGCCCGCCAGCACCTTCTGCTTGACGTTCAGGTCCGGCGCGTAGCCGGGCGGTTGCTCCCAGCCGCCTTCCATGTCGAGGGTGTGGAATTCCTTGTGCTGCTTGTTGACTGCCATGATGCTTTCCTGTGTGATGAACGAGGGCGCCGCCACTGGCTGCGAGTGTGCCGCAGAACATCGCGGTGGCTTCGGGCAGCGATGATCCACTGCCGGTCATGAGGCGCTTATTCGGCCTTGGCGCCGGAGGCGGCGACGACGTTCTTCATGCGCGCGGACTCCTGCGCGATGAAGTGCTTGAACGCTTCCGGCTTGTCGGCGATCACGGTCAAGCCGAGGCTCTCCAGGCGCGCGTCGATGGCGGGGTCGCGCAAGGCCTGCGCGAAGGCGGCGTTGAGCCGGTCCACGGTTTCCTTGGGCGTTGCCGCCGGCGCGACGAAGCCGTACCAGATGCCGGCCTGCACGCCCGGAAAGCCTTGCTCCGCGGTGGTGGGCACGTTGGGCAGCAAGGGGCTGCGCTTGGTTCCGGTGAGAGCGATCGCCTTGAGCTGCCCGGTCTTCACGTACTGCAGCACGTTCGACAGGTTGTCGCACATCATCGAGACGCGCCCACCGAGCAGGTCCACCGCTGCGGGCGCCGGGCCCTTGTACGGCACGTGCACCATGTCCATGCCGGTTTCATGCTTCAGCGCTTCGCCGCACAGATGGCTGGTGCTGCCGTTGCCGGCGGACGCGAAGGAAAGCGTGCCCGGCTTCGCCTTCGCCAGCGCGATCAGTTCCTTCAGCGTGTTGGCTTCCACGCTGCGGGGCACCACCAGCAGGTTCGGCGTGGCGGCGGCGTTGATGATCGCCGTGAAGTCGCGCTCCGGCAGGTACTGCGGCTTCGGATAGATCCACTGGTTGATGGCGAGCACGCCGGTGGTCCCGAGCAGGATGGTGTCGCCATCGGCAGGCGCGCGTGCAACCACGCCGGCCCCGAGCGACCCGTTGGCGCCGGCGCGGTTGTCGATGATCACGGGGACGCCGAGCGACTTGGACACCAGCGGCGCGAGCATGCGCGGAATCAGGTCGCTGCTGCTCCCCGCGGGAAAGGGCGCGACGATGGTGATCGGCTTGTCCGGGAAGACAGCGGCGCTGGCCGCAAGGGAAAGCAGCGAGAGCGCCGCGGCGAAGGCGAAGTGGAATTTCATGAGGGAGATTCGATAGAGTTCGGCTGTTGCGGAAGGCTCGCCTGGCGAGGGACGAGGGCGCGAAGGTTGCTAGTCATTCTGGGATTGGGACCAGCCCCTCGCAAACGATTTGTCTCGAAGACATCTTGATTTTTTTGAAAGTTCACATGCGCCGACGAATCCCGAGCATGAGCGCCCTGATCGCGTTCGACGCCGCCGCCCGCCACGCAAGCATCACTCGTGCCGCCGACGAACTTGCCCTCACGGAAAGTGCGGTATCGCGCCAGATCTCGCAGCTGGAGGACCAGCTCGGAGTGCAGCTGTTCCACCGCATCAAGAAGCGCCTGTCGCTCACGCGCGCCGGCACGGCCTACGCGCGCGACATCGCCGGCACGCTGGAGCGGCTGGAGAAGGACACGCGCGATGTGATGGCGAACGAGGGCGAAGGCGGCACGCTCGAAATCGCCGTGCTGCCGACCGTGGGCTCGCAGTGGCTCATCCCGCGCATGTCCGACCTGTACGAGCAGCAGCCGAAGATGACGGTCAATCTCAGCGCGCGCAGCAGCCGCTTTCTGTTCAGCGAAACCAGCTTCGATGGCGCGCTGTGTTTCGGCTCTGCCAGCTGGCCCGGCGCGCAGTCGGACTTCCTGTTCGAAGAGGAGCTGTTCGTGGTCGCGGGACCTCGCCTGCTGCAACAGCACGCATCGCCACCATGGAGCCCTGACACCGTGCTGTCCGGGCGCCTGCTGCACCTGGTCACCCGGCCCGATGCCTGGGGCTCGTGGGCGGCAGCGCATGGCGGCGGCGCCTCGAACCTGTTGAAGGGGCCGCGCTTCGAAACGCAGTCGATGGTGATCGGCGCCGCCTGCGCGGGGCAGGGGCTCGCCTTGCTGCCGCGCTTCCTGATCGAGACCCCGCTGCAGCGCGGCGACCTGCAGATCGTGTGCGACCTGTCGCTGCGCAGCGAGGGCTCTTATTACTTCGCCTATCCCGAGGAGAAGACCGGCGAGCCGCAGCTGGACGTGTTCCGCGCATGGCTGCAGGAGCACGCCCGCCGCTTTCGCGAAGGCGCGCCCGCGGTGGACGCGCCCACCCCGCCCTGATCAGAGCGCCGCGGCGCGCTGCAGGCTGTCGATCATCGAGATGCGGCGCAGGAATTCACGGGTCTTTTCGCGGTCGGCGACCGCCTTGCGGATCTCCGAGCGGAAGGCCTCGCGGTCTTCGGGCGTGCGCGCTTCGAGGTTCTTCTTGTTGCGGATGGTGCCCGTCTGGATGGCCTCCATCGTCACGGCACGCCGCTGGCGATCGTAGCCATCGAGCGTGTCCTCGCCGTCCTTGCCGTGGATGACGCGGCCCAGCCGTGCGGTGAGGTTCAGCGCATCGTGCAGGCCACCATTCATGCCCATCCCGCCCAGCGGATTGTTGATGTGCGCCGCGTCGCCCGCGAGGAAGGTGCGCCCCTCGCGGAAGCGCGTCGCCACCCGCTGGTGCACGCGATACAAGGTGATGTGCTCGATCGGTGCGGCCACGCCCGCCGGCAGCACGCTGGCTAGCGA
Organism: Ramlibacter sp.; assembly: GCF_028291745.1. GTDB lineage: Bacteria > Pseudomonadota > Gammaproteobacteria > Burkholderiales > Burkholderiaceae_C > Ramlibacter. The sequence goes on along the minus strand of NZ_JAQGNQ010000104.1, from coordinate 20,167 downwards.
TTCGCGCGCGTATTCCGGAGCGCGCGCCGCGTCGTCGGACATCTCCGCGGGCACCGGCAGCATCACGCGCCACGCGCCGATGATGCGCAGCAGGAAGTGCCAGCGCTGCGGGTCGGCCCAGTAGCTGACCGAGGTCACGCCGGGGCGCACGGCGGCGATGTCCGCCGACGTAGTGACGACGAGAAAGCGCTCGGCCCAGGTGAAGCCATCGAACGGGATGTCCTGGTGGCGGCGCACCACGCTGTTGGCCCCATCGGCGCCGATCAGCCAGTCGCACTGCAAGGTGTCGCCGGCACCGGTGGTGACTGCGACGCCGTTTGCGTCCTGGGCGAGGGACGCCACTTCCGAATTGAAGCGGATGTCGAACAGCGGGTTGTCCTTCAGCGCCTCGAGGATGATCCGCGTGAGCTTGAACTGCTCGGCTTGCAGCCGGTAGGGATGGCGCGTCAGGTCGGAGATCGCCGAAAAATCGAAGGTGCCCAGTTCGCCATCGACGGTGGATCCGTACTGGACCTGCGGCGCCTTCAAGCCCTGCGCAATGAGCGGCTTGGCGAAGCCAAGATCATCGAGCAGGTCGAGCGTCGGCGGGTGAAAGGTGGACGCGCGCGATTCGGCGCTGAGCGCGGCGCTCTTCTCGAGGACGGTGACCGGAATGCCCTGCCGCACGAGGTCGGCCGCGGCTGTCATGCCCACAGGGCCCGCGCCCGCGATGACGACGGGACGTTGGACTTTGCTCATTCATTCGCTCCACGCTAGACGTATGGGGGCGATCGTAGGCAGCCCTTCCTGCGTCGGCAAATGATGATTTCCGAACAGCTCTTGAGTTTTTCGGGCGTTGCTCCCTCCCGGTCCGGGGAGGGGCGCTCCGGCCTCTGGAGCTCAGGCGGCAAGCGCCGCAACGTGCGGGCTGCCCTCGCGCACTTCGCGATCCTTCGCCTTGCAGCACCCCTCCACGTGGGCGAGGAACTGCGACAGCTCGAACGCCTTGTCGAACACCGCATCCGCGCCGAACTTGCGCGCCTGCTCGCGCACGGGATCGCGCGTGTAGCTGGTCAGCAGCACGGCCTGCTGGCGCGCCAGGCGGTCCTTCGCCGCGGCAAGCACCTGGAAACCATGCCCGCTCGCCAGAAAGAGATCGACCACGAGCACGTCCCACTCGTGCGGGTGTTCTGCCAGCCACTGCCGCGCGGCAAGCGCGGTGTCTTCGGTGTGAACGACACGCACGTTGTCGATGATCTGCAGCCGGTTGCACAACTGCTCGCGAAATTCCGCGTGGTCTTCGATGAGGACAATGTTCAGGGGCAAAGGAGGGTCCTGCGTGGGCAGCCACTGCGGCCACCTGCACTGACATTGTGCAAACGGGCCGTGTTCGTGTTTGTAGGAGAGTGCCGAATGCCTTGGCCACGCAGGCGCGGCCACGCGCTGTCCTGCTCGCGTTCGACGCGCATGCCGTGCCAGGTGTCGCGTGTTCCTACATGCACGGCACGGTGAGCGCTTTAGCATCATGGGCTCGTCCATCACCGATCGTCACCCGTGAAGCTGTTTCATTGCCAGGTTTGCAAGCAGGCGCTGTTCTTCGAGAACAGCCAGTGCCTCGGATGCGGCAGCCAGGTCGCCTTCCTGCCGGATGTCTTCACGCTCGCCGCCATCGAGCCCGCCACCGATGCGTCCACGTGGCAACTGCGCCCGCGCCCCGGACGCAAGTCGGGGCCCAGGCGCTACCGTCTCTGCCGGAACGGCGAGGAGCACGGCATCTGCAATTTCTGCGTGCCCGCGCATGACCCCAATCCGCTGTGCGTCGCCTGCCGTCTCACGCGCGTGTTGCCCGACCTCTCGCAGGAGGGCAACCTGGAGCGCTGGCACGCGATCGAGGTGGCCAAGCGACGCTTGTTCTACACGCTCGCGCAGCTGGGGCTGATCGCCACCAATCCGCCGCCCGGTCACGTCGAAAAACTGGCGTTCGAATTCCTGCAGGACCAGCCAGGACAGCAGGTCCTCACCGGCCACGACGACGGCCTGATCACGATCAACATCGCCGAAGCCGACGACGCCGAGCGCACCCGCAGGCGCTCGGAACTGCACGAGCCCTATCGCACGCTGCTCGGTCACTTCCGCCACGAGTCCGGCCACTACTACTGGGACGTGTTGATCCGCGACGGCAACCGCGTGGAGGCCTACCGCGAGATCTTCGGCGACGAGTCGGTGGATTACGGCGAGTCGCTGCGCAGGCACTACGAGTCCGGCGGCAGCCCCGCGGGGTGGCACGAGTCGCACGTGAGCGCCTATGCCACCTCCCATCCCTGGGAGGACTGGGCCGAGACCTGGGCGCATTACCTGCACATGGTCGACCTGCTCGAAACGGCAGCGGCCTACAACACGCGCGTGAGCGTCGATGCGCCCGACGGCGAAGAGGTCGAAGATGTGATCGATCCGTTCGAGGTTGCAGGCGTCGACTTCGACGACCTCGTGCAGCAATGGGTGCCGCTCACGCTGCTGGTGAACAGCCTCAATCGCAGCCTCGGCCAGAACGACGCGTACCCGTTCGCGTTGTCCGCCGGAGCGCTGGCCAAGCTGCGCTACATCCACGACGTGATCAGCGAGCTGCGGCTGAACGGGATGCGGGTCGCACCGGCGCCGGCGCCCACGTCCGACGTTTCGGCGCCGGCCGCCCAGCCGGTCTGAAGCCAGGCGCCCCGGGCGGCGCGCTGGGTCAGCGCGGGATGCGGCTCAGCCCGCCCCGTGGCACTTCTTGTATTTCTTGCCGCTGCCGCAGGGACACGGGTCGTTGCGGCCCGGCTCGGCCGCCTTGCGCACCGGCGCCACCCGCGGCCCGATGCTGCGCCACAGCTGCCGCAATTCGTACACCGCCCAGATCGCGGCGGCGAGCGTGTCGATGCGCTCCTTGCTCACGGTCGGCGGGCCGTCCTCGCTGTACATCGAGAGCGCGGGCGCGCCCGTATCGTCTTCCGTCAGGGCGACGATGTCGTGCAGGGCGGTGTCCAGCATTTCCGCCGCTTCGGGGTCGCGCGGCGGCTCCCACTCCTCGGGCCAGTTCTCCACGGCATACATGAAGCCCAGCGCCCACACCTGCGCGTACGCCGGCAGGTTGTCGAGGTCGCCCTCGACCCGGTCCTCGGGCGGCAGGCTCAGGATGGCGCCGCGCGTATCCAGGGCTTCGGGCTGGTAGGTGCGCTCGTCGTGCAGCTCCTCCACCGGCTGGTCGAGCGCGAAGGCGATCTCCTGCCAGCGGCGGCGCCAGCGCCACACGAACTCCATGTGCTCCATGGGCCGGAACTCGTCGCCCAGCAGCACGGGCCAGTATTCATCGGCCGGCAGCTCGCGGCGCATGCAGACCAGGGCCGCGAGGAAGCCTTCGCAGAACTCCCACTGCGGGATCTCGTCGTCGCGCTCGCGCAGCAGGTCGAGTTCGGCGTCGAGCGCGTCGAAGTCGTCCGGGCTCAGGGGGCCGGACGGCGTCGCGGGGGAAGCGGCGGTGGTCAAGGAGCGGATCCGGGGCAGCTCGGAGGAGGCGGGACGATCCGCCGCCCAGCGCCCGTGATCGTCATGGACGGCTCGCTCAGGCCGCGCGGCCCGGGCGGCAATCCTCGCTGCAACAGAACTGCAGCGCGCCGGCCACCCGGAAGGAACGCAGCGAGCGGCGCGCCACATGGCGGCCGCATCGGAAGCAGCTCATGGTCGCGCCGGGCGCGCCGGGAAAATCACTGCCGGTGGACTTCGAGATGTAGCGAAGTCCATCGGACTGCATCTCGGTCTTGACTATGTCCTTCATGCGTGGCTCCCGGTGCGTACCGACTTACTCGGTCTCGGTCTTGGTTACGGCTTCAGTCTCGCCCTCGGGCTGCGAAGGCGATGCCTCCGCCTGGTCCGGCGGCGCATCCTTCTTCATCGCCTTCTCTTCCTTCTTGCGCTTTTTCTCCAGCTCGCGCTGGCGCTTGGCGAATCCGTAGTTCGGCTTGGGCATGGACGGGGTCTCCTTTCAATGGCGATCGGTCACGCGGCGATGCGGGCCCGGCTGGGGCCCATTCCGATCCACTGCTGGCCTTCGGCGATAGCGTACTCCGCTGCCCGCACCGCGGTGCGGAAAAGGCGCGTGAGGCGCACGATCCGGTCCGTGGTGGCGCTGCCGGAGCCGGAGCGGATGGACACCGAGCACGCATACCAGCCGTTATCCAGCAGTGTCGTGATCGGCGATATGAGGTATTTCCCGGCCGTGACAGGCGCGGTCGGTACGGCGCGGCCGCTGCCGTGGGTCCGTAGGGTCATGTCGAATCCTTGTTGTTGTCTCGCGCGGGCGAACGCTGGCGCGGCGCCGACGCCAAGAGATCAACGATGGGGGGTTCGACTGCTACGGCCTGTGCGGGCGCGAGGGGAAGAGGCCTAAAGATGACAGTCCTGAAGACGTCGGTTCAACGCATGGTACACGGTTTGGGCAGGAATGGCTGGCGTCGAGGCCGGGCTCGGACCATACTTGGAACAGCGCCCGTTGCCGGCGCAAAAGAGCGACATGCGGCCCCTGTCCAACACCGAGCAAGGCTACGGCCTGGTCGCCGTGCTGCTGCACTGGGGCATGGCGCTGCTGCTTTGCGGCTTGATCGGCCTGGGCCTTTACATGGTGTGGCTGCCCGACGTCGGTTTCGACCAGGAGAAGATCCTCCTGATCCTGGTGCACAAGGCGATCGGCATGGCGGCGCTGGCGGGTGCGCTGCTGCGCCTCGGGTGGCGCGCGTGCAATGCGCTGCCGGCGCTGGCGGCAAGCTTGCCGCAGGAGCAGCAGGTGGCCGCGCGTTTCGTGCACCTGGTCTTCTACGCGCTGATGATCGCCCTGCCGATGACGGGGTGGCTGATGTCGTCGGCCGGCGGCTATCCGGTGCCCCTGTTCGACGGCTTCTCGCTGCCGGACCTGACAGGGCTCAACGAAGACCACTTCCAGCTGTACATCGCGGTGCATCGGTGGCTCGGATATGCCTTGCTGATGCTGCTCGTGCTGCATGCGGGGGCGGCGTTGCACCACCACCTGGTGCGGGGGGACGATACCTTGCGCAGGATGTGGCCGCGCGGGTGAGGGGGTGTACGTGCGATGCGCTGACGCGCAGGCCACGGTACCGAAAGAGCGAAAGCTAGGGCGTGTATTCCAGCACGAAACCGGCCAGTTCGCGCAGCACGCGCGCGACCGCCTCGTTGCCTGCGAGCACGCCGGCCCCCGGCGTCTTCTGCGGCAGCGGCTCGCGCAGCGTCCACTCGCGCGTGGCTATCGTGCGGTTGCCCGCTTCGTCGCTCAGCACGGCGCGCAGCGAGAAGCGCAGCACCGGCGGATCTTCCCCGAAGTCCTGCACCAGGTCGACGATCTCCGTGCGCAGTCCGAGCGTGGTCCCGCCAGTCTGCGGCGGCGTCAGCACCGCGCGAAAGGCGCCCGTGGCCTCGAGCGTGCGCACCAGCAGGGGCTGCAGCATCTGCGGCGGGGTCTCGGCCCATTCGTTGCGCGCGAAGTAGGCCAGCTGGTGCGGCCGCAGCGCATACGCCATCTGCGTCGTGTCGACGGCAGGACGCGCCTGCGGGGTGTACACCAGCAGCGTCGCGTTGCCGCGCGCGTGCTGCGGCACCTGCGCGGGCATTCGATCGAGCAGCGAGCTGACCATGGGCGGCTCCGGGGGGGCCACCAAGGCGCAGCCGGCCGGCAGCGCCAGCGCGCCCGCCATCGCCAAGGGAACAAGCAGGCGCGGGCCGCGCCCCCTCATGGCGCCTCGCCCGGGCCCACAGGCGTGGCAACGGAGCCGCGCAGCAGCAGCGAGGGATTGCGCTGGATGCGATCGGCGCTCTGCCCCAGCGAGGTGGAAAGGCGATCCAGCCGCGTCAGGGTGCGCTGCGCTTCCGGCAGGATCTGCATCTGCAGCGAGCGCACCGCATCGTTGCTGGATTGCAGCAAGGGGCCCATGCGCGTGCTGGCCTGTTCGGTGTTCTGCAAGATGGTGGTCATGCGCTCGTTCATGGCGGCGGAAAGGCTATCGAGTTGCCGCAGCGTGTCCCTGGCCTGCGGCAGCACCTGGGTGCGCAGCGACTGCACCGCATCGCCGCTCGATTGCAGCAGCGGCTGCACCTGCGCACTGGCCCGTTCCGCGTTCGCCAGGATCTGCACCAGCCGGTCGTTGTTGGCCGCCAGCGTGCGCGAGACCTGCTCGATCCCGGCAAGCGACTGCTTCAAGGCGCCCACCGTCTGCGGATCCAGCGCCGCCTCCAGCAGCGCGCTCACCGTGCGCACATTGCGATTCAACTCGCTGAAGGACATGTCCATGTTCTCCAGTTGCGCCGGTGCGGTGGCGATCTGCGGATAGCCACCAGCGGTCGCCCGCGCGAGCGGCCGGCCCGGCGCGCCGCTGTCTTCGAGACTGACATAGACATAGCCGGTGAATCCGCGGGTGGCGAGTCCGCGGCCCGTGATGGTGGCGACGGTGCCCGACGACAGGACCAGGTCCCTGCGGATGTCCAGCAGCACCCGCACGCGCCGTGCATCTTCCAGTTCCACCGCCTGCACCTTGCCGACCTCCACCCCGTGCAGTTCGACCGGCGAGCCCGCGATCAATCCGGACACCGCCTCTGCGGTGCGGATCTCGTAGGTGGCGAAGCGGCTCTCACGCCACAACAGCCAGCCACCCGCTGCGGCGGCCAGCGCCAGCAGGAACAGCACGAACAGCGTTCGCGCCCTCGCTTCCGCGCTCCAATTCATCGCGCACCCCCTTGGCAGGACAGCAGACCGACAGCAGGCGCGAGTTTAGTGCGGCTCGCCCTACACTGCGCAGATGCCCGCCGCTGCCCCTGCCGCCCTTGCGAGCGAGGTCGAAGTCCTCGCCTTCGACATCTTCGGCACCGTCGTCGACTGGCACGGCAGCCTCGTGCGCGAACTGGCGCAGACCTGGCCCCAGGTGGATGGCAATGCCTTCGCGCTCGCGTGGCGTGCGGGCTATCGGCCGGCGATGGCGCGCGTGATGTCCGGCGAACTGGGCTGGACGCTGATCGACGACCTGCACCGCACGATCCTCGACCAGATCCTGCCCCAGTTCGGTCTCGCCCACCTCGACGAAGCCGCGCGCCAGCACCTCAATCGTGCGTGGCACCGACTCGATCCGTGGCCCGATGCGGTCGCCGGCCTGCAGCGCCTGAAAAGCCGTTATCTCCTGTGCACGCTCTCCAACGGCAACCTGGGCCTGCTCACGCGCATGGCCAAGCGCGCGGGCCTGCCCTGGGACTGCGTGCTGTCGGCCGAAGTGTTCCGCGCGTACAAGCCGGATCCATCCACCTATCTCGGTGTCGCGCGCGTGTTCGACGTGCCGCCCGCGCGCGTGATGCTGGTCGCCGCGCACCACGACGACCTGGCCGCGGCGAGCGCCTGCGGCCTGCGTACCGCCTATGTCGAACGGCCGCTGGAGTTCGGCGCGCTGCAGATCAAGGACGTGAGCCCGCAGCCGGGCAACGACCTGCACGCGCGCGACCTGCTGGACCTGGCGGACCAGTTGGGCTGCTGATGCAGGCTGTAGTCAGGTGCTGACACCCGCGGGCGGGGCGGACCTAGGCATGGCAGCGCAGCGCGCCTAGGGCGCCTTCCGGCCGGCCGAAGCAAGATGCAGGCATCGGACCAGGAAACGCCCATGCCAGAAGATCGCACCCCCATCGACCACGGATTGGCGCATCCGCAGCCGGAGCGCGGCCGCATTCCGCAGCCCCGGCCACAAGCCGACGAGGACGAGCGCGAGCTCGTACCGGACCAGCCCGCTTCGGAGCACAGGCCGCAGCCCGGTGGTCATACCGATTTCGTGCAGACGCCCGACTGAGGAGGCAGCAACCATGGTGATGTTCAAGGCCAGGTACCGGCCGATGGTGGCCGAGCGGCCGCACGCGCGGCTGCAGGCGCAGCAGCAGCAACAGCCACAATCGCGCGCGGCGGTGCGCAAGCAGCAGCAGCAACAACAGCAGCCACAACCCACGGTGCCGCCGATCGAGGAAGAGCGCGGTCCGCAGGCGCCGGTGCGCGAACCCGCACCGCTGCACGAGCCGGAGCGCGCGGTTTAGTCGGCGGCTAATTGCGGGTGACGCGCAGCACTTCCTCGCGGGAGGTGATGCCCTCGCGCACCAGCCGCTCGCCGTCGAGGCGCATCAAGCGCATGCCGGCGGCCATCGCGGCTTCCCGGATCTGGGCTTCGCCCGTCTTCGTATGGATCAGGTTGCGGACGCGCTCGTCGGCCACCATCAACTCGAAGATGCCCGTGCGCCCGTGGTAGCCCGTGTAGGCGCAGTGCTGGCAGCCGCGCGCCACGCCTTCGATCTCCACCTTGCAGTACTCGCACAGCTTGCGCACCAGCCGCTGCGCCAGCACGCCCAGCAGCGACGAGCTCAGGAGGAAGGGCTGGACGCCCATGTCGGTCAGGCGCGTCACCGCGCTGGCCGCATCGTTGGTGTGCAGGGTGGCCAGCACGAGGTGGCCGGTCAGCGAGGCCTGAATCGCGATCTGCGCGGTCTCGTAGTCGCGGATCTCGCCGATCATGATCACGTCGGGGTCCTGCCGCAGGATGGCGCGCAGTGCCTTGGCGAAATCGAGGTCGATCTTCGGGTTGACCTGCGTCTGGCCGATGCCGGGCAGCTCGTACTCGATCGGGTCTTCCACCGTCATGATGTTGCCGGTGCTGGCGTCGAGCCGGCTCAGCGCCGCATACAGCGTGGTGGTCTTGCCCGAGCCGGTCGGCCCGGTCACCAGGATGATCCCGTGCGGCTGCGCGATCAGCTCCAGGAAGCGGTCCAGCGTGCCGCCGGTCATGCCCACGGATTCCAGGCTGATCTTGCTTTCGCTCTTGTCCAGCAGGCGCAGCACGGCGCGCTCGCCATGCGCGCTGGGCAGTGTGGAAACGCGCACGTCCACCGCGCGCGTGCCGATGCGCAGGGAGATGCGGCCGTCCTGCGGCAGGCGCTTCTCGGAGATGTCCAGTTCGGCCATGATCTTCAGCCGCGAGATCAGCGCCGCGTGCAGCGCGCGATTGGGCTGCACCACTTCGCGCAGCGCGCCGTCCACGCGAAAGCGCACGCTCGAATGGCGCTCGTACGGCTCGATGTGGATGTCGCTGGCACCGTCGCGCGCGGCCTGCGTCAGCAGCGCGTTGAGCATGCGGATGATGGGCGCGTCGTCGCTCGCCTCCAGCAGGTCTTCGACCGCCGGCAGTTCCTGCATCATGCGCGTGAGGTCGGCGTCGTTCTGCACTTCGCTCACGACCGTGGCGGCGCTCGATTCGCCCTGGGCATAGGCGGCGCTGATGCGCTGCGCGAGGGCCGCCGCATCGAGCTGCTGCAGTGTCTTGACCGGGTACTTGCGCAGCACCTCGGACCACGCAGGCGCGGGCGCGCCGCCGTGCCACAGCACGAGCTGCTCGCCGTCGTCCTCCAGCAGCAACTGCTGGGTGCGCGCGAACGCGTAGGGAAGCGGGTAACGCATGATGCTCAGCGGACGCTGGGCGAGGTCGTGGCCGGCGGCTGCACCAGCGGCGACCACGTGTTGCCGGGGGGCACCGGCCGGGCGAGCTCGGGCGCGATCGGCGCCGTCTCCACGTTGTGCAGGAAGGTGCGTGACTCCGGTTGCACGTTCTGCTGCTTGGTGCGCATCAGCTCGTAGCGGTCCAGGGACAGCGAGTCCGACTCGTTCGCGTCCCGCACGACCACCGGCCGCAGGAACACCATCAGGTTGCTCTTGGTGCGCGTGCGGCTGTCGGTGCGGAACAGGGTGCCCAGCCCGGGCACGTCGCCGAGGCCGGGGACCTTCTGCACGTTGCCGGAATACGTATCCTGCAGCAGCCCTCCGATGACCACGATCTGGCCGTCGTCCACCAGCACATTGGTCTCCACCGTCTGCTTGGTGGTGGTCGGGCCGTTCAACGCGGTTTCGGTGCCGGCCTTCACCGCGGAGTTCTCCTGGTAGATGGTCAGCCGCACCGTGCCGTTCTCGTTGATCTGCGGCTTCACCCGCAGCGTCAGGCCGACGTCCTTGCGATCCACCGTCGTGAACGGGTTGACGGAGCCGTTGCTCGCGCCGGTGTTGGTGAACTGGCCCGTCACGAAGGGCACGTTCTCGCCAATGACGATCTTGGCTTCCTCGTTGTCCAGCGTCAGCAGGTTGGGCGTGGACAGCACGTTGCCGTCGCCGCTGCTTTCCAGGAAGTTGGCGATCGCGCTCAGGATGAAGCGGCCGCCCACGTTGCGCACCGCACCCACGTTGAAGCCGGGCGAAGGCAGCGTGGGGCTGCCGGTGCTGAGCCCGGTCTGCGTCTGCAGGCCGATGATGTTCGCGCCGCCCACCGTGAAGTTGCTGCCCAGGAAGCCGATGACGCTGCTCGTGGCCGACCCCAGCACGTTCTGCCACTGGATGCCGAATTGCGCCACCTTGTCGGCGTTCACCTGCACGATGATGCCTTCCACCAGCACCTGCGCGCGGCGGCCATCGAGCTGGTCGATCACGGCGCGCAGCTGCCGGTACTGCGGGTCGGGTGCGGTGATGATCAGCGAGTTGGTCGAGGGATCCGCCTGTACCTGGCCGCCGGTGGAGGGCTGGGCCGATGGCGTGATCGGCGCCGTCGCCGCGCTCGTGCCCGTTCCGCTGCCGGCGCCGCTCAGGCCGCTGGTCATGTTGGGCGGGCTCGCGATGCTGGAGCCGCCGCCTCCCCCGGCGAGGCCGGTGGCGCCGAGGGCACCCGGTGGCTGCGTGCTGACGATGGCCGCGCGCAGGATCGAGGCCAGCTTGGTCGCATCCGCATTGCGCAGGTACACCACGTGGATATTGCCGGCTTCGGTGGGCGCGCCGGGCGTATCGAGCCGCGCCACCACCGAGCGCACCAGGTTCAGCCGCGCCGCATTCGGCGCGCGCACGATCAGCGAGTTGCTGCGCGGCTCCGCGATCACGGTCGTGCGGAACCCGGCGTCGGACTGCCCCTGGACCGCGCCACCCGGCGCACCCGCGGCGGCGCCGCTCGTGCCCGAGGCATCGACCAGTCGCTGCACCACCGGCGCCAGGTCGACGGCCAGGGCGTACTGGAGGTTGATCACCTCCACGTCGGTGGCGTTGTTGACATCGAGGGCCGCGATGATGCGGGCGAGCCGCCGCAGGTTGTCCGCGTAGTCGGTGATCACCAGCGAGTTATTGCCGGGGTTCACGTTGATCGTGTTGTTGGGGCTGATCAGCGGCCGCAGGATGGGCACCAGGTTGGCGGCGCTCTCGTGATTGAGCCGGAAGATTTGCGTGACGATCTGCGAGCCGGCCACCGAGCCGTCGACCGTGACCGCGCCGCCTTGCAGCTTGGCCTCGGCCTCGGGCACCACCTTCAGCAAGCCGCCCGATTCCACCACCGTGTAGCCGGAGAGGCGCAGCGTTGCCACGAACTGGTTGAAGGCCGCGGCGGCCGGCACCGGCCGCTCGGTGGAGAGGGTCATGGTGCCCTTCACGCGCGGATCGACCACGATGTTGCGGCCGGTGATGGCGGCCATCGTGCGGGCCACGGCCTCGATCTCGGCGTTGACGAAGTTGAGCGTGATGGGCTCGTTGGCGCGCTGCGCCTGCGCCCCGCCGGGCGCCGCACCCAGCAGCATGGCCAGGGCAAGCGAGGCGGCGGCGTATCGGTAATTCATGAAAGCTTCCCGGACACGACTAGCCAATGGAGATGAGCGAGCGGGCCCCGCTGCGCCGCCCGATGATGTTCAAGAGGTTGGCCAGCGCCGATTCGCGCTCCGGTGTGGCGCTGGCTTCGCCGCGAAAGCGCAGGCGGGAGCCGACCCACTGGCCGGACCCGGACAGCTGCAGGCTGCCCTCCAGCGTTTCCAGCTGCAGGCTGGCGGGCGTGCCGCCTTGCAAGGTGATGCGGTAGCTGCCCATGGGCCTCAGGGTAGACAGGCGCGACGCAACGCGCAGCGCCACCAACTCGGCCCGCCCGGCGACCACCGGGCGGCCCGCGGCCCATTCTACTGAAAGGCCCCGCGTAGTCAGCCGTACTTCACCATCGAGTTGCAATGTATTCCACGGGGTGCCCAGGCCCGCCAGCAAGCGGGCCGGCCACGCCGACTCGCCGTCGCCGATCCGCAGTTCGGGGCCCCCGGCATGCAGCACCGCCCGCACGTCCAGGGCCCGCGAAGTGCAGCAGTCGGTGCGTACCGCCGCGGCCGCTCCATTCCAGCGCGGATGCAGCTCCCAGGCTATTCGGCCGGGCAGGGCCGCGGCGTCGTTGCTGCCCGGGCCGCCGGTGAGCACCAGGCGGGCCGAGCCGTCCCACACCGTGCCGCGGGCATCGGCCAACAGCACGCGGCCGCCGCTCGCCCGGGCGGTCGCCTGCGCCAGCCAGCCGGCCGGCGCCCAGGCAATCAGAGCGAACACGGCTCCGAGCAAGGCACCGGCCACTGCCCAGGGCCAAGGCGCCTGGCGCGGCGCACGCTGCGTTCGGGTGGCCACAGCGCTCAGCGTGCCGGCAACGTCAGCACCAGGCTGCCATCCCAGCCGCCCGCGGGATTGCGCGTGAGCTTCGCCTCGCTGGCGATGGCGCGCGCATTGGTGCGCACCTGCGTGAGCCACTGGGCCAAGGCAGCGGGCGGCGTGTTGGTGAGGGTGACGGTCACGCGATCGCCGGCGATGATGTAGCGCGCGCTCACGCCCAACTGAGCGCGGATGGCCGCCTCCAGCTGGCGCATCGCTTCGTCGGGGTTCTGCCGCGGCTGTGACTGCATGATCCTGGCCTGCGACTGCAGCCGGCGCATGTGCTGCAGCTGCGCATCGAGGCTGCGGTGCTGGGCGTCGGCGGAGCTCAGGGTCGTGATGGCCGGCGCCAGCGCGATCCACCACAGGAGCGCCAGGGCCACGAGGCCGACCGCGGCGCCCACCAGCGCCTGTTCGCGCGGCGCCAGGGTCGCCCAGCGAGCCCGCAGGAGCTGGGCGTTCATTGGCTCTCCTCCGCGGCGACGACCAGCACGTCGTCTTCGGTGCTGCCGGCGTAGCCCAGGGTGTGCAGGTGCGCGACCACGCCGCGCAGGTCCTCGCCCGAGAGCGCCAGGCCGGCGGCACGCAGCTGTCCGCCGCCATAGTCCAGTTTGGCGGGCGTGCGGCCCGCGGGCAGGGCCGAGGCCAGCGCCGCCAGCAGCGCGTCGAGGTCGCGGGCGGAAGCAACGCCCGTCTGCTGGCGCAGGTTCGCGACCTCACGCTCCATCTGCACCGGCGCATCGACGATCACCCGCACCTGCGGGAAGGTCTCGCGCAGCACCCCTTGCACGGCGTCGCGCTGGTTCGCCAGGGTGGCGCGCTCCTTCCAGGCCCAGGCGTTCAGGCCGGCCAGGTTGGCGACGACCAGGACCACGGCGGCCCAGCGCGCCGGCCGCCACGGCCTGCCATGCAACACCTCGGCCCAACCGGAGGCGAGCTTCTTCAGCGCGCGGGCCCGGCTGGAACTGGCGAATTCGAATTGCGCAAGATCCCAGCGCGTGCGCGCCGCCTGCAGCCAGCGTTGCGGAGCCTGTTGCAGCACGAACTTCTGCTGCAGCAATTGCTCGGCGATGGCCGCGACGCCGGGCTCCGCCACGCGCGGGGCCTCTTCCGGCAGCACCGGCAGCAGGTGCAGGGCGGCCGGCGTGAGCGGCAGCGCGAGCACGCCTTCCTCGCTGCCGACGATGGCGGTCGGATGTTCGGGGTCGCCGGTGACCACCAGGGCCGGCGGGCCTTCGGGCGCGAATTCGGGGACGATGCGCGTCACCGGGCGGCCGGCGGACTCCAGCATCTGCAAGGCGTGGCGCAGCCAGGCGCGGTCGCACACGGCCACCCAGGCCGCGCCGCCCGCGCGGGCGCCGGGTCCGAGCGCCAGGTGCACGGCGTCGGTCTCGTCCAGCAGCTGTTCTTCGAGCAGGCCTTCGAGCGCGGCACGCAGGCGGGGTGAGCCGGCCGTCGTGCCCTTCGGCAGGTCGACCCGGTGCCAAGCGAGGGCCTGCACCGGGACCACCGCGACGATCTCGGCGCCGGTGCCGCGTGGCAGCGGCAGCAGCGCGGCCGGCGCCTTGCCGTGGTCGCCCAGGGTGGCGCCGTCGGGGCTGGCGGCATAACTCCACTCGCTGGCGCTCGTGGCAGGTTCCAGGGGCAGCAGGACAACGAGAGAGCTCATGGATAGCGGCGCATTGTAGGTGTGCGACCTAGCGGGGTGCGGCTTCCTGGAAGGCGCCGCGCTCGCGTTGCAGGGTGACCACGCGCGTGCCGACCCGCTGGATCAGCGAGCGCTCCTCGATCACGACGTCGTCCAGGCGCAAGCGGCCGCGGACCTCGAAGTACTGCGTCTGCACGTCGCCCGCCGTGAGGTCGATGGTGGAGCCGACAGGCAGGATCTTGGAGACGGCGGCGACGCTGCCGAAGGCCTGGTGCTCGCGTTCGGCCACCAGGCGCTTGGCGTCCGCCAGGCTGACGTTGGTGCCGATGGCGTGCAGCACTTCCGCCGAGGCGGTGTTGATGTTCACGCGCGAACTCGAACTGCCGGGGGGCAACACCGTGACATAGGGTTCCAGCGCCGCGATCGTGTCCTGCGGCACGCCCAGCCAGGCCAGTTGCTCGATCCGTTGCGGAAACAACGATGCCTTGCCCGAATTGAGGTTGTCGACGTGGATGTCGGAGGCGAAGCGCAGGTTGTCGGCCAGCTTGGCCAACTGGTCCTGCGGCAGGCCCAGCGTATCGAACAGCAGCTGGAACTGCTTGAGCGCCGTGGCCTGCACGGTGCCGGCCGAGACCAGGGTCGCGAGGTTCATCTTGGCCTGCAGGTCCGTGATCTCGCCCGAAAGGAACACGTTGTCGGCATCGCCCGTGTCGGTGTTGTTGGCGGGGTCGGCGGCGAGAAAGGTCGAGAGCCGCGCCTCCTGCAAGGGCACGGCCCACGGCTCGGCCAAGGAGTCGATGCGGCCGGCGAGGAAGTCCTCGCGCAGGATCAGGCGCGACCAGTCGAGGGCGCCGGTGAGGATCCAGCTCGATTGCACGCGCGAGCGGTCGGCCGCCTCCACCTCGGCGCCGCGCCACTGCTGCCACATGGCGCCGGCAGCGAGCGTCGCCACCAATGTGACGGTCAGCATGGCGGCGAGCAGGGCCGCGCCGTGTTGGCGAGGGCGTTTCATCAGCTCGGCCCGAGCGTGGGGCGGATCCAGTCGCGCTGCAGCCGGCCCGCAATGGCGCGCCCTGCGGGCAATTGCAGCACCAGGCGCACGCCGTCGGGCAGTGCGCTGGTGGTGGCCTGCGCCTGCTGGACTGCGGCGGCGGTCGCTACCGCTCCACTCGCCGCCGCAGCGGCCGCAAGCGCAGCCGTCGTCTGCGTGGAGTCCGGGCTGGACTGCGGGTTGGTCCAGCTGTTGTTGCGGAAGTAGAAGATCTGCCAGTCTTCCAGTGGCGCGATCACCACCTCCTGCCGCTGCATCGCATCGCTGGGCGTCTGCGACCACAGGTCGGCCTGCTGCCAGGCCGCGTCGACGTCGCCGCGCGTGTACAGCGGCGGCGACTCCCAGCGCCGCCATTGGCCGCCCCGAAGTGCCCAGCCGACCACGCGTGCACCGTCCCCCGGCGAAGTGCTGCTGTGCCGCGTGAGCCGCAGCACCCGGCCGTTCCATTGCAGGGCGGTGAAGCCGGGGAGCTCCATGATCGCGTCGAGGTCGGCCCCCCACTGCGCCAGCCCGGTCTGCAGCCCCAGCACCTGGTCGGTGTAGACCTCGGTCTGCTGGCGGGCGCGCACCATGCCGTCGATGCCGCGCCAGCTCAGGCCGGCCAGCACGGCCAGGATGAACAGCGACACCAGCAGTTCGACCAGCGTGAAGCCGCGTGCGCGCCGCATCAGTAGCGCCCCTGCACGGTGGACACGCGCACCAGCGGCGTCTGGTTGTCGAACACCTGCGCATCGACCCGGCGAAAGCTGGGGTTGGGCGTGGGCGAGACCTTCAGCCGCACGGTCAGCACCAGCCCCGCCTGCTCGCAGGCGATGTCGCTGTCGCCGACGGCGGGCAGCTGCTTGGCCAGGCGCAGGCCGATCAATGCGTTCTCCGCGCAGACATGCGCGAGCAGCACGTCCGACTGGCGCTGCGCGTTGCTGGAAAGCGCAGCGCTGGCCTTCAGGCCGGCGACCAGCGCGATCGCGACGATGGCCAGGGCCACCAGCACTTCGACCAGCGTGAAGCCACGCGTGCGCTTGACTCCGCGACCTTCGTGCTGCGCACTGCGGTATTCGCCCTTGGGGCGGCCCGGCGGGGTCATCGTGAACCTCCGTGCTGCGCACTGCGGTATTCGCCCTTGGGGCGGCCCGGCGGGCTCATGGCTGTTCGGCCGTGACGGCAAAGGGCCGCAGGCCGTCGGTGGCGATGCGCAGCGCCCGCTCGGGACGGTCGCTGCTGGTCAGCACCACGGCCTGCGGCGGAATCACGGGTTCGGGACCGAGCACCAGCACGCCCGGGCCGAGCACCTGCGTGTGGGCATCGAGCCAGCCTTGCGGCAAGGCATCGCGCGGCAGGCCTTCGAAGCGGAAGCCCGCAGGCTGCGCCACCCAGCGCACCGGCTGGCCGCTCAGGCGCGAGCGCGCCCGCGCCGATTCGAGGAGGGCGGCCAGGCGCTGGGCATCGCGATCGAGCGGCGCGCCGCCGGCGTCGCGCACCGCGAAGGAAACGCCGGCCGCGGCAATGGCGATGATGGACAGCACCACCATCAGTTCCATCAGCGTGAAGCCGGCGGCGCGCTTGAGCGGCGCGACGCTCCTATTGCCAGGAGCCGATGTCGGCATTCTTGCCCTCGCCGCCCGGCTGGCCGTCGGCGCCAAACGACATGACGTCGATCTCGCCCTTCACGCCGGGATTGAGGTACTGGTAAGGGCGGCCCCAGGGGTCGTTGGGCAGCTTGTCCAGGTAAGGCTTCCAGTTGGGCGGCACCGGCGCGCTGGTCGGGCGCGTCATCAGCGCCTGCAGGCCCTGCTCGCTGGTGGGATAGCGCTGGTTGTCCAGCTTGTACATCTTCAGCGCCTGCATCAGGTTGTTGACGTCGGTCTTGGCGGCGGTGGCGCGCGCGTCCTCGGCGCGATCGAGCACGTTGGGCACGATCAGCGCGGCCAGCACGCCGATGATGACCAGCACCACCATCAGTTCGATCAGCGTGAAGCCACGCTGGAGGGTCTTGGCGCGCCAGGCGCGCAGGCGGGAAGCGGGAGTCGACTGCATCGGCTGGATGATAATCCGCGAATGTTGCGTTCGAGTTCCGCCACCTGGACCGCCCGCGGCGCCACGTTTGCGCTGTGGGCGCTGGCCGCCGCCAGCGCCGTGTACTGGGGCCTGAAGGTGGGCGGCGGTTCGCGCCTGCTGGACCTGGCGGCGCCGCCGGCGCGGACGGTCGAACCCGCCAATCCCGATGTCATCGCCCGCTTGCTGGGCAGCGCACCAGCGGCGGCTGGCGGCCCGGTCGTGGCGGCGCCGGTGGCGACGCTCGCGAGCCGGCTGCAACTGCTCGGGGTCGCGGCAGGCACGCACTCCGGTCGGGGTGCCGCCGTGATCTCCATCGACGGCAAGCCGGCGCGGCCCTATCGCGTGGGGGCCTTCCTGGACGAAGGCGTGGTGCTGCAATCGGTCCGGGGTCGCGAGGCCACGGTGATGCAGGCCGACGGCACGACGGTCACCCTCGAACTGCCGGCGCTGCGCAAGTAGCCGTCAAGCGGCGCGCGTGCGCAGGAACAGCCGGTACACCGGATTGTCGGTTTCCTCGAAGTAGGGATAGCCCAGCGTGTCGAGGAAGGACTGGAAGGCCTCGTCGTCGCCTTGCGGCACCTGCAGGCCGACCAGGATGCGGCCGTAGTCGGCACCCTGGTTGCGGTAGTGGAACAGCGAGATGTTCCAGTTGGGCCGCATGTTCGACAGGAATTTCATCAGCGCGCCCGGCCGCTCGGGAAACACGAAGCGCAGCAGGCGTTCGTCCTGCGCCAAGGGCGACGGCCCGCCCACCATGTGCCGGATGTGCTCCATGGCCAGTTCGTCGTGCGTGAGGTCGAGCGCCTGGAACCCGTGGCGCGTGAAGCTGGCGGCAATACGCCCCGACTCTCCCTTGCCGTGCGTGGTGAGGCCGACGAAGACGTGCGCCTGCTGCGCGTCGCCGATGCGGTAGTTGAATTCGGTGACGTTGCGGGCGCCGCCCGGCAGCGTCGCGATCAATTCGCAAAAGCGGCGGAAGCTGCCGCGCTCCTCGGGGATCGTGACGGCGAACAGCGCCTCGCGCTCTTCGCCCACCTCCGCGCGCTCGGCGACGAAGCGCAGCCGGTCGAAATTCATGTTGGCGCCGCAAAGGATCGCCGCGTAGGTTTCGCCGCGCGTCTTGTTCGCGGCCACATACTGCTTGATGGCGGCGACCGCGAGCGCGCCGGCCGGCTCGACGATGCTGCGGGTGTCGATGAAGATGTCCTTGATCGCGGCGCAGACGGCGTCGGTGTCGACGGTCATGAACTCGTCCACCAGTTCGCGCGCAATCCGGAAGGTTTCCTCGCCCACCAGCTTCACCGCCGTGCCGTCCGAGAACAATCCGACGTCGCCCAGCGTGACGCGTTTTTTCGCCGCGACCGATTGCATCATCGCGTCGGAGTCGTTCATCTGCACGCCGATCACCTTGATCTCGGGCCGCACCGCCTTGATGTAATTGGCCACGCCCGCGACCAGTCCGCCGCCGCCGATCGCCACGAAGACGGCATCGAGCGGTCCTTGGTGCTGCCGCAGGATTTCCATCGCGATGGTGCCTTGGCCGGCGATCACGTCGGGGTCGTCGAACGGGTGCACGAAGGTCAGGCCGTGCCGCTGCTCCAGTTCGACGGCATGCACGTGGGCGTCTGAATAGCTTTCGCCGTGCAGCACCACCTCGCCACCCAAAGCCTTCACTGCGTCGATCTTGACCTGCGGCGTGGTCACCGGCATAACGATCACGGCGCGCGCGCCCAACCGGTGCGCGGACATCGCAACGCCTTGCGCGTGATTGCCCGCGGATGCGCAGATCACGCCGCGCTGCAGCTGCTCGGGCGTGAGGTGCGCCATCTTGTTGTACGCTCCGCGCAGCTTGAAGCTGAACACCGCCTGCTGGTCTTCGCGCTTGAGCAGGACCTTGTTGTGCAAGCGGCGGCTGAGGTTTTTCGCCGGCTCGAGCGCCGACTCCACCGCCACGTCGTAAACCCGCGCCGTGAGTATCTTCTTCAGGTAATCCGACGGCTGCAGCTGCTTCTTCATGGCGTGGGAATGATAAGCGGGGGGCCAAATGGCGAGAAAAAAGCCCTCGAGCCTTGCGGCTCGAGGGCTAAATCCACCAAGGGAGGTGGAGGAGACAACCGGGGCCGGCGGGCCGCAACCAACGCCGGGGCATACCGAAATCGCTATGCTTCGGAATCAGTATATCCGGTGCTTTGCTGCGCTGCAGCACCGGAATGTTTCGATCACGCCAAAGTGTGGCGAAGAGGACGCAGATGGAATGCACCGTAAGTTGGACTGGCGCGAGCGGGACTCGCTCCGGGATGGGGTTCATTGCCGAGACGGGCAGCGGTCACGTGCTGGCCATGGATGGCGCGCCCGACGCCGCTAAACCGGAGAACGGCGGGCAGAACCTGGCGCCGCGCCCGATGGAGACGGTGCTGGCAGGTGCGGGCGGCTGTACCGCTTACGACGTCGTGCTGATTCTCAAGCGCGGGCGCCACGACGTGCGCGGCTGCTCGGTCAAGCTCACTTCGCAGCGCGCCGAGACCGACCCGAAAGTGTTCACCAAGATCCACATGCACTTCGTGGTGACGGGTCGCGAAGTGCCCGCGGCTGCCGTTGAGCGCGCGGTCGCGATGAGCCACGAAAAATATTGTTCGGCCACCATCATGCTGGGCAAGACCGCCGAGATCACGACCAGCTTCGAAGTGCTGCCCGCCTAGCGCGCAGGCGGGCCCTGCTCAGATGTAGTGAGCGGTGGTCGTCATGACTTTGGCGGCAGCGCGCATCAACAATTTGGCCGGGGCGGGCAACTCCGCCGCGCCGGCGTTCAGCGCCTGGGCGGCATGCGCGGCTTCGTCCGTCTTCATCTGCGCGACGATCGCGCGCGACGCGTGATCGGCTGCGGGCAGGCGATCGAGATGGCCCT
>NZ_JAQGNQ010000093.1 GCF_028291745.1 Ramlibacter sp. | reverse complement strand
TTTTCGTAGCAGACGATTTGTCCGGTTTCGGCCGGAGGGATCGCATGCATGCGGAGGTACGGATGGCGCGGATCGTGGAGGCGATCGGGCGTTACAGGGCGGGGGCGGTAAGCTGCGTGGAGGCGGCGGAGCTGCTGGGGATAAGCGAGCGACATTTCCGTCGCTTGCGGGACCGCTACGAGGAGGACGGGCCTGGAGGGGTCATCGATCGGCGCAGGGGCCGTGTGTCGATTCGCAAGGCGCCGCAGGACCGGACGGATTGGCTGATCGAGACCTATGTGATGCGGTACTTCGACTTCACGGTGAAGCACTTTCACGAGGAGATATCGAAGCGGGGTTTCGAGTACGGCTACACCTGGACCAAGGCGGTGTTGCAGCGGGCGGGCCTGGTGAAGAAGGCCCTGGGGCGCTCTGCACATCGCAAGAAGCGGCCGCGGCGGCCATTGCCGGGGATGATGCTGTTCCAGGACGGCTCGACGCACGAGTGGCTGGTCGGGCAGCCGTCGCTAGACCTGATCGTGACGATGGATGACGCCACCAGCGAGGTCTACTCGATGTTCCTGGTCGAGCAGGAAGGGACGGCCTCGACGTTCCGCGGCCTGGCCGAGACGATCGGCAAGAAGGGCCTGTTCTCGACCTTCTACACCGATCGCGGGAGCCACTACTTCCTGACGCCCAAGGCCGGGGAGAAGGTCTCCAAGGACTCCCTGACCCAGGTGGGCCGCGCTCTGTCCGAGCTGGGCATAGAGCACATTCCCTCCTACAGCCCCGAGGCGCGGGGCCGGATGGAGCGGCTCTGGGGGACCTTGCAGGGGCGGCTGCCGCAGGTCCTGCGGCTCGAGGAGACCCGCACGATCGAGGCGGCCAACCGCTTTCTGGCCGAGACATACATGGCCGACCACAACGCCAGGTTCGCCGTGGCGGCCGCCGAGGAAGGCACGGCCTTCGTGCCCTTCGTCGGCGACCTGGCCGGCATGCTGTGCTCGAAGCACGCGCGGACGGTGAGCAACGACAACTGCGTGCGCTTCCACTCTCTCAATCTGCAAATTCCCGAACAACGCCACCGGCGCCACTACGTGCGCGCCGCCGTCGAGGTGCGACAGTACGCCGACGGCGACTTGGCGATCTTCCACGGGCCACGCCGGCTGGCCGACTACACCGCCGACGGGGCCCTGATCACCGAGGAGGCATCACGACAATCAGCCGCCTAGGTCCGCTCGGCGGCCGCCTGTGGATTTGTGGACGACGCTACGCCTCGCCCACAACCCCACAGGCACAGCTACTACAAGCAGCGGACATTTGATGAGCTACGAAAAGCGGACATCTTCACGTGCTCTCGACACGGTAGCCGGGTTGCAATTGACAAAATGCAAATATCGTGTTAATCTACCGCCGCTTGACGACGTTGAGCGCCGTTCCCCCCATGCCCGATGCTTCCGCCCCGGCCGACCTGCCGCCATCACCGCATCAACGGTGATCAACGGTGAATTTCGACCTGGACCGCACCCCTTGGGTGAGACAGCTAAACAAGGGACAGGGGCTGGCCTGTGGGCTGCGGGAGCGTGCTTGGAGGACTTTGACAAGCGATTTCAGCGCGGCGAACCCCAAGAAGGACGCTTCCGGCAGCCCCAAACGCCGGGCAAATCGTTCCGTTTACCAGCCACGCGCCTGCCAAATGCCGCCAAAACCTGCCGGCTGAATCAGCTCCGGCGCCCTGGCATCCGTCGCGCCCTACCCCAACAAAGCGAGGGGCCGCCCCATCGCTGGGACGGCCCCTCCATCGTCGTGACCGCGGCGTTTTCGCTGATGAAGCGAGAAGCCGAGACCTTGTCCTTTGAGCGTCAAGACGCCGTCAGGCGCGAGCCTCCGTCATCAGGCTCCAGGTCGCTTGCGACCGCGGTTGGAGACAATGAGACACTGGATCACCTCCTTTCAGCTGTTGAGTCAGGAATCGCATTATAAGTCCCGTCCCGACTATTGACAATGCCATTGTCTTTTCAGAGCTTTCCGGCTGCGGAGGGGGAGCCGGCGGAATTCCGGCGGAACCCTACCGGGCGCCGCGCGTTGGCGACGCTAGGGGCGAAAACCGTCGGGGCGACATGCGACTGGACACGTGCGCTTTTCAGCGGAAACTCCGAGGTCCGGGTTTCGGTTCCCGGGCCGCGCTTGAACAACCGCGTCCGAAGCGGCAAACCGCAACTGGCGTTCCTCTTTTACAAGCGGTGCTTTCATGACTTCTTCCGAAGCGGCCACGCTTGCTGATCTCGCCGATTCGGATGTCGGCCGTTCCTTCGGGGGCGAGCGTGAGCCGGAGCCGGATGGGCCGCCGCTCGGCCGGGTCCTGGATCTCAATCAGTTGCTGGAAGCGCTGCAGGCCATGCGCCAGGGCGACTTTTCCGTGCGCCTGCCCAGCCACGAGAGCGGCCTCGCCGGACGGATCGCCGACACCTTCAACGATATCGTCGCCGCCAACGAGCGCATGGCCCAGCAACTCGAGCGGGTGGGCGAGGTGGTCGGCCGCGAGGGGAAGACCAAGACCCGGGTGCGCATAGGTCTCGCCAATGGGGCCTGGGGCGACATGGAGGAGTCGGTCAATACCCTGATCGACGACCTGGTGTGGCCCACCACCCAGGTGACCCGCACCATCTCCGCGGTCGCCAAGGGCGACCTCCTGCAGACCATGCCGCTGGATGTCGACGGGCGACCGCTCAAGGGCGAGTTCCTGCGCTCCGCGACCATCGTCAACACGATGATCAAGCAGCTGTCGGTGTTCACCTCCGAGGTGACGCGGGTGGCGCGCGAGGTGGGCACCGACGGCAAACTGGGTGGCCAGGCCCAGGTGGTCGAGGTGACCGGGGTGTGTAAGGTCCTCACCGAGTCGGTGAACTCGATGGCCTCGAACCTCACCGCCCAGGTGCGCAACATCGCCGAGGTGACCATCGCCGTCGCCAACGGCGACCTCTCCAAGAAGATCACCGTGGACGTCCGCGGTGAAATCCTGGAGCTGAAGGAAACCATCAACACCATGGTGGACCAGCTGAACGCCTTCGCGGCCGAAGTGTCGCGCGTGGCGCGCGAGGTGGGCACCGAAGGCAAGCTCGGTGGCCAGGCGCAGGTGCCGGGTGTCGCGGGCACGTGGAAGGACTTGACGGACAACGTCAACTCCATGGCCAACAACCTCACCGGCCAGGTGCGCAACATCGCCGACGTGGCCACGGCCATCGCCCGCGGCGACCTGGGCCGCAAGATCACGGTGGACGTGAAGGGCGAGATCCTGCAGCTGAAGGAAACCATCAACACGATGGTGGACCAGCTCTCGGCCTTCGCCTCGGAAGTGACGCGGGTGGCGCGCGAGGTGGGCTCCGAAGGCAAGCTCGGTGGCCAGGCCATGGTGCCCGGTGTCGCCGGCACGTGGAAGGACCTGACCGACAACGTCAACTCGATGGCCTCGAACCTCACCAACCAGGTTCGCAACATCGCCGAAGTGACGATCGCCGTGGCCAACGGCGACCTCTCCAAGAAGATCACCGTCGACGTCCGCGGCGAAATTCTCCAGTTGAAGGAAACCATCAACACGATGGTGGAGCAGCTGCGCAGCTTCGCTTCCGAAGTGACGCGCGTGGCGCGTGAAGTGGGGACCGAAGGGCGCCTCGGCGTGCAGGCCGTGGTGCCTGGCGTGGCCGGTACCTGGAAGGACCTGACCGACTCGGTCAACACGATGGGCGCCAACCTCACCTCGCAGGTGCGCAACATCGCGGAAGTGACGACGGCCGTGGCGCGCGGCGACCTGAACCGCAAGATCACGGTGGACGTGAAGGGCGAGATCCTGGAGCTGAAGAACACCATCAACACGATGGTCGACCAGCTGAACTCCTTCGCCGGCGAAGTCACGCGCGTGGCCCGCGAAGTGGGCACCGAGGGCAAGCTCGGGGGCCAGGCGCAGGTGGGCGGCGTCGGCGGGACCTGGAAGGACCTGACCGACAACGTCAACTTCATGGCCTCCAACCTCACGGAGCAGGTGCGCGGCATCGTGAAGGTGGTGACCGCGGTGGCCAACGGCAACCTGAGCCAGCGTCTCACGGTGCAGGCCAAGGGCGAGGTGGCGGCGCTGGCCGACACCATCAACAACATGACGGACACGCTGGCCACCTTTGCCGACCAGGTGACGAACGTTGCGCGTGAGGTGGGCGTGGACGGACGCCTGGGCGGCCAGGCCAACGTGCCGGGCGCCGCGGGCACCTGGAAGGACCTGACCGGCAACGTGAACCTGCTGGCCGCCAACCTCACGACCCAGGTGCGCGCCATTGCCGAAGTGGCGACGGCCGTGACCAAGGGCGACCTGACGCGTTCGATCCAGGTGGATGCCAAGGGCGAAGTGTCCGAGCTCAAGGACAACATCAACACCATGATCTCCAACCTGCGGGAGACCACGGAATCGAACCGCGAGCAGGACTGGCTGAAGACCAACCTTGCGCGCTTCACCGGCATGCTGCAAGGTCAGCGCGACCTGAACACGGTGGGCAAGATGCTGCTGTCGGAGCTTGCGCCGCTGATCAACGCGCACCAGGGGAGCATCTACCACAGCAACATCGCCGACGACTCCGACGGCGAGCTGGTGGTGCTGGCCACCTATGCGCAATCCGGCAGCGTGCCGCTGTCCGAGAAGATCTGCCTGGGCGAGGGGCTGGTGGGCGAATGCGCGCTGCAGAACCGGCGCATCCTGCTGACCGACGTGCCGGCCGAATACGTGAGGATCTCCTCCAGCCTGGGCGAGGCGGCCAAGCTCAGTGTCGTCGTCCTGCCGGTGCTGTACGAGCAGCAGACCAAGGCGGTGATCGAGCTCGCCTCGCTGCAGCCCTTCACGGCGGTGAACCTCAACTTCCTCGACCAGCTCGCCCTGGGCATAGGCGCCGTGTTCAACACGATCGAGGCGACCATGCGGACCGAGGGCCTGCTCAAGCAGTCGCAACAGCTGACCGTGGAACTGCAGGCCCGCCAGACCGAACTGCAGCAGACCAACGAGGAACTGCAGAACAAGGCACGGCTGCTGGCCGAACAGAACGCCGAGGTGGAGCGCAAGAACACCGAGGTGGAACAGGCCCGCCGCGCGCTGGAAGAGAAGGCCTCGGAACTGGCGCTCACCTCCAAGTACAAGTCCGAGTTCCTGGCCAACATGTCGCACGAGCTGCGCACGCCGCTCAACTCGATCCTGATCCTGTCGCAGCAGTTGGCCGAGAACAGCGCCGGCAACCTGAGCGGCAAGCAGGTGGAGTTCTCGCGCAACATCAACTCCTCGGGCTCCGACCTGCTGAACCTGATCAACGACATCCTGGACCTGTCCAAGATCGAGTCCGGCACGGTGACGGTGGACATCGAGGAAATCCCCTTCATGGGCCTGCGCGAAAGCCTGGACCGCAACTTCCGGCACGTCGCCGAGCAGAAGAACCTGCCGTTCCGGCTGGAGTTCGCGGACGACCTGCCGCGCACGATGGACAGCGATGCCAAGCGCCTGCAGCAGATCTTGAAGAACCTGTTGTCCAATGCCGTGAAGTTCACCTCGCACGGCCACGTGCAGGTGCGCGTGGGCCTGGCGCAAGGCGGCTGGAGCAACGACCACCCGGTCCTGAGCCAGGCGCCGAACGTGGTCGCCTTCACGGTGGAAGACACCGGCATCGGCGTGCCGCCGGAAAAGCAGCGCCTGATCTTCGAAGCCTTCCAGCAGGCGGACGCCGGCACCTCGCGCAAGTACGGCGGCACCGGCCTGGGCCTGGCGATCTCGCGCGAACTGGCGATCCTGCTGGGTGGCGAAATCAGGCTGACCAGCATTCCGGGCCAGGGCAGCACCTTTACGCTCTACCTGCCGCTGCACTACTCGGGCCCGGACGCGGCCACGGTCTCGGCGTGCAAGTCCAAGGCACCGGAGACCACCATCATCACGCTGCCGGTGGCGCGCGAGGAGCACATCCCCGACGATCGCGAAACCATCGTGCCCGGCGACCCGGTGCTGCTGGTGATCGAGGACGACCCGCACTACGCCCGCATCCTGCTGGGACTGGCGCGCGACAAGGGCTTCAAGGGCTTGGTGGCCAACAAGGGCGCGATCGGCCTGTCGCTGGCGCGCCAGTACCGGCCCTCGGCGATCTCGCTGGACATCTTCCTGCCCGACATGCTGGGATGGACCGTGCTGAACCAGCTGAAGCTGGACCCGGCGCTGCGGCACATCCCCGTGCAGATCGTGACGATGGAAGAAGAGCGCCAGCACGGCCTCTCGCACGGCGCCTTCAACTACCTGCTGAAGGAGCCGACCACCGCCGGCCTGGAAGCCGCCTTCGACCGCCTGAAGGAATTCACCCTGCCGCGCACCAAGCGCCTGCTGGTGGTGGAGGACAACGAGGTCGAGCGCGACGCCGTGGTCGAACTCCTGGGCTACGACGACATCGACATTGCCACCGCCGGCAGCGGCGACGCGGCGCTCACCGCGATGCGCAAGCAGCCCTTCGACTGCGTGGTGCTGGACCTGCGGCTGCCGGACATGAGCGGCTTCGATCTGCTCGAGCACATGCGCAGCGAGCAGCAACTCTCGGGCGTGCCGGTGGTGGTGTTCACCGGCAAGGACCTGAGCCAGGCCGAACAGGACCGCCTGAACAGCATGGCCAAGAGCATCGTGCTCAAGGACGTGCAGTCGCCCGAGCGCCTGCTCGACGAGACGGCGCTGTTCCTGCACCGCGTGGTGACGCAACTGCCTTCCGAGAAGCAGGCGATGCTGGAGCGGCTGCACAACTCCTCGGAGGTGCTGCATGGCCGCAAGGTGCTGGTGGTCGACGACGACGCCCGCAACATCTTCGCCCTGACCTCGGTGCTGGAGAACCACGACGTGCAGGTGATCAGCGCCACCAACGGCCGGCAGGCGATCGAGCTGATCAAGAGCACGCCCGAGCTCGAGATGGTGCTGATGGACATCATGATGCCGGAGATGGACGGCTACGAAACCATGCGCGAGATCCGCAAGGAGCCCGCCTTCCGCACCTTGCCGATCCTGGCCCTGACCGCCAAGGCGATGAAGGGCGACCGTGAGAAGTGCCTCGAAGCGGGCGCCAGCGATTACATTTCCAAGCCGGTCAACACCGACCAGCTGCTGTCGCTGATGCGGGTCTGGCTGTTCCGGTGAAAACGATGACTCCCCTCGACACCAATACGGTCAACATCCTCATCGTCGACGACGAGCCGAGGAATCTCGCGGTGCTGGAGTCCGTCCTCGACGACCCGAGCTACCGCCTGGTGCGCGCGACCTCGGGCGAAGAGGCCCTGCTGGCCCTGATGGCCGACGAGTTCGCCGTGCTGGTGCTGGACGTGCGCATGCCGGGGATGACGGGCTTCGAGCTGGCGCAGATGGTCAAGGAGCGCAAGAAGACCGCGCGGATCCCGATCATCTTCCTCACCGCCTACTACAACGAGGACCAGCACGTGCTGGAGGGCTACGGCACCGGCGCGGTGGACTACCTGCACAAGCCGGTCAATCCAGCCGTGCTGCGCTCCAAGGTGTCGGTGTTCGCCGAGTTGAACAAGAAGAGCCGCGAGGTCGAACGCGCCAACCGCCTGCTGCTGGCCGAAGTGGCCGAGCGCCGCCGCGCCGAGGCGCGCCTGTCGGAGCTGAACGAATCGCTCGACCAGCGCGTGACCGAGCGCACGCTGAAGCTGCAGGAAAGCGAGGCGCTCCTGCGCGATGCGAACCGGCGCAAGGACGAATTCCTGGCGACCCTCGCGCACGAGCTGCGCAATCCGCTGGCGCCCGTGCGCAACGCGATCCACTTCCTCAAGTTGCGCGGCCCGGCGACCCCCGATGTGCAGTGGGCCTCGGACGTGATCGACCGGCAGGTCACCGCGATGCGCCGCCTGATCGACGACCTGATGGACATCAGCCGCATCAACCAGGGCCGCATCGAGCTGCGCAGTGCTCTGGTGGCGCTCGACGAGGTGCTGGCCGATGCGCTGGAAACCATCCAGCCGCAGATCGACGGCGCCGGCCACAAGCTGACCGTGCTGCAGCCCCCGTGCAAGCTGTTGCTGCATGCCGACCGGGCGCGGCTGGCGCAGGTCTTCATGAACCTGCTGTCCAATGCAGCGAAGTACACCGATCCGGGCGGGCAGATCGAACTGCGCGTGGTCAGCGAGGGCGGCCATGCCCTCCTGACGGTGCGCGACAGCGGTATCGGCATTCCGCCGCACCGGCTGGAAAGCGTGTTCGAGATGTTCTCGCAGGAAGAGCCGGCCCTGAGCCGCGCGCGCGGCGGCCTCGGGATCGGCCTGGCCCTGACCCGCAAGCTGGTCGAACTGCATGGCGGCAATATCCGCGCCGACAGCGAAGGCCCGGGCCGGGGCAGCCACTTCGTCGTGCGCCTGCCGCTGGCGGTTGCGCACGCGGACGCGCAGGAGGACACTGCGGCCATGAATTCCCCCGCGCTCTCCGCCGAAGGCAACCTGCGCATCCTGGTGGCCGACGACAACCGCGATGCCGCCGAGACGATGTCGCTGCTGCTCGAAGTGATGGGTCACACGGTGCAGCGGGTGAACGACGGCGAGTCGGCGCTGCAACTGCTCGCGAGCTTCAATCCGCAACTGGTGCTGCTGGACATCGGCATGCCCGGATTGAGCGGCTACGACACCTGCCGGCGTATCCGGGAGCAGGCCGATGGAGCGGCCCGCACGGTGATCGCCATCACGGGCTTCGGCCAGCCGCAGGACGTGCAGGCGGCGCACGATGCCGGCTTCGACCACCACCTGGTCAAGCCGGTGGAAATCAACGCGCTGCTCGAGCTGATCCGCGCGCGCTGCGCCGACAGCGGCGGCTGACGGGCGTCGTGCCGCAGCCGGGGCGCGCAGGCGCGCGGCGGCGCTGCCCGAAGGAATACCTGTGACCGCGACGCCCAGCCTGTTCACGGACGCCGGCCTGCTGGCACGGGCCATTGCCGACGCGACCGACGACGCCATCTTCGCCAAGGACAGCGAGGGCCGCTACCAGTACGCCAATCCCGCGGCCCTGGCGGCCATCGGCCGCCGCGCCGAGGACTTGCTGGGGCGCCGTGACGACGAGGTCCAGGCCGATGCAGCCTTTGCGCTGCGCGCGATGGCCCAGGACCGCCGCGTGCTGGAGTGCGGCGAGGGTGCCGACTTCGAGCAAGCGCTGATGCGGCCCGACGGCACGGTGCGGCACTGGCACGTGCGCAAGATGCCGCTGCGCGATGCGGCCGGCAGCATCGTGGGCCTGCTCGGGATCGGGCGCGATGTCACGCAGCGCAAGATCGACGAGGCGCAGCGCGAGGCCACGCGCCTGATGCTGGAGATGGGCGTGCAGGCCGCCGGCCTGGTGATGGCGGAGATCGACTACCGCACCAACCTCAACCACATCTCCGCCGAACTCGCGCGCCTGCTCGAACTGGGCGACGGGCCCACGGTGGTGCCGCGCCAGGCGATCTTCGACCGGGTCCACCCGGACGACCGCGCCCGTTATCTTGAAGGCATAGCGCGCACGCTCGACCCGGGCGGCAACGGCCACCTGGCCATCGACGTGCGCGCGCTGCTTCCGAGCGGCGAGGTGCGCTGGCTGCACATCCGGCTGCAGATCGTGTTCGCCCTCGTCGACGGCGTGCTGCAACCGGAACGCGGCATCTGCGCCGCGCGCGACGTCACCACCGAGATGCTGGCGCAGCGCCAGTTGCGGGCCGCCCAGAGGCTGGCGCAATCGGTGATCGAAGGCGCCGGCGCGCTGGTGTATGCCAAGGACCTGCAGGGCCGCTACATCCTGTCCAACCAGGCCTGGCGCAGCCTGCACGGCCTCTCCGCGGAGCAGGCGAAGGGCGTGACCGACGCCGACATCTTCGGTGCCGAGGCCGCGGCGCTGCTGGCCGAGAACGACCGCAAGGTGCTCGCGACCGGCGAGCCGCTGCTGGCGCAGGAGCGCGTGCTGCTCGCCGGCCAGCCGGTCACTTTCCGCTCCAGCCGGTTCCCGCTGTACGACGAGAGTGGGCTCGCCTTTGCGGTGTGCGGTGTGTCGACCGACATCACGGACGTCGTGGAGGCCGATCGCCGCAAGGACGAATTCATCGCCACGCTGGCCCACGAACTGCGCAACCCGCTGGCACCCATTCGCACCGGGCTCGAGATCCTGCGCCGGGTCGGCGGACTGCCGCCGGCCGCCGCCCGCACGCGCGACATGATGGAGCGCCAGATGACGCACATGGTGCGGCTGGTCGACGACCTGCTCGATGTCTCGCGCGTGAGTCGCGGCAAGCTGG
Organism: Ramlibacter sp.; assembly: GCF_028291745.1. Lineage (GTDB taxonomy): Bacteria > Pseudomonadota > Gammaproteobacteria > Burkholderiales > Burkholderiaceae_C > Ramlibacter. The sequence goes on along the minus strand of NZ_JAQGNQ010000093.1, from coordinate 59,245 downwards.
AACTGCGGCTGCAGGCGCTCACGCTCGACCAGGTGGTCGCCGAGGCGATCGACACCTGCGAACCGGCGATCCGGGCAGCGCGCCACACGCTGGCCGTCGAACTACCCTCGGCGCCGGTGCCGCTCAAGGGGGACCTCACGCGGCTGGCGCAGGTGTTCTCCAACCTCGTGAGCAACGCGGTGCGCTACACGCCCGCGGGCGGCCGCATCACCGTGCGCGCGCACGTGGCAAGTGAGGAGGCGGTCATCGAGGTTGCCGACAACGGCAACGGTATCGCGGCCGATGTGCTGCCGGACATCTTCGGGCTGTTCGCGCAGGGCCATGGGCCGCACCACGGCGACCAGAGCGGCCTGGGCATCGGGCTGTGGCTGGTCAAGCGGCTCGTCGAACTGCACGGCGGCGCGATCGTGGCGCACAGCCCGGGCCCGGGCGCCGGCGCGATCTTCACGGTGCGCCTGCCGCTGGTGCCTTAGCGCGCGTGCCTCAGCCGCGTCGCACGGCGGCAGGAAGCGGAGCAACCCGGGGAAATGGTCCTACAGCCGCACAGGAAGCGCGTGTGGCCCGGCGGCGTGCAACAAAAACTAAATTGCCTCGTCACCTACAGAGAAGTCGCCGATGAAACGATCCCATGCCACCCTGGTAGCACTGCTGTTCGCCGCCGCCCTGAGCGCATGTGGCGGCGGCGGTGGAGGCGGTGCGGCAGCCACGGCCGCAAGCAACGGCAGTGCCGCCGCGGGCAGTTCGGGCAGCACCGTTTCCGGGTCTGCCGCCGACACCGGCAGCGCGGGCGCGGCCGGCACCGGCGGATTCGCCAGCGGCGGCGGCATCGCCGGCGCGGGCGGCACCATCACGGTCGGCACGAGCACGAGCACGAGCACGAGCGCGAACGCCAGCGGCGCGCTGCCTTCGCCCGCCGTCACGGGCACCGGTGCCGGCACGGTCGGCAGCACGCCGGCGCCCAGCGGTTCGACGCTGGCCACGGGCCCCACGTCCGGCACCACCTCGCTCGCCGTGTCTTCCCCCGGCACCGGACCGCGCACGCTGGTGCTGTTCGATGCGCCCGCGGGCTCCGAATGGGAGAAGCTCGGCTTCTCCTATGCGGTGATGCTGCGCAACCTGCTGGGGCACTTCGATGCGCAGGTCGACCTGCTGCCGGTGCAGCAATACACCGCGGGTCGCATGCAGTCCTATGCGGCCACCTTCTATCTCGGTGCGGCGTACAACAACCCGATCCCCGCCGCCTTCCTCGCCGATGCAGCCACCACCACGCGCACGCTGGTCTGGTTCAAGTACAACCTGTGGGAGCTGGCCAGCGACCCGCAGTACGCGTTCGCGCAGAACCGCGGCTTTTCCTTCAGCGCGCTGCGCGGCCTGAATGCGGCGCCGACCGCGTCCGCGCCCGCGCCCGGCTTCTTCGACACGGTGAGCTACAAGGGCCGCGACTTCGTCAAGTACTACGCCTACGACGCCCCGACCAACCAGGTCGCCGCCGATCCCGACCTGGGCGTGACCACCATTGCCGATGCGACCAAGGCCACGGCGCTGGTCAGCATCACCAATGCGGCCACGCGCGAGCGCGCGCCCTACGTCGTGCGCGCGGGCAACTTCTGGTACGTGGCGGACATGCCTTTCAGCTACATCGGCCCGCGCGACCGCTACCTCGTGATCGCCGACCTGCTGCACGACATGATGGGCATCCCGCACGCCGAGTCGCACCAGGCCATGGTGCGGCTGGAGGACGTGGACGCGAAGGTGTCGGTCCCGGCGATGAAGAAGCTGAGCGACTACCTCTTCGGCAAGCACGTGCCGTTCTCGATCGCGCTGATCCCGCACTACAAGGATCCGCTGGGCCTGGCCAACGACGGCACGCCGGAGGACATCCCGCTGGCACAGGCGACCTCGCTGCGAACCGCCGTCAACTACGCCATCGCGCGCGGCGCGCAGTTGGTGATGCACGGCTACACCCATCAGTACGCCGCCCAGAAGAATCCCTGGAGCGGCATCAGCGGCGACGACTACGAGTTCTGGGACATCGTGCACAACGCACCGGTGCCGGAGGATTCCACGGCCTGGGCGCTGGGACGGCTGAACGCCGGTCTCGCCGAGATGCAGGCGAGCGGCTACAGCCCGGTGGCCTGGGAGACGCCGCATTACTTCGCTTCGTCGCTCGCGTCGAAGGCCGTGCCGCAGGTGTTCAGCACGACCTACCAGCGCGTGGTGTACCTCACCTCCGACCGGCCGGACTTCTCGCCGCACCCGGGCAAGGACTTCGCCGCCGGCCAGATCTTCCCGTACGTGATCCAGCGCGATTACTACGGCCAGCGGGTGCTGCCGGAAAGCCTGGGCAACATCGAGTACGACATCAGCAACGTCGACCCGAGCTCCTACTTCAACTACTCGTGGCAGGAGATCTACGGCAACGCGCAGTACGCGCTGACGGTGCGCGACGGCTTTGCGTCCTTCTTCTTCCATCCCTTCTGGCTGGAGGCGGCCGTGGGCCAGCCGGGCTTCCAGGATTTCACCAGCCTGGTCGAAGCGATCACCGCGCTGGGCTACACGTGGGTCGCGCCCGCATCGGTGCAGTAAGGCCTATCGCGCGCTGCGGCGCTCGCGCTCGCGCGCGACCGGTTCGTCGCGGGCGAGCGCGCGTTCGGGCGGCTGGCTGCCACGCAAGGTGCGCTGCGGCGCGCGCTCCAGGCCGTCCTGGCGGCGCGGCACCGTGTCATCGGTGACTTCCAGCAGTTCGGAGAACAGCGCGCGATAGTGCACCAGCGCCTGGCGCAGGGCCTCGGTGTCGGCCTGGTGCTCCTGGCGGTCGCTGAGCGCGATCGCATGGGCCGCGCGGTAATGCTCCACCACCTGCGGGTGGTCCACCGAGAGATCGGCCGCGCGGCTCTCGAAGTCGCCCATGGGGTAACCGCGGCGCAGCATCACGTCGCGCACCAGCAGGTCGGCCTCGGCGACGGCGCTGCGGGGGCTGTCGACGAAGCGCGCCTGCAGTCCCTGCCACTCCATCCGGAAGCGCTGTGCCTCGTGCGCGGCCAGCGGCACGATGTCCAGTTGCTGCACGCGCTGCTCGCGTGCCATCAGGTCCGCCTCGGCGCGGCCGCGATGCCCCATCGCCTGCACCGTGCGCTCGTACTCGGGGCCGAAGCGGCGCGCCAGTTGGCGCGAGCGGCGGCGCCGCATCACCGCGGCCGCGGCGATCACCGCCAGCAGCAGGATGATGGCCACCGTGAGCAGGAGGTTGAGGTCCATGGCGTCTCCCCGGGAACTTCCCCACTCGCAAGCTAGCACGCAGCCGCCGCCGTCGCTGTAAAGAGGTGTGCCTATGATCGGCGCATGTCCTTGCAGCCGCTCAGCTATCTGGAATTCGATCACAGCGATGACGAGGAGGGCCATGGCAGCTTCGACGCGATGGCCGCGGTGGACGAGCCTCGACTGCCAGCTCTGCAGGCCGAGATCGCGCGGGTGCTGGCCTGGGCCCACGCTCTGTTCGGTGCACCGGCACACCTGGACGAAGGGGGTGAATGGGACTGTCACCTCGACGGTGTGCGCGAACTCAGCACGCCGCTGGCTGTGCGCTATGACGAGGCCGGCGCCACCATCGAACTGCGCGACGCGGGCACCGGCAGTCCGCGCGTGACGCTCACGTTGACCCTCACCGGCACGGCCGCGTTCTGTGCGGCATTCAGCGCCGCCTTCGCAGGCGCGTGATGCTGCCGCTGCGCCACAGGCAGCGCGAAGCGCGGCGCCTGGCGCTCGCGGAGCCATGGACCGGGAAGTTTTCCGTATCGATTCGTCATCCCTCCCCCATCGGGAGGAGACACCTTGCGCGCTGTTGTGTAGGAACTGTAAAGTGGCCTTTCGTTTCCAAAGCCGAGCACCGCATGTTTCCTTCCCACTCGCCCGAGCAAGCCACGATCGCGTCCGAACTGAGGTCCGAGCTGGCGGCGTACGAGAGCGGACTGCGCCGCCTGCTCGAGCTGCGCTGGGATCCAGAGCTGTATCGCGAGCTCTCCGAACGGTTCGACCGCATTCAGATGCTCGCGGAGACACTGCCGCGGCTGACCACCACCTGGACCGAGCTGCTGATCAGCCGCGTCGACCTGATGCATGCCCTGTGGACGATGCGCGCGCCGACGCGCATCAACGGCCGCGTGGTGGCCTTCCATGGACGCCACAAGGTGGCGATCCACGAGGCGCGCCGCAAATGCGCGCTCTACGTCTCGACCGAGGCGTCCGAGCTCAGCCGCTTGCTGGCGGACTGAGCGGCGTTGCTGCCGACGCCTGGGGCGAGTCGCGGAAGTCGGAGGTTCGCAATTCGATCGGCCGCCCGTGCGGCGTGCGGTCGGCGGCATGGTCCCACGCCTGCTGGTAGCGCTGCAGCTCCGCCGGCGAGCTCGCGCCCTTGACGGCCACGATGGCCTCCAGCGCTTCCAGCCACTGCCGGTAGTAGGCATCCCCGGCGTCCTCGGCCGCTTGCGCCGGCGCGGCGCGGATGCGATCGGCCAGCGCCTGCGCCCACTCTGGCCAGGTGAAGAGGCCGTGTTCGTACAGCGCCAATGCCAGCGCGAAAGCCTGTGCCTGCCACGGCGCACGGAACACCGGGCCGGCCTCGTCGCGCGGCAATCCGGGAAGTTCGAGTGGCGCGGCCATGAGGCTCAGGCGGCGCGCTGCAAGACGCGCGCGAACTCCTCCTGCACAAACCGGTAGCAGCCGCACGCAAGCGCCTCGAGGCCGGCCCGGTCCCTGACTTCGATGCGCCCGCGCATGTAGCGGATCAGGCCGCGCTCCTGCAGCGTGGTGGCCACCTGGTTCACGGTGGCGCGCCGCTCGCCGAGCATTTGGCCCAGGAATTCCTGCGTCAGGTCGAAGACGTCGCCGCGCACGCGGTCGTGCGTCTCCAGCAGCCAGCGCGCGCAGCGCTGTTCCACGCTGTGCGCGCGGTTGCACGCCGTGCTCTGGGAGATCTGCACCATCAACGCGTGTGTGTAGCGCTGCAGCACGAAGCGCAGACCGCTGTGCGCCTCGATGCAGTCGCGCAGGGCCCGTGCACTCATGCGCCAGCCGCGGCCTTCCACCTGCACGAACACGGTGCCCGGGCTCTCCTGCGCACCCAGGAAAACGGCCACGCCCAGCATGCCTTCCGAGCCGATAGTGCCGACTTCGACCGGCGTGTCCGCGGCGGACGCGGCGCCCAGCATGGACAGCACGCCCTCGGCCGGGAACCAGGCATGCGTCATCGTCTGGCGCTCTTCGTAGAGGTTCTGCCGCAAGCTCAGTGTCACCGGCTCCAGCTGTGCCGCCACCGCGTGCAGGGTGGCGTCGTCCAGCATCGCGAGCAGGCGGTTGGCCCGCAGATCCGAATGCACACTGTCCATCTTCGATTCCCTTTTTACGTGCACATGCCGTTAAAAGCGGACAGGCCTCATCTATAGTGCAGCTATGTCCGAAAGTGAACACAGCCGACGCTCCCATGTGGCGGAGATGCGGCAGGCGCTGCGGCTGCTGGATGCGGCCCTGGCGCGGCACAAGTTGCTGCCGCCCGGGCCTGTGGGCCAGGACGCGGCACGGGACGCCTTTGCGCACAGCCTGCACATGATGCGCGACGAAGCGGACATCCTGCGCCGCGCGCTCGCCGACTGAGGCCGTAACTGCGGCGCACTGCTCGATGGGTGCAGACACCGCGCGGCTTGCGGTGTCGGAATCGGTGCGGTGGCCATGTCCCTTTTCCCGTGCAGCCCCAGTGTAGGGCATGGCCTGGCTCAGGCGGCTTGCAGGTAAGGCTGCCAGGCGTCGATCGAGACGCGCAGTCCCGGCGCCGCGTCGGCGCCCCACAGTTCGCTGCCGGCGAACACCACGGTGTACAGCGGCTGCGGCTGTTCGCCCAGGCCATGCGCGTGCGTGTCGGCGAACACGTGGCGACCGTGCACGCGTTCCACCGTGCCCACCTTGCCGCGCGCGTAAGCGGGCAGTCGCGTGTGATGCGGCACCGCGTCGGCGCGCGTGCGCACCGGGTCGCCAACGCGAAAGTGCGCAGGCGGTCCTTCGTCCCGGGTGGTCGGCGAGCCCCGCGCGAGCGTTGCCGCGACATCGCCAGCGTGCAGCACGCGGGCGACCGGCACGGGCGGATGCAGCATGCGGCCCGCAGCGAGTTCGTCGGCTTGCAGCAGGCCGCGTTCGAGCATCAATCGTTCGAGGGCGGCCAGCCAGATCTGGTAGTAGGCGAGGGCTCGGTACGCGGGCAGCGTCTCGCGTGCCGAGCGGCTCATGTCGATGTTCCAGCTGGCCGTCGCGCCCATCGCCAGCACGATGGCCAGTGCCGCGGGCTCCCATGCTTCGTGAAAGAGCTGCTCCCCGGCTTGCGGCAGCACCGGGCCCAAGCCCGGTTCGCCACCGAGATCGGCATGCGTGGTGTAGCTCACAGGCAACCTCCTTGCGCGCGGAATGATGGCACGGGGGACGCAGCGCGCCAATGGGAACCATAATCGTCGCGGGAGGCAAGCATGCAAGAACGAATCCTGGCACTCATCTTTCCGGCGGTGCTTTGCGCCGTGGCGCTCGCCGCGTGCGGCGGCGGTGGGGGCAACCCGGGCACCTGCTCCGGCAGCGCGGCCGAGTGCGTGAGCAACGGCAATCCGAACGTGTCCACCGGCCCGTCTTCCGGGATCACGAACACGCCCGATACCAGCACCCCGAGCACGACCAGCACCACGACCACCACGGGCACCACCACCACCGGGACGACCACGACAAGCACCGGCACCGGGACTGCGGGTTCGGCCACCGGCGGCACGGCCATCGGCCAGTGAGTCAAGGCGCCACGCCGGCCGGCGCGCGCGGCAGGCCGGTGCCTATCATCGCGTCGCGCGTCACCAGGTCGGCGAGCTGGTCCTCGGCGAGCACTTCGCTGCCGGCCGGCCGCTGCGGAATGACCAGGTAGCGCACTTCCGCCGTGGAGTCCCAGACGCGGATCTCCTGTCCGGGCGGCAAGCTCACGCCGAAGTCCGCGAGCACCCCACGAGGATCCCGCACGGCCCGCGCGCGGTACGCCGCGCTCTTGTACCAGGCCGGCGGCAGGCCCAGCACCGGCCACGGATAGCAGCTGCACAGCGTGCACACGACCAGGTGGTGCACCTGCGGCGTGCTGAAGAGCGCCACCATGTGCTCGCCCTGCCGGCCGGTGTATCCCAGCGAGGCGATCGCGGCGGACGCATCGCGCTCCAGCCATTCGCGAAACGCCGGGTCCGACCAGGCCTTGGCCACCACGCGCGCGCCGTTGCGCGGGCCGATTCGGGTCTGGTAGGTGTCGACGATTTCGTCGAGGGCGGCCGGATCGATGTAGCCCTTTTGCGTGAGGATGCTCTGCAGGGCGCGCACCCGCAGCTCGGTCGCGTCGAGGTCGCTGTGCCCGTGTTCGTGCCCGTCGTGGGGATCCTGCGTCGCCATGCGCGGCAGTGTGCCGCAGCCGCCGCCGGGCGGCAAGGAGGCAATAAACAGGATTCAAGCGCTTGTCCGACAGGCCGGCCGGCCGCAACGCGCAAAGCTTTTCGCTGCGCGTTTTCAGGAGAACAAGACTTGCAGACCGGCTCGCAACATGGCTATCCCCGCCCGCAACTGCAGCGGGCCCAATGGACTTCGCTCAACGGCCGCTGGCGCTTTCGCTTCGACGACGAAGCCTGCCTCAACTGTCCCGCCGAGGTGGCGGACTGGCCGCTGGAAATCACCGTGCCGTTTCCACCCGAATCGAAAGCCAGCGGCATCGGCGATCGCGGCTTCCACCACGCCTGCTGGTACGAGCGCGAATTCGAGTGCAAGCCCGGGCGCGACCGCGTGATCCTGCGCTTCGGCGCCATCGACTATTCGGCGCGCGTCTGGGTCAACGGCCAGCTGGCAGTGACCCACGAAGGCGGCCACACCCCCTTCTGGGCCGACATCACGGAGATGCTCAGGCCGGACGGCGTGCAGACGGTGACGGTGCGCGCCGAGGACGATCCGTTCGACCTCACCAAGCCGCGCGGCAAGCAGGACTGGCAACTCGAGCCGCACTCGATCTGGTATCCCCGCACCACCGGCATCTGGCAGACGGTGTGGTTCGAGCGGGTGCCGACCACCTATATCGACAAGATCCGCTGGACGCCCCGGCTGGAGGGCTTCGCCCTCGGCTTCGAGGCGCGCATCGAAGGCGTCGCCGGCGACGAGGCCTCGCTCGAACTGGAGCTGCGCGCGGGCGACCGCCTGCTGGCCAGGGACCGCTATCGCGTGGTCGACGGCGAGGTCGATCGCTATGTCGTCCTTTCCGATCCCGGGATCGACGACTTCCGCAACGAGCTGCTGTGGAGCCCCGAGCGGCCCACGCTGATCGATGCCAGGCTGCGCCTGTGGCTCAAGGGAGAGATGGTCGACGAGGTGCAGTCGTACACCGCGCTGCGTTCGGCCACGGTGCTGCGCGACCGCTTCATGCTCAATGGCCGGCCCTACGTGCTGCGCATGGTGCTGGACCAGGGCTACTGGCCCGACACGCTGCTGGCCGCCCCGGACGACGAAGCCTTGAAGCGGGACGTGGAGCTCGCCAAGGAGATGGGCTTCAACGGCGTGCGCAAGCACCAGAAGATCGAGGACCCGCGCTACCTGTACTGGGCCGACAAGCTGGGCCTGCTGGTGTGGGAGGAGATGCCCTCGGCCTACCGCTTCACCCGCACCGCCATCAAGCGCACGATCCGCGAGTGGACCGAGGCGATCGACCGCGACTACAGCCACCCCTGCATCATCGTGTGGGTTCCCTTCAACGAGTCCTGGGGCGTGCCGGAGCTGCCATCGGTGCAGGCCCACCGGCACGCGGTGGAGGCGCTCTATCACCTGACCAAGACCCTCGACCAGAGCCGGGCGGTGATCGGCAACGACGGATGGGAGTCCTCGGCCACCGACATCATCGGCATCCACGACTACGACTCCAACCTCGATCACATCCGCCAGCGCTACGGACCCGAGGTGGAGACGGAGCAGCTGTTCGACCGGCGCCGCCCCGGGGGCCGCGTGCTGACGCTCGATGGCTATCCGCACCAGGGCCAGCCGATCATGCTGACCGAATTCGGCGGCATCACCTACCAGACGCACACCGAAGAGGGCGTGAAGAAGGTCTGGGGCTACACCGAGATCAGCGACCCCGAGACCTTCGCCCGGCACTACGAGGCGCTGCTGGAGACCATCGTCAACACGGCGCTGTTCTCGGGCTTCTGCTACACGCAATTCGCCGACACCTTCCAGGAGGCCAACGGGCTGCTGCACGCGGACCGCTCGCCCAAGATTCCGCTGGAGCGCATCCGCAAGGTCACCTCGCGTTCGCGCACCTACATCCCCGGAGCGGCGTGATGCATACGCTGGAGCTGACCAAGCCGGACGGCCGCAGCATGACGCTGTACGCGCGGCAGCCGCTGCCGCAAGGCTTGCAGGCGCCGTCGCCGTTCGCGGATCCGCTGCGCGGCGGCGCGCACCTGCGCTGGCACCCGGTGCGCGGCGAGTGGGTCACCTATGCGGCGTACCGGCAGGACCGCACCTTCCTGCCGCCGCCGGAATACAACCCGCTGGCGCCGATGACCGATCCCGCCAATCCCACCGAGGTGCCGACCGGCCCGTGGGATATCGCGGTGTTCGAGAACCGCTTCCCGTCGCTGGGCGGCTTGCAGGTGCCGCCGCCGGACCTGATCGTGCCGACGGCGCCGGCGCAGGGCCGCTGCGAGGTGGTCGTGTTCACGCAGGACCGCACTGCTTCGCTCGGCGCACTGCCCCTGGACCACATGGAGCTGCTGTTGCAGGTGTGGGGCGACCGCACGCGGCGCATCGGCGGCGAGCCGCAGATCGAATACGTGCTGCCCTTCGAGAACCGCGGTGCCGAGGTGGGTGTGACGCTGCACCATCCGCACGGGCAGATCTATGCGTATCCCGTGGTGCCGCCGGTGCCCGCGCGCATCCAGCAGGTGGCCACGGAGCACTACGCGAAACATGGCCGCGCCCTGCTGGAGATGCACATCGAGGCCGAGCGCCGCGACGGCGCCCGCATGCTGTACGAGGGGCCGCATGCCGCGGCCTTCGTGCCGGTCTGCGCGCGCTATCCCTACGAGGTGTGGATCGCGCCCGTGCGAGCGGTCGAAGGCTTCGCGCAGCTCGATGACGCGGTGCGCGCCGACCTCGCGCGCGCGCTCAAGACGGTGCTGTTGAAGTACGACGGCTTGTGGCAGCGGCCCTTCCCCTATCTGATGGCCTGGTACCAGGCGCCCACGGACGGCCAGCCGCATCCGGAGTCGCACCTGCACGCGCAGCTGTGGCCGCCCTATCGCACGCGCGACCGGCTGAAATACCTGGCCGGCACCGAACTGGCGGCCGGCTTCTTCGCGATGGACGCGCTGCCCGAGGAAAAGGCGCGCGAGCTGCAACAGGTGGAGGTGACCGTCTGATGACGATGGCGAGCGACCTGTCCGGCCAAGCCGACGCCGTGGCCGATGCGCCCGGCCGCGTCAACCTGCTGGGCGAGCACACCGACTACAACGACGGCTTCGTGCTGCCGGTGGCGATCACGCAGCGCACGCAGGTGAGCATGCGGCGCAATGGCACCGACCGTTTTTCGCTGCACGCGGCGGAACTGGGTGCGAGCGTCGCCTTCTCGTTCGACGATCCGCCCGAGGAGCATTTCGCCACCTACGTCTTCGGCTGCCTCGCGCTGGCGCGGGCGCAACGGGCGGACGTGCCGGGGCTGGACATCCGCGTGAGTTCCGAGGTGCCCATGGGCGTGGGCCTGTCCTCCAGCGCGGCGCTGGAAGTGGCGACGCTGCGCTGCCTGCGGCGCCTGCTGGACCTGCCCTTCGACGACGTGCAGATCGCGCAACTGGCGCAGCGTGCCGAGATCGAGTTCGCCGGCGTCCACTGCGGGATCATGGACCAGATGGCCTCAAGCCTGGCCGGCACCGATCGCGCCGTGCTGATCGACACGCGCTCGCTGGAGCGGCGCGAGGTGCCCCTGCCGCCCGGCAGCGCGGTGCTGGTGCTGGATTCGGGCGTCGCCCGCACGCTCGCGGGCAGCGGCTACAACCAGCGGCGCGCCGAGTGCGAGCGCGCCGCACGGCTGCTCGGCGTGGCTTCGCTGCGCGACGTGCAGCGGCTGGAAGACATCGAGCAGCTCGCCGGCGACGATGTCGCCAGGCGGCGCGCCCGCCACGTGTTCACCGAGAACGCGCGCGTGCTGCAGGCGGCGCAGTGCAGCGATGCCGCGGAATTCGGCCAGTTGATGAACGCCTCGCATGCGAGCCTGCGAGATGACTACGAAGTCTCGACACCGGAGCTCGATCTGCTGGTGCGCTGGCTGCAGGCGGAAGAGGGCGTGTTCGGGGCGCGCCTGACGGGCGCGGGCTTTGGCGGCGCCTGTGTGGCGCTGTGCCGCACCGGTGCGATCGCGCAGATCGCCCAAGCGGTGCTGGCCAAGTACAACGGCGCCGGCCACAACGGGCGCCAGCTGGTGCCGGCACCCGTCTGAGGCGAGACGGCAGCTTACTTGCCGCCGGGGCTGACGGCGGCCGGGTTGTCGTGCTTGGCGGCGGCGCTGTCGGTGCTGTGCTGCAGGTCCGCGGAGGTGTTGCCCATCGATGACGAGTGCATGCCCGACCACGAGGAGCAGGCGGCGAGGAAGGCAGTGAGGAGGGTGATGGAAAGCAGCTTGGTCATGTTGAATGGCTGGAGACCGCCTCGACTCTGGCGGGGTGGAGACAGCAGGAGGCTGTCTGTCCATTACTACAAACAACTGCATGGCGCGCGGTAGGTGCGCCGTGGACTGCGAGGAAGGTGCGCCGGTAGCGGCCGGATGGCCGCCGTCCTACAGATCGTTCCTGGCTTGCGCGCAGGCCACGTTGGTTGTGCGCGCAACGGTCTGCGCCGCCGGCAAGGGCCTCAGCGCCCCTTCTTCATCTGCGCGAACTTCTGCTCCCACTGCCACGCGTGCGCCAGGATGGTCTCGATGTCCGGGTACTGCGGCACCCAGGCCAGCTCCGCCCGCGCGCGCCTGGCGTCGGCGACCAGCACCGGCGGATCGCCGGCGCGCGGGGGATCGTCGCGCAGCGGGATCGGATGGCCCGTGACGCGGCGCGCCGCTTCGATCACTTCATTGACCGAGTGGCCGTTGCCGTTGCCCAGGTTGTAGATCGTGGTCTGCGCGCCCTCGCCCAGCTTGCGCAGCGCCAGCAGGTGCGCCGTGCACAGGTCCTGCACGTGGATGTAGTCGCGCACGCAGGAACCGTCCGGCGTGGCGAACTTCGAGCCGAAGCGCGAGATGAAGGGGCGCCGGCCCGAGGCCACCTGCAGCACCAGCGGGATCAGGTGCGTCTCGGGTTCGTGCCGCTCGCCGATGCTGCCGTCCGGATGCGCACCGGCGGCATTGAAGTAGCGCAGCGTGATCGAGCGCAGCCCGTAGGCGGCGCTGTAATCCGCCAGCGCCTTCTCCACCGCCAGCTTGCTGTTGCCGTAGGGATTGATCGGCACCTGCGGATGCTGTTCGGTGATCGGTACTTCGACCGGATTGCCGTACACCGCCGCCGTCGACGAGAAGATGAACTGCTTGACGCCGCATTCCAGCATCGTGTCCAGCAGGTTCAGCGTCTGCACGAGGTTGTTGCGCCAGTACTTGGCCGGCGCGGTCATCGACTCGCCCACCAGGCTGGCCGCCGCGAAGTGCATGACGCACTGCGGCTGCAACTCGCGCAGCAGCGGGCCCATGAAGGCCGGGTCGCCGATGTCGCCGATGCGCAGCGTGCCGTCTTGCACGGCGTCCGCATAGCCGGTGGCCAGGTTGTCGACCACGACCACCCGGAAGCCACTCTCCGCCAGCATGCGGACCATGTGGGAACCAATGTAGCCGGCGCCGCCGGCCACCACGACGGTGGGCTCAGTGTTGTTGCTCATGACAATGCGGGCTCGAGTATGTCACGCGCGCCTTGCCCGGCACACGCCGCAAGATAGCGGCTCAGGCCCTCTTCCAGGGTGGGCATCACCAGGCCGCGCTCGCTGGCCAGCGCCGAGAAGCGCGGACGCCGCGCCACCCAGCCCAGGCTGGCACCCGGCACCGCCTGCACGAGCCCGGCATCGAGCCGCGCACCCTCGGCCGCCATGCAGGCCAGCTGCGACCAGCTCACCGCACCGCGGTTGGCCAGGTGCCAGATGCCGCTCTCGCCGTCGATCAGCAGGTCGAGCGCGCCATGCGCCAGGTCGGGCACGTAGGTCGGCGAGACCCACTGGTCCTGCGCCGCCTGCCAGCGCTCGCCACGGCGCAGGGCCGCGAGTGCCTGCGTCACGAAGTTGTGCTGGTCCCAGGGACCGAAGAAAGCCGCCGTGCGCACGACCAGCGCGCCGCGGTAGAAGGCGAGCATGCGGCGTTCGGCCTCGCGCTTGGCGCGCCCGTAGGCATTGAGCGGCGCCGCGCGGTCGCCTTCCACATAGGGCTGGTCCTTGCCGCCGTCGAACACCAGGTCGCTGGAAAAGCTCAGGAGCTTGATGCCCTGGCGCGCGCAGGCCTGGGCCAGCACCTGCGGCCCGGTCACGTTCTCGCGCCATTGGCGGGCATCGTCTTCGGCATCGTCCACCCGCACGAAGCCGGCGGTGTTGACGATGGCCCAGGGCTGCCAGTGCTCCAGCGCCGCTTCCACCGAAGCGGGATCGGCCACGTCCATGTCGGCGCGGTGCAGCAGGTGATAGCGCAGGCCGCGCTCTTCGCACACGCGCGCGAAGGCGCGTCCCAGCGTGCCGGTGGCCCCGGTGATCAGCAGGGGCCGGCCGCGCGCGGGGAGCGCCTGCAGCCGGCCGGTCGGCGGAAACTTGATGCGATGATCGCGCTGCCACCAGCCCGGGCTGTCCAGCGCGGGATGGGTCGGCGCCTGGCCGTTCGCCAGCTGGCGGGCCAATCCGGCCAGCGCGGTTTCGCGCGGCGGGTCCGAGCGCACATCCCACAGGCCGGGTTCGTAGTGGCCGTCGTCGCGCGTGACCAGGCTGGTCCAGTCGAAGCTGCCGAAGGCGGCCCAGCAGGTGACGGCGCGCACGTCGCGCCCCTCCATGCGCACGTTCTCGGCGGCGCGCCAGGCCTGGTGCAGCCAGCGCAGCTGCTCCTCGCGCGTGCAACCCAGGTGCACCTCGGTGATCGCCACCGGCAGGCCATAGCGCTGGCTCGTCTCGCGCAGCCGCGCCTCGAAGCTGCCGATGATGGCGCCGGACACGCGCACCGCTTCCACGTCGGCGTAGGCGTCACGGCCGTTGCCGCCGACGTAGTGCGGCGGATAGAGCTCCACGCGTTCGTCGAGATGGCGCTCGCTGGTGAGATAGCTGTTGATGCCGACGATGTCGGGCGGACAGGGATCGCGCTGGAACTGCAGCAGCTCCTGCTCGCTAGCGCCGTGCTTGCGCAGGTACTTCCACATCCCGTGCTGGCGATCGACGCGGCCCGTGAGCAGGTCGAACGACAGCCAGCGGCGCAGGTTCTCGAACTCCGCCTGGTACGCCAGGCGCGGCGAGCTGGTCGCGAAGCCGAGGTCCTCGGTCTGCACCAGCTGCGCCCGCGGGTTCACCTTGCGGATCGCACGCATCGCCAGCTGGGTGCCGCGCAGCTCGTTGAGCAAGGCGCGCACGAAGCTCTCGTCGTCGCGCCGGTGCGGGTACCACACGCCATACAGCCCGCTGAAGCGCGCCGTGGTGAGCGGCTCGTTGACCGGCGTCCAGGCGTCGATGTCGGGATAGCGCTGCGCCGCCGCCGCTGCGTATTCGGCCAGCAATTCGGGGAACGCCGGATCCAGCAGGTCGGTCCAGGCCGGGCCGCTGCCGTGGTGCAGCAGGCCGGCGATGGGACGGACATTCAGCTCGCGCAGCCGCGCGATGCGCGGGTCGCTCCAGGTCCAGTCGAGGCTGCCGCGCTCGCGCTCCGTGCGCTCCCACACCAGGGGGAAGCGCAGGCGCGTGGCGCCCAGGCTGGCCAGCCGGTCAAGATCGTCGATGCGGTGGGCGAAGCCGCTGGCCGGCAACTGGTCCTTGAACCGGTCGCCGACCCGGTTGACCGTGCATTCCGGACCCGCCCACAACTCGATCCGCATCAGGCCGCCACGGACGCTGCCAGCGCCGTGACGTCGTCGAGGGTCCGGTCCGCCGCCTGGTGCGCGGCGTGCAGCCTCTTGAAGGTGGCGAGCGCCTGGCCCACCACCTGGTCCATGTTGTAGTAGCGGTAGGTGGCCAGCCGGCCCACGAAGGTGACGTTGGGCGTGGCCTCGGCTTCGGCTTCGTACTGCTTGTACAGCTGCGCGTTCTCGGGCCGCGGCACCGGGTAGTACGGGTCGCCTTCGGCGCACGGGTATTCGTACACCACCGAGGTGCTGGCGCATTCCTGCCCGGTGATGTGCTTGAACTCGCTGATGCGGGTGTAGCCGTAGTCGTTGGGATAGTTGACGGTGCCCACCGCCTGGAACTGCTCCTTCGCCACGTTCACGTGCTCGAAGCGCAGGCTGCGGTAAGGCAGCTTGCCGTACTTGTGGTCGAAGAAGGCATCGATCGGCCCGGTGTAGACCATGTGCTTCCACGGAACCACGTCGACGATCTCGCGATAGTCGGTGTTGGTCATCACCTTGATGTTCGGGTGATTCAGCATCTTCTCGAACATGCGCGTGTAGCCATGCCTGGGCATGGCCTGGAACTTGTCGGCGAAGTAGCGGTCGTCGCGATTGGTGCGGGTGGGCACGCGCGCGGTCACGCTGGCGTCGAGCTCGCTCGGGTCCAGCCCCCACTGCTTGCGCGTGTAGCCGCGGAAGAACTTGTTGTAGAGCTCGCGGCCGACCTTGCTGACCACCACGTCCTCGGAAGTCTTGATCTCGTCCTTCTTCTCGGCGACCGACTCGAAGAACTTCTCCACCTCGAAGGAGGTGAGGTTCAGCCCGTACAGCTTGTTGATCGTGTCGAGGTTGATCGGCATCGGCACCGTCTGGCCGTCGACGCTGGCCAGCACGCGGTGCTGGTAGGGCCGCCACTCGGTGAAGCGCGAGAGGTAGTCGAAGATGTCTTCCGAGTTGGTGTGGAAGATGTGCGGGCCGTAGGGGTGGATGAGCACGCCGTGGTCGTCGTAGCGGTCGTAGGCATTGCCGCCGATGTGCGGGCGCTTGTCGACGATCAGCACGCGCTGATTCATCTGGGTCGCAAGGCGCTCCGCCAGCACGCTGCCGGCAAAGCCGGCGCCGACGATCAGGTAATCGAATCCGGCACGGCCGGGAACGGTGGAGGCGGCGGCGCGCTCGAGGTCTTGGCTGATCTTGTCCATGGGAGTCTCCGGTACTTCTGGGGTCGGCCGGATCGGCCAGCGGCCGACCCGGCCGGATGGGTTTCAGGCGCTGAGGGCCGCCGATGCCGAGGAGGCCGAGGAGGCCCGTGCCAGTTCGGCCGCGATGTTGGCGACCGGCAGTTCCTCCTGCTCGCGGCGGGCCTGCGCCTGCGCGATCAGGTCGGCCATCGCTGCGGCGGTGGCGTCCCACGAGGTGCGGGCGATGATGTCCGCGACCTGGCGGTCATGCTGCGCCTTGCTTGCTGCGTCGAGCTGCAGGAAGGACTCGGCGGCCGCCACGAAGCCGTCGGCATCGGGGTGGATCGGCACGACGTGTCCATAAGGCTCGACCACGTCGCGGATCGCCGTGCTGACGCAGGGCCGCCCGCACGCCATGTACTCGAGCGTCTTGGTGGGGCTGATGAAGCGGGTCGACTCGTTCAGCGCGAACGGCAGCAGGCAGACGTCCCAGCCGTTGATGAAGGCCGGCAGATCGTCGTAGCCCTGCTGGCCCAGCCAGTGGATGTTGGGACGCTGCGGGCAGTGGGCCGGATCGATCTTCACCACCGGGCCGACCATCACGATCTGCCAGTCGGGGCGCCGGTCGGCGATGCCCGCGATCAGCTCCAGGTCGATGCGCTCGTCGATCACGCCGCAGTAGCCCAGGCGCGGATGCGCGATGGCCTGCTGCAGCGGATGGTCCGGCGTGCCCTGGCGGAAGTGCAGTGCGTCGACGCTGCTCGGAAAGCAGTGCACGTTGGCATGGCGCGTCTTCTTGGCGTTGTAGAGGCTGCGGCCGCCGGTGAAGACGAGGTCGGCCGCCTTGAACAGCGCGTTCTCCTGGTCGATCAGCTCGCGCGGCGCACCGCGGAACAGCGACAGCTCATCCATGCTGTCGTAGATGATGCCCTCGGGCTCGAGCTTGGCGGCCATCGGGAGCGCCATGGGCGTGTAGAACCAGATCCAGTAATCCTGGATGCGCTGGTCGGCGAGGGACTGCGCCACCAGTCGCTGCATCACGGCCTTGTGATCGGGGTGGAACCCGTGCGCGCCGCCCCGCACGTGCGGCCGCCACACTTCGACGCCAGGCGCGGCGGCGATGTGCTCGATCCGGTCCTGGTCCGAATCGGGCATGGGTTCTTCGATGAAGATCACGGGCCATCGGTGCGCCAGCCGCGACAGCAGATGCTGCGGACGTTGATAGACGAAGTTCCAGCGCAGGTGTGAGAAGACGACGAGTGTTTTCATGAGAGCCATTCTGGAGAGCCTATCCGCGACCGTGCGCCCAAGCACAAGCAAATCGACCTCGTCCTACGCCAGTCAGCAGCAAAGGCTGGCGAGCCGTAGAGGGGCGGCTCACGCGGCCGTGCCGACCGCGAAGCCGAGCGCTTGGGCGGTCGCGTCCTACATCGGACAACCGCGCTCCACTACGTCGGCGTCGTCCTGCTTCGCTGCACGATCGCGTTCCGTTTTTCAGGAGATGTCATGAACAAGACCAGGCACAGCGCCTTTTCCCTCGCCCTGGTGTCCTGCGCGGCGCTCGCGCTCGCTGGCTGCGGCATGTACCACAACCCGACCGCCATGGGCACGGCCCCTGCGGTCGCGGTGACCAGCCAGACCACCAGCATGGCCGCCGGCCCGTCGGCGATGCAGCTGTCCGCCGCCGATCTGCAGTTCGTGGCCGTGGCCGCCGGCGCCGGCATGTACGAAGTCGAGGCCGGCCGGGTAGCGGCAAGCCGCGCCTCCGACACCCATGTGCGCGCCTATGCCCAGATGCTGGTCGACGACCACACGGCCAACAACCGCGAACTGATGTCGCTCGTGCGCGCCAAGGGCCATAGCCTCGCGCCCGGCCTGCCGCCCAGCCTGCAGCAGAAGGTCAGCACGCTCTCCGGCCTGTCCGGTCAAGGCCTCGATCGCGAGTTCGTGCGCACGACCGGCGTGCAGGATCACCGCGCGGCGATCAACGCCTTCGAGCAGGGGCGCCGCAGCGTGACCGACCGCGACCTGCAGGCCTATATCGACAAGACGCTGCCGGTGCTGCGCCAGCACCTGCGCGACGCGGAGACCCTGGCCGGAACGATGGCCGGCTGAGCGCGCCGCCGGTGCTGAGCTTGCACCGGCCGGCCGGGGGTGGAAGCATGGAGCTCCACCCCCATCACCTCCCGATTTCCGATGCGTTATTCCGCCGCCGAACACGATGCCTTCGCGAGCCAGTTCAACCGCGACAGCCTGGTGATCCTGCGCGACCACATTCCGCGCGAAAAGCTGCAGCGCTGGGCGCAGGCCTTCCCGCCGCTGCTGCAGGCGCAGATCGCGCGTGAGAAGCAGGCGTCCAGCCGCGGCAGCCAGCGCTACTACGTGACGCTGCCCTTCCAGGGACTGTGGGCCGACCCGGAGATCTACGAGGATCGCGACCTGCTCGCCGTCGTCGAACGCGTTGCGGGACCCGACCCCGTGATGTGCCAGCTGGCCAGCGACACGCCCTTGAAAGGCTCGGAATACCAGCCCTGGCACGCCGACACGCCGGCGCTGTTCCCGGAAACCGGCAGCAACGACACGCCGTCCTTCCAGCTTGCCGTCAACTTTGCGCTGTGCGACGTGGGCGAGGACAACGGCCCGTTCGAAACCACGTACGGCACCCACCGGATGAACAAGCCGGAGGCCATGGCCGGCCTGGAATCGGGGGCGATCCCGCAGCATCGCCTGCCCATGCGCATGGGCGACGTGATGATCCGCGACGTGCGTGCGGTGCACCGCGGCACACCCAACAACACCGACACGCCGCGGCCCATGGTGGTGATCGGCTACAGCCGGCGCTGGTATTACCGGCCGGAGGTGAACATCCGCATTCCGCAAAGCACGTGGGAGACGCTCTCGCCGACCGGCCGCAAGCTGCTGCGCTACAACCCCGTGGTGCCTGACGACCAGCTGATGCAGGGCGAGGAAACCTATCGCAGCTTTGCCTACTGACCGGACTGGCGACCAAGGACGAGCGCATACGATGACCCCTGATTCCCTAGCCCGGCAGCAGCTGGTCACCCTGGCTGCCGGCGAGTTGCGGCTGGTGCTGGCGCCCGAGGTGGGCGGCTCGATCGCGAGCTTTTCGCGCCACTGGCAGGAGGGCCGGCAGCGACGCGCGCTGCACTGGCTGCGCCCGGCCACGGCCACCGGCCTGGTCACGCGCAATCCGCTGGAGATGGCGAGTTTTCCGCTGGTGCCCTTTTGCAATCGGATTCGCAACGGGCGTGCCAGCTTCGAAGGGCGCGAGATCCGTTTTCCGCCGAACCACCCGGGCGAGGATTCGCCGCATCCCTTGCACGGCATCGGCTGGCTGCAGCCGTGGCAGGTGGCCGAGGCCAGCGCCAAGCACGCGCAGCTGTCCTTCGCCTTCCAGGCCAACGAAGCCTGGCCCTGGAGTTTTTCCGCGCGCCAGCAGTTCACGCTGGACGAACGCGCCCTGGAGGTGACGATCTCCATCCGCAACGAAGACGCGGTGGCGATGCCCGCCGGCATCGGCCACCATCCCTACTTCCCGCACCACCGCGGCACCTATCTCACCAGCCGTTCCCGTGCCATGTGGCGCGGCGATGCGGAAGCGATGCCGCTGGACCTGCAGGAGGGCGGCCCGGTCGATGCACTGCGCTCCGGCGTAGAGCTTTCCAACCTCGACCTGGACAACAACTTCGTGGGCTGGGAGCACTCGGCGCGGGTCGAGTGGCCGGCCGACCTGCACGGCCCCGCGCGCGTGCTGACGCTTCAGGCGCAGCCGCCGCTGGATTACTTCGTGCTGTACTGCCCGCGCGGCGTCGAGTCCTTCTGCGCCGAGCCGGTGAGCCAGTGCACCGACTGGCTGAACCTGCTGCCGCAGTACGGACGCGAGCCGCTGGGCGGAGCGCGCCTGGCCCCCGGCGAGACCCTGAGCGCGCGCTTCACGCTGCGCCCCGAATGGAACTGAGCCCGCTGCGCCACGCATGATCCGCACGCGCCTGACGCTGGACCGCGACTTCGTGATCGGCGAGCTGGACCGCCGCATCTTCGGCGCCTTCGTGGAACACCTGGGACGCTGCGTCTACACCGGCCTGTACGAGCCGGGCCATCCGGATGCCGACGCGCAGGGGCTGCGGCGCGACGTGCTGGCCCTCACGCGCGAGCTGGGTGCCACCATCGTGCGCTACCCCGGCGGCAACTTTCTTTCCGGCTACCGCTGGGAGGACGGCGTCGGCCCGCGCGCGCAACGTCCCGTGCGGCTGGACCTGGCCTGGCACTCCACCGAGAGCAACCAGTTCGGCACCGACGAATTCATCGCCTGGTGCCGCGCCGCGAGCGTCGAGCCGATGATGGCGGTCAACCTCGGCACGCGCGGCGCGGACGACGCGCGGGGCTTGATCGAGTACTGCAACCACCCGGGCGGCACCGCGCTCTCCGACCAGCGTCGCCGCCATGGCAGCGAGGCACCGCACGGCGTGCGCTCCTGGTGCCTGGGCAACGAGATGGATGCGCCCTGGCAGATCGGCCAGAAAACCGCGGCCGAATACGGGCGGCTGGCGCGCGACACCGCGCAGCTGCTGCGCCGCGTCTCGCCGCACCTGCAGCTCACCGCCTGCGGTTCGTCCAATCGTGACCTGCCCACCTTCGGCGCCTGGGAGTACGAGGTGCTGGAGCAATGCTTCGACGACGTCGACCTGCTTTCGGTGCATGCCTACTTCGAGAACCCGCATGCCGACACCTGGGAGTTCCTGGGCAACATCGACCGCATGGACATGCACATCCGCGAGGTGGCGGCGATCGCCGATGCGGTGGCGGCGCGCCGCCATTCGCGCAAGCGCATCATGCTGGCGGTGGACGAGTGGAACATCTGGTACAAGGCCCGCCATGGCGCGCATGCGCACCAGCCGGGATGGCCGCGGACGCCGCGGTTGATCGAGGAGGTCTACAACTTCGAGGATGCGCTGGCCGCGGGCGGCGCGCTCTCGGTGCTGATGAACAATGCGGACCGCGTGCGGGTCGCCTGCCTCGCGCAACTGGTGAACGCCATCGGCGCGATCCGTACCGAGCCCGGCGGACCGGCCTGGCGGCAGACCATCTTCCATCCGTTCGCGCTGGCCGCGCGCCATGCCCGCGGCCAGGTGCTGCGGCCGGTGATCGACTCGCCCACGCGCTACGGCGTGCTCCATCCGGAGATGGCCTACCTGGTCGCCAGTGCCACGCACGACCCGGCCAGCGGCCGCACCGCGATCTTCGCCTTGAACCGCCACCTCAGCGAGGCGCAGGAGCTGCAGGTGGAACTGCGCGGCATGGATCCGCGCCAGCAATTGATAGACGCCCACGAGCTGTTCCACCTGGACATGAACGCGGCCAACACCGTCCACGCGCCCGACACCGTGGCGCCGCGGCCGCACCGCGAAGTGCGCGCCGGCGACGGCGGCCTGCGCGCGCGGCTGAAGCCCGGATCGTGGAACGTGTTCGTGCTGCAGGCGCCTTCCTCCGCAATGAATCCATGACCGACGACCCGCAACTCCCGACCCTCGACGACGAGGACCTGCGCCAAGTGCGCCAGATCTTCGAATGGACCCGCAGCGGCCATGTGGAGGCGATCGCCTCCTTCCTGCGGCAGGGGCTGCCGCCCAACCTGCGCAACGAGAAGGGCGACAGCCTGCTGATGCTGGCCGCGTACCACGGGCGCCTCGAGCTTGCGCGGGCACTGCTGGCCGCCGGCGCCGACCCGGAACTGCAGAACGACCGCGGCCAGACCCCGCTGGCCGGCGCCGTGTTCAAGGGCGACGAGACCATGTGCCGCCTGCTGCTGGAACGCGGCGCCCGCGTCGACGGCCGCATGGCCGACGGCAAGACCGCCTTCATCATGGCCGCGATGTTCGGCCGCACGGCGCTGATGGACCTGCTGGTGCAGCACGGGGCGGATCCATCCGCGCGCGACGCGGCCGGCTGGGATGGGCAGGCGCTGGCGCAGAAGATGGCCGCGCAGCCGGCGCTGGAGTGGTTCGCGGCGCGGGGTTGACTTTGGACGTCATGGATGTCGTCCCCGGGCTTCCATGGATGTCATCCCGGGCTTGACCCGGGATCCATGCAGCGCTTGTACAAGCGCCGTCGTGGATTGCGGGTCAAGCCCGCAATGACATCCGATCCAGGGCAGCCAGTCGCTAATTGAGCAACTGCTCACCATCCGGGTAGTCTCCCTTGCCAGCGGGCCCGCGCTTTGGCACAACCGCCGCATGCCTTTTCATACCATTCGCGGCGTTGCGCTGCATTACGAAGTGGCCGGGGAGCAGGGGCCCTGGGTTGCGCTGGTCACGGGCGGCCGGCGCGGTTTCGACGAATTCCGCTCCTTCGCCCGCAAGCTGGCGGCGCGTGGCTTTCGCGTGCTGCTGCACGACCGCCGCAACACCGGTGCTTCCGACGTCCTGATCGAGGGCGAGGACGGCGAGGAGGAGATCTGGGCCGACGACCTGGTGCTGCTGCTGCGCCATCTGGACGCCTTGCCGGCCTTCGTCGGCGGCACCTCCTCGGGCGCGCGGCTGTCCATGCTCACCTATCTGCGCCATCCCGAGCTCGTGCGCGGGCTGCTGCTGATGCGCATCACCGGCGGGGCCTTTGCCGCGGGCCGCCTGCCCACCATGTACTACGGCCAGTTCATCCAGGCGGCCAAGGAAGGCGGCATGGCGGCGGTCTGTGCCACCGAGCAGTACCAGGAGCGTATCGCCGCCAATCCACGCACCCGTGAGCGGCTGATGGCCATGGACCCGCAGCGTTACATCGCCGTGATGCAGCACTGGCTCGACATCTTCCTGCGCGGCCCACGCGCGCCCGTGCTGGGCATGACCGAGGAGGCGATGCGCTCTATCGCCGTGCCGACCATCGTCGTGCCGGGCAACGACAACACGCATGCCTCGGCGAACGGCCTGGCTGCCGCCGAAGCGATCCCTGGCAGCGTGCTGTTCCGCCTGCCCATCGCCGACCAGGACGTGCCGCTGCTGCCCTTCTCCGACTGGGCGCCGCACGAGGACACGCTGGCCGACGCGCTGGCCGGCTTCATGAAGGACGTGATGAACAAGGAGACGCCATGAACCTTGCCCGCTTCTTCTGCGGGGCCGCGCTGGCGCTCGCACTGCCCTTCGGTGCGGCCGCGCAGGACTATCCGGCCAAGCTGGTGCGCATCATCGAGCCGGCCGGGCCGGGCAGTGCGGTCGACGTGTTCGCGCGCAAGCTGGCCGAGCAGTTGCAGACGCGCTGGGGCCAGCCGGTGGTGGTGGAGAACCGCCCGGGCGCCAACAGTGCCATCGGCGCCCGCGAGGCCGCCAAGGCCGCGCCCGACGGCTACACCCTGTTCCACGCCAACATCAACAACTCGCTGAACGACCTGCTGGTCAACGACGCTTGTTGCAAACTCAACGAAGCGCTGCAGCCGGTGACGCTGCTGACCGCGACGCCGCTCGTGATGGTGGTGACGCCGTCGCTCAACGTGCGGACCTTGAAGGACTACCTGGCGCTCGCCAGGGCGCAGCCCCAGGCGCTGACCTTCGCGTCCGGCGGCACCGGCTCGATCACGCAGCTGGTGGGCACCAAGCTCAACATGGTCGAGGGCCTGAAGGTGCAGGAGGTCCCGTACAAGGCGATCGGGGCCGAACTGCCCGACCTGCTGGCGGGGCACGTCAAGACCGGCTACCTGGCGCCGGTGGTGGTGGCGCAGTTGATCAAGGCCGGCAAGCTGGTGGCGCTGGGCGTGGCCGGTCCGCACCGCATTCCCATCCTGCCCGATGTGCCGACGCTCGCCGAAGCGGGCCTGCCGGGCGTGGAGGCTTCCGGCTGGAACGGCCTCTTCGTGCCCGCCGGCACGCCCAGAAACGTGGTGCGCAAGCTGCAGGCGGACGTCGCCGCCGTGATGGCCTCGCCGGCCTTCCAGGCCGATGCGCACGACCTCGGTTACGAGCTCGGGGGCGCCGGCTCCGAGGAGTTCGCGGCCTACATCCGTTCGGAAGTCAACAAGTGGGGCGGCGTGATTCGCGACGCCAGGATCAGGATTCAATGAACATGAACGAAGCACCCAAAGTCCGCCGCGTCATCACCGGCCACGATGCCGAGGGCAAGGCCATCGTCAAGATCGACGAGGTCTGCAGCGATTTCACCGAGGGCCGGCCCAACGGCTTCCTGCGCAACATCTGGACGACCGATACCACCCCGGCCGACAACGACGGCCAGGCGGACGCGGCTGCGCGCCCGGGCCGCTTCACGATGATCGAGAACGGCACGGTGTTTCGCATCCTGCACTTCCTGCCGGGCGTGCAGAAGCGCGTGCACCGCACCGACTCGATCGACTACATCGTCGTCATGGCCGGCGAGATCGACATGGAGCTCGACGAGGGCGAGCAGGTGCACCTGAAGACCGGCGACGTGATGGTCCAGCGCGGCACCGTGCACAACTGGGTGAACCGCGGCAGCGAGCCCTGCACGATGGCAGTGATCCTCATCCACGCGAAGCCGGTGGAGGCGGGGGGGAAGACGCTGGAGGCGTTTGGCTGAGGCAGCTGCCCCGCCGCCTGGCGCTATTCGCCCTTCGCCGTGTTCACCGCCGACTTCAGTGCCGCACCCGGCACGAACTTCACGGCGGTCGAGGCGGCGATCGTCATGGCCTCGCCGGTCTTTGGGTTGCGGCCGGCGCGCTCCGCGCGCGACGCGGCCTTGAAGGCGCCGAAGCCGGTGATGGCGACTTCACCGCCGCGCGACAACTCGTCGGAGACGATCTTGATGAAGGCTTCCAGGGACCGGGCAGCGGCCGCCTGCGATTGGTCGGTGGCGGCGGCCAGGGCCTGGACAAGCTCGGTCTTGTTCATGCGTGTACTCGGGTTGGCTTTCTTTTGGAGGGAGCCGAGTGTACGTTGCCGTGCGCGCGCTGGGTCCAACGCCCGGCGGCCGTACAGCCCGACGGCCGGTAACTCGGAGGCAGATCAGGGAACGAAGCGCGGCCTCATTCCAGGTGGGTTGCCGCCGGCGTGTCGCGCGAATAGGGCGGCATCGCCAGGAAATCCCGGGGCGCATAGGTCCAGAACTGCGTGACCTCCGGGAAGGTCTCGACGATGGTGTTCACCAGTTGCCCGTTCTTGCGCTCCACCTTGCGCACGTAGATGTTCAGCACGGGCTTGCCATACTCGTCGAGGTGGATCGGCCCCATCGGTCCGCTGGTGAGCTTCGCCTGGTGCAAGGCCCGCACGAACGCGGGCTTGTCCTCGAAGCGGCCATTGACCGTCTTCAAGGCGGCCTCGAGCCACAGCCCGGCGGTGTAGGTGCCCGCGGTGTAGAAGCCGGGCGTGACCTTGTATTCGTTCTGCACCGCCTGCACGAAACGCTTGTTGTCGGGGGTTTCCAGCGCCGCCGAATACCAGCTCGCGGAGTAGACGCCCAGCGCCTCGTCGCCCATCAGCTTGAGGATTCCCTCGTCGACGGCGGTCGGGTTGCCGAGCACCACCGGTTTCAGCTGGTACTCCTTGTATTGCTTCAGGAAGCGCACGCCGTTGGTGCCCGCGAAGCCGGCATACACGCCGTCGACGTCGGGCTTGATCTGCGCGATGTAGTTGCCGTAGTCGGGCACGTTCAAGGGCGGCCACAGGCGCTGGACGGCGCGGCCGCCGTTGTCCTCGTAGGCCTTGAAGAAGCCGGCCGCGCCCTCGTGACCGTAGGCGAAGTCGTCGGCGATCAGGGCCACGCGCTTGAGCCCGAGCTTCTTCGCCGCGTATTGCCCGAGCACGTGCGTGGGCTGGGCCGCGGTGCCGACGGCGTGGATCACATAGTCGTTCTTCTTCTGTTGCGCCAGGTCGTTCTGCGCCGCGGAGGTGGGCGTGATCAGCGGCACCTTGGCATTGAGCACGTAGTCGTCGATGGCGATCGCCTCGAAGGTGGCGAGCGGGCCGATGATCACGTCCACCTTGTCCTTCTCCACCAGTTCCTGTGTCTTGGTCTTGGCGCCGGCGGGATTGCCGCCGGTGTCGGCGATGATCAGTTCCACCTTGCGTCCCGCCAGCATGTTGTTGCGCTCCTTCAGCAGCAACTGGATGCCCTGTTCCATCTGCCGTCCGCCCGCGGCCAGCGGGCCGGTGCGCACCGTGAGGAAGCCGATCTTCAGCGGCTCGCCCTGGGCCCGCGCGGCCACCGGCCAGGCAAGCGGAGCGAGGGCACAGGCAGCGAGGACCAGGGTGGACGAGAGTCGGCGCAGCATCGGGCAGTCTCCGGAGGCGGTGGGCGGGAGTGCAGGATAGGGGCTGGGCGGGGCGGCAGTGACGGGGGTTAACCAGCGGCCCAGGTAGGGTGGGGTGCCCGCAGGGCACCCCACCGTGCGGCCGCCATGCCTGCCCCGGGGGCGCATGGTGGTGTGGGCTTCGCCCATCCCATCCTACTGTTTCAACGCCGGATCCCAGTGCTCCGCGATCTTCCCGCCTTCGAGGCGGAACATGTCGAACCACGTCGTCGCGTACTTGCGCGTGGGGTCCTTCGGGTCGGGGTTCTCGCGCGCGAAGGCCAGCACCACCATGTCGCCTTCGCCCACGACGGCCACCAGCGGCGCGTTGATGCGGGCCGCCACCGGCTTCGGCTTGACGAAGCGGCCGAAGAAGGTGACGAAGGCGGCGCGGCCCGTGGGCACGTTCGGGTTGTGCTGGATGTAGCCCTCGGCCAGGTACTTGTCGGCGAATTCGAGATGGCCGCCCTCGAACACCTCGCGCCAGAAGTCGTACACCAGGCGCTTGTTGGCGGCGACATGCGCGTCGGCTGCGGCCAGCATGCTCTCCTGGTCGGCGTTGCCTTGCGGCGGCACCTGCGCCTGCGCGGCGCCGGCAAGAACCAGGGAGGCAAGCAGCGCCAGGGTGCGCAGGGGTTTGTTCATCGCGGGCTCCGGCCGTGGGGTGGCCGCAATCCTAGCGCCGGCCGCGCCATCACGCGCCCACCGATCGCAGGCCCCACATCGCCAGCCAGCCGATCGCCAGCAGCAAGGACACACCTTGCCAGAAGGCCACCGGATCGCGCGCCGCCAGTGGCGGCCGGCGCCGCACCGGCTGCGCCGAGTCGGGCCGATGCAGGCTGGCGACGAACTCGTCGACGTCGCCGTGCCGGCGCTGCGGCTCCGGCTGCACGGCCTTGCGCAGCGCCTCGTCGATCCACAAGGGCAGCTCGGGGCGCACGGCCAGCAGCGTTCGATAGCGCACCCGCTTTTGCTGCGCCAGCGTGCGGCATTGCGCCAGCTGCGCGCCATGAGGCAGCTGCCCGGTGAGCATCTCGTAGCCGATCACCGCCAGCGCGAACTGGTCGGCCGCTGGCGTGCCGCCGCCGCCCAGAAAGCATTCGGGCGCGCTGTACTGCGGCGTGCCCAGCAGGTGGTCGCCGCGGCCGGTGGTCTCGACGATGCCGGCGACGCTGGTCGCACCCAGGTCGATGATGCGCACCGTGCCGGTGGCATCGATCATCACGTTCTCCGGCCGCAGGTCCTGGTGGACCATCTCCATGCGGTGCAATGCACGCAGCCCGCGCGCGACCTGCCCGACGATGGCGCGCACCGCATCGAGCGGGGGCCGCGGATGGTCCACCATCCACTGGCGCAAGGTGCGGCCCTCGATGTACTCCAGCGCGAGGTAGAGCGCGCGGCGGGGCCGGCCTGTGGCGACGGCACGCACCACGTGCGGGCTGTCGATGCGCCGCGCCACCCATTCCTCCAGCAGGAAGCGTTCGCGGTAGGCCGGATCGTCGGCCAGAGCTATCGAAGGCGTCTTCAGCACGGCGATCTGCTGCGTGGCCAGGTCCACCGCCAGGTGGATGTGGCTGCGGCTGCTGGCATGCAGCTCACGCACGATGGTCCAGCCGTCGAACTCCATGCGCGGCGCCAGCAGCGGCGGCAGCGGCAGCGCGGCAGCCGCGTCGTGCAGCTCGCCGGCCTCGGGCTGCGGCAAGGCCTCGATGCGCAACACCTGCACCGTGAGGTTGTCCTCGCTGCCGCGATGCAGCGCCTGGTCGGCGATCGCGCGGGCCGCAGCATCCAGGTCGTTGTCGTGCGTGGTCAGCGCGGCGAGGATGGCGCCATGGGGCACGTGCTCGTGCACGCCGTCGGTGGCCAGCACGAAGGTGTCGCCCGGCGCCAGCGGCACGCTGCGGTAATCGATCTCCAGGTGGGGCGCGACGCCCAGCGCCCGCCCGAGGTGGCTCTGGCCGCCACCCACATGCACCCGGTGCTCCGTCGTGAGCGGCTCGAGGGCCTGTCCCTGCACCTGCCAGATGCGCGCATCGCCGACGTGGAACAGGTGCGCCGTGCGTCCCTTGACGACGATGGCGCTGAAGGTGCAGACCCACCCGCGGTCCTTGTCGTAGCGGCCCTGGCCCTGCTGCGTCTGCGCGAACAGCCACGAGTTGATGGCCGCCAGCACGCGCTCGACCGACTTCTTCACCGACCACGTTTCCGAGGTGCAGTAGTAGTCGGCGAGGAAGCCGTGCACCGCCGCGGCGCTGGCCTGCCGGCCCGAGGCGCTGCTGCTGATGCCGTCGGCCAGCGCGATGGCCACGCCCTTGGTCGCCAGCAGCGGCTCGCGCGGAACGGCCAGGCCGTGGAAGTCCTGGTTGGCCGGCTTGCGGCCGGCTGCGGAGTACTGGCCGGCGGCGACCTTCAGCGGCACAACACGCTGTGAATGAATCGACGCGCGGGCGTGAGCGATTCGTTCACGGCATCTCAGGCGGCGACGCGGCGCGGCGCGGTCTTCAGGTGCGTGGCATAGAGCGTCAGGCCGGTGAAGGACAAGCCGCCGATCAGGTTGCCCAGCACCGTGGGGATCTCGTTCCAGATCATGTAGTCGAGAATCGAGAAGTGGCCGCCCAGCATCAGGCCCGAGGGAAACAGGAACATGTTGACCACCGAATGTTCGAAGGTCATGTAGAAGAACAGCATGATCGGCATCCACATCGCGATCACCTTGCCGCTGACGGTGGTGGAGATCATCGCGCCCACCACGCCGGTGGACACCATCCAGTTGCACAGCATGCCGCGCACGAACAGCGTCAGCATGCCGGCCGCGCCGTACTTCGCATAGCCCAGCGTGCGGTTCTCGCCGATCACGCCGATCGCCTTGCCCACTGCATTGGGTTCCGTGGAGAAGCCGAAGGTGAAGACGATCGCCATCAGGGCGGCGACGGTGAAGGCGCCCGCGAAGTTGCCCACGAAGACGAGCCCCCAGTTCTTCAGCACGCCCTGCCAGGTGACGCCGGGACGCTTGTCGATCCACGCGAGGGGAGTGAGCACGAACACGCCGGTGAGCAGGTCGAAGCCCAGCAGGTAAAGCATGCAGAAGCCCACCGGGAACAGGATGGCGCCGACGATGGGTTGGCCCGTCTGCACGTTGATGCTCACCGCAAAGACCGCCGCCAGCGCGAGGATCGCACCGGCCATGTACGCGCGGATCAGCGTGTCGCGCGGCGCCATGAAGATCTTGGATTCCCCGGCGTCGACCATCTTGGTGACGAATTCGGAGGGGACAAGGTAGGCCACGGGCGTTCTCCTGGAGTGGGTTGCGGGGAGGGCCGGTCGCGGCAAGCCCGCGGACGCCGCGCCCGGTTCCAGGGCTGAGTGCAAGCCGCGTGCCCAGGCAAAGGGCGGCTTGGTGGCGCTTGGGGGGCGCGTCGCTGCGCAACCGGCACCGGAATGGAGCGCATGCGCGCAGGCGGTGCGGAGAGTGGCACGATGGGCAACTTGCCGCCCCGCCGATGCGCTTGCTCTGCCCCAAGCTGGGCGGGATGGCGCTATCTTCGGGAGCGACTCACCCCCCTACCAAGACCGAGACATGCCTGCCCTGGAGACCCAGCTCAATCCCCGTTCCGCGGACTTCCAGTCGAATGCCGCTGCCATGCAGGCGCTGGTGGCCGATCTGAATGCGCAGGTGGCGCTGCATGCGGCCGGTGGCGGCGAGGCGGCGCGCAAGAAGCACGAGGCACGCGGCAAGCTGCCACCGCGCGAGCGCGTGCAGATGCTGCTGGACCCCGGCACGCCCTTCCTGGAGATCGCGCCCCTGGCCGCGCACGGCATGTACCTGGGCAAGGACGGCACCATGGACGCGCCTTGCGCCGGCATGATCGCCGGCATCGGCCGTGTCAGCGGCATCGATTGCATGATCGTCTGCAACGACGCCACGGTGAAGGGCGGCACCTACTATCCGCTCACCGTCAAGAAGCACCTGCGGGCGCAGGAGATCGCCGCGCAGAACCGCCTGCCCTGCATCTACCTGGTGGACTCAGGCGGCGCCAACCTGCCGAACCAGGACGAGGTGTTCCCCGACCGCGACCACTTCGGCCGCATCTTCTACAACCAGGCCAACCTCTCGGCGCAGGGCATCGCGCAGATCGCGGTCGTGATGGGATCGTGCACGGCCGGCGGCGCCTACGTGCCGGCGATGAGCGACGAGACCATCATCGTCAAGGAGCAGGGCACCATCTTCCTGGGCGGACCACCGCTGGTGAAGGCCGCCACCGGCGAGGTGGTGAGCGCGGAGGACCTGGGCGGCGGCGACGTGCACACGCGGCTCTCCGGCGTGGCCGACCACCTGGCCATGAACGACGCGCATGCGCTGGCGCTCGCCCGGCGCGCCGTGGCGACGCTGAACAAGCCCAAGGTGCCGCCGCTGGAACTGCGCCAGCCCGAGCCGCCCAGGTACGACGGCAAGGAGCTGTACGGCGTCATTCCGACCGATACGCGCAAGCCCTTCGACGTGCGCGAGATCATCGCCCGCATCGTCGACGGCTCGGACTTCCACGAATTCAAGGCGCGCTACGGCGCGACGCTGGTGTGCGGCTTCGCCCACATCGAAGGCATGCCGGTGGGCATCGTCGCCAACAACGGCATCCTGTTTTCCGAATCGGCGCAGAAGGGCGCGCACTTCATCGAACTGTGCTGCCAGCGCAAGGTGCCGCTGGTGTTCCTGCAGAACATCACCGGCTTCATGGTGGGCCGCAAGTACGAGGCTGAAGGCATCGCCCGCCACGGCGCCAAGATGGTGACGGCGGTGGCGACGGCCAGCGTGCCCAAGTTCACCGTGATCATCGGCGGCAGCTACGGCGCCGGCAACTACGGCATGTGCGGCCGCGCCTATTCGCCGCGCTTTCTGTGGATGTGGCCGAACGCCCGCATTGCCGTCATGGGCGGCGAGCAGGCGGCCAGCGTGCTGGCCACCGTCAGGCGCGACGGCATCGAGGCGCGCGGCGGCCAGTGGAGCGCCGAGGAAGAGGCGGCCTTCAAGCAGCCGCTGCTGGAGCAGTTCGCGCACCAGTCGCATCCCTATTACGCCAGCGCGCGCCTGTGGGACGATGGCGTGATCGATCCGGCGGACACCCGCCGCGTGCTGGCGCTCGGCCTGTCCGCCGCGATGAACGCGACCATCGGGGAGACGAAATTTGGCGTGTTCCGGATGTGAGGTGCAGAATGTGTATGGAAAGCAGGAGTGGTACACATCATGCGCACCAACATCGACATCGACGACGGCCTGCTGGCCGAAGCCATGAAGGCGGGCCCGTACCAGACCAAGAAGGAAGCCGTCGAGGCCGGGCTGCGCCTGCTGGCGCGCCAGGCTGCCTGTCGCGAGATCCTGAAGTGGGAAGGCCGGCTGAAGTGGGAAGGCGGCGAGCGCTCCGACTGGGCGGCGCCCGCCATTGCCACCCGCGCCGAAGCGCAGGAGCCGGGGGGAAGGCGACGCCGTGCTGGTCGTTGACTCGGGCGTCTGGATCGATTTCTTCGGTGGCGCGGCGACGCCGCAAAGCCGCACGCTGCACCGCCTGCTCGACGAGGGCGAGGTACGCATCGTGGTGCCGGACCTCGTCCTGTACGAAGTGCTGCGCGGGTTCCGCCACGAGCGCGAGTTCCGGCAGGCCCGCCTGCTGATGGGAGCCCTGGACGTGGAGACGGCGGGCGGCGCGGGAATGGCGATCGAGGCTGCCCAGCACTACCGCGCGTTGCGGGCGGCGGGCTTCACGCTCCGCAGTGGCATGGACGTCCTGATCGCCAGCTTCTGCATAGAAAACGGGTACACCCTGCTGCATCGCGGCCGCGACTTCGACGCCTTCGAGCAGGTGCGCGGACTGCGCACGTGGCGCCACTGAGGCACCGGCCGCATCACGCATCCAGCGAAAGGACGAACATGAAACACCTTGCCCTGCAATTCGATCGCGGCGTGGAGACGGTCACCCTCAACCGCCCCGACGTGCGCAACGCCTTCAACGACGAGGTCATCGCCGAACTCACCGCGGTGTTCCTCGAACTCGCCAAGCGCGACGAGGTGCGCTGCGTCGTGCTCGCCGGTGCCGGCCCCGCCTTCTGCGCCGGCGCCGACCTGAACTGGATGAAACGCATGGCGGAGTACACGCGCGAGGAGAACATCGAGGACGCGTCCCGGCTGGCCCGCCTGCTCGAGGTGATCTACCGCTGTCCCAAGCCGACGATCGCGCGCGTGCACGGCGACACCTACGCGGGCGGCGTGGGGCTGGTGGCCGTCTGCGACATGGCGGTGGCCGCGGACAGCGCGCAGTTCTGCCTGAGCGAAGTGCGGCTGGGGCTGATCCCGGCCACCATCAGTCCCTACGTGATCCGCGCGATCGGCGCGCGCGCGGCGCATCGCTGGTTTCTCACCGCCGAGCGCTTCGATGCCGCCGCGGCACTGCGCATGGGCCTGGTGCATGAGGCCGTGCCGGCCGACGCACTCGATGCCAGGCTGGGCGAGATCGCGCAGTCGCTGGTCAACGCCGGGCCGCAGGCACTGAAGGCCTGCAAGAGTCTGCTGCACGATGTGGCGGGCCACGAGATCGGCGCTGGCCTGGTGCGGCGCACGGTGGAGGGCATCGCGGACATCCGAGCCAGCGACGAGGGGCGCGAGGGCATCCAGGCCTTCCTGGCCAAGCGCAAACCGCAGTGGGTCTCCGGGAGCTGAAGTGGACGCCCTGGGCCACGTCCTGGATACACCGCACCTGCTGGCGCTGGCCGCGGCGCTCGGCTGGGCGAGCGGCTTTCGGCTCTATGCCGCGGTCTTTCTGACCGGCCTCGCGGGCTGGCTCGGATGGGTGCCCCTGCCTCCGGGCCTGCACATCCTGCAGCATCCCGGCGTGCTGATCGCCAGCGGTTTCATGCTGTTCGCCGAATTCTTCGCCGACAAGATTCCGCTGGTGGACACGGTCTGGGACGCGGTGCACACCGTGATCCGCATTCCGGCCGGCGCGGCGCTGGCGGCCGGCGCGCTCGGTGCCGACAGCCAGGCGATGGGCTGGATCGCGGCCATCCTGGGCGGCAGCCTCGCGGCCACCAGTCACGCGGCCAAGATGACCACGCGTGCCGCCGTCAACACCTCGCCGGAACCTTTTTCCAATGTGGCCGTGTCGCTGGGGGAAGACGGCCTGGTCGTCTTCATGCTGTGGCTCTCCGCGGCGCATCCCTTCGCCTTCGGCGTCGTGCTGCTGGTGAGCATCGTGCTGGCCGTCATTCTGCTGGTGGTGCTGACCCGCTTCCTGCGCAAGGTGGTGCAGGGCGTGGGCGCATTCTTCAAGGGGCGGCCATTGCCGCGGGAGCTGGGTTGATGTTCCGCAAGATCCTGATTGCCAACCGGGGGGAGATTGCCTGCCGTGTCGCTGCTACGGCCAGGCGCATGGCGATCCGCACGGTGGCCGTGTACTCCGAGGCCGATGCCGATGCCAAGCACGTGCACGCCTGCGACGAGGCCGTGCCCATTGGCGGCAGCGCGCCGCAGGACAGCTACCTGCGCTGGGAGCGGATCATCGAGGCGGCCCGGGCCACCGGTGCGCAGGCGATCCATCCGGGCTACGGCTTCCTGAGCGAGAACGAGGGCTTCGCCGCCGCCTGCGCGCAAGCGGGCATCGTGTTCATCGGTCCGCCCGCCGCGGCGATCCAGGCCATGGGCCTGAAGGCGCAATCCAAGCGGCTGATGGCGCAGGCCGGCGTGCCGCTCGT
The DNA here is from genome assembly GCF_028291745.1 of Ramlibacter sp. Taxonomy (GTDB): domain Bacteria; phylum Pseudomonadota; class Gammaproteobacteria; order Burkholderiales; family Burkholderiaceae_C; genus Ramlibacter. Next base: position 24,932 of record NZ_JAQGNQ010000093.1, on the reverse strand, counting down.
GCCCGGCTACCACGGCGCGGACCAGGACCCGGGGCTGCTGGCCCGCGAGGCCGCGCGCATCGGCTATCCCGTGCTGATCAAGGCCAGCGCCGGCGGCGGTGGCAAGGGCATGCGGGCAGTGGAACGCGCCGAGGACTTCGCGGCGGCCCTGGCCTCGTGCCAGCGCGAGGCGCGCAACAGCTTCGGCGATGCCGCGGTGCTGGTGGAGAAATACGTGACGCGGCCGCGGCACATCGAGATCCAGGTGTTCGGCGACACGCAGGGGCATTACGTGTACCTGTTCGAGCGCGACTGCTCGGTGCAGCGCCGCCACCAGAAGGTGCTGGAGGAGGCGCCCGCGCCGGGCCTGGGCGAAGCCATGCGCAGTCGCATGGGAGAGGCCGCGGTGGCCGCGGCGCGCGCGGTGAACTACGTCGGCGCCGGCACCGTGGAATTCATCGTGGAGCAGCGCGGTTCCGAGCTGGACTTCTTCTTCATGGAGATGAACACGCGGCTGCAGGTGGAGCACCCGGTGACGGAAGCGATCACCGGCCTCGATCTCGTCGAGTGGCAACTGCGCGTCGCGGCCGGCGAACCGCTGCCGCTGCAGCAGGCGGACCTGCGCATCGACGGCCACGCGATCGAGGCGCGCATCTGCGCAGAGAATCCGGACAACAACTTCCTGCCGGCCACGGGCACCTTGCACGTGTACCGCAAGCCACCGGCCGCCGCCTTCCGGCGGGCGAGCGTCCGCATCGACGATGGCGTGCGCGCAGGCGACGCGATCTCGCCGTTCTACGATTCCATGATCGCCAAGCTGATCGTGCACGGCAGCACGCGGGAAGAGGCGCTGGCCCGGCTCGATGAGGCGCTGGCGGCCACCCACATCGTCGGCCTCGCGACCAACGTGCAGTTCCTGCGTCACGTGGTGCGCAGCCGCTCGTTTGCGCAGGCCGATCTCGACACCGCCTTGATCCAGCGGGAGGCGGCGGTGCTGTTCCAGCAGCAGCCGCTGTCGCTGGAACTGGCCGCTGCCTGCGTCGTTGCCAAGACGCTGATCGACGAGGCGCAGCTCGCCGGCAGTGATCCCTTCAGCCGGCGCGATGGCTGGCGTTCGCATGGCGCGGCGAGTCGTCGGCTGGAGTTCGATTTCGGCGGCACGCATGCGAAGGCGCAGCTCACGACGCTGCACGATGGCGGATTGGTGCTGGCGGTGAATGGCCAATCCGCGCCGCTGTCCTTTCGGGCGACCGAAGAGGGCATCGAGGTGCACTACGGCGCGCAGCGCACTCGCGCCACGGTGTACACGCAGGGCGAGACCGACCACGTGTTCACGGATGCCGGCGCCGCGCCGATCGTGAGCATCGACCTGCTGGCGCATGCGGGCGAAGGTGCAGCGGAAGTCGGACGGCTCACCGCGCCCATGCCGGGCAAGGTGGTGTCCTTCGCGGTGCAAGCCGGCGACAAGGTCCGCAAGGGTCAGCCGCTGGCCGTGCTCGAAGCGATGAAGATGGAGCACACGATCGCGGCGCCGGTCGACGGCACTGTGGCGGAGTTGTTGTACGCGCCGGGGGACCAGGTGGCGGAAGGGGCGGAGTTGTTGAAGCTGGCGGCGTGAGGGGAGCTGGGGTGCGCTGGCGCGCAGCCCAGCCTACCGACTTCGATGAGGTGGTGGCATCTGTAGGCTGGGCTGCCCGCAGGGCACCCCAGCGCTGCGCCGCTACATCCCCCTACGCGGCGCCGTCTTCAACACCGCATCCAGCTGCTCCTTGAAGAACCGCGCATTGCCCGTCGTCGCGTGTCCCAGCGTCTGGTCGCTGGCCGGGATGATGTAGGCGCGCCCGTTCTTCACGCGCTTGATCTCGCGGTCCAGCACGCCCAGTTCCACCGGGTTGCGTTCGTCGTCGGCGGAGTTGATCGCCAGCAGCGTCGCCGTGATCTTCTCCAGCCCGGGCGCGGGGTTGTAGTCGGCCGACGATTCCCATTGCAGCAATTGGTCGTTGGCGTCGCCATTCAGCGCGCCGGGCTTCAGGCGCGCCTCGAGCGCCGCGTCCGCCTTCTCGCGCGTGGGCCCCTGCTTCATGTACGAGTGATTGCCGCCGCTCGTGGCCGTGGCGAAGAACACCGTGGCCAGCTGGAAACCGGGCGGTTGCTGCGTGTAGTTGCCGTTGTTCCAGGCCGGGTCGCGGCGGATCGATTCGGTCAGCAGGCGGCGCATCATCCAGTTGCGGCCCGACATCTGCGTCGGCAGCGAGGCCATGGGCACGGCCACGTCCATCATGCCGGGGTACTTCTGGGCCCAGATCCAGGTCTGCATGCCGCCCATGGAGTTGCCCATCACCACCCGCAGGTGCTTGATGCCCAGGTGCTCGGTCACCAGGCGGTACTGCGCGTCCACCATGTCGTCGTAGTTGTATTTGGGGAAATTCATTCGCAGGCCATCCGAAGGCTTGCTCGAACGACCGGTGCCGATCGCGTCGGTGAGGATCACGTAGTACTTCGTGGCATCGAGCGGCTGCCCGGGCCCGAACAGCTCGCCCGCGAAACCGGGCGTGAGCATGGAGTTCGCCGAGCCGGTGGTTCCGTGCAGCACGAGGACGGGCTCACCCGTGGGTTCGCCGACCGTGCTGTAGGCGAGCTTCAATTCCGGCAGCACCTGCCCGGTGTGAAACTTGAAGTCGCGCACGACCCAGGTACCCTGCTTCGGCGCTGGAAAATCGGCGGCCAAAGCCTGGCAGGCGGCCAGCAGCAGGCCGATCAAGGCCACGGCCAGGCCGCGGAACACGCTTGTTCTCATCTTGTTGTCTCCTTGTGTGGGGTACTGCGGGCGCGCCAGCTTGGCACCCCGCGCCAGCCAGCGCAAGCGAGGCTCCCCCACAATGCGCCCCATGCGCATCACCGTCTGCTGTACCGATACCAAGATCCAGCGCTGGCTCGACGGCTTGCGCGCCGCCCTGCCGGAGGCCGACGTGCAGGAGTGGCGCCCCGGCGCGGCGCCGGCCGACCACGCGGTGGTGTGGGCGCCGCCCCAGCAGTTCCTCGATGAGCAGCAGGGGCTGCGGGCGCTGTTCAACATCGGTGCCGGCGTCGACGCGTTGATGAAGCTGCGGCTGCCGCCAGATGCGCTGGTCGTGCGGCTGGACGACGCGGGGATGTCGGTGCAGATGGCGGAGTTCGCCTGCCATGCGGTGATCCGCCACTTCCGTGAGCTCGACGGCTACGAGCGCGATGTGGCGCAAGGCAAGTGGACCTTCCGCAAGCCGCGTTCGCGCGCCGACTTCCCCGTGGGGGTGCTGGGGCTCGGCGTGCTCGGGCGGCGGGTCGCGCAGGCCTTGGCGGCCTTCGAGTTCCCGGTGCGAGGCTGGAGTCGCAGTGCGCACGCGGTCGCCGGCGTCGAATGCTTTGCCGGCTCCGGACAGTTCGACGACTTCCTCGCGGGCACGCGCGTGCTGGTCAACCTGTTGCCGCTGACGCCGGAGACCGAGAACATCCTGGACCGGCGCACGCTGGGCCGCTTGCGCCCGGGCGGCTACGTGATCAACGTCGCCCGCGGCGCGCACCTGGTGGATGCCGACCTGATCGCCTTGCTGGACAGCGGCCATCTCGCCGGCGCTGCCCTCGACGTCTTCCGCACCGAGCCGCTGCCGGCGGAGCATCCGTTCTGGCGGCACCCGAAGATCGTGGTGACGCCGCACACCTCCGCCCGCACCTTGCGCGACGAAAGCATCGCGCAGATCGCGGGCAAGATCCGCGCGCTGGAACGCGGAGAACCCGTTGCCGGCGTGGTCGACCGGAAGAAGGGATACTAGTCCGCTGAATCAGGACTAAGCCATGCCCATCCCCAGCAAGGTCAAGCTCGTCGACGTGGGCCCGCGCGACGGCCTGCAGAACGAGCAGGAGCCGGTGCCCGCGGCGGTCAAGATAGCCCTCGTCCATGGCCTGCAGGAGGCCGGCCTGAAAGAAATCGAGGTCACCAGCTTCGTCTCGCCGAAGTGGGTGCCGCAGATGGCCGACAACGCCGAAGTGATGACGGGCATCGCCCGGCAGCCCGGGGTGCGCTATTCGGTGCTGACGCCGAACATGAAGGGCCTGGAGGCCGCGCTCGCTTCGAAGCCGGACGAGATCGTGGTGTTCGGCGCGGCCAGCGAGGCCTTCAGCCAGCGCAACATCAACTGCTCGATCGCGGAAAGCATCGAACGCTTCGCGCCCGTGGTGCGCGCCGCGCGCGAGCACGGTATCCACGTGCGTGGCGCCGTGTCGGTGGCGGTGGGCTGCCCGTACGAGGGCGAGGTCTCGCCCGAGAGCGTGGGCCGCGTGGCGCGCATGATGAAGGAGATCGGCGTGCAGCACTGCGGCGTCGCGGACACCATCGGCGTGGGCACGCCCCGCAAGGTACAGGCGGCCATGGAGGCGGCGCTGCAGCACTACGCCATCGACGAGGTCTCCGGCCACTTCCACGACACCTACGGCCAGGCGCTGGTCAACACGCTGGCCTGCCTGGAGCTGGGCATCTGGCAATTCGATGCCTCGGTCGCGGGCCTGGGCGGCTGTCCCTACGCCAAGGGCGCGACCGGCAACGTCGCGACCGAAGACCTGGTCTACCTGCTGCGCGGCATGGACATCGAGACCGGCATCGACCTCGACAAGCTGGTCGACGCCGGCAAGGCGATCAGCGACTTCCTGGGCCGCAAGCCGAATTCGCGCGCGGCCACGGCGATCCTGAACAAGCGGAGCGCGTGACCATGTGCGGCGCCGAACTCACCGAGTTGCCCGAAGGCGTGCAGCGCGTCGCCCGCGCCCTGCAGGAAGCCGGGCATCCGCACCTGCCCGTCATGCTCGATGCGGCTGCGCGCACTGCGCAGCAGGCGGCCGATGCGCTTGGCATCGGTGTCGGGCAGATCGCCAAGAGCATCATCTTCCGGCGCCAGTCCGACGATGCCGCGGTGCTGGTGATCGCCTCCGGCGACCGGCGCGTCGACGAGAAGAAGGTCGATGCCCTGGTCGGCAAGACCGGTCGCGCCGACGCCGAGTTCGTGAAAGCCACGACCGGCTTCTCCATCGGCGGCGTGTCGCCGCTCGCGCATGCGCAGCCGCCGGTGACGCTGATCGATCGCGAGCTGTTCCGCTTCGAGGAGATCTGGGCCGCCGCGGGGCATCCGCATGGCGTCTTCAAGCTGCGGCCGCAGGACTTGCAGGCGCTCACCGGCGCGCCGGTGGCCGACGTGGTGCAGGCGCCCGCCTGATGGGACTGGGCGCGATCCAGCTCCTGCGCGATCGCGCGGCCGAACTGACCCAGGACGAGCCCGTGCCCTCGCCGTGCATCTCGGTCTGCCGCATGGACGCCGAGACCGGGCTGTGCGCCGGCTGCTATCGCACGCTGGACGAAATCGCGGACTGGGGCGGCATGGACGACGACGCCCGCCGCGCGCTGTGGCGGCTGCTGGTGCAAAGGACAGGTCCCGAATGAAGCGCATCACCTTCTTCCTCGACTTCATCTCGCCGTACGCCTATCTCGCCTTCGAGCACCTGCCGCAGGCGCTGGCGGGCTTGAGCTACGAGGTGGAGTACCGGCCGGTGTTGTTTGCCGCCTTCCTCGGGCATCACGGCCAGCTCGGGCCGGCCGAAATCGCGCCCAAGCGCGACTGGACTTACCGGCAGGTGCTGTGGCTGGCGCAGGCGCACGGCATCCCCTTGCAGTTGCCGGCGGCGCATCCCTTCAACCCGCTGGGCCTGCTGCGCCTGGCGCTGGCTTGCGGCCAGGCGGGAACGATCAACCGCTACGTCGCCGAGACGGTGTTCCGGCACGCGTGGCGGGGCGGTGCCGACGCCGCCGACCGGCAGCGGCTGGAACAGTTGCGCACACAACTGGCGCCGCAGCGGGATCCGGCAAGCGATGTCGTCAAGGCCGAGCTGAAGGCCAATACCGACGCTGCGCTCGCGCGGGGCCTGTTCGGAGTCCCGACCTTCGAGGCCGATGGCAAGCTGTTCTGGGGCCTCGACGCCCTGCCGATGCTGCGCGCTTGGCTGGCCGGTGACCCGTGGTTTGCCAGCGGCGACTGGGAACGGGCGGCCGCACTACCGGCCGGAATGGCGCGCAAGGCCCTAACTGGGCCGGGCAAAATTCCTGAAAGCTGACGGCTCTATCAGGTTCGCGCCCGGTTTTCCTCCGCATTACGGAGGATTTGTAACCTGCTGGAATAAACTGCGGCTGTGGTATCTCCGCCGGCCTTCCAGCTCACCCGCTACTTCACGCTCACGAGCCTGGTCGCGTTTGCCGTGCTGGCCGGGGCCCTTTACCTGCTGCAGGTCGGCGAAATCAACTACTTCGCGGGCGTGGAGCGCGACCAGACCGCCTTCTTCGCCGAGGTGCAATCCGACCTGCTGCGCCAGCAGAAGGAAACGTCACGCGCGACGGTCGTCTCGGTGTACGACTCCGGCCAGGCCAGCCTGGCCCGCCTGTTCGCCAATGCCCTGTGGCCCACCCGCTTCGCGCCGCTGGTGGAGCAGGCACAGTCGGTGCCGCTGACTTCCTGCCATCCGCGCGATCCCAAGGCGAAGAATGCGCATGCGCAGGAGCTGGCCTGCATCGCGCGGGTGGGCGCCAAGGTGCGCATGCTGCCCGCCTTCCAGGGGCTGGACGCGCCGGTGCGCGACTTGATGCGGGGCAGCAGCGTCTTCAAGATCAAGGTCTACGACCTGCGCGGCCTGACCGTCTATTCCTCCGCTCCCGAGATGATCGGCGAGGACAAGTCGGACAACGGCGGCTGGCGCGCGGCGGCCCGCGGCCACAGCGCCAGCGAGCTGGTCCACCGCAACCAGCTGAGCGTGTTCGACGACGTGGTGAAGGACCGCGACCTGATCCAGAGCTACGTGCCCGTGGTCATGGGCGACCAGGGCGTGGTCGGCGTGTTCGAGATCTATTCGGACGTGACGCCGCTGCTGCAGCAACTGGAGTCCTCGTCGGCCCGCGGCGGCGCCACCATTGCCCGCAACCAGACGCGCATGCAGCAGGGCTCGGCCAACAACGTGCGCGCGGTGCAGCGATCGTCCGACCGCTTCCTGATGACGATCTACGGCATGCTGGTGCTCACCTACTTGGCGCTGCTGTTCCTGGTGCGCCGCGGCCAGCAGTTCATCGACCGCGAGGCGCGGGCGCGCGAGCAGGCGGCCCTGCGCGAGCAGGAATGGCACCGCGACAAGATGGCGACCATGGGCGCCATGGCGGCCAACATCTCGCACAACGTGGGCAACCCGCTGGCCATCATCTCCGGCTTGGCGGAGGAGATCGCCCATGCCACCCAGACCGGGGGCGAGGTGAAGCCCGAGTACCCCGCCATGATCGTGGAGCAGACGGCCCGCGTCGCCGGCATGACGCGGCGCATCACGCACTTCGCCAGCGCCCGCCGTAACGCGCCCGAGATCGTGGACATCAACGAGCAGATCAAGGCGATCTGCGACTTTCTGCGCTTCGACCGCCGCTTTCATGGTTCGCCGATCCAGCTGAAGCTGGGCGAGTCGTTGCCGGCCTGCGAGATCATTCCCGACCACCTGACCGAGGCGCTGATGGGACTGCTGCAGGCGCTGGAGCAGGCCTGCGAGAAAAGCGATGCGCCCAACCGGCTGCAGGTGGAAACGCTGGGCCACGCCGGCGAGGTCGTGGTGCAGGTGCGCGCCGATTGCGAGGGCAAGGCCTGGGACTTTCCGCTGGCCGATCCGCGGGTGGACTCGGCGCGCCGGCGCATCGCGACGATGAACGGCCGCATCGAGGCCGCCGCGGGCGGCGTGCAGATCCGGCTGCCCGCCGTCACCCTGGGCGGCAGCGACTGAGCCGGATCGGCGCGGGCTCAGGCTCCCGGGAGCTGGCGCTCCGGCAGCAGCCGGTGCAAGGCCGGCACCAGGTCCTTCATGCGGGCCACTGCGTCGTCGCGGCAGTGCTGGGCGGCCACCGCCTGGAACACCGCATCGCGCAGCAACCAGAGCTCCTGCGCGCGCTCGGCGGTGTGCACCCGCCAGCGCACCCGGTCGCATTCGAATCCCATGCAGTCGTCGAGCACGGCCAGCAACTGGCGGCGCACGGCCTCGACGGCCGGCGAGGTCGGCCGGAATTGCCATTCGATGGGAAAGCTGTGCAGCCGGAGATGCTGTGAAGCCACGGCAAGGCCAAGGAGCGAAGGAAGCGCCAACATAGAAGGGGCGGTCGAGCACCGTCTGTAGGAATTCCCGGATGACCGCCGTCAGACGAGGACATCGCTGGGCGGCCCTGCGCCAGCTCCGCGCCCTCCCTAGAATGTCGGGCCCTCCTCCGGAAAGCCCGCCCTTCATGTCCCAGGGATCGATCCGCATCCGCGGTGCCAGACAGCACAACCTCAAGAACCTCGACCTCGACCTGCACACGGGCGAACTGACGGTGGTGACCGGGCCCAGCGGCTCTGGCAAGTCCAGCCTGGTCTTCGACACCCTGTATGCCGAGGGGCAGCGGCGCTACGTCGAGACCTTCTCCGCCTATGCCCGCCAGTTCCTGGAGCGCATGGACAAGCCGGCGGTCGACCGGGTCGAGGGCGTGCCGCCGGCGATCGCGATCGACCAGACCAATCCGGTTCGCTCCTCACGCTCCACCGTCGGCACGATGACGGAGCTGAACGACCACCTGAAGCTGTTGTTCGCGCGGGCCGCGCAGTTGTTCGACCGGCAGACCGCGCTGCCGGTACGGCACGACACGCCCGAGACGGTGTACGAGCAATTGCTGGCGCGCACCAGGGAAAGCGATCCACGCCTGGTCGTCACCTTCCCGGTGGAACTGCCGGGGGGCACCACATCCGAGGAAGTGGAACAGTGGCTGGCGGCCAGCGGCTTCACCCGCGTGCAGGCCGAGCGCGAGGTGGCCACACCGACCGGCCCGCGCAAGATCCTCGACGTGGTGGCCGACCGCTTCCGCATCCAGGGCGTGGAGAAGGTGCGTGCGATCGAGGCGATCGAACTGGCGCTCAAGCGCGGCTCGGGCCGCCTCTCGGTCTATGCGAGCGCCCCCACCCCAACCCTCCCCCAGGGGGGGAGGGAGGAAGAAAGCCAGCCGGAGATCTGGAAGTTCTCCACCGGCCTGCACTGCCCCGACTCGGACATCCGCTATGCCGACCCGGTGCCCTCGATGTTCTCGTTCAACTCGCCGGTGGGCGCCTGCGAGACCTGCCGCGGCTTCGGCCGGGTGATCGGCGTCGATTACGGCCTGGTGATTCCGAACGACAAGCTCACGCTGCGTGCGGGGGCGGTCAAGACTTTCCAGACGCCGGCCTGGTCCGAGTCGCAGGACGACATGCTGCGCTACGCCGAATCGGCCGGCGTCCCGCGCGACACGCCCTGGTACAAGCTGACCCCGGAGCAGCAGCAGTGGGTGATCCACGGCGCGCCCAACTACCGCGACGGCAACTGGAGCAAGCAGTGGTACGGGGTGAAGCGCTTCTTCGAATACCTCGAAAGCAAGGCGTACAAGATGCACATCCGCGTGCTCTTGTCCAAGTACCGCAGCTACACGCCGTGCCACGTCTGCGGCGGCGCCCGCCTGAAAACCGAGCCGCTGCTCTGGCGCGTGGGCTCCAGGGAGGATGCCGACGCGGCACTGGAACCGGCGCGCCGCTTCCTGCCGGTGGGCGCGCAGTGGACGCGCGAACAGCTCGAGGCCCTGCCCGGGCTGTCGCTGCACGACCTGATGATGCTGCCGATCGACCGGCTGCGCCGCTTCTTCGACCGCGTCGAGCCCGAGGCGGAAGCGCATGCCGGCACCGGCGAACTGCAGGCCCTCAAGCTGCTGTTCGAGGAGATCAACACCCGCCTGAAGTACCTGGTGGATGTGGGCATCGGCTACCTGACGCTCGATCGGCAAAGCCGCACGCTCTCCGGTGGCGAGGTGCAGCGCATCAACCTCACGACGGCGCTCGGCACCTCGCTGGTGAACACGCTGTTCGTGCTGGACGAACCGAGCATCGGCCTGCATCCGCGTGACATGGGCCGCATCACGCAGGCCATGCACCGCCTGCGCGATGCCGGCAACACGCTGGTGGTGGTGGAGCACGACCCGGCCGTGATGATGGCGGCCGACCGCATCATCGACATGGGTCCGGGCCCGGGCGAGAAGGGCGGCCAGATCGTCTTCGACGGCAGCGTGCAGGATCTGCGCCGTGCCGACACGCTGACCGGCGCCTACCTCGGCGCGCGCAAGCACGTGGGCATGGGATTCAAGCGCGCCGTCACCGACGCCACGCCGCGCCTGGTGCTGGAAGGCGCGCGCGAACACAACCTGAAGAACCTGGCGGTGGAGTTCCCGCTGCAGCGGCTGGTCGTCGTGACCGGCGTCTCCGGTTCGGGCAAGTCCTCGCTGGTGCAGGACATCCTGGCGCCGGCGTTGCTGCGTCACTTCGGCCGTGCCACGGAGACGCCGGGCGCGCACGACCGCGTGCTCGGGGTCGATCACCTGCGCGATGTCGTGTTCGTCGACCAGTCGCCGATCGGCAAGACCGCGCGCTCCAATCCGGTCAGCTATGTGGGTGCCTGGGACTCGTTGCGCGACATCTTCGCGACCTCGCCCCTGGCGAGGCAGCGGGGCTACACCGGCTCCAAGTTCTCCTTCAACTCGGGGGACGGCCGCTGCCCCACCTGCGGCGGTTCGGGTTACGAGCACGTGGAGATGCAGTTCCTGTCCGACGTCTATCTGCGCTGCCCGGATTGCGACGGCAAGCGCTATCGCCCGGAGATCCTGGAAGTGACGATCGAACGGCAGGCGCTCGGCGCGCCGGAGCCGCGCGTGCTGAACGTGGCCGACGTGCTGGATCTCACGGTGAGCGAGGCGGCCGCGCTGTTCGCGCAGGATCGCGACGTGATCCGCGCGTTGCAGCCGATCGTCGACGTCGGCCTCGAGTACGTGAAACTCGGGCAGCCGGTGCCGACGCTCTCGGGCGGCGAGTCGCAGCGCCTGAAGCTCGCGGGCTTTCTCGCCGAGGCGGCGCGGTCCTCGTCGCAAAGCAGGCAGCGGCTGGCCACCAAGGGCGTGCTGTTCCTGTTCGACGAGCCGACCACGGGCCTGCACTTCGACGACATCGCCAAGCTGATGCGCGCCTTGCGCAAGCTGCTGGAAGCCGGCAATTCGCTGATCGTGATCGAGCACAACCTCGACGTGATCCGCGCGGCCGACTGGCTGATCGACCTCGGCCCGGAAGGCGGCGATGCCGGCGGCCTGCTGGTCGCGGAAGGCCCGCCGGAAGAAGTGAAGCTGCATGCAACGTCGCATACCGCGAAGGCGCTGCGTGAATACGACTCGACGCTGGGCGCTGCCTCGGAGGCCACTGCCCCCTACGCCCTCTCCCGCCCGCGGCAGCGGGTGAGGACCGCCCCCAATGCGATCCAGATCGTCAACGCCAAGGAACACAACCTCAAGAACCTTTCCGTCGACATCCCGCACAACAAGTTCAGCGTGATCACCGGAGTCTCGGGGTCGGGCAAGTCCACGCTCGCTTTCGACATCCTGTTCAACGAGGGCCAGCGGCGCTACCTCGAGTCGCTCAACGCCTATGCACGTTCCATCGTGCAGCCGGCCGGGCGGCCCGAGGTCGACGCGGTGTACGGCATTCCGCCGACGGTGGCGATCGAGCAGCGGCTCTCGCGCGGCGGCCGCAAGTCCACCGTCGGCACCACGACCGAGGTGTGGCACTTCCTGCGCCTGCTGTACGTGAAGCTGGGCGTGCAGCATTGCGTCAACGAGGGCGCCGAGGTCCGGCCGCAGACCCCGGACAGCATTGTCGCCCAGGTCATGAAGCGCTATCGCGGCCAGCACGTGGGCCTGCTCGCGCCGCTGGTGATGAATCGCAAGGGCGTGTACACCGAGCTGGCCGACTGGGCCCGCCCGCGCGGCTACACGCACCTGCGCATCGACGGCAACTTCCTGCCGACCACCAACTTCCCGCGGATCGACCGCTTCAAGGAACACACCATCGAACTGCCGGTGGGCGATCTCGACGTGACGCCGGCCAACGAGGCCCTGCTGCGCGAGAAGCTCACGCTGGCACTGGAACATGGCAAGGGCATCGTCCACGTGCTGGCCCCGCTCGACGGCCTGCGCAGCGCCTTCACCCAGGGGCTGGCGAAGCACGAAGGCCTCGGCAGGGTCGAAGTGTTCTCCACGCTGCGGGCCTGCCCGGTGTGCGCCACCAGCTACCCCGAGCTGGATCCGCGCCTGTTCTCGTACAACAGCAAGCATGGCTGGTGCCCCGAGTGCGTGGGCACGGGCGTCCGGCTCACGCGCGAGCAGCGCAAGGCTTTCGACGACACGCTGCTGGCGTCCGAGGACAAGGGCCGCGAGCAGACCTTCGCCGAGCCGGAGGTCGAGGATGTCTCCGACGAAACCTGTCCCACCTGCCACGGCACGCGCCTCAATGCGCAGGCACGCGCGGTGGCCTTCGACAAGACCGGCATCGCCGACATCGCCGCGCTCTCGGTGCGCGACGTGCGCCGCTGGGTCGAGAGCCTGCAGGTGAAGGATGTGCTGAGCGTGCGCGAGCAGGGCATCGCGCGCGACCTGATCCCCGAGATCAAGTCGCGGCTCGAATTCCTGGAGGAAGTGGGACTGGGCTATCTCACGCTCGACCGCGGCGCGCCCACGCTGTCGGGGGGCGAGGCGCAGCGCATCCGGCTGGCGGCGCAGCTCGGCTCCAACCTGCAGGGCGTGTGCTATGTGCTCGACGAGCCGACCATCGGCCTGCATGCGCGCGACAACCAGATCCTGCTGGACGCCCTGCACAAGCTGGGCGACAAGGGCAACACGCTGGTGGTGGTGGAGCACGACGAGGACACCATCCGCCGCGCCGACCACATCATCGACATCGGTCCCAGCGCGGGCAAGCGCGGCGGCCGCGTGATCGCGCAGGGCACGGTGGACGAAGTGACCGCAGCTGCCGATTCGCTGACCGGCCGCTACCTGCTGCACGCGATGAAGCATCCGCTGAAGCCGCGCCGCGCCGTCGCCACTATGCACGACCGCGAGCCTCCGGGCCTGCCGGTGGCGGAGACGCCGATGCCGGTGGCCAAGGGCAAGAAGCCGCGCTCTCTGCTCGCGAAGATGGCCGCCGCACTGGCCGCTCCGGTGGTGGAGAGCGAGGGCGCGCCGACGACCTTCCTGCGCCTGAAAGGCGCCGACCTCCACAACCTTGTCGACGTCGACGTCGACGTGCCGCTCAAGCGGCTGGTGGTGGTGACCGGCGTGTCCGGTTCGGGCAAGTCCACGCTGGCGCGCGACGTGCTGCTGCACAACGTGCAGGCCGCCGTGCAGCGGCGCTCCACCAAGGCAGGACGCGACGCCGACGACGCGGGCAAGCGCCCGAAATGGGTGGGCTGCAAGTCGCTGGTCGGCTACCAGTCGATCGACCGCGTGCTGGAAGTGGACCAGACGCCGATCGGCAAGACGCCGCGCTCCTGCCCGGCCACCTACATCGGCTTCTGGGACACCATCCGCAAACTGTTCGCCGACACGCTGGAGGCGCGCGCGCGCGGCTACGGCCCGGGGCGCTTCTCCTTCAACACCGGCGAAGGGCGCTGCCCCTCGTGCGAAGGCCAGGGCGTGCGCACGATCGCCATGAGCTTCCTGCCGGACGTGAAGGTGCCCTGCGAAACCTGCCACGGCGCGCGCTTCAATCCGGAGACGCTGGCCGTCAGCTGGCGCGGCAAGAGCATCGGCGACGTGCTGCAGATGGAGGTGGACGAGGCGGTGGAGTTCTTCGCTTCGATGCCGAACATCAGCCATCCGCTGCAACTGCTGCGCGATGTGGGCCTGGGCTATCTCACGCTGGGGCAACCGTCGCCGACGCTCTCCGGAGGCGAGGCGCAGCGCATCAAGCTGGTGACCGAACTGTCGAAGGTGCGCGACGACGTCACGCGCCGCGGCCAGAAGGCGCCGCACACGCTGTACGTGCTGGACGAACCGACGGTGGGCCTGCACATGGCGGACGTGGAGAAGTTGATCCGCGTGCTGCATCGCCTGGTGGATGGCGGGCACAGCGTGATGGTGATCGAGCACGACCTGGACGTGGTCGCCGAAGCCGACTGGATCATCGACCTGGGCCCCGACGGCGGAACGGCCGGCGGCAGGATCGTGGCGGCGGCACCGCCCGAAGAGGTGGTGGCGCTGGGCACGCACACGGGGAAGGTGCTGGGGCCGGTGCTGGCGCGGGTGTGAGGGGCGGGGATACCCCTCGGAGGCATGTCATTGCGGGCTTGACCCGCAATCCATGCGGCCACCGATCAAGCGCCGCATGGATCCCGGGTCAAGCCCGGGACGACATCCTTCTCGCTTAGAAGCGGTAGCCGACGCTGACGGTCCAGCCGCCGACCTTGGTGCCGTTCTTGTCCAGCAGGCGCAGGTAGTCCGCGCCCACGTACATCTTCGGGTTGAAGTTGTAGTTCACGCCTGCGCCGTAGGCGAAGTCGTTGTCGCTGCCCTCGCCCGAGAAGCCGGGAACGCTGACGCTGACCTTCGTGCGCGCCCAGCCCAGGCGGCCGAACACTTCGAAGTTGTTGATGTCGTACTTCGGCTTGATGAACAGGCCGAAGGCGTTCTTCACCTTGGCGTCCACGCCCAGATCGCTGTCGGAGCTGGTGCCGATCGAGAGCATGGCTTCACCCGCGAAGTACGGATGGAAGTTGTAGCCGATGATGCCGCGCAGGGCCTGCGGCGTGGCGTCGAAACCGGTGGAGCTTTCCTTCACGTTCAGGAAGCTGTAGCCCAGTTCGCCGTACAGCGGCGAGGCGCTGCGGGCTTGCTGCGCCTGGGCGGAGCCGATCATGAGGAGGGCGGCGGCGGCCGCGATTGCGATGCGTTTCATGTTTACTGCCTTGGATGATCTGTCTGTTGTTAAGACCCCGGCAAGCCGGAGCCGGGCGCAGTGTAATCGGCGCCGGAACACGTTCCGCACCCGACGTCTCGTGCGCGCCACAGCGACCGAAAGTGCAACACGACGTAGTCGCCATCCGACGCGTGGAAACGCCTCTGCGGCCAGCGCAGCCGCGCCGCGCTTGGCACCATGGGCGAGAGCCCCGACGATGCCCAAGAAACCGCACAAGCCCCTCGTGTGGCTGCCTGCCTGCCACCGCAACCTGGACCTGGACGACCCCGGCGGCTACACCGTGCTGGCCGATCGCTATGCAGCCGCCGTCACGCAGCTCGGGCTGCAGCCGGTGCTGTTCCCGATGGCGGAGGTCGAAGACGTGCCGACGCTGTTGCCGCTGGTCGATGGCGTGCTGCTGACCGGATCGCCCTCGAACGTGGAGGCCACGCACTTCGGCGCCGCGGTGTTGCCGACCGACCTGCTCGACCCCCGCCGCGACAAGCTCACCATGCGACTCGTGCGCGAGGCGATCACGCGCGCCGTGCCGCTGTTCGGCGTGTGCCGCGGCCTGCAGGAAATCAACGTGGCCCTGGGCGGCAGCCTCTATCAGTCGCTGCGCGAGAACGAGGGCATGCTCGATCACCGCGAGCCCGAGGACGAGGACCTCGCCGTGCAGTTCGCCGAGCGCCATGACGTGCTGCTGGAGCCGGGGAGCGCTTTCGCCCAATGGGCGGGCGGCACGCGGGCGCAGGTCAACTCGCTGCATGGCCAGGGGCTCAAGCGACTGGGCGAGGGCGTGGTGGCGCAGGCGCACGCACCCGACGGCCTGGTGGAAGGCGTGCAGGTGGCGAACGCCCCCGCCTTTGCCTACGGCGTGCAGTGGCACCCCGAGTGGCGCCACGACCAGCATCCGTTCTACCAGCGCACGCTGGAGGCTTTCGCCAGCGCCTGCCGCGGGCATTGCGAGGCGCGGGAGGACTGATGGCGAATCCGCCGCAGGTGCCCCTGGTGTGGGTGGTGGCCAGCCACCGGCAACTCACCAATCCCTCGGGGCACACACAGCTGTACACGGTGGTGGACGAAGGCGGCCAGCGCACGGGGCTGAACATGGGCCTGCAACCGGTCTGCTATCCGCGGGTGCCGCCCGAGCGCATCGAGGCCTTGCTGGCGTCCGTGGACGGCATTCTCATGGGCGGCTCGGACACCAACGTGGACCCGCGCCTGTGGGGCGAGGAGCCGGCGCGGCCGGAGTTCGAATTCGACTACGAGCGCGACGCGCTGGCGCAGGCGCTGGTGCGGCTGGCGATCGCGCGCAAGGTGCCGGTGATCGGCTTCTGCCGTGGTTGCCACGACCTCAATGCAGCCTTGGGTGGCAGCCTGTATCAGTGGCTGCCCGAGCTGCCGGGCATGCTGCAGCACCACGAAAATCCGCAAGAGTCGCTGGACGAGGCGTATCAGGAGCGGCACTTCGTCAGCTGCGTGCCGAGCGGCGCGCTGGAGGCGATGACGCAGATGGGACGCTTCCCCGTGAGTTCGCTGCATTCGCAGGGCGTGAAGCGGCTGGGCGAGGGCCTGGTCGCCGAGGCGCATGCCGACGACGGGCTGGTGGAGGCCTTTCGCTGGCACGATCCGCAAGCGTTCGCCTGGGGCTTCCAGTTCCACCCCGAGTGGGGCTGGCGCTGGCATCGCGCCTATGGCCGCATCATGAATGCCTTCGTGCGGGCGTGCTGGCAGCGGCTGGCGGGTCGCATGGCGGCGCGGGAACTGCCGCTGCAGGCGATCGTGGCCTGAAGGATGTCCTCGGGGGTTTCCTGGATGTCATCCCGGGCTTGACCCGGGATCCACGACGGCGCTTGTTCAGGCGCTGCCTGGATTGCGGGTCAAGCCCGCAATGACATCCTTCGTCACATTTTTCATGACGTCCTTCAGGACATCCTTCAGGACGTCCTTTGTGCTCGCAAGATCGCCCGCGCCACTTGCGCGAAACCCGCCCCGCGTTCCCCTTGCGTCACATACCGCGGCTTGAACGCCAGTGCGGCCAGGAAGCGCCGGATGTTGGCCACCCCCACGCTGTGCGGGAAGTGCTCGAACATCAGCACGTCGTTGGTCGAGTCGCCGACATACACCCAGCGATCGAGCTCCGCATCGAGATCGCACGCCAGCAGCTCGCGCGCGATCCAGCGCGCGCCCGACAACTTGTTGTGATCGCCATACCAGCCGTTGATGTGGATCGAGCTGACCGTGGCATTCATCCCCTGCTCGTGCATCACCGCCACCACTTGCGCGATCTGCTGCCCGGAAAGCTGCGCGAACTCGCTGTGGTCGACCGCAATGTCCGTCTCGCGGCCGCTGCTGTCGCGCGAGATCGTCGCGCCAGGGACTTCGCGCACGATGCGCTGCGCGACCTGCTGCAGGCGCGCGTAATTGGCCGCGCGCTGCCGGGCGTCCTGCACATACAGCTTGCGCACGCCGCCGTCGGCGCCCCGCGTGAGCGCCACGGCGCCGTTCTCCGCAACGATGGCAGCCACCGGCCATTGCAGCGCGAACGGCTCGCTCCAACCCACCGGCCGCCCGGTGATCGCAATGACGTGCAGCCCCGCGCGGGCGAGATCGGTCAGCGCCGCCAGCGCGTCGGGCGTGACGGCGCCCTCGGTCGTGAGCGTGTCGTCGATGTCCGTCAATACGCCGCGGATGCGCGCGCGCTCGGCCAGCGGCCACGCGTGCAGCGGCTGCACTCAGCCAGCCTTCTGCAGCGCCAGCCCCGCGTGCTCGCGCAGCAGGTGGAAATGGATCTTCGGAAAGCGCTCCTGCGCCAGGCGCACGTCGTAGGGCGAGGTGCACAGGAAGGCCAGCGCCTCCGCCGCGTCCAGCGCCAGCCGCTGCGGATAGGCATCGGTGAAGGCTTTCAATTCGGCCGGGGTATCGGCGGTGATCCAGCGCGCGCCCGTGTACGGGCAGCCTTCGAGCCGCACGTCGCAGTCGTACTCGCCGCGCAGGCGATGCTGCACCACCTCGAACTGCAGCTGGCCCACCGCCCCCAGCAGCATCGGCCCGCCCACGTGCGGCCGGAACACCTGGATCGCGCCTTCTTCACCGAGCTGCGCCAGGCCTTGCTGCAGCTGCTTGGTGCGCAGCGGATTCTTCAGGATCACGACCTGGAACAACTCCGGTGCGAAGAAGGGCAGCCCGGTGTACTGCAGGTTCACCGAGCCGTCGGTAATCGTGTCCCCGAGCTGCACACCGCCGTGCGTGGTGAAGCCGATGATGTCGCCGGCATAGGCCTCGTCCACGGCTTCGCGCCGCTGCGACAGGAACGTGACCACCGAGGTCGGACGCAGTTCCTTGGCCGTGCGCTGCACCTTGAGCTTCATGCCCGGCGTGTACTTGCCCGAGGCCATGCGCACGAAGGCGATGCGGTCGCGGTGCGAAGGATCCATGTTGGCTTGCACCTTGAACACCACACCGGAGAAGGTCGCTTCGTCGGGCTCCACCACGCGCTCCACCGGCTGGCGATTGACCACGGCGTGGCTCTTGCGCGGCTGCGGCGCCGGCGCGAGGTCCACCAGGGCATCGAGCACTTCCATCACGCCGAAGTTGTTGACGGCGGAGCCGAAGAACACGGGCGTCTGCCTGGCCGCGAGGAAGGCCGCGCGGTCCCAGTCGGGCGAGGCGCCGGCCGCCAGTTCCATGCTCTCGGCGGCCGCGTCGTATTCGGCGCCGAAGCGCTTGCGCAGTTCGGCGTGGTCGCTCAGCGCAATCGTGTCGAAGTCCTGTGACCGGCGCTCGCTGCCGGACTCGAACACCGTCATGGCCTGGGTGCGCAGGTTCATGATGCCGCCGAAGCCCTTGCCCTTGCCGACCGGCCAGGTCATGGGCACGCAGGGCATGCCGAGTTCGCGCTCCACCTCGTCGAGGATGTCGAGCGGCTCGCGCACCTCGCGGTCCATCTTGTTGACGAAGGTGATGATGGGCGTGTCGCGCTGGCGGCAGACCTCGATCAGCCGGCGCGTCTGCGCCTCGACACCGTTGGCCGCGTCGATCACCATCAGGGCCGCGTCGACCGCGGTCAGCACACGGTAGGTGTCTTCGGAGAAGTCCTTGTGGCCGGGGGTGTCGAGCAGGTTGATCACGTGGTCCCGGTACAGCATCTGCATCACCGAGGAGGCCACCGAGATGCCGCGCTGCTTCTCGATTTCCATCCAGTCGCTGGTCGCGTGCCGCGAGGCCTTGCGGCCCTTCACGGCGCCGGCGATCTGGATCGCGCCGGAGAACAGCAGCAGCTTTTCCGTGAGCGTGGTCTTGCCCGCGTCGGGGTGCGAGATGATGGCGAAGGTGCGGCGGCGCTGGACTTCGGCGCTGAAGGGCGAGGCGGACAAGGGGGTGACTCCGGAAAGCACGCGGCCCGCTGCGGCGGGACCGCCAGGACGTGACGGCCGCGCTGCGAATCACGGCCGTGTCTGACCCGCGATTGTCCCATGCCGGTGTACTTTGCTGCCCATGGCCCTGGCAAAGGACGACACGACGCTGGAGATTGACGGCCGCGAGGTGGTGGTCAGCCACCCCGGCAAGCTGCTGATGCCGGGCGTCACCAAGCTCGACCTCGTGAACTATTACCTGGCCGTCGCCGAGGGCGCATTGCGCGGCGCGGGCGGGCGCCCGTGCGTGCTGGTGCGCTACCCCAACGGCATCGGCGAGGAGTTCTTCTTCCAGAAGCGGGCCCCGGCCAAGCGGCCGGACTGGCTGGAGGTCGCCGAAATCCGCTTTCCCTCCGGGCGCAGCGCGGAGGAGGTGGTGCCACGCCATCCCGCCGACCTCGCCTGGATGGCCAATCTCGCCTGCCTGGAACTGCATCCGCATCCGGTGCGCGCCGAGGACCTGGACCATCCCGACGAACTGCGGGTGGACCTCGACCCGGTGCCCGGTGTCGAATGGCCGCAGATCGTGCAGGTGGCGAACGTGGTGCACGAAGTGCTGACGGAGCTGGGGCTCAAGGGCTGGCCCAAGACCTCCGGCTCGCGCGGCATCCACGTGCTGATCCGGATCGAGCCGAACTGGACCTTCGATGAAGTGCGCCGTGCCGCGCTCGCGCTGGCGCGCGAGGTGGAGCGGCGCGCCCCGCAGCTCGCCACCAGCAAGTGGTGGAAGGAGGAGCGGCGCGGCGTGTTCGTCGACTACAACCAGAACGCCAAGGACCGCACGGTGAGCTCCGCGTACTCGGTGCGGGCCAAGCCCGACGCACGCGTGTCGGCGCCCTTGCACTGGCGCGAACTGGCCGAGTGCAATCCGGCCGAATTCACGCTGCACACCATGCCGCAGCGCTTGCGCCGGATCGGCGATCCGCACGCGGAGATCGACCAGTGGCGCTGCTCGCTAGCGCCGCTGCTGGAGCTCTCGCGTCGGCACGAGGCCGAAGGCGAGGGCGATGCCCCCTGGCCACCGCACTACCGCAAGGCCGAGGGCGAGCCGCGCCGCGCGCCGCCCTCGACGGCGCGCGTGAAGAAACCGCTGATCGAGGTGGCGCGTTCCGAACGCGAGGCGGATGCGGTGGCCGCGGCGCAGGCGTGGCAGGCGCAGCATCCGAAGGTAGCGGCGCACCTGGAGCCGGCCGACGTGCTGGTGGACCGCATGCGCGGGAGTTCGTCGCTGTGGTACCGCGTGCGGATCAACCTGGAGCACGTGCCGGTGCCGCTGCGGCCGAAAGTCGAGAAGCCGGCCTGACAATGCGGGGATGCCGACCGCAGAACTCCACCGCTGTTCCTGGGCCGATGGCGACGACGCGCTGATGGCGCGCTACCACGACGAAGAGTGGGGCGTGCCGCAGCGCGACGGCCGCATGCTGTGGGAGATGCTCGTGCTGGAAGGCTTCCAGGCGGGGCTCTCCTGGCGGACCATCCTGCACAAGCGCGAGGCCTTCCGCCAGGCCTTCGCCGGCTTCGTGCCGGAGCAGGTGGCGCGCTTCGGCGACCACGAGGTTGAGCGGCTGGTGGGCAACGCGGAGATCATCCGCTCGCGCGCGAAGATCGAGGCGACGATCGCCGCAGCGAAGATTTATTGCGACATGCACGAGCGCGGCGAGGACTTCGCGCGCTTTTGCTGGTCCTTCACCGATGGCAAGGTGATCCGCGGTGATGGCCGCAGCCTGCCGGTGAGCACGCCCAAGTCGCAAGAGATCTCGCAGGCGCTGAAGCGCCGCGGCTTCAAGTTCGTGGGGCCGGTGATCGTGTATGCGTGGATGCAGGCAGTGGGGATGGTGGACGATCACGCGGCGGGCTGCTTCCGACGCGACGGCCGCTGAAGACATGTCATTGCGGGCTTGACCCGCAATCCACGCGGCCTGTGATCAAGCGCCGCATGGATCCCGGGTCAAGCCCGGGATGACATCCAAGATCAAGCACCGAACACCTTGGCCAGCTCGAACGGCGTCGTCACCTCCAGCTGGTCGTATCGGCAATCCTCCGCCGGCTTGTCCGGGCGCCAGCGCAGGAACACTGCGGCGTGGCGGAAGCGCTTGCCTTGCAGGTGGTCGTACTTGACCTCGCACACCCGCTCCGGCCGCAAGGGCACCCAGCTCAGGTCCTTGCCGCCGCTCCAGCGGCTTTGCGCGCCGGGCATGCGCTGGGCCTCGCCGACCACCGCGCCGGCCCACTCGCGCCAGGGATGCTCCTCGACGCCGCTGCGCAGCGGCGCGAGTTCCTGCGCGAGCTGTTCGCGCATGGCCATGGTGAAGGACGAGGTCACCCCCACGTGCTGCAGCGTCCCGGCATCGTCGTAGATCCCCAGCAGCAGCGAGCCGACGGCGTCGTCGCGCTCCTTGTACCAGCGAAAGCCGGCGACCACGCAGTCGGCGCTGCGCACGTGCTTGATCTTGAGCATCGCCCGTTTGCCCGGCTGGTAGGCCGCGGACTCGAGCTTGGCGACGACGCCGTCGAGCCCGGCGCCTTCGAATTTCTCCAGCCATTCCTCGGCCTGCGCGCGGTCGCGGGTCACGGGCGTGAGGTGCAGCGGCGGCTTCGTTGTTCCGAGCAGGCGTTCGAGTCGCGTGCGGCGCTCGCCTTGCGGCAGCTCCATCGTCGACTTGCCACCGGCGGCCAGCAGGTCGAACGCGATGAAGCTGGCGGGCGTCTCCTTGGCCAGCCTGGCCACGCGCGAGGCGGCCGGATGCAGGCGCATCTGCAGCGCGTCGAAGTCGAGGCCGCGGGCGGTGGCGATGACGATCTCGCCATCGAGCACGCACCCCTTGGGCAGTGCATCGTGCAGCGCCTTTTCCAGCTCGGGGAAGTAGCGGTTCAGCGGCCGCAGGTCGCGGCTTTGCAGGTAGGTCTGTTCGTTGCCACGGAAGACCAGCGCGCGGAAGCCGTCCCACTTGGGCTCGAACAGGAAGCCCGGCTCGGTCGGCAGGGTCTCGGCGATCTTGGCGAGCATCGGCTCGACGGGGGCGGAAGGAGCAGTGGTCATGCCGCGTTTGTAGCCGTTCCGCGCCGCCGCGGGGCGGCCATGCGCGCAATTCCGGCGCACAGGGCCGATTGCTAAGCATGCTTACAATCCGCATCGCCGTATCGCAATCGCCAAGGATGTTTCCCATGCAGGCCCTTCTTCGCCTGAGCCAGTTCGTCGGCAAGACCTTTGCCGCCTGGGTGCTGCTGTTCGCAGCGCTCGCCTTTTTCGCCCCCGCCACCTTCAAGCCGCTGGCCGCGTGGATCGTCCCGCTGCTCGGCGTCATCATGTTCGGCATGGGGCTGACCCTGTCGAAGGAGGACTTCCGCGAGGTGTTCCGCCGGCCGTGGCACGTGTTCATCGCCTGCCTGGGCCACTTCGTCATCATGCCGGGCCTGGCCTGGCTGCTGTGCAAGGTGCTGCAGCTCCCGCCGGAGATCGCGGTAGGCGTCATCCTCGTGGGCTGCTGTCCCAGCGGCACGGCCTCCAACGTGATGACCTTCCTGGCCAAGGGCGACGTGGCGCTGTCGGTCGCGGTGAGCGCCGTCACCACGCTGTTGGCGCCCCTCGTCACGCCCGCGCTGATCTACCTGCTGGCCAGCCAGTGGCTGCACGTCGACGCCGCCGCGATGTTCTGGTCGATCGTGCAGGTCGTCCTGCTGCCCATCGCGCTGGGCGTGGTCGCGCAATCGCTGCTGCGCGACAAGGTGAAGGTCGCAGTGGGCGTGCTGCCGCTCGTGTCGGTGATTGCGATCGTGGCCATCGTGTCCGCGGTGGTGGCGGCCAGCCAGAAGCAGATCGCCGCCAGCGGCCTGCTGATCTTCGCGGTGGTCGTGCTGCACAACGGCCTGGGCCTGTTGCTCGGCTACCTGCTCGGCAAGTTCACGGGCATGCCCGTGGCCAAGCGCAAGGCGCTCTCGATCGAAGTGGGCATGCAGAACTCCGGCCTGGGCGCCGCGCTGGCCTCCGCGCACTTCTCGCCGCTGTCCGCCGTGCCGAGCGCGATCTTCAGCGTGTGGCACAACATCTCGGGCGGGCTGGTGGCGACGTGGTACCAGCGGTTCGATGACAGTCCGGAAGAGGCCCCCATGGAAGCGCGGCCGGTCGAGGCGTAAAGCCGATTTCCGGACGCAGAGGACGGCGTTCGGATGTCCGATCCCCGCCGCCTCCATTACAATAGGAAGTCACCGAGGAGCGTTGCAGCGTCCGCCCAGGACGCGAGGCTCGGAACATCTGCAACGACGCTCACCCACGCTTCCGTGCGGTGAGATCCCTCCGGAGGCCGTGGGCTTTGTCCACCTCGCCCATCCGGAGCCACCATGAACGCCGTTCTCCAGCCCGTCGCCGCCGGCGACAGCGCCATCACCGATCTTTCCCTCGCCGCCTGGGGCCGCAAGGAAATCCGCATCGCCGAGACCGAGATGCCCGGCCTGATGGCGATCCGCTCGGAATTCGCGAAAAGCCAGCCCCTGAAGGGCGCCCGCATCACCGGGTCGCTGCACATGACGATCCAGACGGCGGTGCTGATCGAGACGCTGCAGGCGCTGGGCGCGCAGGTCCGCTGGGCCTCCTGCAACATCTTCTCCACGCAGGACCACGCAGCCGCCGCCATTGCCGCCGGCGGCACGCCGGTGTTCGCCAAGAAGGGCGAGTCGCTGGAAGAGTACTGGGACTACACGCACCGCATCTTCGAATTCGCCGCCAAGGGCAGCGAAGGCGAAGGCCCGAACATGATCCTCGACGACGGCGGCGATGCCACGCTGCTGATGCACCTGGGTCAGCGCTGCGAGCAGGACCTGTCGCTGATCGACACGCACTCCTCGGAAGAAGAGCGCATCCTCTACGCCGCGATCCGCGCCAGGCTCAAGCAGGACCCCACCTGGTACAGCCGCAAGGCCAGGCAGATCATCGGCGTCACCGAGGAAACCACCACCGGCGTGCACCGCCTGATCGACATGGCCAACAAGGGCCTGCTGAAGTTCCGCGCGATCAACGTCAACGACTCGGTCACCAAGAGCAAGTTCGACAATCTCTATGGCTGCCGCGAGTCGCTGGTGGACGGCATCAAGCGCGCCACCGACGTGATGATCGCCGGCAAGGTGGCGGTGGTGGCGGGCTACGGCGATGTCGGCAAGGGCTCGGCCCAGGCGCTGCGCGCGCTGTCGGCGCAAGTGTGGGTGACCGAGATCGACCCCATCAACGCCTTGCAGGCGGCGATGGAGGGCTACAAGGTCGTCACCATGGAATATGCGTGCGACAAGGGCGACATCTTCGTGACCTGCACCGGAAACAAGCAGGTGATTCGCCACGAGCACATGGTGAAGATGAAGAACCAGGCGATCGTCTGCAACATCGGGCACTTCGACACCGAGATCGACATCGCCTCGATCGAGAAGCTGCAGTGGGACGAGATCAAGCCGCAGGTCGACCACGTGATCTTCCCCGACGGCAAGCGGATCATCCTGCTGGCCAAGGGCCGCCTGGTGAACCTGGGCTGCGGCACGGGCCATCCCAGCTACGTGATGTCCTCGTCCTTCGCCAACCAGACGCTGGCGCAGATCGAGCTGTTCACCAAGCCGGACGAGTACGAAGCCGGCCAAGTCTACGTGCTGCCCAAGCACCTGGACGAGAAGGTCGCCCGCCTGCAGCTGTCGA
>NZ_JAQGNQ010000077.1 GCF_028291745.1 Ramlibacter sp. | reverse complement strand
AGGCGTCAAAGACGCTGCGAGGCAAATGGTCCTGAAGTTGCGCGAAAACGAGCCGGCCCTTGTGCATCGCCCACCCCGCAAATGACTGCGAGTGTGGGCTGCCGGGCGCACGAAATTCAAATCGATTCCCGCATCAGGGGGCAATTACATCAAGCAGATCAATGACTTACCGCCCAAATGCGAACTCTTCTCCGGACACTAGTGGGTCAAGCCCGCAATGACATCCGAGATTGCGGGTCAAGCCCGCAATGACATCCGCCTACCCGGGGTGCACGCTGTTGCGCAGCGACGGGCTGGCCCCCTATCATGGCCGGAACAGACCACGGAGGATGAGGATGGACAAGCGACAGTTCCTGGCTGCGGCAGTAAGCGCCGCGGCATCGATACCGGCCCTGGCCCAGAGCGAGGCGCCGGCCGCGGCGCCCTCGCCCTTTGGCGGCGGCAATACGGCGCACGGGCTGCGCGGCCCGGCGCTGCTCACCGTCACCGGCCCGCGCGTGCATGCCAATCGCAAGCCCTTCGACCCGATGCTGGACGTGATGATGGCCAAGCAGAAGCTGAGCTTCGGGCCGGCCCATGCCTTCGACTATGGGCTGCTGTCGGCGATGCCGTCCACCACCATCGAGCCGACGCTGGAGTACGACAAGAAGGTGCACCGCCTGCAGGGCCCGCTGCTGCTGGACGTGCTCAAGGCGGCCGGCGCCAACGGCGACCGCTATCGCCTGGTGATGCGTGGCATCGACGGCTATTCGCCGGTGATCCCGGTCAGCCACGCGGCGCAGTACAAGTTCATCGTGGCCACGCAGCTCGATGGCGCACCGATCCCGCTGGGCGGACTCGGCCCGCTGTGGATCACCTACGACGCCGACCGGTTTCCGGACATGGCGGCCAAGCCGCTCGAGGAACGCTTCGCGCTGTGCCCCTGGGGCGCGTACCAGATCGAGATGCAGCCGACCTGAGCCTGGGTTGCCGTCGGGACGAATCGCGCCGACCGGCCGCAGCGTCCCGCGACTACAAGGCAGCGGCGCCCACAGCGCTACGGTAAGGCAATCAGTTCTGGAGCCTTGCCATGCCAAACCCTTCAACGCTCCTGCGCGCGCTCGCGCTGGTGCTGCCCCTGGTCATCGCCGCGGCACCGCACGCGGTGCTGGCGAAGTCACCGTCGCATTCGTCCTCCCAGCACGGCGGCACGCAGGGCGGGAGCGCCGGCGCCGTCGTTCCGGCGAGCTTTCCCGCGGATGCCACCGAGCACATCGCGCAATTGAACGCGGGTGCGGCCACGCCCTTGCTGTCCGAGGGGGACAAGGGGCCGGCCGTGATCCGCGCGCAGGTGATGCTCGATCGCTGCTGGTTCTCGGTGGGCGAGATCGACGGCAATTTCGGCAGCAACATGAAGCGCACCGTCGCTGCCTTCCAGCTCGCGCGCGGCCTGCCCACCACCGGCCGGCTGGACCCGGCCACCTGGGCTGCGCTGGGGCCGCAGGCGCCGGCATTTGCCACTTATGTGCTGAGCGACCAGGACGTGAACGGGCCGTACGTGCAGATCCCCCAGGATCCCGAGCAGGAGGCCAAGCTCGCAACGCTCGGCTACGAGAGCGCCGCCGAAGCGCTGGGTGAGCGCTTTCACATGAGCCCGAAGCTGCTGGCGGCCCTCAACAAGGGACGCAACCTGCAGGTGGGCCAGGCGATCGTCGTCACCGACGTCGGCCGCGGCGCGACCGCTCCGACCGGCGCCACGGCGCTGCGCATCAACAAGTCCGACAAGATGCTCTACGTGCTGGGCGAGGGGCAGAAGGTGATCGGCGCCTTCCCGGTCAGCCTCGGCGATCCGCCCCTGCCCTTGGGCGAACTCAAGATCATCAGCAAGGCGAAGAACCCCGACTACAGCTACGACCCCGCGCTGCTGCGCAATCCCAAGACCGACCAGAAGCTCAAGCTGCCGCCGGGGCCGAACAACCCGGTGGGCCTGATGTGGCTCGGCCTGAGCAAGGAGCACGCGGGCATCCACGGCACGGCGGAGCCCTCGCAGATGTCCCGCGTGGTCACCAACGGCTGCGTGCGCCTGACCAACTGGGACGTGCTGCGCCTGTCGACCGTGGCCGGTCCCGGAATGACGGTGGAGGTGCAATCGTGAGGCGCTGGAGCCTGCCCGTCCTCGCGGTAGTCGCGACCTTCGGCCTGCAGGCCTGCGACCGCCAGGCGCCGGTGACCACGGTGGTGCCGCCTACGGCGTCACTGCCGGATAACACGGTGTTGCAGCCCGGGGCGGCGGCAACGGCAGCCGCGCCTGCCGCGCCGGCCCCCGTTGCAGTGGCACCGGTGCCGGCACCGGCCAGCGAGCCGCAGGCCGCAGCGCCAGCCACGGCGGCAGCGGCACCGACGGAGCCGGCCGCACCCGTCGCACCCGCTGTTGCCGCTGCATCGGCACCGGCACCCGACACGGCCGCGATGGGCGCTGCGCCCGGTGCCAGTGCCCCCGCACCTGCCGCCACGGCGCAAGGCACGGCCGCCCCGACCGAGATGTCCAAGCTGCAGCAGGCGCCCGCTGCCCCGCCGGCAAAAGGCAAGAAGGTCTCGGCCCTCTTGCCGCAGCTGCGCGATCCGGGGGACACGCAGGGCGCGCAGCTGTTGGGACAGCGTTCGCTGCAGGTCCCGGTGGTCGGCATCGCGCCCACCGCGCTGGCCGACAACTACGACCAGGGTCGCGGCCAGCGCAAGCACGAGGCCACCGACATCCTCGCGCCGGCCGGCACGCCGGTCGTTGCCGTGGACGATGGCCGCATTGCCAAGCTGTTCACCAGCAAGGCCGGCGGGCTCACGATCTACGAATACGACGTGCCCGGCCAACTCGCCTACTACTACGCCCACCTGCAAGCTTATGCGCAGGGGGTGCGCGAGGGCATGACGCTCAAGCGCGGCGACCTGATCGGTTATGTCGGCAGCACGGGCAATGCCGATCCGGGCGCGCCCCACCTGCACTTCGCGGTATTCCGCCTCGGCACGCCGGCCAGGTGGTGGCAAGGCGAGGCGGTGAACGCGTATCCGGCCTTGAGCCGCGCCGCCCCGAGCGATGCGGTCGTGAGCCGGTGAAGGGGACGCTTTGCTGGATGCTTGCGCGTCAGCGCAGGCCAGCCTGCGGATAGCACTTCGCGATGGCCAGGTACAAGACCGCGCCCACTGCCAGCGACCCGCTCGCAATCCACAACGCCAGGGCAAACCCCGCCGCCGCGGTGGCGCTGCGCCCCACCAGCCAGGCCGCCAGCGGCGGCCCGGCGATCTGGCCCACCCCGTACATCGCGGTCAGCAGGCCCATGAAGCTGGTGGCCTGGGCCGTGCGCACACGCCGCACTTCCTGCATCGCGAAGAAGGTGATGGCGGTGAACGGCAGTCCCAGCAACAGGCTGCCGATGGCGAAGCCGGCGAGCGTCGGGCTCACCAGGCTGGCTGCGACGCCGACCGCCTGGATCGCATAGCAGCCGGCCAGCCGCAGGCGCAGGTCGGCGCCGGGGCGCAGACGCGAGGCGCCGATCGCACCCAGCATCACGCCGACGCCGAACAGCGGCCAGAACAGGTCCAGCCATGGCGACCCCGGCAACGCCTGCCGGGCGATCACCGGCAGGAAGGTGGCCGTGACGATGTAGCCGATGCCGGCGATGCCATAGGCCAGCGTCAGCCAGGCCATCTGCCCGGCGCTGGCGTGCGCCGCCGCAACCGCATCCGTGTTGCGAGCTGCGCCGATGGGAGTTGCCGGCACACTGCGGCGCGCGTCGAGGACGCCCCACACGGTGGCGGTGAGCAGCGCGGCCAGCACGCCGAAGGTGAGCCAGCCGACCGCCGCCGGCGCGGCGAACTGCACGAGCGCGCTGGCCGCCAGTCCGCTCACGACGATGCCGCCGCCGGGCCCGACGAAGATCAGCGCGCCCATGGCGGGCACGCCGCGCCGCGCGAGTTGCTCCAGGCACCACCCCGAGGTGTAGAGGAAGACGACGGCGCTCGTCACGCCGGCGGCAAAGCGAAGCAGCGGCCACGCCGCCGGCGCCTGCAGCGCCATGCCCAGGGTGAGGAGGGCGGTCGCGACCAGGCCGCCGCGCACCAGTTGCGGTCCGTTCACGCCCGCCGCCCAGCCGAGGCGGCGCCATAGCCAGGGCTGGAAGGTGCACACCAGCGCGCCGACCAGATAGCCGAGGTAATTGGCGCTGGCCAGCAGGCTGGCACCGGCCAGCGTCACGCTGCGCTCGGCCAGCATCATCGGCAAGAGGGGCGTGAAGGCGAAGCGGCCGATGCCCATCGCCACGGCCAGGGCGATGAGGCCGGCACAGGCAACGGCAAGCGGGCGGGACGGAGTTGCAGCGGCAGCCATGGGGCGCGCAGTGTCGCATGCGCAATGGTCGAGCTCGGGCGCCTGCCGGGCTGCGGCTACGATGTGGCCCCATGAAAATACTGCTTGCGCTGCGACCCTGCAGCCCCGGCCTGGCCCAGCGCCTGGCCGCGGACGAAGCCCTGGCCCGGGCACTGGGCGCCAAGCCCAACCCTGCGGTCGGCTTCCTCTTTCCCCGCTTCTTCGACGCCTCGGGCCCGGTGCTGCCGCGGCTGCTGGCCCTGGCAGAGGGCGAGCCCGTGAGCTTCCTGCGCGACGTGCAGTGCAGCGCGCCCGAGCTGACCGCATGCAGCCATTTCGAGGTGCTGTGCCGCTCCATCATCGGCCAGAGCCGCGCCGACTCGAAGGCGACCATGGCCGCCTACCACCAGGAAGCCCTGCACGCCACAGCCAGCCGCTGGCAGGTGCGGCTGCCCCAGCGCATCTACCTGAGCAAGGTGGTCGGCGACAGCGCCATCAGCCACGTCGACGAATGGACCGGCGAGTACGTGATCGGCCGGCAGGCGGCGCAGGCGCTGCAGGCCAGCGGCCTCACCGGCTTCGAGCTGCGCCCGGTGCTGCACGCCAAGACCGGCGAGGCGCACGAGGTCGGCAGCCACCTGGTGGCGCGCGAGCTGCTGCCGGCCGCCCTGGAGGACGCGACGGTGTTCGAGACCTTCGACGAGGGCCCGCGCCAGCCCTCGACGCCGCGCCGCTACGGCTTCCTGAGTTATGCCGAGGGCGCGCTGGAACCCAGCCCCGATCTCGCGCGCACCGCGGAACCCTGGGGCTCGTGGCGCACGCCGGTGTGGATCGTGCGGCAGCGCGCACGCGCCTGGTTCGACCAGGCGCAGGTGCGCGGCTGGAAGTTCCAGCCCGTGCTGGCCGCCGGCAGTCGCCTGCACGCCGAGCACACGCAGCGCTGGAACGACCTGCTCGGCACCTTGCGCGCCGCCGGCGCCAGCGTGCTTGCGAGCGACTGAGGACGTGCTGCTTGAACCGCCGGGGCAGCAGCGTTAGCATGGCCCAGGGCTCTGCCGTGGAGGATGTATGCCGCAGCTGATCGCGACGGTGAAGGGGGTGGAGGTCAAGCACGTGTACCTGCACAAGGACCGCACGACGCTGGGCCGCAAGCCGGACAACGACATCGTGCTGGACACGATGGTGGTGAGCGGCTTGCACTGCGTGTTCGACCTGGTGGGGGTGGCCGACGTCTTCCTCGAGGACCTGGGCAGCACCAATGGCACGTGCGTGAACGACCGCATGGTCAAGGAACGCACGCGCCTGGCCGACGGCGACGTGATCGCGATCGGGCCTTATCGCATCAAGTACCTGCAGGCGAGCGAAGAGCCCAGCACCTTCGGCGGCACGCAGTTCTCGTCGCTCGATGCGCTGCCGCTGCACGCCAGCTTCACGCTCGAATCCGGCTCCTCCGCCGGGCTGGAGGTGCCGATCGTCAAGGCGGTGACCACCTTCGGCAAGCCGGGTGTGTCGGTGGTCTCGGTGGCGCACCGGCGCGGCGGCTTCTACGTCACGCACCTGGGCGGCCAGGCGACGCCCCTGCTCAATGGCACGCCCCTGGGCGTGGACCCGGTGATGCTGGCGGAGCACGACGTGCTGGATCTCGCGGGCACGCGCATGCGCTTTCAGCTGAGCGAATAAGGGCACAATCGGCGGATGGGACTGCTAGATCGAATATTCGGCAGCGGCAAGGAACCGGACGCACCCGGCCCCGCCGCGAGCACGCAGTTCCGCGAAAGCGAGCCGGATACCGAGGAGTCGCGGACCTCGCGCAACGCACCGCGCCGCGAACTGGTGCAGGTGCTCCTGCGCGACACGATGCGCAAGCACGGCATCCCGTCCGACTGGGTCGAGTGCCGCATCCTCTCCAGCATCAGCCGCAGCGGCCGCGCCGGCCTGCACGTGAACTTCGTGGTGAAGAAGGCGCACGACCGGCTGCTCGCCTACGTCTTCGCCTTCCAGGACAGCTTCGAGCGCGAGCTCGCCCGCTTCGAGCCGCGCGCCAGCGATTGGCTGATCAGCCTCGGTTGGGAGTTCCAGGGTTTCAACGCCGCCGACATGCCCGACCCCAACAGCTGGGCGAGCGGGCCGGTGCCGCTGCAGTCGCCTCTGGTGCAGGCCGATTGGCGCCCGTCGCACAGCGGCTTCGGCCACAGCGAGCCGGCCGCGCAAGAGCCTGCCAAGAGCGACGAGGACGTGCAGGAGGATTTGCAGGCGCTGTTTGCGATCCGCGACGCCGCCATGGCCGATGCCATGCGCAAGCCGCCGCCCGAGGAGGAACACGGCGACTTCGAATCGACCCAGCCGCCCGAGGACCCGGAGCCGCCCAAGCGCTGAGCGGCAGCCGCCGCTCGCTGGACGTCCAACCTCTTGCAATCGGCGGGGCCCATCCCCACGTCGAGAGCATGAACATGAACACCACCGTCTCCCAGAACCTGGTCACGCTGGCCCGCATGCTCGAGCGCCTGGACCGCAGCGGCGTCGCCGTCGACCCGCAGCAGTATCGGGGGGTGGTGGAGCACCTCTCGGAGTTGCTGCGCACCCTGCCGCACGATGCCGGCATGGATGCCGTGCTCCAGGCTTCCCCCGCGACCGCGGAACTGTACGAAAACCTGAACTACCAGCACGCGGGCCTGTGCCGCTCGCCGCTGGACCCGGCGCTCGCCGCCGAAGTTGCCGCCCGCGAAGCCATCGAACTCGCCCGCCACAGCGCGGCTCAGCCCAGGCACTGAAGCGGCGTGTAGCCGCGCCCGCCCGCAAGCGACTGCACCAGCACGTAGCCGCTGCCGGTGTGCCAGCGCACCGGCGCAGCGTCCGCCGGTGGCCGCGCCCCGGTCGCCTTGCGGGCAAAGGTGACGTGCGGGCGATAGCGTCGCGTCTCGATCGCCAGCCCCGTCGCCACGAGGCGCTCGCCCAGGCTGGCATGCAGTGCGAGCAGCGACTGCGGGACCTGCGAGGCCTCCAGCACCGCGATGCCGCCGGGCCAGACCTGCGGCTGATCCAGCAGCAATTCGCATCCCTCCCATCGCACGTCCAGGTTTTGCTGCAGCAAAGGCAGTTGCGTCGCGGCGACTTCGCCAAGGAAGTGCAGCGTGATGTGCAGGCCCTCGGGCCGCGTGCGCCGTGCGCTCGCCGGCCAGTTCCACGCATCGCTTTGCGCCCGCAGCGTGGCGCGCATCTCGTCGGAAGGCCACAGGCCGAGGAAGAGGCGCAAGGTGGGGCCGTGGGGGTCCATGGGCCACCGAGCGGCTTCGTCAGAGCTTCGGGATACGCAGCGTCTTGCTGATCATCAGGCTGCCGGAGGCGATGAAGAGCAGGGCCAGCGGATGGAAGTCCCACGGCCCCAGGTCGACCACGCCGCCCCAGATGCGCTCGCCGATGTCGCCCTGCCACGCCGCCCAGGCCAGCACGCCCGTGAGCACCACGCTGGTGGGGATCGGCGTGCCCTCGAAGTACTTCACCTTGCCCGAGTCGTCGCCGGCCATCTGTTCGGCCGTGACGTTGTAGCGCGCGAGCCGGCTCACGCCGCAGCAGACAAAGTAGATGAGGGCGGCCGCATCCCAGCCGCCCTGCAGGCCCGCGGCAAACGCCAGCGCCGCCGGGGCCATGCCGAAGGAGATCACGTCCGATAGCGAATCCAGTTCGCGCCCCAGGGCCGAGTGCTGGTGGCGCGCGCGGGCGATGCGGCCATCGAGCACGTCGAAGATGAAAGCGGCCGGCGCCAGCGCGGCTGCCGTCATGAAATACGAGCGCTCGCCGCTGGCCAGGTAGAGCATGGCCAGCAGGATGGCGCCGACGCCGCACGCGGCGTTGCCCAGGGTGAAGAAGTCGGCCAGGTGGAATTCCCGGACCATGGAGAAGTGGCGGGGCGCGCTGGGTGGCATCGTCGGTCTCTCGTTGTTTGCAGGCGACCATAAGCTCCAGCTTGGAGCGGGCTCGTCGGTGTCGCACCGTGCGCACTGTAGCCGGTGGCCGACGGCCTGCGGGAAATCCCGGGCTGCCCGCCGTTGCGCGGCCGGTGCATTGGTATCCAATGCGGCCATGCCTGTCGTTGCCGGCCGAGATGCCATCGAATCCCCCTACGCCTGGGCCCGCCTGGCGATGTCGCTGCTGCTGATGACGATCGGCGGCTCCGGCATGTATGGCATCACCGTGGTGCTGCCGCGCATGCAGCAGGACTTCGGCATCGCCCGGGGCGAGGCTTCGCTGCCGTACACACTCACGATGATCGGGTTTGGCCTGGGCGGGATCTTCATGGGGCGGCTGGCGGATCGCATCGGGATCATGGCGGTGGTGATGCTCGGAGCGGTGGGGCTGGGGCTGGGCTACATCGCCGCCGGACTCGCGCCCGGACTGGCCAGCTTCGCCCTCGCGCAGGGGGTGCTGGTGGGTGCGCTGGGAACGTCAGCCACGTTCGCGCCGCTGGTGGCCGACACCTCGCGCTGGTTCGACCGCCGCCGCGGCATCGCGCTGGCGATCTGCATGAGCGGCAACTACACCGCGGGCGCGGTCTGGCCGCCGGTGATGCAGCACTTCATCGCCACGGTGGGATGGCGCCAGACCTATATCGGCATGGGCGTGTTCTGCATCGCCAGCATGGTGCCGCTGGGGCTCGCGCTCAGGCGCAGGCCGCCCGTGGTGGCGACCGCGGCGGCGGCAACTTCGGCGGCTCCCGCGGCGACGGCGCAGCGGCCCCTGGGCCTGCCGCCCAACGTGCTGCTCGCGCTGCTGTGCGTGGCCGGCGTGTCCTGCTGCGTGGCGATGTCCATGCCGCAGGTGCACATCGTCGCCTATTGCAGCGACCTCGGCTTCGGGCCCGCGCGCGGGGCCGAGATGCTGTCGCTGATGCTGGGGATGGGCGTGGTGAGCCGGCTCGTCTCGGGCTGGGTGTCGGACCGCATCGGCGGGCTGCGCACGCTGCTGCTCGGATCGCTGCTGCAGGGCGTGGCGCTGCTGCTGTTCCTGCCTGCGGACCGGCTGGTGTCGCTGTACGTGGTCTCGGCGTTGTTCGGTTT
Organism: Ramlibacter sp.; assembly: GCF_028291745.1. Classification (GTDB taxonomy): domain Bacteria; phylum Pseudomonadota; class Gammaproteobacteria; order Burkholderiales; family Burkholderiaceae_C; genus Ramlibacter. The sequence continues at coordinate 1,280 of NZ_JAQGNQ010000077.1, read as the reverse complement.
GTTCCAGGGCGGCATCGTCCCCGCGTATGCACTGATCGTGCGCGAGTACTTCCCGCCGCAGGAGGCCGGCGCGCGCGTGGGCACCGTGCTGATGGCGACGCTGTTCGGGATGGCGCTGGGCGGCTGGATGTCCGGTGCGGTGTTCGACCTGACGGGGTCCTACCGCGCGGCCTTCCTGAACGGCATCGGCTGGAACCTGCTGAACCTCACGATCATCGGCGGGCTGCTGTGGCGGGCGAGTTCGCTGGGGCTGGTGCGGGGGTGGCCGGGCGTGCGGGCACGCGCGGCCGCGTGAGGTGTAGGGAGCGGACATCTGGACGCAGAAGGCGCAAAGGTTTCGCAAAAGTCGCAAAAGGAAATGCAAACGTATTCGCTGGTGTGGGTGCGTCGTGCAGCAAAGCCGGTGGCGCCGATGCCGTGACGCCGATGCCGTGGGTACGCAATGAAATCCTTCCACGGTTTTCTTTTGCGACTTCTGCGAAACCTTTGCGCTTTCTGCGTCCGGCTGTCCGCATTGCCATCCGGATGTCCGTATTCAGCGCACCACTTCCAGCAGCCGATCCAGCCCGCCCTCGTCGATCGCCACCATCGCCTGTTCGCGGACCTTCGGCTTGGCGTGATACGCCACCGACAGGCCCGCTTCGCCCATCATCGGCAGGTCGTTGGCGCCGTCGCCCATCGCGATGGCCTGCCTGGGCGAGATCCCCAGTTGCGCGCAGGTTTCCAGCAGCATCTTGCGCTTCTCGGCACCGTCGCAGATGTCGCCCCACGGCTGGTCCACCATGCGGCCGGTGAGCTCGCCGCAGTTAGCGCCCGACCGGATCTCCAGCACGTTGGAGCGCGTGAAGTCGATGCCCAGGCGATCGCGGATGCGGTCGGTGAAGAAGGTGAAGCCGCCCGAGACCAGCAGCACCTTCAGGCCCGCGGCCTGGCACGCGCGCACCAGGTGCTCGGCGCCGGGATTGAGCTGCAGCTGCTGCGTGTAGATCAGTTCCAGGTCCGCCACGGTCACCCCGCGCAGCAACGCCACGCGCTGGCGCAGGCTCTCCTTGTAGTCGGCGATCTCGCCGCGCATCGCGGCTTCGGTGATCGCGGCGACTTCGGCCTTCTTGCCCACGGCAGCGGCGATCTCGTCCACGCACTCGATGTTGATGAGGGTGGAGTCCATGTCGAAGGCGATGAGCTTGAAGTCGCTCAGCGCCAGCGGCGGCGTGAAGCCCTGGACCTGCAGGCCGGGCGCGATGTCTTGGAACGGCATGGCGCGATTTTCTCACTGGCCC
>NZ_JAQGNQ010000076.1 GCF_028291745.1 Ramlibacter sp. | reverse complement strand
AGGCGTCAAAGACGCTGCGAGGCAAATGGTCCTGAAGTTGCGCGAAAACGAGCCGGCCCTTGTGCATCGCCCACCCCGCAAATGACTGCGAGTGTGGGCTGCCGGGCGCACGAAATTCAAATCGATTGCCGCATCAGGGGGCAATTACATCAAGCAGATCAATGACTTACCGCCCAAATGCGAACTCTTCTCCGGACACTAGTGGGTCAAGCCCGCAATGACATCCTCCGAATTGGATGTCATCCCGGGCTTGACCCGGGATCCATCCGGCCGTGGTTTCGCGGCGGGCGGATTGCCGGTCAGGCCCACAATGACATGGGCGATGCCGTGCTCCATCCTGGCGCATCTCCCGCAGCGGCGCGGTGCATCCTCGCTCGCGATGCACCGCGCTCTCGAGCCGGAAGCCGCTTTCCCTCGGCACGCCCCTTGCACTTCCCCTCCACCTTTCACTGATGGAGTCGAGAAGATGAAGTTGTCCTCCCTGTGCGCCGCCGTCGCCGTGCTCTGTGCCGCCGGTGCGGTGCAGGCAGCCGAGAAGGTCCGGTTCGGGCTGAGCTGGATTGCGGAGGCGGAGCATTGCGGCTTCTTCCAGGCCAAGGCCACCGGTCTCTACGACCAGGCCGGCCTCGACGTGGAGATCGTCAACGGCGGTCCCGATCGCAACCTGCCGCTGCAGATCGGCGCCGGTGACCTGCAACTCGCCATGGGCTCGAGCTTCACCACGCTGCACATGCTCAAGTCCGGCGTGCCCGCCGTCACGGTCGCCGCCTTCTTCCAGAAGGATCCGCAGACGCTGGTGGCGCACCCGGACCAGGGCATCAAGTCCCTGGCCGATCTCAAGGGCAAGCCGATCATGGTGGCGAGGTTCTCGCAGCAGGAGTACTGGCAATTCCTCAAGCGCAAGTTCGGCTTCAGCGACGAGCAGCTGCGCCCCTACACCTATTCGGCCGCGCCCTTCCTGGTGAACCCGCTGGCGGTGCAACAGGGCTACATCACCGAGGACGCCATGCTCCTGGGCAAGGCCATGCCCAAGCCGCCGGTCTCGCTGCTGCTGGCCGACTACGGCTACAGCAACTACTCCGACACGGTGTTCGGCCTGAAGTCCTGGCTCGACGCCAAGCCGCAGGCCGTGCAGGCCTTCGTCGACGCCACCCGCGCGGGCTGGCAGCAGTGCATCACGGGTGACTACACGCCGGCCATGAAGGCGATCCTGGCGATGAATCCCGAGCACGGGGAGCCGCTGTTCCACTTCAAGATGAAGCAGATCAAGGAGCGTGGCCTGGTCGACAGCGGTGACGCCCGGAGTCGCGGCATCGGCACCATGACCGACGCGCGCTGGAAGGAGTTCTTCGAGGTGATGGCGGGCTCGGGCGTGTTCCCCGCCGACCTGGACTACCGCGCGGCGTACACGCTGAAGTTCGTCCAGCCGGCGGCCAGGCCGTGAGCGCCGCGGTTCCGGTCCTCGACCTCGCGCCCTTCCTGCAGGGCGGCCCTGGCGAGCGGCGCGCGGTCGCCCACAGCTTCGGCCAGGCGATGGAGGAGGCCGGCTTTGTCACCGTCATCGGCCACGGCGTGCCACAGTCGCTGGTGCATGGCACCTACCGCTGCATGCGCGACTTCTTCGCGCTGCCGGAGCCGGACAAGCTGCGCCACACCGCCCCCGAGCAGACCAAGGGCCGCGGCTACCTGCCGATGAAGATCGAGAGCGTGGCCGCCACGCTGGACGGCCGCACGCCGCCCGACTTGTGCGAGGCGCTGGTGTTCGCGTCCCTGCAGCGCGAACGCGCAGGCGCCGGCGTGCCGAACCTGTGGCCGCAGCAGCCGCCGCAGTTGCCCGTGTGCGTGAACGCGTATTTCGACGCGATGCTCACGCTCTCGCGCCAGCTGATGCAGCTTGCGGCGCTCGCGCTGGAGCTGCCGCAGGACTGGTTCGATGCGATGTACGCGCAGCCGGCCCTGACGCTGCGCTTCGTCAACTACCCGGACCAGGAGCAGCTGCCCGAGCCCGGGCAGTTGCGCTACGGCGCGCACCACGACTACGGCGGCCTGACGATCCTGCGGCAGGACCACGCGCCGGGCGGACTGCAGGTGTGCGATCGCGCGGGGCAGTGGCACGATGCGCCGCCGCATCCCGGGGGCCTGGTCCTCAACGTCGGCGACCTGATGTCCCGCTGGACCAATGGCCGCTGGCGCTCGACACTGCATCGCGTGATCAATCCGCCCCGCGATCTGACTGGCTCGACGCAGCGGCTGTCGATGGTGGCCTTCACCGGCCCGAACGCGGCGACCGAGGTCTCCTGCCTGCCGACTTGCACCGGGCCGGGCAATCCCGCGCGCTTCGAGCCGGTGAATGCGCAGGCCTACGTTCAGGCCAAGCTCGCGGCCTCGCACGCCGTGGACTGAGACAAACGGCCGGCCGGGCGGCAGGTGCGCCATACTGTGGCGATCCCACGCCGCCAGGAGAGGGCGCCATGCCGGACTTCACGACACACGAGGTCTTCAACCAGCCCGAGCCGCTGGTGGACCGCAACCTGTTCGACAGCAACCAGCCGCTGCGCGACGCGCTCGCATTCAACGCGCCGGGCCTGGACACCGCACCGCTGCACGCCCTGGGCGCGTTGGTCGGCTCCGCGCAGATGCAATCGCACGCCCGCCTGGCCAACGTGCACCCGCCGCAGCTGCACACGCACGACCGCTTCGGCCACCGCATCGACGAGGTGGAGTTCCATCCGAGCTACCACGCCCTCATGTCCGCCGCCGTCGCCGCCGGCCTGCACGGCACCCCCTGGTCCTCCCCACTCCCTCCCTCTCCGGGGGAGGGCAGGGGTGGGGGCGCTGGGGGCGCTCGGGACGCTGGGGGCACTGCGGCCACCAGCCCCCACGTCCAGCGTGCCGCCGGCTTCATGCTCTTCACCGAGCTTGAGCCTTCCATCCTCTGCCCCATCTCGATGACCTACGCCGCCACGCCCGCCTTGCGCGGCAACCCGGCGGTCCAGCGCGATTGGGGTCCCAAGCTCACCAGCCGCATTTATGACCCGACGCTGAAACTTTGGCGCGACAAGCCGGGCCTGACCATGGGCATGGGCATGACCGAGAAGCAGGGCGGCTCCGACGTGCGCGCGAACACCACGCACGCCGAGCCCGCCGGCCGCGACGAGTGGGGCGAGCGCTATCGCGTCACCGGGCACAAGTGGTTCTTCTCGGCGCCGATGTGCGACGGCTTCCTGGTATTGGCGCAGACCGCCTCGGGGCTGAGCTGCCTGTTCCTGCCGCGCGTGCTGCCCGACGGCAGCCGCAATGCGCTGCACATCCAGCGACTGAAGGACAAGCTGGGCAACAAGGCCAATGCGAGTTCGGAAGTCGAATTCCATGGCGCCAGTGCATGGCTGGTGGGAGAAGAAGGCCGCGGCGTCGCCCGCATCCTCGAGATGGGCACGATGACGCGGCTGGATTGCGCGCTGGGCACCAGCGGCCTGATGCGGCAGTCGCTGTCGCTGGCCATGAACCACACCGCGCAACGCATGGCTTTCGGCAAGCGCCTGATCGAGCAGCCGCTCATGCGCAACGTGCTGGCCGATCTCGCCCTCGAAAGCGAGGCAGCCACCACGCTCGCCCTGCGCCTGGCGCGTGCCTTCGACCGCCGGGAGGACGCGCACGAGACGGTCATCGCGCGCCTGCTGACGCCGATCGCCAAGTTCTGGATCTGCAAGCGCGGCAGCCATTTCGCGCAGGAAGCCATGGAGTGCCTGGGCGGCAACGGCTACGTGGAAGAGGGGGGCGAGGGCGTGCTGGCCCGCATCTACCGCGAGATGCCGCTCAACTCGATCTGGGAAGGCGCCGGCAACATCATGGCGCTCGACCTGCTGCGTGCCATCCGCAAGGCCGATGCCGCCGCGGCCCTGGCGCACGAACTCGCGCCGGCCCGCGGTGCCCACGCCGCACTCGATCGCCTGGCCGCCGCGCTGCCGGCGCGGGTGGAGGCGATGGCCACGGAAGTGGAAGCGCGCCGCCTGGCGCAGGACGTCGCGCTGGCCGTGCAGGCCGCACTGCTGTACCAGACATCGCCCGAGCCGGTGTTCGCGGCCTTTTGCGAGTCACGCCTGGCGGGCGACTGGGGTTACGCTTTCGGCACCTTGTCGTCCCGCACCGATTTCGACACCATCCTGCAACGCGCCCTCGCGCACTAAGAAGCTGTGAACGAATTGCTCACGCCCGCGCGAGGCCCCGAATGACTCTTCATTTTCACCAACGCTGCGCCGCGGCCTCGCCCTTCGGGCCGGGGCGCCTCGGGGCGCAGGCGTGCGTTGCGTCCCTTGCCCAGGCGGCCAGCCTGGGCTGCGGCCCGCGCCTTCGCCCGCGCCCCGATGCACCCCGTCGCGGGCGCGATCAATTCATTCACAGCTTCTGAGTCCCCAGAATGCAAGACCTCATCCTGCACCACTACGGCCGCTCCCCGTTTTCCGAGAAGATCCGCCTGGTCCTGGGCTTCAAGAAGCTGCCGTGGAAATCGGTGCAGATCCCGGCCATCATGCCCAAGCCGGACCTGGTCGCGCTCACCGGCGGGTATCGCCGCACGCCGGTGCTGCAGGTGGGCGCCGATCTTTATTGCGACACGGCGCTGATCTGCGACGTGCTGGAACACGTGCGGCCCGAGCCGACGCTGTACCCGCCGCACCTGAAGGGCGTGTGCCGCATCTTCGCTCAGTGGGCCGACTCCACCCTGTTCTGGGCCGCCATGGGCTACAACCTGCAGCCGCGCGGCGCCGCGCACGTATTTGCCAAGGCTCCGCCCGAGGCGGCCAAGGCCTTCGCCGAGGACCGCAAGGCCATGACCACCAACATGGTCCGCCTGCGTCCCGGCGATGCCACGTCGGCCTATCGCTCCTACCTGCGCCGCATCGCCAACATGGCCGACGAGCATGACTTCCTGTTCGGGATCGAGCCTTGCGTGGCCGATTTCGCGGCGTATCACGGCATCTGGTACACGCGCAACCAGGTGCCGCCGCTGGCCGACATCATCAACCCCACGCCTTCGGTGACCGAGTGGGCGCAGCGCGTCGAGGCAATCGGCCACGGAGCGATGACGCAGCTGACCGCGGACGATGCGATCGCCATGGCCGCCGCGGCGGAGCCGCAGCCCTCGGGCGCGAACCTGCTGGTCGACAGCGCGTTCCAGGACGATCACGGCATCGCGCTGGGCACGCGCGTGACGGTCACGCCCGAGTCCTTCGGCAGCGAATCCACCGACGGTGAATTGATCGCTGCGACCCGCACGCATTACAGCCTGCGCCGCGAGGACGCGCGCGCCGGCCTCGTGCACGTGCACTTTCCGCGCATCGGCTATGTGCTGCGCGCCGCGGACGCGAGCTGAGCGCCATGGCGCGCGCCGTCGCCCATTGCCTGTTCGCCACCGCGATCGGCGACTGCGGCATCGCATGGACGGACGAGGCGATCGCCGCCGTGCAACTGCCGGAGGTGGACGCCGAGGGCACGCGCCGCCGCCTGCTGCGGTACGCCGGCGAAGTGCCGCAAGCGCAGGCGCCTGAATTCGTGGCGGCGGCGATAGCGCGCATCCAGTCGCTGCTGGCGGGCGCGCACGACGACCTGTGCGACTTGCCGCTGGAACTGGCGGGGGTGCCGCCTTTTCACTGCAAGGTCTACGCCATCACCCGCGCGATCCCGCCGGGCGAGGTGTTGACATACGGCGAAGTGGCGCGCCGTCTGGGCGAGCCCGGCGCCGCGCGTGCGGTGGGCCAGGCGCTGGGCAAGAACCCCTTCGCGCCGGTGGTGCCCTGCCATCGGGTGCTGGCCGCAGGCGGCCAGTCCGGCGGCTTCTCGGCGGAGGGTGGGGCGATGACGAAGTTGCGCATGCTGGAGATCGAGCGCGCTCAGTGGGGCGCTACGCGCAGCTTGTTTTCGTAGGCTGGGCTGCGCGCAGCGCACCCCAGCGATCCGCAACTGCGCTGGGGTGCGGCTGCGCCGCAGCCCAGCCTACGGATTCAGCGCTCCCCCATCAAAACCACTTGCGCCACCCCGACTCCGCCGTCGGCGTCGGCGGGTCTTCGCGCCGCAGCTCGCGCTCTTCGCGGATGCGCTCGTCGCGCAGCCGCTCTTCGTCGCGCGCCAGCGCCTGGTCCTGCTCGCCGACCACGTTGTCGCGCACGACCGGCTGCACCGGCTCATTGCGCATCGACGGCGGCACCATCGTCGCGCCGACCGGAGGCAGGCCCAGCCGGGTTTCCAGCCGGCTCTCCAGCTCGCTCAGGCGCGCGGAGATGGTGCGGTTGATCTGCTCCATCTGCGCCTGCGTCTCGCGGCGGCTTTCCAGCATCGCCTTGTCGAACTCGGTGGCGGCGATCGAGTCGCGCTCGCCCAGGTGGCCGAGATGCTCGTCCAGGTGCTTGCGCAGCTCCACGAAACGCGAGGTCTCCGCCCGGTCGGCCAGGTCGCGCTGCGCTTCCAGCGTCTTCTGGTGATTGCGGTAGTCGATCAGTGACTGTGTGCGCATCGCGGCCGTCGATGCCAGGAACAGCACCAGCGTGATCGCCAAGAGCGCCAGCAGGATGGCTCCCAGCGGCGCGTCGGTGACCATGATCCCGAACGAAAGCGGCGCGCTTCGGACGATCTCGGACCAGTTGAGGGCGGCGAATCCGGCTACCAGCAGGATGGCCACGACCAGCAGGATGCTTCGCGTGCGCATGGACAGAATCTCCTTGGATGTTGTAAAACATTCTCGTCTGTAGATTCGCCGCAACTGTCAGCCAGCGCCCTATTTGGCTGTGCGAGCGGTGTGGCAAACTCGCGCGCTTTCGTGGTCTCCCCAGCAGTAACACCATGCAAAAAATCCTGAGGCAGATCGCCGCCGAACTCAAGGTCCAGGAAAGCCAGGTCCGCGCAGCCGTCGAGCTGCTCGACGGTGGCGCCAGCGTGCCTTTCATCGCCCGCTACCGCAAGGAGGCCACCGGCGGCCTCGACGACATCCACCTGCGCGAGCTCGAAGCGCGCCTGGGCTACCTGCGCGAGCTCGAGGACCGCCGCTCGGCCGTGCTGAAAAGCATAGCGGAGCAGGGCAAGCTCACCCCCGAACTGCGTTCGGCCATCGAGGCCGCGCCGACCAAGCAGGAACTGGAAGACCTGTACCTGCCGTACAAGCCCAGGCGCCGCACCAAGGGCCAGATCGCCCGCGAAGCCGGCATCGAGCCGCTGGCCGACCTGCTGTGGGCCGATCCCACCCGCGATCCCGCGGCCGAAGCGCAGGCCTTCGTCAAGAGCGAAAAAGGCGAGGGCGGCGAGGATTTCACCACGGTGCCCGCGGTGCTCGATGGCGTGCGCGACATCCTGTCCGAGCGCTGGGCCGAGGACGCGGTGCTGGTGCAGTCGCTGCGCGAATGGCTCTGGACCGAGGGCCTGCTCAAGTCCAAGCTGGCCGCCGGCAAGGACGAGAACCACCCCGACGTCGCCAAGTTCCGCGACTACTTCGACTACGACGAGCCGATAGTCCGCGTGCCCTCGCACCGGGCCCTGGCCGTCTTTCGCGGCCGCGCCCAGGACATCCTGGAAGTGAAGCTGGTGCTGCCGGTCGAGCCCGAGCCGGGCCAACCCTCCATTGCCGAAGGCAAGATCGCGCTGCACCTGGGATGGAGCCATGCCAGGCGCACGGCCGACGACCTGCTGCGCAAGTGTGTGGCCTGGACCTGGCGCGTGAAGCTGTCGCTGTCGACCGAGCGCGACCTGTTCTCGCGCCTGCGCGAAGACGCCGAGAAGGTGGCGATCAAGGTGTTTGCCGAGAACCTGCGCGACCTGCTGCTGGCGGCGCCCGCCGGCCCGCGCGTCGTGATGGGCCTGGACCCGGGCATCCGCACCGGCGTGAAGGTGGCGGTGGTCGATGCCACCGGCAAGCTCGTTGACACCGCAACCGTCTACCCGCACGAGCCGCGGCGCGACTGGGAAGGCTCGCTGCACACGCTGGCGCAGTTGTGCCGCAAGCACGGCGTCAACCTGATCGCGATCGGCAACGGCACCGCCAGCCGCGAAACCGACAAGCTGGCCGCGGACCTGGTGAAGCGCCTCGAGGCCGACATCCAGCGCGTGGTGGTCAGCGAGGCGGGTGCCTCGGTCTATTCCGCCAGCGAGTACGCCTCGCAGGAGATGCCTACCGTCGACGTCAGCCTGCGCGGCGCCGCCTCGATCGCGCGCCGCCTGCAGGACCCGCTGGCCGAACTGGTGAAGATCGATCCCAAGTCGATCGGCGTCGGCCAGTACCAGCACGACGTGAACCAGAGCGAACTGGCCAAGACGCTCGAGGCCGTGGTCGAAGACTGCGTCAACCGCGTCGGCGTCGACCTCAACACGGCCAGCGCGCCGCTGCTGTCGCGCGTGTCGGGCCTGTCGGGCACGGTGGCCAAGGCGGTCGTGCAGTGGCGCGAATCGAATGGCGCTTTCCGCAGCCGGCAACAACTGCTGCAGGTCAGTGGCCTGGGCCCGAAGACCTTCGAACAGAGCGCCGGTTTCCTGCGCATCCGCGACGGCGAGAACCCGCTGGACATGACCGGCGTGCACCCGGAGACCTATCCGGTGGTCGAGAAGATCCTGGCCGCCGCCAAGAAGCCGGTGCAGGAGCTGATGGGCCGGGCCGAAATGCTGAAGACGCTCAAGCCGGAGCTGTTCGCCAACGAGAAGTTCGGCGTGATCACGGTGAAGGACATCCTGGGCGAACTGGAAAAGCCGGGCCGCGATCCGCGCCCCGACTTCAAGGTGGCGCGCTTCAACGAGGGTGTCGATGACATCAAGGACCTGCAGCCCGGCATGGAGCTGGAGGGCACGGTCAGCAACGTCGCGGCCTTCGGCGCGTTCATCGACCTGGGCGTGCACCAGGACGGCCTGGTGCACGTGAGCCAGCTCTCGCACAAGTTCGTCACCGACGCCCGCGAGGTCGTGAAGACCGGCGACATCGTCAAGGTGAAGGTGCTGGAGGTCGACCCGATCCGCAAGCGCATCAGCCTCACGATGAAGCTGGGCGCTCCCGTGGGCAAGCCGGGCGGCCCGCGCGAGAACCGCTTCGAAGGCGCGGCCCGCGGCCAGCGCGCACCGAACAACCAGGCGCTCGGCGGCGCGATGCAGGGCGCCTTCGCCAAGCTGCAGGGGCTGCGGAAATAACCGGCAGCCGGGCCAGCCGCACGCGGCGCACAATGACGGCCATGCTGCTGCCGATGCGGTCCCGCGGATGACGCCCGGCCCCGGTGGGCTGCCGGTGGCGGCCAGCGTGCTGTTCCTGCGCATGCATGCCTTCGCGGACGCGGAGGCGACCGAGCGCGCCAGCCGGCGCGAGCAGTTGCAGACGGTGCTGGAGGCCGCACTGCCAGCCTGGGACGCGAACCGGCGCGTCGTGCTGGAAGCGCCCGACGGCCTGGCTGTCGTCGGCGACATCGATCCCGCAAACGCACTCGCCGCCGCGCAACTCGCGGCCGACCACGGGGCCGACGGCTCGCTAGGCATTGCCTTGCACCACGGCCCCGTCCGCGTGATTGCCGACAACGAGGGCGCCACGCGCGTGGTGGGCGACGGCGTCGACACCGCCGCGGCGCTGGCCGGCTTCACCACCAGCCATCCCGTGGTCGTCTCGCAGGCCTTTCGCGCGGCGCTGGCTGCACGGGCGCCGCGGCTGGCGCAGGACCTGCGGCCGGCCGGCGAGCGGGTCGACGAGCGACTGCGGCCGCACGCATTGTTCGTGTTCGATCCGGCGCCGGCCAAGGCGATCGCGCATCGGCGCCGCGTCCTTGCACTGGCGGGCTTGTGCGGGCTGCTCGCGGCGGGCTGGTCGGTGCGGGTGGCGCGCGAGCGTTATGCCGAGGCGCACCGGCCGGCGACGGTGGTGCTGGACATCCGGCCCACGGGCGAGGTGTTCGTCGACGGCGCGGCCAAGGGGACGGCGCCGCCGCTGGCGCGCCTGTCGCTGCCGCCCGGGCCGCACACGATCGAGGTGCGCAACGGCCGGTTCAAGCCCGTGCACATGGAAGTGGTGCTGCAGCCCGGTGAGGAGCTGCAGGTCAAGCACGTGTTCGTCGCGCCGCCGGTGCGCCGCGCGC
>NZ_JAQGNQ010000075.1 GCF_028291745.1 Ramlibacter sp. | reverse complement strand
TGCAGCCGCGGCCGTTCGTCGTGGTCGAGGGCGACGCCTTCATAGTCGTGGTACGCGAGCTCGGGAATCACGAGCTGCGCGGTCTGGTTCAGCGGCTGCAGGCCTTCCAGGCACGACGCCACGGCGGTGCCGTCCGGCGTGTGCAGATGCATCACGCAGCCGGCGTCCTCGCGCACTTCGTGGATCGCCGAGTGGATGGTGAAACCGGCGGGGTTGATGCTGTATTCGCTCTCGGAAAGCTGGTTGCCGTCGAGGTCGACCTTGACCAGGCTCGAGGCGGTGATCTCTTCGAAGATCATGCCGTAGGGATTGATCAGGAAGTGGTGCTCGGGGCCGGGAATGCGCGCGCTGATGTGCGTGAACACCAGGTCGCTCCAGCCGTAATGCGCCACCAGCCGGTAGCAGGCGGCCAGGTCGACACGCAGCTGCCATTCTTCGGCGCTGACCACTTCGCGCAGGGATGCGATGTTCATGGCGGGGTTGCTCCTCCAGGTCACAGGACCCGTGCGGGCATTATTGGTTGGCCGCCAGCGGATGTCATCGCGGGGGACCCCGCCTGCTGTCGCCCGTGTTTCAGGGCGCCGTCTCGCGCTCCAGCGTGGCCAGCCAGCGGATCGCGTGCTCGCGCGAGGCGCCGCACATCGCGGGGGAGGGCTGCAACCCGCCGCAGACGGCGGGGCGCTCGGGCCGGCCGAAGATGCGGCAGCGGTTGGCGGCATCGAGTTGCGCACAGCGCACGCCCGCCGGCTTGCCGTGAGGCATCCCAGGAATGGGTGATGAGATCGAGGGCGCGATGCAGCACGCGCCGCAGCCTGGGCGGCAGTTCATGGTCTTTTCGCTCGCTGCCCGATCATGTGGCGACTGCCCAGCCCATGATCCGCTTCATGAACTGGTCGAACATGGGTACGGTGAACGCCGTATCACCGAAGTTCGGGCTCCAGATCATTCCTTTCACGATCAGTGAACTCCGCGTCGGTGCCAACGCGTGTTCCAACGGCTTCACAATCGCCTGGCGCGCAGCGTCGCAACATTAGCGAGATTACTGAAATATCCTAAACCTCCTAAACTCGGTTCAACTGATCTGACGCGGTGGCTAATCAGCTCCCCGCTCTTTGGCGCCTGACCGGCTTGCGTGCGGCATTCCGGGAGTAGGTGAGGAAAGATCGAGGGCGCGCCGCAACCGGTCACTCCATTGCCGTCTTGGCGCTGGCAGCTCATTCGGGCTGCAGGCGTGCTGCGGCCCACAAGACCTGATCGATCACGATTTGCGCGCGGGCCCGCGAAGCCTCGTCCAGCAGCCGCCCCTGGTCGTCGAAGGCGCTGCCGGCGCGGCCCAGGGCATAGGTCTGCGGCGCCACCCAGCACTGCAGGTTGAGCAGCAGCGGGATCAGGTGGCTCTGCGAACGCAGCCCGCCCAGCGCGCCGGGCGAAGCGCTCAGCACGCCCACCACCTTGCCGCGGCTGAAGCGGAAGTCGTCGTGCCATACGGCGTCGCCCTTGACCGGGCTCGACAGCCAGTCCAGCGTGTTCTTCATCAGGGCCGGGTAGCTGGCGTTGTACTCGGGCGTGCAGACGATCCAGGCGGGGTGCTCCCAGAACAACTGCTTCAGGCGCAGCACGTCGGGTGGCGTGCCCCTGGCCTCCAGGTCGGCGTTGTACATCGGCAGGTCGTAGTCGGCCAGTTCCAGGTGCGTGACCTCGGCGCCGCGTTCGCGCGCCATCGCCGCCGCCTCGCGCGCGAGCTTGCGGTTGAACGACGCGATGCGCGTGCTGCCGGCGAAGACGAGGACTTTCATGGGCCGATTGCACCACAGGCAGCGCGTCCGGCCACCCGCCCGTAAAATCAGGGCCGTCCCTGAACTGGCCCCTCGTGGCCCCCTGCGCCCGGCCCGGCGCTCCTCCCATGCTCTATCCAGAAGAATTCGACGTCATCGTCGTTGGCGGCGGTCACGCCGGTACCGAAGCGGCGCTTGCCTCCGCGCGCATGGGCTGCCGCACGCTGCTGCTCACGCACAACATCGAGACGCTGGGGCAGATGTCGTGCAACCCCTCGATAGGGGGCATCGGCAAAGGCCATCTCGTCAAGGAGGTGGACGCGCTCGGCGGCGCCATGGCCATCGCCACGGACGAGGCCGGCATCCAGTTCCGCATCCTCAATTCGAGCAAGGGGCCGGCGGTGCGCGCCACGCGTGCCCAAGCCGACCGGATTCTCTACAAGGCCGCGATCCGCCGTCGCCTGGAGAACCAGCCGGGGCTGACGCTGTTCCAGCAGGCAGTGGACGACCTGATGGTCGAGGGCGATCGGGTCGTCGGCGCGGTCACGCAGATCGGCATCCGCTTTCGCGCGCGCGCCGTGGTGCTGACCGCCGGCACTTTCCTGGACGGAAAGATCCACGTCGGACTGGAGAACCACGCCGGTGGCCGGGCGGGCGATCCGCCGGCCGTGTCCTTGTCGGCTCGGCTGAAGGAATTGAAGCTGCCCCAGGGCCGCCTCAAGACCGGGACGCCGCCGCGCATCGATGGCCGCAGCATCGACTTTTCGCTTTGCGAGGAGCAGCCCGGCGACCTCGATCCGGTGCCCGTGTTCAGCTTCATGGGCAGGGCGGCGATGCATCCGGCGCAGGTGCCGTGCTGGATCACCCACACCAACGAGCGCACGCACGCAATCATCCGTTCCGGCTTCGATCGCAGCCCGATGTTCACGGGTCGCATCGAAGGGGTGGGGCCGCGCTACTGCCCGAGCGTCGAGGACAAGATCAATCGCTTTGCCGACAAGGACAGCCATCAGGTCTTCCTGGAGCCAGAGGGCCTGACGACCAACGAGTTCTATCCCAACGGCATCTCGACCAGCCTGCCTTTCGATATCCAGCTCGGGCTGGTCAGGACCTTGCCCGGGCTGGAGAACGCGCACATCCTGCGGCCCGGCTATGCGATCGAGTACGACTACTTCGACCCGCGCGGTCTCAAGAGCAGCTTCGAGACGCGGCCTATTGCCGGCCTGTTCTTCGCTGGCCAGATCAACGGGACGACGGGCTATGAAGAGGCGGCGGCCCAAGGCCTGTTCGCGGGCATCAACGCGGCGCTGCAGGTGAGGGGAGAGGACGCGTGGCTGCCGGGTCGGGACCAGGCCTACCTCGGCGTGCTGGTCGACGACCTGATCAGCAAGGGCGTGACCGAGCCCTACCGCATGTTCACCAGCCGAGCCGAGTACCGGCTGCAGCTGCGCGAGGACAATGCCGACCTGCGCCTGACGGAGCAGGGCCGGCGCATGGGCTTGGTCGACGATGCCCGTTGGGACGCTTTCTGCCGCAAGCGCGATGCTGTTTCACGTGAAACAGAGCGGCTCAAATCGACCTGGATCAATCCGCGGATCGTGGATGCGGCCGATGTCCAGCGCGTGCTCGGCACTTCGATCGAGCGGGAATACAACTTGGGCGACCTGCTGCGCAGGCCCGACGTGAGCTACGGGTCGCTGATGTCGCTGCAGGGCGGGCGCTGGCGCAGCGATGCAGTGACGCCCGAGGCGCTCGGCGATCTCCACGCGCCGGTGGTGGAGCAGATCGAGATCGCGGCGAAGTACTCCGGATATATCGAGCGCCAGAAGGACGAGGTGGAGCGCGCCGCCCACTACGAGCACCTGAAGCTTCCGGCCGAACTGGACTACCTGCAAGTGCCTGCGCTCAGCATCGAGGTGCGGCAGAAGCTGAACAAGCACAGACCGGAGACGCTCGGGTTGGCGTCACGCATTTCGGGGGTCACGCCTGCGGCGATCTCGCTCCTGCTGGTGCACCTGAAGAAGCACAAATTCAAGGGCTTCGTCGAAGCGGCCAACCAGCCTGGCCAAGCGGCAGCATGAGCGAACTCGCGAACTCGGCCGATCGCCTGCGTGCGGGGGCAGCGCGGCTGGGGCTTGATCTCGATGACGCGCAGCAGGAGAAACTGCTGGCCTATCTGCAGCTGATCGCCAAGTGGAACAAGGTCTACAACCTCACCGCGGTCCGTCCCGAAGAGATGCTGGTGTCCCACCTGTTCGACAGCCTGGCCGTCGTGGCACCGCTCGCCGCGCAGACCGGGGGCAGGGCGCTTCGCCTGCTCGATGTGGGTTCAGGCGCCGGTTTGCCGGGCGTGGTCATCGCGATCTGCTGTCCCGGGATTCGCGTGGACTGCGTCGACACCGTCGGCAAGAAGGCGGCGTTCATCCAACAGGCCGCGGCGCAATTGCAGCTCGCCAATCTTCGCGGGGTGCATGACCGGGTGGAAAACCTCAGGGATCCCTACGCGGTGATCACCTCGCGGGCCTTTGCTTCCTTGCACGACTTCGTTGCTTGGTCCTCGGGGGCACTCGCCGACGACGGTATCTGGCTCGCCATGAAGGGCAAGCACCCCGAGGCGGAGATCGCAGCGTTGCCTGCCGATGTCGAAGTGTTTCACGTGGAACAGCTGCACGTCCCCGAGCTCGAGGCCGAACGCTGCATCGTCTGGATGCGTCGTCGTGCGTAAGGAAAGCGCGACAGGGCTGGCTGCCTCCGGGCGGTAAACTCGGCCTTCACCTGGAGGGGCGCATGCTTGGCGTTGCAGACTACGGCGCGTTCGTTGCCGCGATCCTGATCTTTCTTGCGATCCCCGGCCCAGGCAACCTGGCGTTGATCACCTCGACCGGCAAGGGCGGCATCCCCGGCGGCCTGGGCGCCACGTTCGGGATCATCGCGGGCGACCAAGTGCTGATGTGGGCGGCGGTGGCCGGCGTGGCCGCCTTGCTGGCCGCCTACCCCGCAGCCTTCCACGCGGTCCAGTGGCTCGGCGCCATCTACCTCGCATGGCTGGGCGGCAAGATGCTGCTGGCGAAACCCGGCAGCAAGCCCGTGCTGCACATCGAGCCGCATCACTACTTCCGGCAGGCCGCGCTGATCACGCTGCTCAATCCCAAGGCCATCGTGTTCTACATGGCGTTCTTCCCGCTCTTCATCGATCCGGCCCGGCACCAGGGAATGCTCACCTTCGGCGTGATGGCGGCGACCGTCGCGACGCTGACTTTCGCCTATGGCCTGGCCGCCGTCCTGCTCACCCACTTCCTCGCCGAGCGCATGCGCGCCAATCCGATCATCGGCCGCGTGCTGGAAAAGCTCGCCGGGACCTTCCTCATTGCCTTCGGCGTGAAGCTGGCGATCAGCAAGTAAGACAGGACTCCATGGCCAAGATTTTCTGCGTCGCCAACCAGAAGGGCGGGGTGGGCAAGACCACCACCACGGTGAACCTCGCCGCCGGCCTCGCCAAGGTGGGCCAGCGCGTGCTGATGGTCGACCTCGACCCGCAAGGCAATGCCACCATGGGCTCGGGCGTCGACAAGCGCCAGTTGAAGCAGACGATCTACGACGTGCTGCTCGAGTCGGCGACCGTCACCGAGGCGCGCGTGAAGAGCGCGCGCCTGGTGGAGGCGGGCTGCAGCTACGACATCCTGGGCGCCAACCGCGACCTGGCTGGCGCGGAGGTGGAGCTGGTCGACGTGGAGCGGCGCGAGCGCCGCCTCAAGGCCGGCCTCGCCAAGGTGGAAGCCGAGTACGACTTCATCCTGATCGATTGCCCGCCGGCGCTGTCGCTGCTCACGCTCAACGGCCTGTGCGCGGCCCATGGCGTGATCGTGCCCATGCAGTGCGAGTACTTCGCGCTCGAGGGACTGTCGGACCTGGTCAACACCATCAAGCAGGTGCACGCCAACCTGAACAAGGAGCTGGAGATCATCGGCCTGCTCCGGGTGATGTTCGACCCGCGCATCACGCTGCAGCAGCAGGTGAGCGACCAGCTCAAGGCGCACTTCGCCGAGAAGGTGTTCGACACGGTCATCCCCCGCAACGTGCGGCTGGCGGAAGCGCCGAGCTACGGGCTGCCGGGCGTGGCCTTCGATCCCGCGGCGCGCGGCAGCCAGGCCTTCGTCGAGTTCGCCAAGGAGATGGTGGATCGCATCACCAACATGGGGACCACGCCAGCCCGGCGTGCCGCCTGATTCTCGTGCTCCGAAAACAGTAGCAGTGAAACCGCGCAACGTCCTCATGCTCCCCGGCTGGCAGGGGAGCGGCCCCAAGCATTGGCAGACCCTGTGGGAGCGGCGGCATCATTACCGGCGGGTGGAGCAGCATGACTGGAGCACGCCCCTGCGCGGTGACTGGCTCGCGCGACTGGAAGACGTGGTGCTGTCCTGCGAAGAGCCGGCCGTGCTGGTGGCGCACAGCCTGGGCTGCATCCTGGCCGCGGCGTGGGCCGCGCATTCGCCGAATACCCAGCGCGTGAAGGCGGCCCTGCTGGTGGCCCCGGCCGACGTGGAGCGGCCCGAGATCCGGCCGCGCCTGCCTTCCTGGTCGCCGATCGAATTGCAGGCGCTGCCCTTCCCGGCGGTGCTGCTGGGAAGCCGCGACGATCCCTTCTGCGAACTGGAGCGCGCGCGCCTGTTCGCGCATGCGTGGAATGCGCAATTCATGGACTACGGAGCCTGCGGCCATATCAACGCCGACTCCGGGCTGGCAAGCTGGCCCGAAGGCCACGTCCTGCTGCAGGACCTGATGAAAGACTGAAATGGTGACGAAGAAACCGAAGGGCCTGGGCCGCGGCCTCGAAGCGCTGCTGGGACCGAAGGTCCAGGACCGCGCGGACAACGACGGCGATGCGGCCGGTTCCAACGCCGGCCTGCCGGCCTCGCTGATGCTGGTGGACATCGTGCCCGGCATGTACCAGCCGCGCACGCACATGGACGAGGGCGCGCTCTACGAGCTGGCCGAGTCGATCAAGGCCCAGGGCATCATGCAGCCGATCCTCGTGCGCAAGCTCACGGGCGGCGACAACGCGGGCAAGTACGAGATCATCGCCGGCGAGCGCCGCTTCCGCGCTGCCCGGCTTGCGGGCCTGGACAGCGTGCCGGTGCTGGTGCGCGACGTGCCCGACGAGGCCGCCGCCGCGATGGCGCTGATCGAGAACATCCAGCGGGAGGACCTCAATCCGCTGGAGGAAGCGCAGGGGCTGCAGCGCCTGATCAAGGACTTCGGCCTGACGCACGAACAGGCGGCGCAGGCCGTGGGCCGTTCGCGCAGTGCAGCGTCCAACCTGCTGCGCCTGCTGAATCTGGCCGACCCGGTGCAGACGATGCTGATGGCCGGTGACCTCGACATGGGCCACGCGCGCGCGCTGCTGGCGCTGGACCGGGCGGCGCAGATCACGGCGGCCAACCAGATCGCGCAGAAGAAGCTGTCGGTGCGGGAAGCGGAATCGCTGGTGAAGAAGCTCGGCGCCGAGTTCAACCTCACCTCGCCCAACAAGCCGAAGAAGGAAAAGTCACGCGACCTGCGCCGCATCGAGGAGGAACTCTCGGACCTGCTCACCGCCGAAGTCGAAGTGCGCGTGAAGAAGCGCGTGAAGCGGCACGGCCGCGTGGAAGAACTGGGCGAGGTGAGCATCCAGTTCGGCTCGCTCGAGGAACTGAACGGCTTGATCGATCGCTTGCGGGGCTAGCTGTCTTGCTCCTTCCCCTTTCGGGGGAAGGTTGGGATGGGGGCGCTCCGCGATCGAACGAGCGCCGCAGCGCCCCCACCCCGACCCTCCCCCGGAAGGGGAGGGAGCAATAGCTCAGGGCCGCGTCAGCGTCGCGAGAGCGCGCACATCCGAAGCCGTCCCCAGCCCCCAGCACGCGTCGATCAGGCGCTTCGTCTGCTCCGCCCCGATCACCGGCGCGGACAGCTGCGAGAACTTCGCTTCCAGCATCTTGTCGGTCATCGGCTTTTGCAGCGAGCCGATCGCGTGTTCCACGAACACGTGCACCTTGCGACCGTCGTTCAGGACGGCCGTCACGTCGGCGCTGGCCTCGTCGATGCTGTTGTCCACCGTGGCGATCACCTTGCGGCGCAAGGCCACCATGTCCGGGCGAGTCACGATGTCATCGTGGTATTCGTCCTCGCCGGCGCGGCCGAAGATCAGGCCGGCGGCGCAGCCGTGGTACACGCTGAACTTGCCTTGCAGGCCATCGGCCGGCTCCTTCTTGCCGGTGAGTTCCAGCACCAGCGAATGCACGCGCAGCTCGATGCGCTCGACGTCCTCGGCCCGCACGCCTTGTTCGCGCAACTGCACGCAGGCATCGATGCTCGGATGGATCACGATGCCGCAGGCGAAGGGCTTGTAGCTGTTGAAGGAGATCTCGAAGCGCTCGCCCAGTTCGTCGGTCGCCTCGTTCCACGCCGTCTTGGTGGAGACCACCTGCGCCCAGCCGCGCGGCGCTTCCAGCGCCCGTTCGCTGGCGGTAAAGCCCTTGGCCGCGAGCAATGCCGACATCAAGCCCGCGCGCGCCGCGGCGCCCGGGTGGAAGGGCTTGGTCATCGTGCCGAACTGCTCGCGGAGGCCGATCGGCTGCGAGGCCGCGATGCCCAGCGCCATCTGCGTCTTGCGCGCATCGAGCTTCAGCAGGCGGGCGCAACCGGCGGCCGCACCCAGCATGCCGGTGGTGCCGGTGATGTGCCAGCCGCGGTCGTAGTGCTCGGGGTAGACCAGGTTGCCCAGGCGGCAGGCGACGTCGATGCCCAGCACCAGCGCGTCGATCACCTCGCGGCCGCTCATGCCCTGGTGCTCCGCCAGGGCGAGCAGGGCGGAGGCCACCGGGCCGGCCGGATGGATGATGGTCTTGAGGTGCGTGTCGTCGAAGTCGAAGGTGTGCGAGGTGATGCCGTTGACCAGCGCCGCGCTCGCCATGTCGACCCGCTCGCTGCGCCCGGCCACCGTCGCCTGAGGCGCCGGCTGCAGTTCCGCGACGGCGGCCAGCGCCGCATCGGCGGCCTCGTGCCGCGCCGCGCCGACGGCGCATCCCAGCCAGTTCAGGAAGGTGCGGTGCGCCTCGTGGTCCACCGCCTCGTTCCAGCCGCGCGAGGGATGTTGCGCGACGAATTCGGCAAGGATCTTGGTGATGGGCGGGGCGTTGTGGTCCGCCGGGACCTGGGTGTTGCGAGCCATGTTCTTCGTCTCAGAGGGAAAAAATCTTCCCCGGGTTCATGATGTTCCTGGGGTCCAGCGCGCGCTTGATCGTGCGCATCATGTCGACCGCGCCGGCGCCCGTCTCGTCGACCAGGAAGCCCATCTTGTGCAGGCCCACGCCGTGCTCGCCGGTGCAAGTGCCTTCGAGTGCGAGCGCGCGTGCGACCAGTTTACGATTCAGCTCCTCGGCCACTTCACGCTCCTTCGGGTCGCCGGGATCCAGCAGGTAGCCGAAGTGGAAATTGCCGTCTCCGACGTGGCCGACCAGGAAGTAGGGGATGCCGCTCGCATCGGCCTCGGCGATCGATTCCAGCAGGCAATCGGCGAGCCGCGAGATCGGCACGCAGGTGTCGGTGGAAATGGCGCGGCAGCCGGGGCGCGACTGCACCGCGGCGAAGTAGGCGTTGTGGCGCGCCGTCCAGAGGCGCGTGCGCTCCTCGGGCGTCTCGGCCCATTCGAAGGCCTTGCCGCCGAACTCGGATGCGATCTCCTGCACCGTTGCGGCCTGCTCCTTCACGCCCGCGGGCGAGCCGTGGAACTCCATCAGCAGCATGGGCTCTTCGCGCAGGCCCAGCTTGCTGTGCACGTTGACCATGCGCACGGTGTTCACGTCGATCAGCTCCACGCGCGCGATCGGCACGCCCAGCTGGATCGTCTGGATGGTCGTGCGCACCGCGGCCTCGATGCTCGGGAAGGAGCAGATCGCGGCTGAGATCGCCTCGGGGATCGGGTACAGGCGCAGCGTCACCTCGGTGATCACGCCCAGCGTGCCTTCGCTGCCGACGAACAGCCGCGTCAGGTCATAGCCGGCGGCGGACTTCTTGGCCCGCGTGCCGGTGCGTATCACTTCGCCGCTGGCCGTCACCACTTCGAGGGCCAGCACGTTCTCTCGCATCGTGCCGTAGCGAACAGCATTGGTGCCCGAAGCGCGGGTGGCGCTCATGCCGCCGAGGGACGCATCCGCACCGGGGTCGATCGGGAAGAACAGGCCCGTGCTGCGGATCTCCTCGTTCAGCCGCTTGCGCGTGACGCCGGGCTGCACGGTGACCGTCAGGTCTTCGGCGTTGATGGACAGCACCTGGTCCATGCGGGCGACGTCGATGCTGATGCCGCCCTGCACGGCCAGCAGGTGGCCCTCGAGCGAGGAGCCGACCCCGAAGGGAATGACCGGCGTGTCGAACTGCGAGGCGAGCTTCACCGCATCGGCCACGTCCTGCGTGCTCTGGGCAAAGACCACGGCCGCCGGCGGCGGCACCTGGAAGGACGATTCGTCGCGGCCATGCTGCTCGCGCACCGCCAGCGCGGTGGAACACTGGTTGCCGAAGCGCGCCTTGAGGGCTTCGATGAGGGCGGCGGGGACTTCGCGCTGCTGGACCTCGGGGACCAGGTGCGCCAGGGCGGCGGGTGCGTTCATGCGGGGCTCCGGGGAAGAAGGCAGTGTAGCCTTCCCCGGCAGCGCCCCGCCTCCGGGCCGACCCGCGTCAGCGGGTGGCGTCCTCGTACTCGAAGCGCGAGATGACGCCGTCGAAGTTGCGGTCCATCTGCTCGAAGCTCAGAGGGGCGATCGAGAGCCGGCTCGCTTCGGCGCGCGTGAGGTCGCCGTCGTGGTTGGCATCCGCGAAGTAGAAGGAGCGCGCCAGGTCGGTGGCGTTGTAGCCGCCGGCGCCGCCGTTGATGTTCTGCGTCGGCCCGGGCACCGTGGGACCACCGGCGCCCAGGACCTGGGTCGCGGCGGCGGCGTTGGCCGTGTCGATGGGCGACAACTGGGGACCGATGGAGCCACCGATGGTGGTCGTGCCGATCGGCCTGCCGGTGACGCTGGAAGCCGGCAGCGGCGCGGCACTGGACGCAATCGGGTCGGAGGACACCAGCGCGCCGCTGCCCGAGGTAATGCCGGCCGGGAACATGGGCCGCAGCCCCGCGGGATTGGGCGCCGACAGGGCAGCGCGCGTGCTGGCCGACGGCTGGGGATTGGCGACGGCGGCGATGCCGCGCCGGGTCTGCGCCTGCACCGCAGAGACAGCGGCGACGGCGCACAGGCCGGCGGCGAAGAGACGGACAAAGGGGTGCATGGCAGACTCCTGTGAGGCGGATGCCGCCCAGGCACAGGCGGCCTGATTCCATGCTGAACGCTGCCTGCACAACGGCTCAGCCTCCGACGCCGCAAGCTGGTGTAGGAGCGTTCGACGCATCGCGCACAATGGCCGCTCACCAGGAGAACGGCATGGGCAAGCGGCTGACCCAGATCGCGACACGCACCGGCGACGACGGCACCACCGGCCTCGGCGACAACACGCGCGTCTCCAAGGACCATTTGCGCGTGCATGCGATGGGCGAGGTCGACGAGCTCAATTCGCAGGTGGGGCTGCTGCTGTGCGAGCCGCTGCCGGCCGCCGCGCGCGAGCTGCTCGTGGAGATCCAGCACCAGCTGTTCAATCTCGGGGGCGAGCTGTCGATCCCGGGGTTCGAACTGCTGAAGGCGGATGCGGTGCTGGCGCTCGACGAGGCACTCGCTGCCTACAACGACGACCTGCCGCGCCTGCAGGAATTCATCCTGCCGGCCGGCAGCCGCGCCGCGGCGCAGGCGCACGTGTGCCGTACCGTCGCGCGCCGCGCCGAACGCGCCGTGGTGGCGCTGGGTGCACGCGAGCCGCTGCGCGATGCGCCACGGCACTATCTCAATCGGCTATCGGACCTGCTGTTCGTGCTGGCGCGCGTGTTCAACCGCATGAATGGCGGCGACGACGTGTACTGGAAGAGCGAGCGGCTGCAGCGGGCGGGGGAAGATTGAATGGAAGGATTCGATCCCCGGCGCGAGGATCTCATGCCGGGCGCGAAGGATGTCAGCCCATGCGCGAAGGATGTCATCCCGGGCTTGACCCGGGATCCATGCTGCGCCTGATCACGCGCCGCCTGGATTGCGGGTCAAGCCCGCAATGACATCCCGCGGATTGCGGGTCGAGTCCGCAACGACATCCGGGACAGCCGGGGAGCTAGCGCCGCGGATTCGCCGCCGGCGTCTCCACATGCGGCGCGTCCGCCACCGACACCCCGGTGGAAGTGCTGCGATTCAACACCGCATACAGCAGGATCGCGCCAAACGTCGCCGTGCCAATGCCACCCAGCTTGAACCCGCCAAACGCCAGCGTGAAATCGCCCGTCCCGAGCACCAGCGTGATGGCCGCGACGATCAGGTTGCGGTTCTGCGAGAAGTCGACGCGGTTGTCGACCCAGATCTTCGCGCCAGCGACGGCGATCAATCCGAACACCACGATGCTCACCCCGCCCATCACCGGTAGCGGGATCGCCTGGATCACGGCACCGAACTTCGGCGAGAAGCCCAGCACCACGGCGATGATCGCGGCAAACAGGAACACCGCGGTCGAATAGATCTTGGTGGCCGCCATCACGCCGATGTTCTCGGCATACGTGGTCACGCCGGGGCCGCCCGCGAAGCCGCTCACCACGGTGGCGACGCCATCGCCGATGAACGCACGGCCCATGTACTGGTCGAGGTTGCGGCCGGTCATGGCGGTCACGGCCTTGATGTGGCCCAGGTTCTCGGCCACCAGGATGATCGCCACCGGCACGATCAGCAGCATCGCGGGCCCGCTGAACACCGGTGCCCCGAAGGCCGGCGCGCCGATCCAGGCCGCCTGCGCGATGCCGGAGAAATCGATCGCCTTGCCCAGCCCCATGCCGTTGGTGAGCACGCCGTAGATCACGCTGGCCAGCAGCAGCCCCACCAGGATCAGCAGTCGCTGCACCATGCCCCGCGTCAGCACCGCGACCAGCCCGACGCACAGGAAGGTCACGGCCTGCATCCAGCTGTCGAAATTGCCGGCCGCCATGTTCTTCACGGGGATGCTCGCGAGATTGAGCCCGATCACCGCCACGACCGCGCCGGTCACCACCGGCGGCATGAAGCGCTCGATCCAGCGCGTGCCCACTGCCTGCACGAGTGCGCCGATCAATGCATAGACGACGCCGCAGGCGATGATGCCGCCCAGGGCCAGCGCGATGTTCCCGTTGGGCCCCTTGCCGGCATAGCCGCTGGCGGCGATCACCACGCCGATGAAGGCGAAGCTCGATCCGAGGTAGCTCGGCACGCGACCGCCGGTGATCACAAAGAAGATCAGCGTGCCGATGCCGCTCATGAGGATGGCGATGTTCGGATCGAACCCCATGAGGATGGGCGCGAGCACGGTGGAGCCGAACATCGCGATCACGTGCTGCACGCCCATGGCCGCGGTCTGCGGCCACGGCAGGCGCTCGTCGGGCGCGATCACGCCGCCCTGCTGCAGCACCGTGGCCGGCCGCTCCGTCCAGTCGAACATTCCCATCGCAGGCACTCCTTGGTGTGTCGTGAACCGGGCGATGCTAGGAGCAATGCCGGTGCCGTGCAAGGAAGCGGGAGACAGGGTGATCCCGGCAGCGCACTGGGAAAAGCTCGGTTGGGCGGCCGATGACCGGATGCTAAGTTCGCGCTCATGCAAGCAGCACCTTACGTTCCCCGCATCCGCCTTTACCAGCAGTGGCTGCGCGCCACGCGCGGCCTTGCCTTCGACGATTACCAGCAGCTGTGGGAGTGGTCCGTGCGCGACCTGCCGGCCTTCTGGCAAAGCATGTGGGACTACTTCGAGCTGCAGTCGCCGACGCCGCACACCGAGGTGCTGGCCGACGCGCGCATGCCCGGCGCGCGCTGGTTCGAGGGCGCGCAGGTCAATTACGCGCAGCAGGTGTTCCGTCACGTGCAGCCGGCGCATGCAGCGGGCTTTCCGGCGGTGATCAGCCGCAACGAGCAGGGCGTACAGCGCGAGCTGTCCTGGCCCGAGCTGCGGCGGCAGGCCGCGTCGCTGGCGCTGCACCTGCGCGAGCAGGGACTGCAGCCCGGCGACCGCGTGGCCGCCTACCTGCCCAATGTGCCGGAGGCGATGGTCGCCTTCCTGGCGGTGGCGAGCCTGGGTGGCGTGTGGAGCATTTGCGCCCCCGACATGGGAACGAACGCGGTGCTCGATCGCTTCCGCCAGATCGAGCCGAAGATGCTGATCGCGTGCGACGGAGTGCGCTATGGCGGGCGCGACCACGACCGCACCGCCGTCGTGGCGGAACTCAAGGCCGCCTTGCCGACGCTGACGCACGTGCTGCTCCATCGCAACCTGGGGCTCGCGGCGCCAGCGCTGCCCGGATGCGGCGACCTGGCCGAGGCCTGCGCGCGCACGGGCGCGCAGGTCGATGCCTTTACGCCGCTCTGGCTGCCCTTCGATCATCCGCTGTGGATCGTGTATTCCAGCGGCACCACCGGGCTGCCCAAGCCGATCGTGCACGGCCATGGCGGCGTCGTGCTGGTGATGATGACCGCGTGCGCGCTGCACAACGACATCGGCTGCAGCTACGACCCGAACAGCTGGGGCGAGCGCTTCCACTGGTACAGCTCCACGGGCTGGGTGATGTGGAACACGCAACTCGTGGGACTGCTCTCGGGCACCACCTGCTGCATTTACGACGGCAATCCGGGCGGCAGCAAGGAGCAGCCGGACTGGGGCGTGCTGTGGCGCTTCGCCGCCGAACTGGGCGTCACCTTCTTCGGTGCGGGCGCCGCCTTCTTCGGCAACTGCATGAAGGCCGGCATCGATCTCTCGCGCTATCTGGGGCTGGCCCGCGTGCGCGCCCTCGGCGCCACGGGCTCACCGCTGTCCGAGGAGGTGCAGCGCTGGGGCACGCGCCAGTTCGCGGCCCTGGGCATCCCGGACATCTGGTGGTGCAACATCTCCGGCGGCACCGACTTCGCGGGGGCCTTCATCGGTGGCAACCGGGAGCTGCCGCAGCAAGCCGGCGTGATGCAGTGCCGTGAGCTGGGTTGCGCCGTGCAAGCCTGGAACGAGCACGGCCAGCCGGTGATCGGCGAAGTCGGCGAACTGGTGTGCACCCAACCGCTTCCCTCGATGCCGCTGTATTTCTGGAACGACCCGGACGGCAGCCGTTATCAGGCGAGCTACTTCGACATGTACCCGGGGGTCTGGCGCCATGGCGACTGGCTGAAGGTCACGCCCGAGGGCGGCTGCATCATCTACGGCCGCAGCGATGCCACCATCAACCGCCACGGCCTGCGCATGGGCACCAGCGAGCTGTACAGCGCGGTGGAGGCGCTGCCCGAGGTGCTCGACTCGCTGGTGGTGGACCTCGAGTACCTGGGACGCGAGAGCTACATGCCGCTGTTCGTGGTGCTGCGCGCGGGCGTGGCGCTGGACGAGGCGATCAAGACGAAGATCGCCGGCGCGATCCGCACCGCGCTCAGCCCCCGCTTCGTGCCCGACGCGATCCTGCAGGTGCCCGAGATCCCGCGCACGCTCTCCGGCAAGAAGCAGGAGCTGCCGGTGAAGAAGCTGCTGCTGGGACAGCCGGTGGAGAAGGTGGTGAACCGGGATGCGATGGCGAATCCGGATTGCCTGGGGTGGTACGTGGAGTTTGCCCGCGAACGCGCGCGGGGGTGACGTCCTCCCGGATGTCTGGATGTCTGGATGTCATCCCGGGCTTGACCCGGGATCCATGCGGCGGTTGATCACGCGCAGTCGTGGATTGCGGGTCGAGCCCGCAATGACATCCAATACATTGACGCCAGCCATCCGCTTCAGCGCCCACAGCTGAAGCACCTCAGACGCGCGCCCGCGTCCCCCTGCGATTTACCAGCACGATCCCCACGGCCACGGCCGCCAGCGCCAGCATCAGTTGCGGCGTCAACCGTTCGCCCAGCAGCATCACGCCGAACAGCAGCGCGAACAAGGGTGCCAGGAAGGTGAAGGAGGACAGCTGCGTTGCCGGGTAGTGCCGCAGCATCCACATCCACGCCAGGTAGCTCGCGAAGGCGCCGATCGCGGTCTGCAGCGACAGCGACAACCAGGCGTAAGCGGAGTAGTGCAGCGACCAGTTCTCGCCCAGGGCGGCGGAGAGCAGTGGCGCTACCACCGCCGTGACGGCCACCTGGTAGAACAAGGTCTTCTCGGCGCTGGCCGTCGCCATCTTGGAGCCGCGGATCACCAGCGTGGTCAGGCCCCAGAGCATGCCCGCCGTCAGTGCCAGCGCGTCGCCGCGCAGCTGCCGCGGCGTGCTGTGGCCGGTGAAGCCCTCGCTGAAGGCAAAGGCCACGGCGGCGAAGGCGATGCCCAGGCCGACCCACTGCACCGGGCGCAGCCGCTCGGACGGAACCACCCGCGGCAGCAGGATCGCGACCACGAAGGGCGAGGTGTAGAGGAACACCGTCAGGCGCGATGCCGCCGTGTCGCGCAGTCCGAGATAGATGCAGGTGAACTCGCCGGCAAAGAGCAGGCCGGCCAGCAGCCCTGCCGGCAGGGTGCCGTCGGCCTCGAACAGCTTCACGCCGCGCCAGGCGCACCACAACCACAGCAGCACGGTGGCGCCGACGAAGCGCAGGGCTGCTTGCCAGAGCGGCGGCACCTCGACGACGGTCGTCTTGATCAGGATCTGCTGGAAACCCCAGAACAGGCAGCAGGCAACGAGGAGACCGGTAGCGAGGGCGTCGAGATGTTCTTTTCGTTGGCGCATCGCGCGATGTTAGTGTCCCTGCGCGTCAACTATCCTGCGCTGCGCCGCCGGTGCTCGTCGGCCGTCGGATGCACACGCTGGATCGGCGCGCGCGCGATGTCCTCGCGCGCCACCGCGCGCACCTGCTGCAACAGCGCGCGCGCGTCCCACGCGAGCGGCCAGCCTTGCCACAAGCGCAACACACCGCGCACGAACACCGCCTCGATCTGGCTGCGGTCGGCCAGGCGCACCAGCTCCCAGCTGAGGTCCCAGCTCGGTTGCATCTCGGGCACGTCCAGGTCGAGCAGCAGGAAGTCGGCCTCCAGGCCTTCGGCAATGGCACCGGTCACGCCCTGCAGGCCGGCGGCACGGGCGCCACGGTGGGTGCCGTGGTCCAGCCACAACCAGCCACCGCCGCAGGAGGAGTCACCGCGCGCCAGACCGTAGGCAAGCCGCTGTGCGGTCTCGGCGGCATCCAGCAGACGGAAGCCGTCGTAGCGGGTGCCGTCGGTGCCCAGCGCGAACGGGACGCCGCGTTCGTGCAGCTGGATCGCATCGAGCACCGCATTGCCCTTCCACGCGCTGGCCACCGGGTTGTAGGCGACGGCCGTGCCCGTGTCCGCGAGCAGCGAGAGCTCCGAGGGGGTCAGCAGCGTCGCATGCGCCAGCAGCGTGCTGGCGTGCAGCGCATCGCAGGCGGCCAGCAGCTCGATGGGACGCAAGCCCCGCGCGACCAGCGAACGCTCCACCGCCACCAGGTGTTCGTTGGCGTGCGTCTGGAAGATGCGTCCGGCTTCGCGCACCAGCGCGGAGACGCGAGCCAGCATGCGGTCGCTGGCAACTTCGGGGATCGACACCGCGAGCGAGGGATGCACGAGCGGGTCGTGCTCGTAGCGCGCCAGGTGGGCCTCCGCAGCACGCAGCAGCGGCTCGTAGGGATCCGCGCCTGGCGGTGCTGCCAGGTCGTTGCAGGTACGCGCCAGCACGCAGCGGATCCCCGCCTCGTGCGCTGCCCGCGCCACCGCCGCCAGGCCTTCCTCGGAGCGCGTGCCGGCATCGACCACCGTCGTGAAGCCGCCGCGAAGCGCCTCCAGCGCGGCGAGCTTGGCGCTGAGCCAGGCGGCTTCCTCGCGCAGTGTCTGCTCCATGGGCACCCAGATGCGGCGAAAGATTTCCGACGGCTCGCCGAAGGCCAGTGCCTTGCCGAGCGACTGCGTCAGGTGCGTGTGGGCATCGATCAGCCCGGGCATCAGGAGGCGCTGCGGCAGTTCCAGTGCGGCCAGTTGCGGAAACTCGGCGCGCACCGCGGCCGCCGGTCCCACGCGCACGAAGCGGCCGCCGCGCACCACCACCGCGTGCTCGCGCACGCAGCCCGTGGGCAGCAGCAGTTGCTCGGGCAACAGCAGCAGTTCGTCGCGCTCGAAAGCATCAGGAGTCAGCACAGCGAGGTTCATGTCAGGACCAGAGGCGCCAGCCATACCAGGCGCCGGTGAGGATCAGGAGGAGGCAGACCAGCCGGTGCAGGGCGAGCGCCGGAGTGCGCGGGGCGGCCCATTGACCGGCCAGCGCGCCGGCCAGCAGCACCACGCCCAGGACGAGAGCCAGCCGCCAGTCCAGTGCCCCGGCGCAGGCATGGCCGGCAGCGGCACACAGGGCGACGGGCAGCTGGATGGCTTGCGCCACCGGGACCGTGGTGCGCAGGGGTTGGTGCAACAGCATCAGCAAAGGCACCAGCAGCACGGGGCCGCCGGTACCGGTCAGGGCGGAGCCCAGGCCCACGCCCACGCCGAGCGCAGCCATCGCCGCCATGGGCAGCGGTGCCCGGTCGTGCAGCGATGGCCGGCGACGCAAGCCCCACACGCCGCTGGCGAGCGCCAGCGCCGCCAGGCCCGCGAGCAGCCAGTGCGGCGAAACGCGATGCACCAGCAGCGCTCCCAGCGCTGCGCCCGGCAAGGAGGCGAGCGTGAGGGTGAGCGTGCCGGCGGGCAGCGGCGTGCCACCGCGGTGCAGACGCCAGGCGGCCGCCAGCCCCGGCAGCGCGAACGCGAGCGAGGCGGCACCGATCGCCTGCGGCAGCGGGATGCCCTGCAGCTGGTTGAGCACCGGCACCACCAGCACGCCGCCGATGCCGGTCGCGCCGATCAACCAGCCGGCCAGCAGAACGGCCACCGCGCTCGCCAGCATCGCCTCACTCCACCTTGATGTTGGCGCGCGTGACGACCTCCTGCACCTGCTTGCGCTCGCGCGCCAGGTAGTCGGCAAACTGCGGTCCCGCGATCACGCTGGGACGGTTGGCGATCTCGGCCAGCCGGCGGGCGATCTCCGGGTCCTTCATCGCCTGTTCCAGCGCGCCCACGAGGGTGGCTGTCACTTGCGGCGGCAGATGGGCGGGGCCTAGCAGGCCGAGCCACGACTCGATGTCCAGCCCCTTCAGTTCCGGCGTTTCGGCCAGCGCCGGCACCTCCGGAAATCCCGGCCAGCGCCTGGCGGTGGTGACGCCATAGGCGCGCACCTTGCCCTCGCGGATATAGGGCTGCGCCAGGGTGAGCGGCAGCACCGCCAGGTCCACCTGGCCGCCGGCCACGTCGGTCAGCACCTGCGGCCCCGACTTGTACGGCACATGCACCATGTCGAGGCCGGCCCGCTGGCGGATCGTCTCCGCGGTGACGTGCAGCGAGGTGCCCACGCCATCGGTGCCGAAGTTCAGCTTCCCCGGGCGCGCGCGCACCAGGCGCACCAGTTCGGCCGTATTGGCCGCCGGCAGCGTGTTGCGGCCGATCAGCACGAAGGGTCCGACCGCCACGATGGCCAGCGGCGTGAAGTCCTTGAAGGTGTCGTAGCGCACCGCGGCGGGCGCCACCAGCGGCGCGACGTTGAGCGGACTGGCGACGGCGAACAGCAGCGTGTAGCCGTCGGGCCTGGCCTTGGCCGCCTTGTCCGCACCGATCGTGCCGGCGGCGCCGGCCACGTTGTCGATCACCACCGGCTGCTTCAGGATCTCCGCCAGTTTCGGCAGGATCAGGCGCGCCGTGGCGTCGACACCGCCACCGGCGGCAAAGGGCACAATGACCGTCACCGGCTTGGCCGGGTACGTCTGCGCGTGCAGGGAGGGCAGCGCCAGCGCGCCGCCCAGGACCAAGGTGTTCAGAAGAGGTCGCATCAGCATGTTCAGCTCCTTGCTTGGGAAACCGGCGCATCGGGACGGTGCGCCCACTGTACTTGTTATGACAAGTCAGAACAAGTTAGCAAACACCGTGCCGACGGCCCATGGCTGAGGTTCCGCAAACACTCTACGCCCGCCTGCGCGACGAGCTGCGCGCCGGCATCCTCGAAGGCCGGCTGCTGCCGCACGCCAAGCTGCCCTCCGAAAGCGAGCTGACGGCCACCCACGGCGTCAGCCGCATCACGGTGCGCCAGGCCCTGGGCGACCTCCAGAAGGAAGGCCTGATCGTGCGCCTGCAGGGCAAGGGCGCCTACGTCGCGCAGCCGCGTGCCTCGCAGCAACTCGATCGGCTCGCCGGCCTGGGCGAGTCGCTGGCGGAGCAGGGCCAGGCGGTGCACAGCAAGCGCCTGGCCTTGAAGACCGTGCGCGCGACTGCCGACCTTGCCTCCCTGCTGCAGGTGCCGGTGCGCAGCGAGCTGGTGCAGCTGGCAACGCTGCGCTACCTGGAGCGGCAGCCGCTGTCGGTCAATGTCTCGCACTTCGCGCCCGGCATCGGCCAGCGCATCGCCCGCATCGACGTGTCCGGCCGCGACCTGCTGGAGGTGCTGGAGCGCGACCTCGGGCAGCGCATCGCGCAGGCGGAGGTCGAGATCCGCGCGCAGGCGATGGGCGCGCGGGAGGCAAAGCTGCTGCGCGTGGAAACCGGGGTCGCCGCGCTCAAGGTCCAGCGGGTGGTTCGTGCTGTCGGCGGTCAGCCGCTGCAGGTCGAGACGGCTGTGTATCGCGCCGATATCTTCAGCTATCGGCTGACGCAGTTGCGCTGAGCGCTCGGGTGTGCCGCGTCAACGGCCCGCGAGTTTCGCCAGCAGCTTCTTCAGTGCCGCCTGCTCGGAAGCAGCCAAGGCACGCAGCATTTCCGACTCGTGCGCGCGCGCCTTTTCGAGCAGCGGCCGCACCAGCCGGCGGCCGGTCGCGCTGGCGCCCACCAGCGTGCGGCGCTGGTCCGCCGGATCGGCCTGCAGCGTGAGCCAGCCTTGCTCCGCCATGCGCTGCACCAGCTTGGTCACGGTGGGCTGCTTGGCCAGCACTTCGTGCGCAAGCTGGCTCACGGTCAGCGGCGGGCTGTCATGCAGCGCCGCCAGCACGCGCCACTCGATCGCGCTGAGGCCCGCCTTGCGCACGTGGAAGTCGAAGTTCTTGTACAGGGCGTGGTTGGCCTGCCCGAGCAGGTAACCCAGGTGGTCATCGACAAAGCGCCCCCCGTTCACAGCGGATGCTCCGTGTAGAAACGGCCGCCGTGGAACAGCAGCGGCGCGGCGCCGACGCGGTGCGTGCAGCGCTCCACTTCGCCGACGAAGATGATGTGGTCGCCTTCCTCGTAGCGGCTGCGGTTGAAGCATTCGAAGGTCGCGGCCGCGCCCTGCAACAGCGGCGCGCCGCCGGCGCCGGGTGCGAAGTCGACCCCCGTGAAGCGGTCGCCGCCGCGCACGGCAAAGCGTTCGGCCAGCAGCTTCTGGTCGGCCGCCAGCACGTTGATGGCGTAATGCGAGCCGGCGCTGAACACCACCATCGAGGCGGCGGCGCGCGACAGGCTCCACAGGACCAGGGGCGGCGCGAGCGACACCGAGTTGAACGAATTGGCCGTCAGGCCGATCAGCTGGCCGTCGGCGGTGCGTGCCGTCACGATGGTCACGCCCGTGGCGAACATGCCGAGCGCGGCCCGGAATTCCTGGGCGGAAAAGCTCGGCGGCAGGGCCTTGCGCGGCGGGTTCATCGGCGTCCGGATTGCATGAAATTTCATGTATTATGGTCCACGCCGATCCCGCCGCGCCGCCGAACCCGCGCCTGCAACGCAGGTCCACCTTCTCACATGACTTCGACTCCGGCCTTCACCACCCTCGGCGGCGGCCCCACCGTGCTGATGCTGCACGGCACGGGCGGCGGCCACCTCGCTTTCGCGCCGCAGGTGGAAACGCTTGCCTCTTCCGGCTTCCGTGCGGTGGCCTGGGACATGCCCGGCTACGGCCATAGCGCGCCGATCGAACCCTACACTTTCAAAGGCCTGGCGGGGAGCTGCGTCCGCCTGATCGAATCGCTGCAGTGCGACAGCGTGGTCCTGGTGGGCCATGGCATGGGCGGCATGGTGGCGCAGGAGGTCGTGGCCCGCCGGCCGGACCTCGTCAACCGTCTCGTGCTGTGCGGCACCTCCAGTGCCTTCGGCCACCCCGAGGGCGACTGGCAGCGCGAATTCGTGGCGCGACGCAGCGTGGCGCTGGATGCCGGGCAGTCGATGATCGAGCTGGCGCAGACCGTGATTCCGCAACGGGTCGGCCCCGGTTCGCTGCCCGAGGGAGTGCGGCTCGCCACCCATTGCATGAGCCTGGTGCCGGCCGCCACGTATCGCCGCGCGCTCGAATGCCTCGTCACCTTCGACCGCACCCGCAACCTTGGTCACATCGACGTGCCGACGCTGCTGGTCGCTGGCGAGCATGACCGCGGTGCGACGCCGGCGACGATGAAGGAGATGGCGCAGGCCATCGCGCGCAGCAGCTATCACGAGCTGAAGGGCATCGGCCATCTGCAGAACCTCGAGGCGCCGGACGAGTTCGATGCCTTGCTCCTCAACTTCCTGCGGCTGCCGCAGATGCTGCTGCATTGATGCGGCCGATGGAAGATGCACGCAGGATGGATCGCAGCGCGTCGCCAACCCGGAGAGCAACACGAGTGAAGAAGTTCTGGTGCGCGGCGGCATTGCTGGCGCTCGCGGGGGGCGCGCAGGCCGCGGCGCCCGGCGCCTGTGATCGTTTCGTGGGCAAGTTGCCGAACGTGAGCAAGCCGCTGTGCGAAGCAACGAAGCTGCAGGACAGCGGCGCCCGCTCGGTGCAGGGCATACCGATCTACCAGCGCGACGTGGGCGCGCTGGACGGCAAGCTGCGGGTCCTGGTGATCGGCGGCATCCATGGCGACGAGCTGTCCTCGTCCTCGGTGGCGCTGCACTGGATCCGGCTGGCCGCCGACGAACACGTCGACATGCCGCAGGCGGTGCATTGGCGCTTCGTGCCGGTCGTCAACCCGGACGGGATGCTGGCGCGGCCGCCGCGGCGCATGAATGCCAGCGGCGTCGACCTGAACCGCAACTTCCCCACCCCGCGCTGGGAGCAAGACGCGCCGGTGTACTGGCAACAGCGCACCGGCAAGGACCCGCGCCGCTATCCTGGCCCGAAGCCCCTGTCGGAGCCGGAGACGCGCTTTCTGCACGAGCAGGTCGAGAAGTTCAGGCCGCACCTGATCGTGTCCATCCACGCGCCGTACGGCGTGCTCGACTTCGACGGTCCCTCGGTCCCGCCCTCGCGGCTGGGGCGGCTCTACCTCGACCAGGTCGGCATCTTTCCCGGGTCGCTGGGCAATTACGGCGGCGTGCACAAACGGGTGCCGGTCGTGACCATCGAGCTGCCCAATTCGCAGCGCACGCCGCTCGACGCCGAGATGCGGCAGATGTGGATCGACCTGCTGCGCTGGACGGCGGCGAAGGTGCCGGGGGACGCCGCCGCCGCGCGCTGAGTCGCGCGCTACCGTCCGGGGCAGAAATGCGCGAGACTCCGCCTTCATGACCACCGACACCCTGGACAATCCCACCCGCTTCGGCAGCGGCCGCGCCGTCAAGCGGATCGAGGACGAAGGCCTGCTCAAGGGCCATGGGCAATACACCGACGACCTCGCACCGGTCGGGCAGCTGCGCCTGGTGTTCGTGCGCTCGCCGTATCCGCACGCGCGCATCGTCAGCATCGACCCGGCCAACGCGCAGTCCATGCCCGGCGTCGTGCGGGTGGTCACCGGTGCCGAGCTGGTGCAGGCCGGCGTGAAGCCCATTCCGACGAACCCTGCCTTCCGGCGCGCCGACGGTTCGCCCGCGGCCACGGCCGACCGGCGCGCCCTGGCGCACGAGCGCGTGCGCTTTGTCGGCGAGGCCGTGGCGCTGGTGGTGGCCGAGACGCTGCAGCAGGCCCGCGATGCGGCCGAGGCCGTGTGGGTCGAGTACGAGGAACTGCCGCACGTGGTGGATCTCGACGCCGCCACCGCGCCGGGCGCACCAGCCATCGTGGCGGACGTGGCCGATAACGTCGCCGCGGAAATGCGCTTCGGCGACGTGCAGAAGACGCAGGAAGCTTTCGCGCGCGCCGCGCACGTCGTGTCGCTGACCATCGTCAACCAGCGCGTTGCCGCGCTCACCATCGAGCCGCGTTCCGTGCTGGCCTGGGTGGCCGACGATGGCCGCCTCACCTTGCGCATCAGCAGCCAGATGCCCTCCGGCGTGCGCAACTCGCTGGCCAACGACGTGCTGGGCATCCCGCGCGAGCAGGTGCGCGTGACGGTGGGCGACGTCGGCGGCGGCTTCGGGATGAAGACCGGCCTCTATCCGGAAGACGCGGCGGCAGCGTGGGCCGCGTGGACGCTCAAGCGCCCGGTGAAGTGGGTGGCCGACCGCAGCGAGGAATTCCTGTCGTCCTTCCACGGGCGCGACCAGAAGGCGCGCGCCGAGCTGGCGCTGGGCGCGGACGGCCGCATCCTCGGCATGCGCCTGCGCACGCTGGCGAACGTCGGCGCCTATGCCACGGCCACTGGCATGACCATCCCCATGATCGTCGGCCCCTGGGTGCAGACCAGCGTCTACGACATCCCGGCGATCGACTTCCACATCCGCTGCGTCATGACCAATACCGCGGTGACGGCGGCCTATCGTGGCGCGGGCCGGCCGGAGGCAATCTTCATCATGGAGCGGCTGATGGACGAAGCGGCGCGCGCCACCGGCATCGACCGCATCGCGCTGCGCCGGCGCAATTTCGTGCGGCCGGAACAGATGCCTTACACCAATGCGATGGGCCAGGTGTACGACGTCGGCGCGTTCGAGAAGATCATGGACGAAGGGCTCGATCTGGCGGACTGGAGCGGTTTCGAGCAGCGCTACGCGCAGAGCAAGGCCGCGGGCAAGTTGCGCGGGCTGGGCATCTCCACCTTCCTCGAGTGGACCAGCGGCATGGCCTTCGAGGAGCGCGTGACCGTGGAGGTCCGCGCCGACGGCATGATCGAGGTGTTCTCCGCCGTCAACCAGATGGGGCAAGGCATCGCGACCACCCTCGCGCAGCTCGTGGTCGACGTGTTCGGCGTGACGATCGACAAGGTGCGCGTCGTGCTAGGGGACACGGACCGCGGCGACGGCTTCGGCAGTGCCGGCTCGCGCTCGCTGTTCACCGGCGGATCGGCGCTGCACCTGGGCGCGGAGAAGACGCTGGAGACGGCGCGCGAGCTGGCCGCCAGGTCATTGGAGGCCGCGGCAGCAGACCTGGTCTACCAGGCGGGCCGCTTCACGGTGCAGGGCACCGATCTCGGCATCGGCCTGTTCGAGCTCGCGAGCCGGCAACCCGGGCAGCACATCTTCACCGACCACACCAGCGCCGTTGCCGGCCCGAGCTGGCCCAACGGCTGCCATGTCAGCGAGGTCGAGATCGATCCGGCCACCGGCCTCGTGGAGGTGG
Source organism: Ramlibacter sp. (assembly GCF_028291745.1). GTDB lineage: Bacteria > Pseudomonadota > Gammaproteobacteria > Burkholderiales > Burkholderiaceae_C > Ramlibacter. The sequence goes on along the minus strand of NZ_JAQGNQ010000075.1, from coordinate 3,329 downwards.
TGCGCTATGCCAGCGTCAACGACGTCGGCCGGGTGGTGAATCCCATGATCGTGCGCGGCCAGCTCGATGGCGGCGCCGTGCAGGGCATCGGCCAGGCACTGATGGAATACATGGCGTACGACGGCGACAGCGGCCAGCCGGTCACCGGCAGCCTGATGGACTATGCGGCACCGCGCGCGGACATCGTGGCCTGCGAGTTCGTGACGGAGATGAACGAGACGGTGCCCTGCAAGAACAACCCGCTGGGGGTGAAGGGCGTGGGCGAGCTCGGGACGATTGGCGCGGCGCCGAGCGTGGTGAACGCGGTGGCCGATGCGCTGGCCCGTGCCGGGAAGAAGGAGGCAGCCGCGCAGCTGCAGATGCCGTTGACGCCGGCCAAGGTGTGGGGGATGTTGAACGGGTGAGTCCCAGCATGTCATTGCGGGCTTGACCCGCAATCCACGCATGGCTTCCTGCAGAGGCCGTCGTGGATCCCGGGTCAAGCCCGGGATGACATCCAGACACCCGACCGTTGCGAGCCGAAAGGCTGTCATTGCGGGCTTGACCCGCAATCCATGCGGCGCTTACATACGCGCTGTCGTGGATCCGGGGTCGGGTCCGGGAGGTCATCCATGTCTTTACGGATTGAGCGAAAACTCGCCCTTCCCGTCGAACCCCCGCCGGCCCTTCTCGTACCCATAAAAATCAAACGCCGTGCGCGGCTTGCGCCCGGAAATCAGTTCCGCCATCGCCTTGCCCGAGCCCGCCCCGTGTGTCCAGCCCAGGGTGCCGTGCCCCGCGTTGACCCACAGGCCACCGACGCGCGTGCGGCCGATGTACGGGATGTTCGTCGGCGTCGCGGGCCGCAGCCCGGTCCAGAACTTCGGGTCGCCGCCTGCTTCCGGCAAGCGCGTGTCGCACACCCCGGGCAGCACCTTCTCGATGCGGGCGGCCAGCATGCGGCAGCGGTCGCGCGCCAGCTGCGAATCCAGCGTCGCGTCGTAGCCGGAGAGCTCGATCGTGCCGGCCACGCGCAGCTCGTCCCCGAGGCGGCTCATCGCCACCTTCACCTCGTCGTCGATCGTGCTGACGAAGGGCGCGCCGGCCGGCTGCTTCAGCTTGAAAGTGGCGCTGTAGCCCTTGCCGGGATAGATCGGCAGGTCGACGCCGACCTGGCGCAGCAGCGGTGCGCTGTAGGAGCCGCAGGCCACGACCACGTCGTCGGCCTTGAGCTGCTGCACGATGCCGGTGTCGCGATCGCGAATGCGCACGGCCTGCACGGCGCCGCCCGCGGTTTCCAGCCGCTCGATGTCCTGCCCGAACCGGAACTGCACGCCGCGCGCCGCGCACAACTGCGCCAGCTTCTGCGTGAACACGCGCGCGTCGCCGCTCTCGTCGCTCGCGGTGAAGGTGCCCCCCACGATGTCGGCGAAGTTGCGGAAGGCCGGCTCGATGGCGAACAGCTCCTCCCGGCTCACCACCTTGCGGTCGACGCCGTACTTCTGCATCAGGCCCGCGGCCACCGCGCCGTCGTCGAAGGCCTTCTGGTCCGTGTAGAAGTGGGCGATGCCGCGCTCCAGCCGGTGGTAGTCGATGCCGGTGGCCGCCACCACGTCCTTCAAGGCCGCGTGGCTGTACGCGCCGAGCGCGACCAGCTGCTGCACGTTGCGCTCGAAGGCCGCGTCATTGCACTGGCCCAGGAACTGCAGGCCCCAGCGCCATTGCTGCCAGTCGGCGCGCGGGCGGAACAGCAGTGGCGCGTCGTTGCGGAACATCCACTTCAGCAGCTTGGCGGGTGCGTGCCGGTTGGCCCAGGGCTCGCAGTAGCTCACCGAGATCTGCGCGGCGTTGGCGAAGCTCGTCTCCAGCGCGGCGTCGCGCTGACGGTCCACGACGACGACTTCATGGCCGCGTTCGGCCAGGTGCCACGCGGTGCTGATGCCGATGATGCCGGCGCCGAGAACGAGGGTTTTCATTGCTTCCAGTTTGCGGCGCGCGCCGGAATTTCAAAAGCCAAATTAAACTCTTTGCGAAACCATCAGAGTTGCTAATGTCCGTGACATTCGACCCGGCCGCGCTGGAAGCACTGGTCGCCATCGTGGAAGAAGGCGGCTTCGAGCGCGCAGCGCAGCGCCTGAGCATCACGCAATCCGCCGTATCGCAGAGGCTGCGCGCGCTCGAGGCGCAGGCGGGCACGGTGCTGGTCGTGCGCAGCCGGCCGTTGCGGCCGACCTCGGCCGGCCACCTGTTGCTCAAGCATGCCAAGCAGGTCCGCCTGCTGCGCGCCGATCTGGAGCGCGACCTGCGCGAGCTCGCGCCCGGTGCCAGTGGCGCGCAGGACGAGGAGCGCATCCCGATCGCCGTCAACGCCGACAGCATCGCGACCTGGGCACTGCCGGCGCTCGATGCCTTGGCGCGGGAGGGGCTGGCCCTGGAGATCATCACTGACGACCAGGACTTCACCCACGAGTGGCTGCGCGAGGGCCAGGTGCTGGGGTGCGTCACGACGGTGAAGCAGGCCTTGCGCGGCTGCAAGGTGCTGCCCCTGGGCGCGATGGACTATGTTGCGGTCGCGCAGGCCGATTACGCGCGCTCGCACCTGCCGCACGGCCTGACCGCGCACAACTTTCGCGACACGCCCTTCGTGGCGTTCAACCGCAAGGACGACATGCAGGCCGACTTCGTCGGCAAGGCCTTCGGGCTGAAGCGGGTGACGCTGCGCCAGCTCTTCGTGCCGAGCTCCGAAGGCCAGGTGCGCGCGGTGCTGGCGGGCTGGGGCGTGAGCGTGGTGCCGGGGCTGTTGGTGCGCGGCCTGATCGAGCAGGGCCAGCTGGTGAACGCGGCGCCCCGTACGCACGTGCCGGTGCAGCTGTACTGGCATTGCTGGAACCTGGAGTCGGTCGTCCTCGACCAGCTGACGGCGGCCCTGGCCGGCGCGGCGCGCGCCGCCTTGACGCACGTCTGAGCGGCGGCCTCAGTGCTGCGTGTTGCCGCGCACGAAGAAGGAAACGCCCACGCCGTCGGGAGTCGCCAGCGCCAGCAGGATGGCTGCCACGGCGGCGGCAAGCCAGGCCAGGGTCTGGGTCCAGAGCGGCTTCATGGTGAACTCCCGCGCGGCAAGCGCTGAAAGCAGTGTGCGCCGCCGCCGCCAGGGCAAAGCTTAGGCTTTGTAAAGTCCCTGCTCCAAGTGTGCCGGAAGCCTGACGGCCCCCTTTCTTTTGACTAGGGCCTGTTCACGCTATTTCCAGGGGCGCGAAGGGGTCGCATCGGGCGCCAATCAAGGCGCACGGGGCAGCCCGCACTCGCGTGCGGGCAAGCCGGGCAACGCGGAGTGGCGCCCGATGCGACCC
>NZ_JAQGNQ010000038.1 GCF_028291745.1 Ramlibacter sp. | reverse complement strand
CAAAGCAGGACGTGCGCAAAGGGCCTGTTTGATGCTCAGACAAGCACCGGGGGCGTCAGCGCACCGGAACGACCGGTATCACGGCTTGCAGCCGATGGTATTTTTGACACAGCGTTTCACGGGTTTCGCGGCGCTGTGGATCGACCGGGATGCAGGCCACCGGGCAGACCTGCACGCATTGCGGCTCGTCGAAGTGGCCGACGCATTCGGTGCATTTGTCGGCATCGATCTGGTAGATCTCGGGGCCGAGGAAGATCGCCTCGTTCGGGCACTCCGGCTCGCAGACATCGCAGTTGATGCACTCGTCGGTAATCATCAATGCCATGGTGGCCGGGTCTCCTGGTGCGGTTCTGGCATTATCCCCGGCGGCATGAGTCTGTTCCTCGTCAAGCGCCTGATCACCCTGATTGCGACGCTGTCGGCCACCTCCGTCGTGGTCTTCCTGGTGCTCGAAGTCCTGCCCGGCAACGCGGCGCAGATCCTGATGGGCCCCGATGCCTCGCCGGAGAGCGTCGTCGCGATGGCGCAGAAGCTGGGGCTCGACCGCCCTGCCCTCACCCGCTACTGGGACTGGGTCAGCGGCATGCTGCACGGCGATCTCGGGCTGAGCTACGCCTACAGCACGCCGGTGAGCGAACTCGTTCTACAAAGACTGGCGCTCACCGTGCCGCTGGCGCTGATGGCCATGGCCTTCACCACGGTGCTGGCGCTGGCTGCGGGCATCTACGCGGCCTCGCGCCACAACAAGCCGGGCGACGTCGGCATCATGGGCCTCACGCAGATCGGCATCGCGATTCCCAATTTCTGGTTCGCCATCCTGCTGATCCTGCTGTTCTCCGTGCAGCTGAAGTGGTTCTCGGCGGGCGGCTTCCCGGGCTGGGAGGAAGGCATCCTGCCCGGGCTGCGGGCCCTGCTGCTGCCGGCGCTGTCGCTGGCCGCGGTGCAGGCGGCGATCCTCGCGCGGATCACGCGGTCCTCGGTGCTGGAGGTGCTGCGCGAGGATTTCGTGCGCACCGCGCGGGCCAAGGGCGTGTCGCAACGCGGCGTGCTTTGGGGCCACGTGCTGCGCAATGCACTGATCCCGGTGATCACCGTGATGGGGCTGCAGTTCTCCGAATTGCTGGCCGGCACGATCGTCGTGGAAAACGTGTTCTACCTGCCGGGGCTGGGGCGGTTGATCTTCCAGTCGATCTCCAACCGCGACCTGATCGTGGTGCGCAACTGCGTGATGCTGCTGGCGGCGATGGTGGTGATGGTCAACTTCGTGGTCGACCTGCTCTATGCCGTGATCGATCCGCGCGTGAAGGCGAGCGAGCTGTGAGCGCGGTGCTGGAGACGGCCGCCCCCTTCGTCGCGCCAGCGCCCGGCTTCTGGCAGCGCGCGCGGCACAGTCCCAGCTTCGTGATCGGCCTGGTGCTCAGCGCCTTCGTGGTGCTGGCCGCGGGGCTGTCGTTCGTGTGGACGCCCCACGACCCCTACGCGATCGACATGGCCCTGAAGTTGAAGGCCCCCGATGCGCAGAACTGGCTGGGCACCGACGCCTTCGGCCGCGACGTCGCCTCGCTGCTGCTGGTGGGCGCGCGCGCCTCGATCGCGGTGGGGGTGATTGCGGTGGGCATCGGCCTGGCAATCGGCACCGCTCTCGGCCTGCTCGCATCGGCGCGGCGCGGCTGGGTGGAAGAAATCATCATGCGGCTGTCGGACTTCGCGTTCGCCTTTCCCGCCATCCTGTCGGCCATCATGCTGACGGCGGTGTTCGGCCCGGGCATGGTCAACGCGATCGTCGCCATCGGCATCTACAACATTCCCACCTTTGCGCGCATCACGCGGGCCTCGGCCAACGCGGTGTGGAGCCGCGAGTTCGTGCTGGCCGCGCGCGCCTGCGGCAAGGGCCGCATGGCGATCACGCTGGAGCACGTGCTGCCCAACGTGCTGTCGGTGCTGGTGGTGCAGGCGACCATTCGCTTCGCCGTGGCGATCCTCGCGGAGGCCGCGCTGTCCTATCTCGGCCTCGGCACGCAGCCGCCGCAGCCCTCGTGGGGCCGCATGCTGAGCGAGGCGCAGACGCTGATGTTCCAGGCGCCGCGCCTGGCGGTGTTCCCCGGCCTCGCGATTGCATTGGCGGTGCTCGGACTCAATTTGCTGGGTGACGGGCTGCGCGACCTGCTCGATCCGCGTCTCGCTCGAAAACGATGACCCGCCCGCTGCTCGAAGTCCGCCACCTCTCGGTCGAACTGCAGACGCAACGCGGGCCGGCGCTGGCGGTGCGCGACGTGAGCTTCTCACTCGCGGCCGGCGAGACGCTGGGCGTGGTGGGCGAATCGGGCAGCGGCAAGTCGCTGACCGCCATGGCCTTGCTCGGACTGCTGCCCGAGCAAGCGCGCGTGAGCGGCAGCATCGTCTTCGACGGCCAGGAGTTGCTGGGCCAGCCCGAGCCCGTGCTGCGCGCGCTGCGCGGCGACCGCATCGGCATGGTGTTCCAGGAGCCGATGACGGCCTTGAACCCGGTGCACACGATAGGCCACCAGGTCGCCGAGCCACTGCGCCTGCATCGCGGCATGGGGCGCTCACAGGCGCGCGCGGAAGCGATCGCCTTGCTGGATCGCGTCGGCATCCCGGAGGCGGCCCGGCGCATCGACGCCTATCCGCACCAGTTCTCCGGCGGCCAGCGCCAGCGGGTCACGATCGCGATGGCACTGGCCTGCCGGCCGCAGTTGCTGATCGCCGACGAACCGACGACGGCACTCGATGTCACGCTGCAAAGGCAGATCCTGGACCTGATCCGCGGACTGGTGCAAGAACGCGGCATGGCGCTGCTGCTGGTGTCGCACGACCTCGGTGTGATCGCACGGAACGTGCAGCGCGTGCTGGTGATGTACGGCGGCGCCGTGGTGGAGAGCGGGCCCACCGCCTCGGTGTTCGCGGATGCGACGCATCCGTACACGCTGGGACTGCTCGCCGCGCGGCCCGGGCTGCGCATGGCCAAGGGGCAGCGGCTCGCGACCATTCCGGGGACGGTGCCGGAGCTGGTGGAGCTGACTAAGGGGTGCCCGTTCGCCGGGCGGTGCGCGTGGACGATTTCGGAGTGCGGCGCGGTGTTTCCGCCGGGGTATGAGGTGGGGGTGGGGCATAGGGCGAGGTGCATCAGGCTGGATGTGGTTTCAGAGGCCAAGCGCTCCGGCACCGCTGCTGCCCTCACCCCAACCCTCTCCCCAGGGGGAGAGGGAGCAACAACCACGAGGCAGCCATGAGCACGCCGCTGCTGGAGGTCGATAACCTCGTGCGCGAGTACGCCTTGCCGCGCGAGAAGTTGTTCGAGCGGCCGGGCAAGGTGCATGCCTTGCAGGGTGTGAGCTTCACCATCGAAGCCGGTCGCAGCCTCGGCATCGTCGGTGAATCGGGGTCCGGCAAATCGACGCTGGCGCGGCTCGTGATGGCGCTGGATGTGCCGACCTCGGGCAGCGTGCGCCTGCTGGGCCAGGACCTGCATGCCTTGCCGCGCGAGCAATTGCGCGCCGCGCGCCGCGACTTCCAGATGGTCTTTCAGGATCCCTATGGCTCGCTCGATCCACGGCAGACGGTCGAACGCATCGTCGCCGAGCCGCTGTCGGCGCAAGGTGCCGGCCGTGACGAGCAGCGCCAGCGCGCGGCCGAGGCGCTCGAGGCGGTCGGCCTGCGGGCGAGCGACCTGCGCAAAGTGCCGCACGAATTTTCCGGCGGGCAGCGGCAGCGCATTGCGATCGCGCGCGCGATCGTCACGCGCCCGCGCCTGGTGGTCGCCGACGAACCGGTGAGCGCGCTCGATGTGTCCGTGCAGGCCCAGGTGCTCAATCTGCTGCAGGACCTGCAGCAGGAGTTCGGCATCACCTACATGCTGATCAGCCACGACCTCGCGGTGGTGCAGCACCTGTGCGCCGAAGTCGCCGTGCTGCAGCAGGGGCGCATCGTCGAACAGGGACCGCCCGAGCGCCTCTTCGCCGCGCCCGAACATCCGTACACGCGCGAGTTGATCGCCGCCGTGCCGCAGGCGCAGCCGCCTCTTGCCACTGCGCCGCAATCTCGGGGATGATGCCCGCAAGAGGCCCCGCCGTGGCCGCACGCAGTTTCACCCAAGCTCCCTGGAGTCCCCCGCCATGATCCGACGCCGCAGCGTGCTCACGCACTCCGCATCCCTGGCCGCCTTCGCCACGCTCCCCGCGGGCGTGCTGGCGCAGAACCGCAAGGACGCCATCGTCCTGGGCATGGCGCTGGAGCCCAGCCCCGGGCTCGACCCCACCGGTGGCGCGGCATCCTCCATTGGCGAGGTGGCGCTGTACAACATCTTCGAGACGCTCACCAAGATCAATGCCGATGGCTCGGTCGCGCCGCTGCTGGCCGAGAGCTGGGAGGTGTCGCCGGACCTCACGACCTACACCTTCAAGCTGCGCAAGGGCGTGAAGTTCCACAACGGCGAGCCTTTCAACGCCCACACCGTGAAGTTCGCCTTTGACCGCGCCGGCGGCGAGAAGAGCACCAACAAGGACAAGCGCACCTTCGCCAACGTCAGCACGCGCGCGGTCGACGACTACACGGTCGTGATCCTCACCAAGGAAGTCGATCCCGACTTCCCCTTCCTGCTGGGGCAGGCCACCGCGGCGATCGTCGAGCCGAAGAGCGCGGACAGCAACATGACCAGGCCGGTGGGCACCGGCCCGTACGTGCTGGAGAACTGGGTGCGCGGCTCCTCGATCGCCCTGAAGAAATGGGACGACTGGCGCAATGCCGCGGCCATCCGCCTGCAGCGCGCGAGCTTCCGCTTCATCGCCGATCCGGCGGCGCAGGTGGCCGCGCTGCTGGCGGGCGATGTCGATGCCTTTCCGCGGGTCACGCCCCGGGGCGTCGAGCAGTTCAAGGGCAACCCGCGCTTCCAGGTGATCGTCTCGGGCTCCCGCGCCAAGACCATCCTCGCCATCAACAACCGCAGGAAGCCCTTCGACGACGTGCGCGTGCGGCGCGCGGTGGCCATGGCCATCGACCGCAAGGCGGTGATCCAGGCTGCGGGCGACGGCTTCGGCGCCGTCATCGGCAGCTACTACCCGCCGAGTGCGCCGGGCTATGTCGACCTCACCAGCGTGAACGCCTACAACCCGGATCGTGCGAAGGCGCTGCTGAAGGAGGCCGGCGTGACTGCGCCGGTGGACGTGACCATCACACTGCCGCCGCCACCCTATGCGCGCCAGGGCGGCGAGCTGATCGCCGCGGAACTGGCCAAGGTGGGGATCAATGCGAAGCTGCAGAACGTGGAGTGGGCGCAGTGGCTCTCGAACGTCTACGGCAACAAGAACTACGACATGACGATCATCTCGCACGTCGAGCCCTTCGACCTGGGCAACTTCGCCAAGCCGGACTACTACTGGAACTACCACTCGGAGAAGTTCGACGCGCTGTACAACAAGTACAAGAGCTCGCCCAATCCCAGGGACCGCGCGAAGCTGCAGGCCGACCTCCAGCGCCTCATCGCCGACGACTCGCCGCACGCCTTCCTGTACCAGCCGCAATGGGTGACCATCGCCAACCGGAACGTCAGGGGGCTGTGGAAGGACATGCCGGTGTTCGTCAACGATCTGTCCGCGCTGTCCTGGGCCTGAGCGATGAGCGATGCCTTGCACGAGTTGTCGGCCGCGACGCTGGTCGACCTCTACCGCCGCCGTGAGGTGTCGCCGGTGGAGGTCGCGCGCAGCGTGCTGGGCCACGTCGAGCGCTGGGAGCAGCACGCGCACGCGCTGTACCTGCTGCGCCCCGAGCACGTGATCGAGCAGGCGCAGCGCAGCGAGGCGCGCTGGCTGCGCGGCGAGCCGCTCGGCCTGATCGACGGCGTGCCGGTCACGATCAAGGACAACATCGCCACGCGTGGCGACCCCACCCCGCTGGGAACGGCTGCCTGTGAGCTGGTGCCCGCGAGTGCCGACGCGCCACCGGCGGCGCGCGTGCGCGAGCACGGCGCGGTGATCCTCGCCAAGACCACCATGCCCGATTACGGCATGCTGTCGTCCGGGCTCTCCAGCTTTCATGCGCTTGCCCGCAATCCCTGGGATCTGTCGAAGACGCCCGGCGGCTCCAGTGCGGGCGGCGGCGCTGCTGCTGCTGCCGGCTACGGGCCGTTGCACATAGGCACGGACATCGGCGGCTCGCTGCGCCTGCCGGCGGGCTGGTGCGGCATCTTCACGCTCAAGCCCAGCCTGGGACGCGTGCCGATCGATCCGCCGTACACGGGCCGCGCCGCCGGGCCCATGACGCGCACCGTGGGGGATGCCGCGCTGCTGATGAAGGTGTTGGCGCGTGCCGACGATCGCGACAGCATGGCCCTGCCGCCGCAGGACATCGCGTGGCATTCATTCGATGCCGGTGTCGAGCGCCTGCGCGGTTTGCGCATCGGCCTGCTGCTGGAAGCCGGCTGCGGCCTGGCCGTCGAGCCGGAGCTACGCGCCGCGGTGGAGCGCGCCGCGCAGTTGCTGGAGCGCGCCGGCGCGGTCGTCGCACCGATGCGGCCCTTCATGACGCAGGGCATGCTCGATGGCATGGACCATTTCTGGCGCATGCGCTCGCACGTCGACATGGGCGCGCTGGCGCCGGCGGCGCGCGCGCGTGTGCTGCCCTACATCCGGGAATGGGCCCACAGCGCGGCCGGAATGACGGGCGAGGCGGTGTTTCGCGCCTTCCACCAGTTCCACCTGACGCGCGTCGCCGCGGTGAACGCCTGCCGTCCCTTCGACTACGTGATCTCGCCGGTGTCGCCGGTGCCCGCCTTCGCCGCCGAACTGCCCTCGCCCACCAACGACCCGCTGCGGCCGCTGGAGCACATCGGCTTCACCGTGCCTTTCAACATGTCGGAGCAGCCGGCGGCGTCCATCAATTGCGGCTACACGAAGAGCGGCCTGCCGATCGGCCTGCAGATCGCCGGCAAGCGCTTCGACGACCTCGGCGTGCTGCAGGTGGCCCGCGCCTTCGAGGCGATCCGCGAGCCGCAGCGGCCCTGGCCGCAGCCGCCGTCGCAGGCTGTGGCGACCCTGGATTGAGCTGAGCGGGCCCCTCGGCGGGATGTCATTGCGGGCTTGACCCGCAATCCACCGCCGCAGGCGGCCCCGGCGCTGCATGGATCCCGGGTCAAGCCCGGGATGACATCCGGGGCCTGCTTGCAGGCTCCCTCTCCCGCCCGCGGGAGAGGGCTGGGGTGAGGGCAGCAGCCCGATCAGGCAGTGCCGGTTGCGGCGCGCGGCACCAGCAGCCTGCGCTGGTCGTACACCGGCTGCGCCGGCAGGTCCGCCAGATGCCGCGTGTCGGCCCAGGCGAGCACCTCGAAGGCGCCCTCGCGCACGCGGACGCGATTGACGCCGGCGTTGGGAATCTCGCTCTGGCGCGGCCCGCCCAGGCCAAGGCCGCGGGCGGTGCGATAGATCATGTCCAGCACGCCGCCGTGTGTGACCACCACCACCGTCTGCTGCGGGTGCGCGGCCACCAGGCGCTGCACGGCAGCGATCACGCGGGCATGGAAGGCGCGGGTGGACTCGCCTTCAGGCATCGCGAAATCTTCCTCGAAGCGCAGCCAGCCGGCCCAGGCCTCGGGATGTTCGCGCTGGATGTCGGCCACGCGCATGCCGTCGACGCGGCCGAAGCACTGTTCGCGCAGGCCGGCATCGGCGATCGGCTGCAGGGAAAGTTCGCCGGCAATCGGCCCAGCGGTCTGGCGGGCGCGCAGCAGGTCGCTGGCATAGAGCGCGTGCGCAGGCTCGTCGGCAAGACGCTCCGCCAGCCGCCTTGCCTGGGCGTGGCCAATGTCGTTGAGAGCCGCGTTCACATGCCCCTGGAAGCGCAACTCGCGGTTCATGTCGGTCTCGCCATGGCGAATCAGCACCAGCTCGGTCATGCGCCCTCCCTTGTCGTGAGGAGATTATCCCGGGCCAGGCTCGACAGTACGAGAGGCAGAAAACACGGGCGCGGGGTATTTATTCCCGGCCGAGACTCCGCACCTTCTCCACCAGCCGCTGTTGCACCGACGGCGACACGAACTGGTGCACTTCGCCGCCCAGCACGGCGATCTCGCGCACGAAGGTGCTGCTGATGAACTGGTACTTGTCGCTCGGCGTCATGAAGACCGTTTCCACCTCGGGCATCAGGTGGCGGTTCATGCCGGCGAGCTGGAACTCGTAATCGAAGTCGGTGACCGCGCGCACGCCGCGCACCATCGCCTTGCCGCCGCGGGACACGACGAAGTCGCGCACCAGGCCGCTGAAGCCTTCGATGCTGACCTGCGGGTAGCCCTTCAGCGCCTCGCGCGCCATGTCGATGCGCTCCTGCATCGTGAAGAGCGACTTCTTGTGGTGGCCGGCGGCAACCGCCACGATCAGCTGGCCGAACAGCTGGCTCGCCCGATGCACGACGTCCTCGTGGCCCAGGGTCATGGGGTCGAAGGTGCCGGGGTAGACGGCGATGACGTCGCTGGTCATGGTGCTCTCCTCATCGCCTCGGGCGGGCGCCGGTTCAGTTGCGCCGGATTATGCAACCGAACGCAACAGGTGCCCGTGCACCGCGCCCGCCTTCATGTGCCGCACCAGCTCCAGGCGGTGCGGCGCCAGCGCCTCGGCCGCCCACGGCGAGGGCGCCTCGAGATAGACGAAGCCGGTGCCGGCCAGCGCCGGGCGTGCCGCGGCCAGCGCCTTGTCGAACAGGTCGGACTCGAAGGGCGGGTCGATGAACACGAGGTCGAGGCTGGCAGCCGGCAAGGTCGCCAGCACCGACAGCGCGTTGCCCCGCTGCACGCGCACCTGCTCGGCGGCGAGTCGCTGGACGACGGCACGCAGCTGGTCGACCAGCACGCCCTCGGCCTCGACCAGCAGCACGTCGGCCGCGCCGCGCGAGGCGGCCTCCAGCCCGAGCGCGCCAGTACCGGCAAAGGCATCGACGCAGCGCCAGCCGGCGAGGTCCTGGCCGAGCCAGTTGAAGAGAGTTTCGCGCACGCGGTCCGGCGTGGGGCGCAGGCCGGGGCGGTCGAGCACCGGCAACAGCGTGCGCTTCCAGGTGCCGCCGATGATGCGCACCTGATGCGGCAGGGTGCGGCGGGCAGTCGGGGAGGTACGGGCCATACCGGGAGCTTACCCGCGGGCGACATTCCCATCGCCGCAGGCAAAAAAAGGGGTACGGCCCGCAGGCCGTACCCCGACTCACTCCCTGTGAACTCCCTGTGTCTGGGCGCCGCTTCGGCGTGACAGCACAGGAGCCATTGTTCAGGGCCGCAGCCCCGGAAGCGAGATCTCCCCCTGTCAAGATTGACAGGGGAACCGCCAAAGGGATGAGGCTACTGTCGGGCCGGCGCGACGTCGGCGCCACCGACCACCACGGTCACCATGCGATCCGGCTGCAGCTTGCGCGCGAAGGCGGCCTTGATGTCGCCCACGGTCACCTTTTCGACCTGCTTCGTCCAGGTGTCGAGGTAATCCAGCGGCAGGTTGTGCCATGCGATGTTGGCCAGGTTGTCCAGCAGCTTGCGGTTGCTGTCGATGCGCAGCGCGAAGCCGCCGATCATGAAGTCCTTGGCCGCCTTCAATTCCGCGGGCGTGGGGCCTTCGGCGACGAAGCGCCGCACCACGTCGCGCGAGACCTGTACCGCCTGCTGCGCCTGGTCGGGCCGCGTCTGCAGGCCAACCGTGAACGCGCCGGCATGCAGCCCCGGCGCGAAGTAGCTGTAGACGCTGTAGCTCAGGCCACGCTTTTGCCGCACCTCCTCGGTCAGGCGCGAGACGAAGCCGCCGCCACCCAGGATGTAGTTGCCCACCAGCAGCGGGAAGTAGTCGGGGTCGTCGCGCTTGTAGCCGGGCTGGCCGATCAGCACGTGCGCCTGCGCCGAGGCGAAGGGGATGTCGCGCTCGCTGGCCTTCGTCAGCGCCGGCACTTCGGGCACCGGGGGCAAGGCCTGGCACGTACCCGTGGGCAGGTGCGAGAGCAGCGTCGTCGTGATCTGGTCGGCCTGCTGGCGATTGACGGCGCCGACGATGCTCACCTTGGCGCGGCACGGCTGCACCAGCCGGTAGAAGTCACGCATGTCCTGCACGGTGACGTGCGACAGCGACTCCTCGGTGGTGTCGTAGCCGTAGGGATGCGTGCCGTACACCGCCTGCCCGAACGCCCGCGCGGCGATCGTGGCCGGCCGCGTGTTGGCTTCGCGAATGGAGGCCACCATGCGTTGGCGATCCCGCTGCCACACGTCGTCGGGGAAGGCCGGCTCACCCAGTTCACGGGCACCGAGGCTGACCGCCTTGGTGAGCAGGTCGGGATACGTCAGCGAGCGCAGGTTGAAACTCATTCGGTCGGTGCCCGAGCCGCCGCCGAAGGAGGCACCGAGGTCGGCCCAGGCCTCGCCCAGCTGGTTCTCGTCGAGGGCAGGCTCGCCGTCGCGCGCGACGATGCCCTTGTCGGTCATGCCGGCCGTGACGGCGGACAGGCCGGCCTTGTCGGCCGGGTCGCGGCGGTCGCCGGCGTCGAAGTCGATCTGCACGTCGAGCATCGGCAGGCTGGGACTTTCGATCAGGTAGACCTGCGCGCCACTGGGCTGCTGCCATTTCTGGATCGGCAGGGCGGCCCAGGCGGGCGCGGAGACGGCGCAGGCGCAAACGGCCGCGGCCGCCCCGCGCGCGAGGAAGTCGGAAAAACGCATGGAAGTCCTTTCAGTCTTGGCGCAGCGGCATCGCGGGTTGGCGCGGCTTGCGATTGGGGTCGACCGGCAGCGGGCGCAGGACGCCGACCGAAAGCTGGTCTTCGCTGAAGTAGCGGGCAGCGACCGACTTCACCTGGTCGGCGGTCACCTCGCGCAGGCGGGCCATCAACCGGTCGTCGGCGTCGATCGGCAGGCCGACCACCCACGCGCCACCGAGTTCGCGCGCCTGGTTCATCACGGAGTCGAGCTTGTAGATCTCGCCGGCGATCCAGCGGGTCTTGACGCGATTGAGTTCGGCCTCGGTCACGCCGTCGTGGGCGACCCGTGCCACCTCGGCGCGCAGGGACGCTTCCACCTGCTCCGGCGTCTTGCCGGCGGCCGGCACGCCCGAGAGCGTGAACAGCTGCGGCCCGCGGCCCCACAGGCCATTGCCCGCATCGACGCTGTCGGCCACGCGGTTCGGGCCTTGCGTCAGCGCGCGGTCCAGGCGCGCGCCCTCGTAGCCATCGAGCACGGCGGACAGCACGGTGAGTGCGAGCGCGTCGTCGTTGTCGCGCGTGTGCTCGAAGCCGGTGAGCTGCGGCACCTTGTAGGCGAGCGTGACGAACGACTGGTCTGCCGGCGCCTTGAATTCGAGCCGGCGGATGCCGTTCTGCAGCGGCTCCTCGCGCGGCTTGCGCGCGGGCACCGGCTTGGCCGGGATGCTGCCGTAGTACTTCTCCACGAGCTGGCGCACCTTCACGGGATCGACGTCGCCGGCGATCACGACCGCGGCATTGGCGGGCACGTACCAGCGGCGATAGAAAGCGCGCGCATCGTCGGGCGTCATCGCGTCGAGGTCGGACATCCAGCCCACCACCGGGCGGCGATAAGGCGAGGCCTCGTAGACCACCGGGCTCAGCTGCTCGAACAGTTGCGCGCGCGGGCTGTCGTCGGTGCGCATGCGGCGCTCCTCCTTGACCACCTCGAGCTCGCGCTTGAATTCGTCGTCGGCCCATTGGTTGTGCGCGAAACGATCGGACTCGAGCTTGATCACGTCCTCCAGCTTGCCGGCGGGAATCTGCTGGTAGAAGCCGGTGTTGTCACGGGTGGTGAAGGCGTTTTCGCGGCCGCCCAGGCCGGCGACGCGGCGTGAGAACTCGCCGGGCTTGGTGGTGGGCGTGCCCTTGAACATCATGTGTTCCAGCACGTGCGCCACGCCGGTGGTGCCATCGACTTCGTCCATGGCACCGACGCGCACGTAGAGCATGTGCACGGCAGTCGGTGCGCGCCGGTCCGGCTTGACGATCACCGTCATGCCGTTGGCGAGCTTGTATTGCTGCGGCTTCTCCTGCGCCGGCGCGGGACCGGAGATCTGTGCGCCCGCCCCGGGCAGCCAGAGCATGAGCAAGGAGGAAAAGAGCAGGAAGAGGAACGACCGGAGGTGCTGTTTCATAGAATCGATGTGATTCTAGAAACTTCCTGATGTTCAGCTTCTTCCGGAAAAAACCTGCGGCGACCCCGGCGCCCGCCCCCCCACCCGCCGCCACGGCAGCGCCGGTCGTGGCTCCCCCTCCCCTTGCGGCGCCTGCGCCCGCCCCGTTTTTCGCTCCCGCTACTGCCCCGACCGCAAGCCCGGCGCCCGCGCCAGCCAAGGGCGGCGGGCTGATCGGCAGTGCGCTCGTCGCGCCCCTGGAGATTCCGGTCGCGCCCACGGTCGCGCCGGAACGGCAGAGCTGGATGGACCGGCTGAGCGCCGGCCTGCGCAAGACCGGCGCAAACATTTCGCAAGTCTTTACCGGCGCGCAGATCGACGACGCGCTTTACGAAGAGCTGGAAACGGCGCTGCTGATGGCCGACGCCGGCGTCGGCGCGACCGGGTACCTGCTCAACGAGGTCAAGCGCAAGGTGGCGGCGACCGGCGCGACGCGGCCCGTGCAGGCCAAGAACATCCTGGTCGATGCGCTCACGCAATTGCTGCGGCCGCTGGAGCGCCCGCTGGCCATCGGTGAGCATGTGCCGACCGTGATCATGGTGGCCGGGGTCAATGGTGCGGGCAAGACCACCTCGATCGGCAAGCTCACGAAGCACCTGGCCGATGCGGGCCAGACCGTTCTGCTGGCCGCGGCCGACACCTTTCGTGCCGCGGCGAAGGAGCAGCTTGCCGTCTGGGCCGACCGCAACAAGGTGGAGATCGTCAGCCAGGAAGGCGGCGACCCGGCGGCCGTGAGCTTCGACGCGGTCACTGCCGGCAAGGCACGACGCAAGGACGTCGTCATCGTCGATACCGCGGGCCGGCTGCCGACGCAGCTGCACCTGATGGAGGAGCTGCGCAAGATCCGGCGGGTGGTCGCGAAGGCGGACGCCAGCGCGCCGCACGAGGTGCTGCTGGTGATCGACGGCAACACCGGGCAGAACGCCGTGGCGCAGGTGAAGGCCTTCGATGCCGCACTGCAGCTCACCGGGCTGATCATCACCAAGCTCGATGGCACGGCCAAGGGCGGCGTGCTGGCCGCGATCGCGCAGGAGAAGCCGGTGCCGGTGTATTTCATCGGCGTGGGCGAGAAGCTGGAGGACCTGGAGACTTTCAGCGCGCGGGAGTTTGCGCTGGCGTTGTTGTCGTGAATTGCCGCTGTTCGACGGCCATGCGTAGGCTGGGCTGCGCGCAGCGCACCCCAGCTTTTCCGCGCAAGCTGGGGTGGCCTGCGGCCAGCCCAGCCTACAAGACCTCTCCGGTCGCCCATGCCAGGTACGCTTCGCTCGCCCGCATCCGCATGCACAGGAACTGCGGCACCTCGTACGGATGCTGCTCGGCGAACAAGGCCAGCAAGCCTGCCTCGCAGTGCGGCAAGGTCTTGATCGTCAGCCGCACCTCGGCGTCCTCGCACTCCTTGCCCTGCCAGCGATAGAACGAAGTCAGCCCCTCCTCCACCTGCACGCAGGCAGCGAGGCGCCGCTGCAGGATCGCGCGGGCCAGGGCCCGGGCATCGGCTGGCGTGCCCAGGGTCGTGGTCACCGTCAGAATGTCGCGGTCATTACATTCGGGCATCGCGGTCGCCTCCAGAATCCGCGCATTGTCTGCCGCCAGGAGCGCCCCATGTCCACCCTCGCCAATGCCGCCGACAGCGCGAGCCCGCGCAAGATCGACCGGCTGCTCGCCCACTACGGCGAGAGCCACCGCGATCCGCGCAACGCGAAGATCCACTGCGTGGCCATTCCGCTGATCATGCTCAGCCTGCTCGGACTGCTGTTTGCCATCCATCCCTGGGTGGCCTACGCCTTCGTGGCGGCCAGCATGGTGTACTACGCGCGCCTCTCGATCGTCTGGCTGGCGACGATGGCTGCCCTGTCCGCGGTGGGGCTGGGCCTGGTCCACGCGATGGGTGAGCACGTACTGCCGATCTCGGTCGCGGTGTTCGTCGCCGCCTGGATCGCGCAGTTCGTGGGGCACAAGTTCGAAGGAAAGAAGCCGAGCTTCTTCGAGGACTTGCAATATCTCTGGGTCGGACCCATCTTTGTCGTGAGCAAGCTGTACCTGAAGCTCGGCATCCGCTGGTAGCGGGGCGCCTTCCCGGGACACAGCATCATCCGCTCCCCTGGCAGGTCGCTCCCACCGCCAGACGCGACCCTTGCCTACGGAACCCTTTGCCTGGCACTCTCTCTAACAGAGTGCTAGTATTTTTAACAAAGCAACAGGAGATTCCGGTATGTCCTCAACCATTGGAGCCTCGGGTACCACGGCGTTGGCAGTCGCCAACCCTTGGGCCGTCGTTCCGTCGCTGGGCAACCTGGACGCATACATTTCGGCGGTCAACCGGCTGCCGATGCTGACGGCGGAGGAAGAACAAGAATTCGCGAGGAAGTTCAAGGACCAGAACGACCTTGAAGCCGCCGGAAAACTGGTGCTCTCGCACCTGCGTCTGGTCGTGTCCGTCTCGCGGAAGTACCTGGGCTACGGCCTGCCCCACGGCGACCTGATCCAGGAAGGCAACATCGGCCTGATGAAGGCCGTGAAGCGCTTCGACCCCGACCAGGGCGTGCGCCTGGTGAGCTACGCCTTGCACTGGATCCGGGCGGAGATCCACGAATACATCCTGAAGAACTGGCGCATGGTCAAGGTCGCCACGACCAAGGCGCAGCGCAAGCTGTTCTTCAACCTGCGCTCCATGAAGCAGGGCTTCAAGGACGACGAAGACGCGCAGACCCACCGCGACACGCTGACCGATGCGCAGATCGAGGTCATGGCGCGCCAGCTGAACGTCAAGCGCGAGGAAGTGATCGAGATGGAAACCCGCATGTCGGGCGGCGACGTGATGCTCGATCCGGGCCCGGCCGACGACGGCGAAGAGTCTTTCGGCCCGATCGCGTACCTGGCCGACGCGAGCCACGAGCCGACGCAGGAGATCGAGAACCGCGAGCGCGACACCATGGCCACGGCGGGCATCGCCGCGGCCCTCGACCAGCTCGATGCGCGCAGCCGCCGCATCGTGGAGGAGCGCTGGCTCAAGGTCAACGACGACGGCTCGGGCGGCATGACGCTGCACGAACTGGCGGCGGAGTACGGGGTCTCGGCCGAGCGCATCCGCCAGATCGAGGTGGCGGCCATGAAGAAGATGAAGAAGGCACTCGCCGAATTCGCCTGAACGAGAACCACTCTCGAAAAGCCCGGCTGTGCCGGGCTTTTTGTTGTTTCGGCGCGCCTGACGGGGGGTTTTCCAGCGCGGACGGCGGCAAGCTCAGCTGTGGTGCGAGGACAATCCGGCCATGTGGAGGACCGCCCTGGGCGCTTTGGTCGCCCTCCTGCTCTGGTGTGCCTCCACGTGGGCAGGCCAGGCCGCGAGCGCAGCGCAGGGCGAGGCCGTAGCCCCCGCCGAGACGGAGGCGATCCAGCTCACGGGCCGCAACACGATGCCGCTGTTCGGCAGGTCCGCGTATTGGGTGGAGCCCCAGGCCGCACGCCCCATCGACGAGGTCGAGGCCGACGGCGGCACCATTCCCTGGCGACCGCGCGAGCAGGCCCATCCCCCGCGCCGGCATGGCGGCGCTTTCTGGCTGCGCTTCGACGCGGCCGCACCCGCGGGCCAACATTGGTACGCCGAGGTGGCCAGCTCCATCCAGGACCATATCCAGCTGTTCTACCGCGACCGCCAGGGACACTGGGTGGTGCAGGAGGCTGGCACCTCGGTGCCGACCGCGCAGTGGCCGGTGCCCGGCCGATTGCCGACCTTCGCTCTGGCCGCGGACGATCCGCGCACCGTGCGCTACTGGCTGCGGGTGGAGGATGACCGCAGCGACTTCGCCGCGCCGGTCACGCTGTTTCGCGAAGACGAACTCCAGGACAGCCGCGAAGACGAACAGTTCCTGTTCGGCGCCTATGCCGGCATCGCCCTCCTCGTGATCGTGGCGGCTCTGGCCAACGGACTGCTCTTTCGCGATCGCGCCTTCGCTGCCTTCTCGCTCTACAGCCTGCTGTTCGCCACCGGCCAACTGGCGCGCGCCGGCATCGGCGCCCAGCACATCTGGCTGAACACCACAGTCTGGAACCAGCCCGCCCTGTCACTCTGGCCCGGCGCCGCGGCCGCCGCGGGTCTCTGGTTCGTCAAGCTGCTCACCGAGCCGGCGCGCCTGTCGCGGGCGCTGGACCTGGGCGTGTGGGCGCTGATCGCGGGGCTGCTTGGCGCGGTGGCGGTCGACGTGACGGTCAACACCAACACGAGCCAGAGCCTGGTGCTCGCACTCACCGGCCTTGCGCTGGTCGCGCTGCTGTGCATGCTGGGCTGGGCGTGGCTCGAGGGCCACCTGCTTCCCGTGCGGATCGTGTCCATCGGCTTTGCACCGGTGGTGTTGATCGCGCTGTTTCCGATCGCCCGCGGACTCGGCCTGGTCGGCACCAGCGTGCTCACGCGCTCGGCGCTGTTCTTCGCCGCATCGCTGCAGCTGCCGATCATCTTCTATGCGCTGCACATGCGGCTGATGGCGCGCCGCGAGAGCGAACTGCGCGCCAGCGCGCTGTCACGGACCGACCCGCTGACGGGCCTGACCCACCGCCGCGGCCTCGTCGAGCGGCTCGACTCCAGCCTCGCGCGGGCCCGCAGCCAGAAGCAGAACTGCGCGCTGCTGGGCGTGCGCATCTCCAACCTGGATGCCATCGCCGAAGAGTTCGGCCGCGACGCCGCCGAAAAGGCGCTGGTGGTTGCCGCCTCCCACCTGCGCCGCACCAGCGTCGATTTCGACTTGGCCGCGCGCGTGGGCGAGCGTGAATTCGCGGTGCTGATGGAAGCGCCGGTGACGCAGCAGATGGTGAGCTCGCGCGCCCAGCAGGTGGTGGCCAGCGGCTTGCGCCAGGTCGATGCGCTGCCGGCGGCGCTAACCCTGAAGTTCCACGTCACCGCCGCCCTGCTGCCGGTGCCCGAGCTCGGTGGCGAAGCCACGCTGGAATGGGTGATGGGCGGGCTCGATCAGATGAACCAGGACGCGCGCAAACTGATCCGGCCGCTGAACTTCGAAGGCCATCCGCAGCGGGCCTGAGCCCGACGCGGCCGGTCGGCTTCAGGACTGCAGCAGCAGCTTCAGGTCGTCGGCCAGGGCCTGCGCGCCGCCGCCGTAACGCACATAGAGGCGCAGCTTGCCGCTGGGATCGAAGACATAGCTGGCCGCCGAATGTTCCATCGAGTAGTTGTCCGGGGTGGAACCGGCCGCCTTGCGATAGAACACCTTGAAGTCCTTGGCGACTTCCTGCGTCTGCTGCATCGACCCGCGCAGCGCCACCATGTCGGGACCGAAGTTGGCCACGTAGGCCTTGAGCATCTGCGGCTGGTCGCGCTCCGGATCGATGGTGATGAACACGCCTTCGACACGGGCGCCGTCCGGCCCGAGCAGCTTCTTCGCCTCGCCGATCTCGCTCATGGTGGTGGGGCACACGTCGGGGCACTGCGTGTAGCCGAAGAACACCACGACGGCCTTGCCGCTGAAGTCCTTGACGCTGCGCATATGGCCGTCGGTGTCGGGCAGCGCGAAGTCGTGCGCGTAGTCGGCGCCGGTGATGTCGACGGCCTTGAAGGCCGGCTTGTCGTCGCGCGCACAAGCGGCCAACAGGAGCGGTGCGGCCAGGGTCAGAAGGGCGGTACGTCGATGCATGGCGGCCTCACAGCAGGTAGTGGTCCACCAGCAGCGCCGCGAACAGCACGCTCAGGTGGATCAGCGAGAAACGGAAGGTCTTGCGCGCGAGCGCATCCGAATAGTTGCGCCAGAGCCGGAAGCCGTACCAGGCGAAGCCCGCACTCAGCACGAGGGCAGCCGCCAGGTACAGCCAGGAGCTCATGCCGTAGGCAAAGGGCATCAGGCAGGCCGCGAACAAGACAATGGTGTACAGCAGGATCTGCAGCCGCGTGAACTCGTTGCCGTGCGTCACCGGCAGCATCGGCAGGCCGGACTTGCGGTAGTCCTCCACCCGGTACAGCGCCAGTGCCCAGAAGTGCGGCGGCGTCCACAGGAAGATGATCAGGAACAGGATCAGCGCCTCGGGCCCGACATCGCCGCGCAGCGCGGCCCACCCCAGCACCGGCGGCATCGCACCGGAGGCGCCGCCGATCACGATGTTCTGCGGCGTCAGCGGCTTGAGGATCAGCGTGTAGACCACCGCATAGCCGATGAAGGTGGCGAGCGTGAGCCACGTCGTCAGCGGATTGACCCAGAAGTACAGCAGGCAGCCGCCCAGGGCACAGAGCGTGGCGGAGAACAGCAGCGTCTGCGTGTCGCTCAATTCCCCGCGCGCGGTCGGGCGCCATGCGGTGCGGCGCATCTTGGCGTCGATGCCTTTCTCGACCAGGCAATTGAAAGCGGCGGCCGCGCCGGCCACGAGCCAGATGCCGAAGCAGGCAATCGCGGCGATGCGCACGTCCTGCAGCGAAGGCACGCCGGGCACGGCCAGCACCATGCCGATCAGCGCGCAGAAGACGATCAGCTGGATCACGCGCGGCTTCATCAGCGCGTAGAACTGGCGCACGACGGTGGCGTTCATGCCGAGGCCTCGCGTGCGCTCACCGCCGCCACGGCAGTGCTTGCCGCCACCCGGCTTTCACTGAGGGCCCAGGTCAGGGCCACCACCAGGCCGGCCGCGCCGCCCGTGTGCGCCACTGCCGCAACGAGCGGCCAACCGAGCACCACGTTCGACAGTCCGCTGGCGAATTGCCACAGCATCAGGGCGGCCACGATGCTGCTCGTGCGATGCAGCGCCGTGCCGCGCAGGCGCCACGCCAGCACCCCCAAAACGACGAACAGCGCGTAGGCCACGAGCCGGTGCGTGTAGTGGATCGCGGTGAGCGCGGAAAACGTGACGGGCTCGCCCTGGCCCGTCATGCCGAGGGCGCGCCACAGCTCGAAGCCCTGGTGGAAATTCATGTCGGGCCACCAGCTGCCCTGGCAGGCGGGAAAGGTGCTGCAGGCCAGCACCGCGTAATTGGTGCTGACCCAGCCGCCGAGCGCGATCTGCAGCCACAGCAGCGCCGAGGCGCCGACCAGCCAGTGGCGCAGCGAGGCGGCCACGAGCATGGGACCGCTGCCACGCTCCGCCTGCCGGTACGCGACCGCCTGCAGCGCCAGCAAGGCGAGCAGCACCATGCCTCCGAGCAGGTGCATGGTCACGATGGCAGGGAACAATTTCATCGTCACCGTGAGCGCGCCGAAAGCGCCCTGCAGGCACACCCAGGCCAGCGTGAAGACGGGCCAGCGGGCTTGCACCGGCACGCCGCGTTTGCGCTGCAGCCACGTGCCGACGGCCAGCGTCGTGATCAGGACGCCGACGCCAGTCGCCAGATACCGATGGACCATCTCGACCCAGGCCTTGTCATGCGTGACCGGGCCCGTGGGCATGCGCGCTTCCTCGGCGCGGATCTGCGGCAGCGCGCCGGTCGGGCTGGCGTTGCCGTAGCAGCCCGGCCAGTCGGGGCAGCCCAGGCCGGAGTCCGTCAGCCGCGTGAAGGCGCCGAACAGCACGAGGTCGAAGGTGAGGAACAGCGTGAGCACGGTCAGCGCGGCGAGGCGGTGCCCGGGCGCGGCCTTCTTGTTGCGCAACCAGACCCACGCCAGCGGCCCGGAGGCGACGGCCAGCCCGAGCAGCGCCACGCGCAGCGCCGGTGTCAGGTCGAACAAGGAAGCGGCCGTCATCGGCTCACGACCCCTGGGCGACCCGGCTGATCCCAGCCTGCCGAAGCGCGCATCAACCGCTCGAGGTCCTTGCGGATCCTGGCCGCGCTGGCGATGTCGTCGCCGGGCGGAAAGCGCATCATCCAGTGCCCCATCGGATCGACGACGTACAGCTGATCCGAGATCCGCTGCCCGCGCTCGGGCGAGAGCCATTGCGCCAGTTGCCCAGGATCGACACGCAAGACGGTCGCCTCCTGCAGCCCCGACTGGAGCGCCGGGCGCACCGGCACCCGGTCGGACACGAACCAGACCCAGTCGACCCGGTCCCTGTCCTTGCCCAGGCCCTCCCGCAACTGACGCTGCAGGTAGAGATGGCGCTCGCACTGCGGGTTGCACGCGCCGCCCGCCACGCTGACCAGCAGCCACTGCCCTTGCAGCGTGGGCAGGCTCACGGTCTTGCCGTCCAGCGTGGTGCCGGTGATGGAGGGAATCGGCCGCTGCGGATCGATCAGCTCGCCATAGCTGCGGCGCGCCTCGGGCCGCACGACGTAATAGGCGAAGTAGGAAGCCACCACGGGCGCCGCGCACACCAGCGCCACCACCAGCATCTTCCAGCGGCCATGGCGGGTGCGCTGCTCGTCGGCCACGGCGGCTTCCTGCGGCAACGGCAGGGAGTGCACGGTCAGGCCGAGCGGCTGCTCAAGCATGCCGCGGTTGGCGGCGGGGTTGGATGAATTGGAACCAGACATAGAGGATCGCCAGCGTCGCGGCCATGGCCCACCACTGGAAGGCGTAGCCAAAGTTCTTCTCGGCGCCGCTGCCGGCCTGCGGCCACTGGCGCAACAGGCCCTCGGAGGCGGGGCCGGTCTGCTGCACCGAGAGCGGCAGCAGCGGCAGTCCGGTTTCCACGCGGAACCGGTCCAGGTCGAGATTCTGCCGGATCGGCCCGCTCTCCTGCGCGGCGAAGGCATAAAGCTTGGCCGGGGGCGGGGCCAAGCGGCCGCGGATCTCGACCGTGCCGGGCGGTGTCTGCAGCGGGGGCAAGTCCTCGCGCCGGACGAAGTTGCGTTGCACCCAGCCCCGCTGGACCAGCACCACCGCCTGGCTGCCCTCCAGCCGCAAGGGCGTGACCACGTAGAAGCCGGGCACTGCGTTCATCTGCCGGTTGTCGAGGAAGATCGTGCGGCCGGCCAGCCACTCGCCGCGCACGACGACGGGCCGGTGCAGCAGGCGCGTGTCGCCCGCGTTCGCCGCGATCAGCTCCCGGGCGCTGAGGGGCGCCGCGTTCTCCTGGGCCACTTCGGCGTCGTGCAGCGCGGTGCGTTGCTGCCCGCGACCCCATTGCCACACGCCCAGGCTGGCCAGCAACACGACGCCCGCCAGCACGGCCAGCGCAACGAGTACGCGCTTGATCATCGGCAGACCCCCGCGACCATAATGCGGCGCATGAAGTACTTCGTGCTCCTCGCCTTCCTCGCCATCATCGCCAGCCTCGGCTCGGCTCTCTTCTTCATGATGCGCGACGGCCAGGACGGCAAGCCCAAGACCAGCAACATGGCCCGCGCCCTGGCCTTCCGCGTCGGCTTTTCCATCCTGCTGTTCGTGTGCATCCTGGTGGGGTGGAAGCTGGGATATATCAAACCGACCGGCATTCCGCTGCGGTGAACGGACAAAACAAGGGCCGCGAAGCGGCCCTTGTCCTCGATGGCTGGGCCGGCGTCAGAGCCAATACACGAGCGTGTACAGGAACAGCCACACCACGTCCACGAAGTGCCAGTACCACGCGGCGCCTTCGAAGCCGAAGTGGCGGTCGGGCGTGAAGTGGCCGCGCATCAGGCGGATGGTGATGAAGAACAGCATCAGCATGCCGACGATCACGTGGAAGCCGTGGAAGCCGGTCAGCATGAAGAAGGTCGAGCCGTAGGCGCCCGAGCTGAGCTTGAGATTGAGCTCGTGGTAGGCGTGGAAGTACTCGTAGCCCTGCACGCACGCGAAGCTGAATCCCAGCAGCACGGTGGCCCACATCCACATGACGGTAGTGCCGCGCTTGCCTTCGCGCAGCGCGTGGTGGGCAATGGTCAGCGTCACGCCGGAGGACAGCAGCAGCGCCGTGTTGATCGTCGGCAGCCAGAACGGCGTCATCGTCTGGAAGGGCTCGATGATGTCGGCGGGCGAGGCGGTCGTGCCCGGCGCCGTGCTGGGCCACACGGCCTTGAAGTCGGGCCACAACAGCGCGTTGTCGACGCCGCCGAGGGCCGGCACGGAGTGCGAGCGCATCCACCACAGCGCGGTGAAGAAGGCGCCGAAGAACATCACCTCCGAGAAGATGAACCAGCTCATGCTCCAGCGGAAGGACAGGTCGACCTTGCGCCCGTACTGGCCGGTTTCGCTTTCGCGCGCGGATTCGCGGAACCACTGGAACAGCACCCAGAACAGCCACAGCATGCCGGCGGCCAGCGAGATCTTGCCCCACTCCTCGCCGTTCACCCAGTTGGCCGCGCCGAGAATGACGAAGAACAGACCCAGGGCCGCGAACGCCGGATGGCGCGAGGGCTGGGGCACGTAGTAGTGGGGCGTGGTCCCCGGTGCGCTAGAGCTCATGGCTACTCCTGATACCTTTTCCTTGATTCACTTCGAAAAGTCGCCTGCGATTTTTCAGAGTTACTCTTACTTCACGACCCAGCGGACCACGGCGATCAGCCCGACCACGAACAGGGCCACGGCGACCAGCGCCACGGCAATGATGTGGAAGGGATTGGCTGCTCCCAGGTCCTCTTCGTAGGCACTCTTCTTGCGGATGCCGATGAACGACCACAGCACGGTCTTGACCGTGCGCAGGAGGCTCACGATCGCGCCTCCGTCGGCTGGGTGGCGGCCGCCTGCGGCGGCGCCGGCACCTTGCCGCCCACCTCGAAGAAGGTATACGACAGCGTGATGGTCTTCACGTCCCTGGGCAGCTTGGGGTCGATGACGAAAACCACCGGCCACTGTTTCTTTTCGCCCGGATCCAGCGTGTACTGCTGGAAGCAGAAGCATTCGATCTTGTTGAAGTGCGGCCCGGCCTCGCGCGGCGCATAGCTCGGGATCGCCTGCGCGGACATGCGGCGGTCCTGCACGTTCTGGAACTCGTACATCACGGTGGCCAGCTGGCCCGGATGCACCTGGAGGGTCGTGAGCGCGGGCTTGAAGATCCACGGCCCGTGCGCATTGGCGTCGAACTCCACCGTGATGGTGCGGCTCGTGTCGATCTGCGTGTTGGCCTTGGCGGTGGAGCCGCCCGGCACTTCCTTCTCGCCCAGCGCCAGCACGTTGATGCCGGTGATCTCGCAGATGTGCTTGTAGACCGGCACCAGCGCATAGCCGAAGCCGAACATGCCGGCGGCAACCACCGCCAGCTTGCGCACCATCTTCAGGTTTTCGCCGCTGCGTGCCATGGCTCAGTGCCTCAGGAAAACCATCTTGGCCAGGAACCCGACGAAGAACACCAGCGCGATCGACGCGAGGATCAGCGCCAGTCGCAGGTTGCTCTTCTTGCGAGCTTGCGCCGAACTGGATTCGGTGTCGTCGGCCATGGCGTCGCGCTCCGTCAGGCTCAATGCGCGCCGTGCGCGGCAGGCGCGGGGTGCGCGTCGAGCACGCGGGTGGCCGCGGCGTTCAGGCGCGGGGGCGTCTCGAAAGTATGGAAGGGCGCCGGCGACGGCACTTCCCATTCCAGGCCTTCGGCGCCCTTGCCGTCCGGATCGTTCCAGGGACGCTGCGGGGCGATCGCGCCCTTGCCGCGCATGCAGGGCAGCACGACGAACAGGAAGAAGTACACCTGCGCGAACCCGAAGAAGAAGGCACCGATGGACGCGACCATGTTGAAGTCGGCGAACTGCATCGGGTAGTCGGCGTAGCGGCGGGGCATCCCGGCCAGGCCCAGGAAGTGCATCGGGAAGAAGGTGACGTTGAACGAGATCAGCGACCACCAGAAGTGGATCTTGCCGTTGCGCTCGTTGTACATCCGCCCGGTCCACTTGGGCAGCCAGTAGTAGGCGCCCGAGAACATCGCGAACAGCGAGCCGGCCACCAGCACGTAATGGAAGTGGGCCACCACGTAATAGGTGTCCTGCAGCAGCAGGTCGATCGGCGCCAAGGCCAGGATCAGGCCGGTGAAGCCGCCGATGGTGAACACGAAGATGAAGCCCACCGCGAACAGCATCGGCGTCTCGAAGGTCATCGAGCCCTGCCACATCGTCGCGATCCAGTTGAAGATCTTCACGGCCGTGGGCACCGCGATCAGCATGGTCGCGTACATGAAGAACAGCTGGCCCGTCACCGGCATGCCGGTGGTGAACATGTGGTGCGCCCACACGATGAACGACAGGATCGCGATCGAGCTGGTCGCGTAGACCATCGAGGCGTAGCCGAACAGGCGCTTGCGCGCGAAGGCCGGCACGACCTGGCTGATGATGCCGAAGGCCGGCAGGATCATGATGTAGACCTCGGGGTGGCCGAAGAACCAGAAGATGTGCTGGTACATCACCGGGTCGCCGCCGCCGCCGGGGTTGAAGAAGGTGGTGCCGAAGTGGCGATCGGTCAGCGTCATCGTGATGGCGCCGGCCAGCACGGGCATCACGGCGATCAGCAGGTAGGCGGTGATCAGCCAGGTCCAGCAGAACATCGGCATCTTCATCAGCGTCATGCCGGGCGCGCGCATGTTGAGGATGGTCACGATGATGTTGATCGAGCCCATGATCGACGAGGCGCCCATGATGTGCATGGCGAAGATGCCGGCGTCCATCGACGGGCCCATCTGCAGCGTCAGCGGCGCGTACAGCGTCCAGCCGGCGGCGGGAGCACCGCCGGGCATGAAGAACGAGCCGACCAGCATCAGCGCCGCCGGGATCAGCAGCCAGAAGCTGAAGTTGTTCATCCGCGCGAAGGCCATGTCGGGCGCGCCGATCTGCAGCGGGATCATCCAGTTCGCGAAGCCCACGAAGGCCGGCATGATGGCGCCGAACACCATGATCAGGCCGTGCATGGTGGTGAACTGGTTGAACAGTTCGGGGTTCACCAGTTGCAGGCCGGGTTCGAACAGTTCGGCGCGGATCAGCAGCGCCAGGGTGCCGCCGATCATGAACATCGTGAACGAGAACAGCAGGTACAGAGTCCCGATGTCCTTGTGGTTGGTCGCGTAGACCCAGCGCCGCCAGCCGGTGGGAGCGTGCGCGTGATGGTCATCGTGGCCATGCACGTGGCCGTGGCCGTGGGGGTCGAGAACTGCACTCATGGATGGTTACCTCTATTCCTGGCCACTGGTCACTTGCCGCGCTGCGCCAGCACTTCGGCCGGCTGCACGAGCTGGCCCGTGCGATTGGTCCAGTGATTCTTGGTGAAGCTGATGACGGCGGCGATGTCGGTATCGTTCAGCGTGCCCTTCCACGCTGGCATCGCGCCGCGGCCGTTGAGCACCACCTGGATCTGCTTGGTCTTGTCGGGGTCGTTGACGATCGGCGAGCCGTTCAGGGGCTTGATCGGGCCGGCGCCATTGCCATTGGGCTGGTGGCAGGCGGCGCAGGTGCCGTTGTAGACCTTCTCGCCGCGCACCTGGATGTCGGCCAGCGTCCAGACCTTGGACGGGTCGTCCTGCCTGGCAGCCATCGCCTTCTTCTGGTCGCCGCTCCACTTGACGAACTCGCCCTGGCTCACCACCTTCACGTGGATCGGCATGTAGGCGTGCTCCTTGCCGCACAGCTCGTAGCACTGGCCGTAGAAGTCGCCGACCTTCTCGCTGCGAAACCACGTGTCGCGCACGAAGCCGGGAATGGCGTCCTGCTTGACGCCGAAGGCCGGCACGCCCCAGGCGTGGATCACGTCGTTGGCCGTGGTGATGATGCGGACTTTCTTGTTGACCGGCACCACCAGCGGGTTGTCGACTTCCAGCAGGTAGTTGCTGGGCATGTCCGCGGCGTGCGCGCCTTCGTTGGAAAGCTCGCGGTGCTCCGGCAGGATGGTGGAGACGAAGCTCACGCCCTGGGCGTCGCCGTTCAGGTAGTCGTAACCCCACTTCCACTGGTAGCCCGTGGCCTTGATCGTGAGGTCGGCGTTGGAAGTGTCCTTGGACGCGACCAGCACCTTGGTGGCCGGCAGCGCCATCAGGATGACGATGATGAAGGGAATGATCGTCCAGATCACTTCCACCGTCACCGATTCGTGGAAGTTGGCGGGCTTGTGGCCCTTGGACTTGCGGTGCTTCCAGATGGAATAGAACATCACCGCAAACACCAGCACGAAGATCACGAGGCACGTGATCAGCATGAACCAGTGCAGCCACGACTGCTCCACCGCGATGCGCGTGGCCGCGGCAGTCAGGTTCAGCTGGCGCACGGCCGGGCCGCCGGGAAGGTCCTGCACCGCCGCACCGGCCGCTCCGGCCAGCCCCGCCAGGGAAAGCAGTGCCGCGATCTTCGAATTACTCTTCATCGTTATCAGCCTCAAGCCTTGCAAAAAACCGACCTGCGCAACCGCTCACGCCTCTCGCAGCGCCCTGCGGATCTCCTGCGCCAGTTGCGGCCGCAGTTCCGGCCGCAGGTAACGCCCCACGATCACCCGCCGCCCCTGGCCCGACACCTCGATCAGCGAGCGGTCGTCCAGCGCCGGTTCCACCCGGACCCATTCGCGGTTGAATTCCGCGCGTTCCAGCCGGCCGGCGCTTTCCGTTTCGACCACCAGCCGCCGCCCCGACAGGAGGATGTGCTCGCGGTCCGCCGCGTGCCGCGCGTAGGCGAGGAAGGCCACGCCCACCGCCGCCAGCTCGAGCCAGGCGAACGGGAGGATCAGCACCGCACCCACGATCCAGAACAGCGTGCCGATCGCGAGCGTCACGACGCACAGCGAGGCATACAGCCAACCCAGCTGGGCGGGCGTCACCGAGCAATTGCGCCCCAGGAACCAGTGGATGGCCTGGCCCTGGACGGTGGCAAAGCGGAATACAGGATCCGACACGGGCGTCGTACCAAAATCGACCGCGCATTGTAGCGGTGTTGGTTGGGCCACTTCCTAGCCGCGCCCGCGGCCACCCGCCTGCAGCATCGCCCGCATGTCACCGACCGAAACCGCCGTCTGCTCGCCCACACGGGCGCGCGGCAGCGGCTTGAACGCATGGCCGTAGACGATCTCGAAGGTGAGCGTGAGCTTGCCGTCGGCGCCGCGCAACTCGCGCTCGAGCGCCGCCCCAAGCCGATCGGGCCAATGCCGGCCGCGCAACGCGGCAAAGCGCTGCGGATGCAGGTTGGCGCCCAGCTCGCGCAGTTCCTGCAGCAGCCGAGCCGGCGTGTCGAAGGCCAGCGTGATGCGCTCCATGTCCATCACCGGCTCCGCGAAGCCGCTGTGCACCAGCATGTCGCCCCAGTCGTGCATGTCGGTGAATTCATGGCCGGGCGGCGGCCAGCCGCTGGCTGCATACACCGCGCGCAATTCGCGCAGCGTGTCGGGCCCGAGGCAGGAGAACATCAGGAAACCGTCGACGGCCAGTGCCTCGTGCCACTGGCGAATCAGCGCCTGCGGGTCGGCCGCGGTGTGCAACTGCATGTTGGCCCACAGCATCTGCATGGTGCCGGCCGCGGGCGCGCCGAATTCCAGCTTGCTGCCGCCCAGCCGCCGCCACCAGGGTTGGGCGAGCCGCTCGCGGGCGACCGTGGCGCGACGCGGCTGCGGCTCCACCACGTGCACCCGCGCCTGGGCATACCGCTGGGCGACCCGGGCATGCGCGTCCAGGCCGCCGCGCACGGGCTCCCAGTCGGCCCACGCTTCGGGCGCTCGCATGATCCATTGCAGGCGTTCTTCCATCCGCCGGCCGACCTCCTCGTGCAGCCACGGGCTCAGCGCCGGCGCGGCGGTCTCCCAGCGGGCGGCCGCGACGGGGTCGATGGTGGGCGGTCGTTCGGAGGAGGCCATGGGCAGGGGTGCCGAGTATATTGACCGGACGATGCCGCCCGCCTGGATGCAGCGCTGGATGCCCGCCGCCGCCAGCCGCTGCGCGATCTGCGGCGCCTGGCCCGCGCAGCCGCTGTGCGATGCCTGCGTCGTGCGCTTCGCTCGGCCGTGCCATCGCTGCACCCTGTGCGCCCTGCCCTTGCCCGAGGGCGTGGCGGTCTGCGGCGCGTGCTTGCAGAGACCGCCGCCGCTCGATGCCTGCCATGCGGCCGTGGCCTATGCGTATCCCTGGTCGGGTCTGCTCGCGCGCTTCAAGTTCAACGGCGAGCCGGGCTGGGCCGCGGCGCTGGCGCAGCGGATGACGCGGGCGCCGGGCGTGGCGCAGGAGATCGCCCGCGCTGACCTGCTCTTGCCGATGCCGCTGGCACCTCGCCGCCTGGCCGAGCGCGGCTTCAACCAGGCGCTGCTGCTGGCGCGCGCATTGGACCGCGACAAGGTCGAGGCGCAATTGCTGCTGCGACTGCGCGAGACCGGTTCGCAGACCGCGCTGGAACGCAAGGCCCGGGAGAAGAACGTCGAGGGCGCGTTTGGCGTCGAGCCCTTGCGGGCGGGCGAACTGCGCGGCAAGGCCGTGTTGCTGGTCGACGATGTGATGACCAGCGGGGCATCGTTGCATGCGGCTGCAAGAGCGGTGCGGCAGGCGGGAGCACGAACGGTGGCGGCAGTGGTGCTGGCGCGCACCGATGCGCCTCAGGCGTAAGGCTGCCTGGACGGCATCCGGGGACAATCCCCCCATGTTCCACATCGTCCTGGTGAATCCCGAAATCCCGCCCAACACCGGCAACGTCATTCGCCTGGCAGCGAACACCGGCTGCACGCTGCATCTCATCGAGCCGCTGGGCTTCTCGATGGACGATCGCCACATGCGTCGCGCCGGACTGGACTATCACGAGTACGCCGAGGTCCGGCGGCATGCGGACTGGCACACCTTCCTGCAGACCCAGGTCCCCGATCGCCAGCGCCTGTTCGCCCTCACCACCCGCGGCACGCGGCACGTGCACGAGGTCGCCTTCGCGGCGGGGGACTGGCTGGTGTTCGGCTGCGAGACGCGCGGCCTGGCCCCCGAGGTCCTCGAAGCCTTTGAACCAACACAGCGGCTGCGGCTGCCAATGCGCAGCGGCCAGCGCAGCCTCAACCTTTCGAACGCTGTCGCGGTCACCGTCTTCGAGGCGTGGCGACAGCACGGCTTTGCCGGGGCTGCCTGAGGCTTGCGCATCGCGCGACACAAGCAATATCTCGTTTCCTCGCGCTGTGATTGAAACTTTCGCTACGGTCCCGCATCTGACCAATAACCGGCCCGTAACAGGGCAGGCCAGGCAACCCAGACTCCTTTCTTTCGCCCGCTTCGTGCGGGCTTCTTTTTGCCAGCTGTAAGCTGCGTGCAGTTCACGCGTAGCGGCGCGTGATCGATTCGGCAATGCACACCGGCTTGTCACCTCCCTCGCGTTCCACCGTCACCTGCCACGTCATCTGCTGGCCGTTGCCAGCCACGGGCTCGCAAGCGATCAGCTTCAGTTGCGCCCGCAAGCGGCTGCCCACCGGCACCGGAGCCGTGAAGCGCACGCGGTTGAGCCCGTAGTTGACGCCCATGCGCGTGTCGCGCACCTGCAGTGCCGAGTCGAAGAACGTCGGCAGCAGCGACAGCGTGAGAAAGCCGTGCGCGATCGTCGTGCCAAAGGGTCCCTCCTGCGCGCGCTGCGGATCGACGTGGATCCACTGGTGGTCGCCGGTCGCCTGCGCGAACAGGTCGATCTGCTGCTGCGTGATGACGATCCAGTCGCTGGTGGCGATGTCCTGGCCCGCGAGCGGGGCAAGCTCGCTCAGGTGTTCGAAGATTCTCATGGCGGCAATGTAGCAAGGCCTGCCGCATCGGCTATGTTCGAGGGGATGGATGAGCCCCAAACTCCGCGGCCCGGCATCTACGTGCTGGCGGCGCACCCCAACTGGCGCGAATCGCGCGTCAACCGGCAGCTGTTCGACGAGGCCCGCACGCTGCCCGGCGTGCACCTGCAGGACCTCTACGGCCGCTATCCCGATTACGACATCGACGTGGCGGCGGAACAGGCCAACGTCGACGGTGCGCAGCTGCTCGTGCTGCTGCATCCGATCCAGTGGTATTCCATGCCGGCACTGATGAAGCTCTGGCTCGACGAGGTGCTGCGCTACGGCTGGGCCTACGGCCGCGCCGGCACGGCCTTGCATGGCAAGGACTTGTGGCTGGTCGCCACCACGGGCGGGCCCGAGGGCTCGTACCACCCGCAGGGCTACAACCGCTATTTCTTCGATGCCTTCCTGCCGCCGTACGAGCAGACGGCCGCCTTGTGCGGCATGCGCTTCCTGCCGCCCCTGGTGCTGTACGGGGCGCATCGGGCCCGCGAGGCGGACGTGCAGGCGCACGCCGAGATCTTCCGCGCGCGGCTGCAGACCTATCCCGACTGGCCCGAGCTCGAAGACCTGGGCGCATGCCCCATCATCGACGTGCCCGCCACCGATCGGCCAGTGCCGGCGACCGCAGGAGAGCCGTGATGGAAAACGCACCTGCCTGGCTGATGGAAAGTCTCGTCTACCTCGCCGCAGCGGTGATCGTCGTGCCGCTCTCGCGTGCGGTGGGCCTCGGCTCGATCCTCGGCTATCTTGCGGCTGGCATCGTGATCGGCCCCTGGGGGCTGGCGCTCGTGAGCAACGTGGAGGACATCCTGCACTTCGCCGAATTCGGCGTGGTGCTGATGCTGTTCCTGATCGGCCTGGAGCTGGAGCCGCGGCGCCTGTGGAGCCTGCGACATCCGATCTTCGGCTGGGGCAGCGCGCAGGTGCTGGCTTGCGCCGCGCTGCTGTTCGCCGCTGCCTCCATCGCGGGCGTTCCCTGGCGCACGGCACTGGCCGGGGCGCTGGGCCTGGCGCTGTCGTC
Source organism: Ramlibacter sp. (assembly GCF_028291745.1). Taxonomy (GTDB): domain Bacteria; phylum Pseudomonadota; class Gammaproteobacteria; order Burkholderiales; family Burkholderiaceae_C; genus Ramlibacter. The sequence goes on along the minus strand of NZ_JAQGNQ010000038.1, from coordinate 6,601 downwards.
CACCGCCATCGCACTGCAGGTGATGGGCGAGCGCAACCTGCTGCCCACCAGCAGCGGCCGCGCCGGTTTTTCCATCCTGCTGTTCCAGGACGTCGCCGCGATTCCGATCCTGGCCCTGCTGCCCCTGCTGGGAGGCGTGAGCGATGCGCAGCTGGCAGGCGGCGATCGGCTGATGGAGGCACTGAAGATCGTCGGCGTGATCGCCGGGATCATCCTCGGCGGCCGACTCGCGCTGCGGCCCCTGCTGCGATGGATCGCGAAGAGCCGCACGCCCGAGATCTTCACGGCGGCGGCGCTGCTGCTGGTGGTGGCGATCGCTGCCTTGATGCTGCTGGTGGGACTGTCGATGGCGCTGGGCGCCTTCCTCGCGGGCGTGCTGCTGGCCGATAGCGAATATCGACGCGAACTGGAGACCGACATCGAGCCCTTCAAGGGCCTGCTGCTCGGGCTGTTCTTCATCGCGGTGGGCATGAGCGTCGACTTCGGCGTGCTCGCGCGCCAGCCGGGCGTGATGGCGCTGATCGTCGTCGGCTTGCTGGTGCTGAAGTCGCTGGTGATCTGGGCCATCGCCGCGCCCATGGGCATACCGCTGGCCGAGCGGCCGGTGTTCACGCTGCTGCTGGCGCAAGGCGGCGAGTTCGCGTTCGTGGTGTTCCAGGCCGCGGCCGGCGCCCACGTGTTCCCGGCCGAGACCGCATCGCTGTTGATCGGTGCGGTGGCCGTGTCGATGCTGCTGACCCCGGTGCTGCTGGTCGCCGCCGACCGCCTGCTGCTGCCGCGGCTGGAAGACGGCAAGCGCACCCTGCCCGAGATCAGCCAGCCGCAGGACGCGCCGGTGATCATCGCCGGCTTCGGCCGCTACGGGCAGATCATCGGCCGCTTGCTGAATGCGGAAGGCATTGGTGCCACCGTGCTCGATCACGACGCCGACATGGTCGAGGCGGCGCGCTCCTTTGGCTACAAGGTGCACTACGGCGACGCGACGCGGCTGGACCTGCTGCGCACGGCGGGTGCCGCATCGGCCCGTGTGTTCGTGGTCGCCGTGGACGATGTCGAACAATCGCTGCGCATCGTCGACCTGGTGCACGAGAACTTCCCCAAGCTCGAACTGGTGGCCCGCGCGCGCGACGTGACCCACTGGAACGCGCTGCGCGATCGCGGCGTGCTGCGCATCGAGCGGGAAGTGTTCGAGTCGAGCCTGCGCAGCGGCCGTACCGTGCTGGAGGTGCTGGGCATGCCGGCGCACGCCGCGCGCCAGCAGGCGATGCGCTTTCGCCGGCACAACCTGGCGCTGTTCGAAAAGATGTACCCGCACCACCGCGACCGCGCCCGCATGATCGCCGTGGTCAAGGCGGGGCGCCAGCAACTCGAGGAGCAGATGGCGCGCGAGCGGGCGGAGAACGAAGCGCGCAGGAAGGGGGGCGACGAGCGGATGCCGGGGTGGGATACGGATCGACCGGGGTGAGCCCCTCGGGTCCCACTGGACGACTCCGGCGAGGTGTACCCGGACCAACAATCTGTCCGCGCCTCAACGCACGCAGGCTGTCCTCTCTGCTTCGGTTTCCACCCGGACCGTCACGGTGGGAGCCCCTGCCACCGTGGTTTGCAGATCGGTCGCGGTGGCGAGTCGATCACCGTCGACATGGTATTCGTATTCGCGCGTCGAACCGATCAGGTCGGTCTTGTAGGTGCTGCCGGTCATGGTTGCCGAATAGAAACCAGGACGGGCGATTCGATACCGGTACGTGCTTGTCACCGTCCCGCTCGCGGTCTGGCAGGTCGATGCAAGTTGATCGTCCTTGAACTGGAGAGTGCACCTGCCGGAGGTGTCCTCCACCTCTGGGGCGCCCTGCGCGTGCTGAACAATTTTCATGGCCCGCCAACAGCCGACGAGCGATGGGTCTGGCGCAGCCGCATGGCTCCAGGACGAAACAAAGGCCAGGGAGAGGAAGCAAGAACGCGCGAGTGACTGCATGTGAGGTGGTCGACATGAGCGGCCGCTCTGGGCCGACAAGAGTTCGTGAACAACTTCACCGCCGGGCCGCCATTATCCGGCACTGAATTGTCGCCGCCCCGCCCTGGTTCAGAGCGTGAGGCCCATGGCACGCTGGATCAGCCGGCTGGCAATGCGCCACTGGCCCGCCGAATCCTGGACGAAGGTGTCGAACACGTCGCTGATGCGCAACTGCTGCGAGCCGGACTCCTGCTGGTCGACCTGCTCGAAGGTGAGCTGCACCACGGTGCTGGAAATCGACCCCGCTTCGACCCGCTCGATGCGCAGGTTGGACCACACGTGGCGGGTCTTGCGTCCCGGGATGGCGGCGCGGCGCAGGCAGTCCTGGGCGATCTGCTCGCGGCCCACGAGCTCCTGCCCGCCGACGTGCAGGACGCCGTCCGCCACGAACAGCTGCGCCAGGCGCTCGCCGTCGCCGCGATCGGCGAACCACGCGAAGTCACCCAGGATCTGGCGGATGCGCTCCACGTTCGCGGCCGGCGCCGCAGCCTGGTTCTGGTTCAATCTCAGTCTTCGGAGGTATAGCCGGTCTGCTTGACGACCGGCTCCCAGCGAGCGAGGTCGCGGCGGATCAGGGCGGTGAATTCCTGCGGCGACAGCGTCGACGCATCCATGGTCATCTTGGCCAGCATCTCGCGGGCGTCCGGGTCCTTCAAGCCTTCGGCCAGGGCGCGGCTCACGCTGGCCACCAGCGCGTCCGGTGTTTTCGCCGGCAGGAACACGCCAAACCAGGTCATGGACTCCAGCGACGGGTAGCCGGCCTCGCGCACGGTGGGGATGTCGGGTGCGAAGCGGGACCGGGTCGGGCCCGACACCGCCAGCACGCGGGCCTTGCCGGCCTGCGCGAACGGCAGCACTTCACCGAGCACGTTGATGCTGGCGGCAATCTGCCCAGCCACCATATCCTGCGCCGCCAGGATGGAGCCTCGGTAGGGCACGTGCGTGAGTTCGATGCCGGCGGCTTGCGCCAGCATCCAGCCGGTGAAGTGCAGCGTCGTGCCCGCGCCCGAGGTGCCGAACGTGGCCTTGCCCGGGTTGGCCTTGGCCCAGCGCACGAAGTCGGCGACCGTGCGCACCTCCGCCGGCACCAGCGGTCCGACCGCGATCCCCAGCGGCACCATGCACAGCGTGGTCACTGGCTTCAGGTCCACCAGCGGCTGGTAAGTGAGCTTCTTGTACACGTGCGGGTAGATCGTCATGATCGCGTCCGGCGTGACCAGCATCGCCGAGCCATCCGCCGGCGCCCGCTTGATGTTGTCCACAGCCAGCCGGCCGCCCGCGCCCGCGCGGTTGTCGACGACGTGCGGCGTGCCGGAGGCGGACAGCTTGAGCGCCGCGAGCCGCGCCACCACGTCGGCGGCGCTGCCGGGTGGAAAGCCCACGCAGACCCGCACCGACCCCGGCGTCTGCGCCAGCAGCTGGTCCAGCGGACCGGCGGCACAGAGCGCCCCCGCCGCCTGCAACACGGTTCTTCGAGCAATCATGGGGTCTCCTTCGTTGTTCTCTGTGGGGCGCGGCACTCAGCCGGCGTCGGCAAGCAGCCGCGCGGCTTCGATGCCGGCGATGGCGCATTGCTCGTCGCGATCGGGCAAGTCCCCGCTGACGCCGACCGAACCGAGCACCCGGCCGTCGCCGTCGCGCACCAGCACGCCGCCGCGCACCGGGAACACCCGGCCTTCCGAGGCGGCGAACAAGGCGCCATAGAAGACGGGATGGCTCTCGGCGCGCTCGGCCATCGTGCGACCGCCGGCCCCCATGCCCAGCACGCCCCAGGCCTTGCCGGTGGCGATCTGGGGCCGCAGGATGCCCGAACCATCCTCGCGCTGGAATGCCAGCAGGTGGCCCCCCGCGTCGAGGACCGCCACCGTCATCGGCTGCAGCTTGAGTTGCCGCGCCTGCGCGAGCGCGGCCTCGACGATGAGCGCCGCGGTTTTCAGCGGCAGCAGGACGCGATCGGGAGACATTTGGGACATGGCGGAAAATGGCGGTGGACGGACGTCGAGTCTCAAAGTCACCAGGTGACTTCGGCGTACTGTAGCAGCCCTTTTCGCCAATGCAATGAACACCTCGCGCAACTCTTCCTGGGCCCCTTCGCGCCCGCTGGACCGCGGCAACGCCGCCCACCAGATCCTCGAGGATCTCCGGCTCGACATCGTCGGCGGCCGGTTCGCGCGCGGCGCCAAGCTGCCGACCGAACGCGAACTGGCCGCCGGCTTCGGCGTGAGCGGCGCCACCGTGCGCGAAGCGGTGCGCGGCCTGGTCGCCAGCGGACTGGTGGAAGTCCGGCACGGCAGCGGCGCCTACGTCACCGGCAATCCGTCGAGCCTGCTGGACGGCCCGCTCGGTTCGATGATCCAGATCGAGCGGATCGGCGTGGCCGAGGTGCTGGGCGTGCTGAAGGCCCTCAACATGCACGCCGCCGAAATCGCGGCCACGCGGGCCACGGCGCGGGAAACAGCAAGCCTGCGCGGCACGATAGACGCCATGAACGCGGCCCGCGACGCCGACGAACTGTCGGCCGCGCTCACCGCCTTCCTCAATCATCTCGTCCTGATTTCAGGCAATCCCCTGCTGGCCGCGCTCGCGGCATTCCTCGCCGGCCTGCAGGTTCGCCTGGCCATGCAGCTCTCCGGCAGCACCTTCGCCGCCTGGCGCAAGACCGTGCAGCGGTTGGCCGCCGAGCGCGAGCGGCTGGTGGCCGCGATCGAAGCGCGCGACCCTGCCGCGGCCCGGCAGGCCGCGAGCGATTACCACGATCGCGCCATCAAGGTGATCTCCGCGTTGCCCAGCGGCGCTTCGGCGCAGGTCAGCGATCCGCTCCTGGCCAGCCTGCTCGCGGCGTCGCAGCGCCCACCGGCGCGCAAGCGCTAGGCAGGTATTCAAATCCGCAGGTCCGGCTATTCCGTTGTTTACGCCCTCTTTACCCCAAGCCAACCTCCGAGCAATGCGCGCCGTCCTTAATGCGCAGCGGCGTGGCGCACAAGCAGCGTCTTCGCCGCTTATTCAAATGTTCCCACCGGAGGTTTTTCATGAGGATTTCGATTCAGCGGTTTCTTGAGGGCACCGCTGTTCTCGCGCTGGCGGCTTCGCTGGCCGCTTGCGGCGGCGGCACCGATGCCACGATCGGCGGCTCGGTCAGCGGGCTCGCCGCCGGCCAGAGCGTCACCCTGCAGAACAACAACACGGACAACCTGATCCTGAGCGCCGACCAGAGCTTCGCTTTCACCACCGGCATGGCCGCCGGCGCCACCTACAGCGTGTCGGTCCTGACGCAGCCCCTGGGCGAGAGCTGCACGGTCACCAACGGGGTGGGCACGGTCGATTCCTTGGCCGACAACGTCAGCTCGGTTACGGTGGCCTGTTCGGTGACGTCGTCCGTGGGCGGCACCGTCTCCGGGCTGGCGGCGGGCGGCAGTGTCTGGCTGACGCTGAGCAACGGCCAGATCCTGCCGATTGCGACGAATGGCTCGTTCGCGTTCCCCGGCATCCTGCCGGCCGGCTCGGCCTACAGCGTGGCCGTCACGACGCAGCCCGCACAACAGACCTGCACCGTCACCAACGGCACGGGCATCGTGGCCGTGGGAGTCATGGGCAACGTGGCGATTTCCTGCAATTGAGGCTGAATCCGGAAGCGGCCCTGGCCGCTTCCGGTCAGGGCGCCGCGGGGCTCATTTCTTCGGCGTAGCGCTTCAATTCAGCAGCGGCTTTCATGCGACATGACGTTGGGGCTAACCGGCTGCTCGCTTGCGAATCGTCCGTGTCGAGCGACCTGTTATGCGCGCGGTCTGCTCTGTGAGCTCCAGGAGGCCGGTGAGGGCTTCGTTCACGGCCTCCGTGGTGGGAAACGCCTTGGCGATCTCGTCGTCCAAGAGGACGAGATTCGTCCCCTTCGAAACTCGCGACAGGTACTTGCCCCGCACCCCTTTTCCGAGGTCGTCTCGCCGGTACTCGCGGCGCAGTTCGTCTTTAGCCTTGCTCATGGATTTGCCGCTCGTTTCGGGTTGCGCGACGCGAGTCATCGCAGGGGTGTGTCAACCGTATAACGTCGGAGTCGACCCGCGAGCGGCGGAAAGGATCGCAGCGAAGGCAGAGCGGTCGAATTCCGAGATGAACGCTTCCGCAACCTGTGCATTGGCTTTTCGCGCATAGCAGGCAGACCCCTCAACCAGCTCAAGCTCCGCCTGTGCGTTGAGGGAGATCTTCACAAGATCCCGCGGCGAGCGCGGGCAACGGCGTCTTCCAGGAACACGAGAGGTGCGCCAGCCTCGACTTCAGCCAACCGCCGCTCGACCTCCTCAGCCCAAGCCTCCTCGACTCGGGCTCACCAGCCACACTTGCCAGGAGGTGGTCGGCCAGGCGCACCCGTTCCTCGGCTGACAGCTGCAGCGCTTCGGCTTCGATCTTGGCGAGAGAGGCGGCCATTCGGTACTCCGGGGTAGCGATTAATCCTACTCCTGCGGTCTAAGGAAAGTCTGAACAAGTCCACCGATCATGCCGCGGCGCGTTGATTGACGCAAAGGAGCCTGCGCGATGAGCCAGATCAGTTTCTCCGACGCGGAGTACGCCGGCAAGCGGAAGAAGACGCGG
>NZ_JAQGNQ010000027.1 GCF_028291745.1 Ramlibacter sp. | reverse complement strand
ACCCAGATCATCAAGGGCGACGGCAGCACCGTGGTCGCCGGTGAAGTCATCGCGATCATCGACACCGATGGCGTCGCCGCTGTTGCTGGCTCGGCGCATGCGCCGAGCGCCGCCGCACCCGCAGCTGCACCAGCCGCTGCTCCTGCAGCCGCCACCGGTGGCAGCAAAGGCGACGTGGCCATGCCGGCCGCCGCCAAGATCCTGTCGGAAAAAGGCCTGAGCGCTTCCGACGTCGCCGGTTCCGGCAAAGACGGCCGCGTCACCAAGGGCGACGCCCTGGCCGCCGGCGCCAAAGCCCCTGTAGTCGCGCCACTGGCGCCAGCCGCTGCCAAGCCAGCGCTGCAAGCGGTCGCCGCTCCAGCTGCGCCTAACCTGGGCGAGCGTCCGGAAGAGCGCGTGCCGATGAGCCGCCTGCGCGCCCGTATCGCCGAACGCCTGGTGCAGTCGCAGTCGACCAACGCCATCCTGACCACCTTCAACGAAGTGAACATGGCGCCAGTCATGGAGCTGCGTAACAAGTACAAGGACAAGTTCGAGAAAGAGCACGGCGTCAAGCTGGGCTTCATGTCGTTCTTCGTCAAGGCGGCCGTCGCGGCGCTGAAGAAGTACCCGGTCATCAACGCCTCGGTCGACGGCAACGATGTCGTCTACCACGGCTACTTCGACATCGGCATCGCGGTCGGTTCGCCGCGCGGCCTGGTGGTGCCGATCCTGCGCAACGCCGACCAGATGTCGTTTGCCGACATCGAGAAGAAGATCGCCGAATATGGCCAGAAGGCCAAGGACGGCAAGCTGGGCATCGAGGAGATGACCGGCGGCACCTTCTCCATCTCCAACGGGGGCACCTTCGGCTCGATGCTGTCCACCCCCATCATCAACCCGCCGCAGTCCGCCATCCTGGGCGTGCATGCGACCAAGGACCGCGCGGTGGTGGAGAACGGGCAGATCGTGGTCCGCCCGATGAACTACCTGGCCATGTCCTACGACCACCGCATCATCGACGGCCGCGAGGCGGTGCTGGGGCTGGTGGCGATGAAGGAAGCGCTGGAAGATCCGGCGCGGCTGCTGTTCGATATTTGACACGAACAAGCCGGGGACCGCACACCCCGAACCATGTCATCCCGGGCTTGACCCGGGATCCATGCGGCGCCGGATCGGTCGCCGTCGTGGCTTGCGGGGCTAGCCCGCAATGACATGGTTCCCCTGCGACCTGGTCCCCACGACAAGAAAGAATCCATGGCCAACAAGCAATTCGACGTCGTCGTCATCGGCGGCGGTCCCGGCGGCTACATCGCTGCCATCCGTGCGGCGCAGCTCGGTTTCAACACCGCCTGCATCGACGAGTGGAAGAACGGCAAGGGCGGCCCCGCGCCCGGCGGCACGTGCACCAACGTCGGCTGCATTCCCTCCAAGGCGCTGCTGCAATCCTCGGAGAACTACGAGCAAGCGGCGAAGCACTTCGGCGACCACGGCATCAGCATGTCCAACCTGGCGATCGACATCGGCAAGATGCTCGCCCGCAAGGACGCCGTGGTGAAGCAGAACAACGACGGCATCCTGTACCTGTTCAAGAAGAACAAGGTCACCTTCTTCCATGGCCGTGGTTCCTTCGCCACCGCAGGAGACGGCGCCTATGAAATCAAGGTCGCGGGCAGCCAGGAGGAAACGATCTCGGCCAGGCACGTGATCGTTGCCACCGGTTCCAACCCGCGCGCGCTGCCCGGCGTGCCGTTCGACGAGGACAAGGTGCTGTCCAATGACGGCGCCCTGCGCGTCCCCGCGGTGCCGCAGAAGCTGGTGCTGATCGGCTCGGGCGTGATCGGCCTGGAGATGGGCTCCGTCTGGCGCCGCGTCGGTGCCGAGGTCACGGTGCTGGAAGCGCTGCCCACCTTCCTGGGCGCGGTCGACGAGCAGATCGCCAAGGAGGCGCACAAGGCCTTCACCAGGCAGGGCCTGAAGATCGAGCTGGGCGTGAAGGTCGGCGAGGTCAGGAACGAGGGCCAGGGCGTCTCGGTCTCGTACACCACCGCCACTGGCCAGGCGCAGAAGCTGCAGGCGGATCGCCTGATCGTCTCGATCGGCCGCGTGCCCAACACCATCGGCCTCGACCCCGAAGCGGTCGGCCTGGCACTCGACGAGCGCGGCGCGATCGTCGTCGATGCCGAATGCCGCACCAACCTGCCGAACGTGTGGGCGGTGGGCGACGTGGTGCGCGGGCCGATGCTGGCGCACAAGGCGGAGGAAGAGGGCGTGGCGGTGGCCGAGCGCATTGCCGGCCAGCATGGCCACGTCGACTTCAACACGATTCCGTGGGTGATCTACACGAGCCCCGAGATCGCCTGGGTCGGCCGCACGGAGCAGCAGCTCAAGGCGGACGGCGTGCAGTACAAGGCGGGCACTTTCCCCTTCATGGCGAACGGCCGCGCGCGCGCGCTGGGCGACACGACGGGCATGGTGAAGTTCCTGGCCGACGCCAAGACCGACGAGATCCTGGGCGTGCACATCGTCGGCCCGATGGCCAGCGAGCTGATCTCCGAGGCGGTGGTGGCGATGGAATTCAAGGCCTCCAGCGAAGACATCGCCCGCATCTGCCACGCCCACCCGTCGCTGTCGGAAGCGACCAAGGAAGCGGCGCTGGCGGTCGACAAGCGGACGCTGAACTTCTGAAAAACAAACAGCCGGACGCAGAAGACGCAAAAGCCTCGCAGAAGACGCAGAAGAATCATTGAATGGGTTTTTTTTGCGCCTTCCGCGGTACTTCTGCGAATTCTGCGTCCGGCTGTCGGGTGTTTGAATGAGCGTCCGATCCGTCTACGACTCCGAACTCCAGGCCCGCGGCTACCAGAGCGATCCCGCGCAGTTGCGCGGCGTCGAGGCGCTGGAGCGCTGCGCCGACGAGTGGGCGCACTTTAAGGAGCAGCGCTCCAACGCCTTCAAGAAGCTGATCAACCACCCGGACATTCCGCGCGGCGTCTACCTGTATGGCGGAGTGGGGCGGGGCAAGAGCTTCCTGATGGACTGCTTTTTCCAGGCGGTGCCGCTGGTGCGCAAGACGCGGCTGCACTTCCACGAGTTCATGCGTGAAGTGCACCGCGAACTCGCCGAGCTGCAGGGCACCGTCAACCCGCTGCACGAACTCGGGGTGCGCATCGCCAGGCGCCATCGCCTGATCTGCTTCGACGAGTTCCACGTCGCCGACATCACCGACGCGATGATCCTGCACCGGCTGCTCGACTCCTTGTTCGAGAACGGCGTGGGCTTCGTCACCACCTCCAACTTCCGGCCCGACGACCTCTATCCCAACGGCCTGCACCGCGATCGCATCCTGCCGGCGATCGCGCTGCTGAACGAGAAGCTGGAAATCATCGACGTCGACAACGGCACCGACTACCGCCGCCGCACGATGGAGACGGTGAAGCTGTATCACACGCCGCTGGGCCCGCAGGCGGACCGCGAGATGGACGAGGCCTTCAGCCGGCTGGCGGAATCGCGCGACGAGGACCCGACCCTGCAGATCGAGCATCGCGAGATCCGCGCGCGCCGCAAGGCCGGCGGCGTGGTGTGGTTCGATTTCCGCACGCTGTGCGGCGGCCCGCGCTCGCAGAACGACTATCTCGAGATCGCCACCCAGTTCCACACCGTGCTGTTGAGCGACGTGCCGCGCATGTCGGCGCGCAATGCCTCGGAGGCACGCAGGTTTACCTGGCTGGTGGACGTGCTTTACGATCGCCGTGTGAAACTGATCCTTTCCGCCGACGTGCCGCCGGAGGCGCTGTATACCGAGGGCGCGCTGGCGCACGAGTTCCCGCGCACCGTGTCGCGCCTGAACGAGATGCAGTCCACGGAGTTCCTCGCCCTCGAACACCGCACCGTCGATACCCGCCTCACATGAAGCACCTGGCCGTCCTGCTGTTCGCCCTTTCCACCGCCTGCGCGGTTCATGCGCAGGCGCAGCCCGAGGCGTCGCCCCAGCCGGAAGCACAGTCCGAGACGCGGCTGCGGGGCGAGGCCGCCGATCGCGAGCGCATTCGCAGCGAGCGTGCCGCCGCCGCGGCCCGCCTGAAGGAGGCGCAGATCGCCTGCCGCGCGCGCTTTGCCGTGACCGGCTGCAGCAAGGCCGCCGCCCGCGAGTACAACGCGATCCAGAGCGAACTGCGCCGGCAGGAAGGCGTGCTCGACGATGCGGAGCGCACGCGCCGCGCGGCAGCGCACCAGAAGTCGCTGGACGAGCGCCTGTCCCCCGAGCGCCAGCAGGAAGCCGAGCGCAAGCGCGCCGCCGCGCTGGCCGAGCAAAAGGACCGCGAAGCGCGTGCCACCGAAAGCGCGGCGAAGAAGGCGGCCGACGTCGCGAAAAAGGCCGCGCAGCCACCGCGCGTGAAGACGCCCTCGGCGCATGGTGGCCCGCAGGGGACGCCGCGCAGCCCGCTAGAGCCCAAGAGCCACGGCCCCACCCCCGAGGAAGCCGCCCACAACCGCGCCGAGCACGAGGCCCGACTGCAGGCGGCCGAGCGCCACCGCGTCGAGGTGCAGGAGCGGATCGCCAAGCGCACGAAGCCGGCGGCGTCGGCACTGCCGTCGCCGCGCTGAGCCTGCTCAACTCCCCAGCGGCTCCAGCTTGACGATCAACAGCGACAGGTTGTCGCCGCCGCCATGCGCGCGCTGGCGCGCCTTCTCGATCAGGAATTCGCTCGCCTCGCGCGGCGACAACGACGCCAGGACGGAGCCGAGTTCATCCGGGCTGAAGTAGTGCCACACCCCGTCGCTGCAGGCGAGCAGGATGTCGCCGGGCCGCAGCTGCGGGATCGAGTGCACGTCGCTCGGCGGGTCTTCCTCGGCGCCCAGGCAGCCCATGAGGATGTTGGACTGCGGATGCACGTTGGCTTCTTCCTCCGTCAACTCGCCGCGGTCGACCAGCGTCTGCACGTAGGAGTGGTCCATGGTCCGGCGCACCATCTGGGGGCCATGGAAGTGGTAGATGCGCGTGTCGCCGGCATGCACCCAGTGGCATTCGCCGTCCGGGTTGATGATGAACACGGCGATGGTGCTGTGCGGCTCCTGCTCGGCGGAGATGGCGGTCAGCTTGATCACCAGGTGCGACTCGTGCACCATCTGCCGCAGCAGTGCGGGCGCATCGTCGTGGTCGGGCGAGTAGCGCTCGAACAGCTGCTTGCAGGTCATCATCACCTGGTCGCTCGCCTTGCGGCCGCCGCTGCGCCCGCCCATGCCGTCGGCCACCACACCGAGCACACAGCCGTTGATGCGGGGGTGCGCAACCAGTGCAATCTGGTCCTGCTGGTATTCGCGGTCGCCCTTGTGGATGCCCGTGGATGCGGTAAGTCGATAACCTTTGCTGCTCATGGGCCCGGTCTGTTGCGCTGGTGCGCGTCGCTCGATTATTGTCTGCGAAAGACGTATTATCGACCGGTTCCCGCCGGGTGGCGCCCCGCCTGAAGACCTTGGACATCAACCTGCATTCCCCCGAACGGCGCCTGATCGAGCTTCGCATGGAGCACGCCGACCTGGACGCGCTGATCGACGGCGCCGTCGAGCAACCCCCCACCGACGAGCTGATGCTGCGCCGGCTCAAGAAACGCCGCCTTGCCTTGCGCGACCAGATCGCGCGGCTCGAGCTCGCGCTCGATCCCAAAGAACCCGCCTGATGACGGATTCGGCAGTCGCGTCGCCCGGGCGCCACGGTGCATCGGCCGACGCTGGGCCGCATGGCGCGCCCGCCGCTGCGGGCCCACGTCTCGAAGACCTCACGCGCGAAGTGTTCGTCGCGGGCGGTCTCCTGTCGCGCGCCGCCGAAGCCTTCCGCCCGCGCGCCGGGCAGACGGAAATGGCCGTTGCCGTCGCTCGCACCATCACGCACGGTGGGGCGCTGGTGGTCGAGGCCGGCACCGGCGTCGGCAAGACCTTCTCGTACCTGGTGCCCGCGCTTCTGAGCGGCGAGCGCGTGCTGCTCTCCACCGCCACCAAGACGCTGCAGGACCAGCTGTTCGCGCGCGACCTGCCGCGCCTGGCGCAGGCGCTCGGCCTGCCGGTGCGCATGGCGCTGCTCAAGGGCCGCGCCAGCTACCTGTGCAGCCATCGCCTGGAACTGGCGCGCCGCGATGCCAACCTGCCGGATCGCATGGCCTTGCGCACGCTGGCCAAGATCGAGGAGTGGGCGCAGGGCACGCGCACGGGCGATCTCGCCGAGATGCCCGGACTCGACGAACGCTCGCCGCTGCTGCCCCTGGTCACGTCCACGCGCGAGAACTGCCTGGGCTCGCAATGCCCCAAGTTCCGCAGTTGCCACGTGAACAACGCGCGGCGCGAGGCACTGGCCGCCGATGTCGTCGTGATCAACCACCACCTGTTCTTCGCCGACCTGGCCGTGCGCGAGTCGGGCATGGCCGAACTGCTGCCCACCGTGCGCGTGGTGATCTTCGACGAGGCGCACCAGCTCAATGAGACGGGCGTGCAGTTCCTCGGTCGCCAGCTCGGGACCGGCCAGCTGCTGGATTTCACGCGCGACCTGCTGGCCGCGGGACTGCAGTTCGCGCGCGGGCTGGTCGACTGGCAGCAGCTCGCGTCGGCGGTGGAACGCGCGACGCGCGACCTGCGCCTGGTGGTCGGCCGCGCCGCGCCGGGTGCGCGCCTGCGCTGGACCAGCGAGGCGCCGGAAGGGGTCGATGAAGAGGCATGGTCCGAGGGATTGGCCACGCTGGAAGCAGCGCTGCTCGCCGCGACCGAAGGCCTGGGCTCGCTCAGCGAGAGCGCGCCCGACTTCGTGCGGCTGCACGAGCGCGCGAGCCTGCTCGCGCAGCGCGTGCGCGCCTTCACGCTCGCGCCGCAGGAGGGCGCCGTGCGCTGGGTGGACGTCAGCACGCAGCTGCGCCTGATCGAGTCGCCGCTGGACATCGCCGAGGCCGTGCAGCAGAAGCTGCTCAAGCCCGCCGACGAGGAGGACACCGAAGCGCGCCGGCGCGCCTGGGTCTTCACCTCGGCGACGCTGGGCGACGATGCGCGCCTGTCCTGGTTCACGGAGCCCTGCGGGCTGGGCGAGGCCGAAGTGCTGCGGGTCGCGAGTCCGTTCGACTACCCCACGCAGGCCGCGCTGTACGTGCCGCGCACCCTGCCGCGGCCCAACGATCCGGGCCACAGCGCCGCGGTCGCCCGGATTGCCGAAAGCGCGGCGCGCCGCATCGGCGGCCGCACGATGGTGCTGACCACCACGTTGCGGGCGCTGCGCGCGATCGGCGAGCAGTTGCAGGCGCGCTTCGGCGACATGGGCGAGCTCGAGGTGCTGGTGCAAGGGCAGTGGCCCAAGAGCCGGCTGATCGAGCGCTTCCGCGAGGGCGCCAGCCATGGGCGCGCCGGCTGCATCCTGGTGGCCTCGGCTTCGTTCTGGGAAGGGGTGGACGTGCCGGGCGAAGCGCTGCAACTGGTGATGATCGACAAGCTGCCGTTCCCGCCGCCGGGCGATCCGCTGGTGGAGGCGCGCGGCCAGCGGCTCGAGGCGCTGGGGCGCAGCCCGTTCAACGACTACTTCGTGCCGGAAGCGGCCGTGGCGCTCAAGCAGGGCGCTGGCCGCCTGATCCGGCGCGAGAGCGACCAGGGGCTGCTGGTCGTGTGCGATACGCGCCTGGTGCAGATGGGATACGGCCGGCGACTGCTCGCCGCGCTGCCGCCGATGCGCAGGATCGCGGACGAAGAAGGCTTTGACGAGGCGCTGGCGTCACTGGCCGTCCTGTAGGCTGGGCTGCCGAAGGCACCCCAGCAATCCAATCGGGCGCTAAAACGCTGGGGTGCCTGCGGCAGCCCAGCCTACGAGGGAGCGACCCGCCGCCGCCCCACAAGGCACATCACCAGAACCGCCACCACGCCTTGTCGCCGCGGTTGTTGCCCGTGAGGTAGCGGCTTTGCGGATAGCTGGTGGCCAGCACCCGGCGCGTGTCGTCGCGCAGTTGCGTCATGCCCAGCGCGTCATAGGAGCGCACCAGGATGAACAGCGCTTCTTCCAGCGCCGGCACGTCGCGGTAGTCGGACAGCGCCGACTGCGCGCGGTTGATGGCTGCCACGTAGGCGCCGCGGCTGTAGTAGTAGCCCGCCACGTGTACCTCGTACTGCGCCAGCGAGTTGACGATGTACGTCATGCGCGCCTTGGCGTCGGGCGTGTAGCGCGAATCGGGGAAGCGCGTGCTCAGGTCGCGGAAGGATTCGAAGGATTCCTTCGCCGCCTTCTGGTCGCGCTCGGACAGGTCCTGCTTGGCCAGGAAGGAGAACACGCCCAGGTTGTCGTTGAAGTTGACGATGCCCTTGAGGTACAGGGCGTAATCGAGCGCCGGACTGGACGGGTGCAGCTTGATGAAGCGGTCGAGCGTGGCCTGCGCCTGCGCCTGGTCGCCCGACTTGTAGTAGGCGTACGCCCGTTCGAGCTGCGCCTGCTGCGCGAGCGGCGTTCCGGCCGCGCGGCCTTCGAGCTTTTCCAGCAGCGGGATGGCCTTGTCGTACGAGCCGCCGCCCAGCTCGTCGCGCGCCTCCGCGTACAGCCGGTTGGGACTCATGTTGGCCGTCTTGTCTTCGCTCTTGAAGGCGGAGCAGCCCGCCAGCAGCGACGCGGCCAGCAGGACGGGGACCACCGATAATTTGCCTGGTACGAACACGCGCAACTCTCTTGACTGGAAGGGCACACCATTATATCGACCGACCCCCTGCCGCCCCCGACCGAGGACCTCCTCGACGAGACGGGCGCCGAAGCCGAGACCCGACCGTTCACGATCGCCGCCGCGCAGCATGGCGAGCGGCTGGACCGGGCCCTCGCGCAAGTGGTGCCCGAATTCTCGCGCAGCCACCTGCAGCAACTGATCGAAGCGGGCGCCGTGCGCCTGCGCGCTGCCACGGTCAGCAAGCCGGCGCACCGGGTGCGCGCGGGCGAAGCGGGCGAGATCGAGCTGCGGCCCACGCTGCAAAGCCAGGCCTTCCAGCCCGAGGCGATCCCGCTGTCGCTCGTCTACGAGGACGAGCACCTGCTGGTGATCGACAAGCCCGCGGGCCTGGTCGTGCATCCCGCCCCCGGCAACTGGAGCGGCACGCTGCTCAATGGCTTGCTGGCCCACGACCCGCAGGCGCGCACCTTGCCGCGCGCGGGCATCGTCCATCGCCTGGACAAGGACACCAGCGGCCTGATGGTGGTCGCGCGCACGCGGGTGGCGATGGATCGCCTGGTGCAGATGATCGCGGCGCGCGAGGTCTCGCGGCAATACCTCGCGCTCGCCCATCGGCCCTGGCAAGGGCCGCCGCAACGGCGGGTCGATGCGCCCATCGGCCGCGATCCGCGCAATCGCCTGCGCATGGCGGTGGTCGACCTGCAGCGGCATTCGGGCAAGACGGCGGCCACCGTGTTCCAGCGGCTGGACGAAGCAGCCGCGGGCTGTGGGCTCCTGTGCACGCTGGAGACCGGCCGCACCCACCAGATCCGCGTGCATGCGGCGCACATCGGCCATCCGCTGGCGGGCGATGCGCTCTATGGCGGCGCGCCGGCGGGCGGCCTGGCGCGCCAGGGGCTGCACGCGGTCCGCCTCGCTTTCGCGCATCCTGTCACGGGTGTGCCGCTCGCCTTCCACACCCCGGCGCCCGCGGACTTGCGTGCCGCGTGGCTCGCCTGGGGGCTGCGTTACAATGAATCCGAATGGCTCACGAGCCAGACCGCGGCCGCAGCCTTCACTGGCACCTGAGGCCCGGCCACCGCGCAGCGCGGCCCTGGAGGGGGAGCGCTGCGGCGAGAACAACAACAAAAGCCCTTGGCCCAGAACTGCGCGTCACGGCGCGCCATTTCCAGCTCGAAGTAACTCATGAATACGGCGGATGCCAGGCGCGTCCTCGAAACCGCGCTGATCTGCACGCAGCAGCCGCTCACCGTGCGCGAGCTGCGGGTGCTGTTCAACGACGAACTCGGCGCCGACACCATCAAGGACCTGCTGGGCGACCTGCAGAACGAGTGGGCGCAGCGCGGCGTGGAGCTGGTGTGCGTGGCCAGCGGCTGGCGCTTCCAGAGCCGCCCCGCGATGCGCGAGTACCTCGAGCGCCTGCATCCCGAGAAGCCGCCCAAGTACAGCCGTGCCGCCCTGGAGACGCTGGCGATCATCGCCTACCGGCAGCCGGTGACGCGCGGCGACATGGAAGATATCCGCGGTGTGACCATCAATTCGCAGATCCTCAAGCAGCTGGAAGACCGCGGCTGGGTCGAGGTGATCGGCCATCGCGAGGCCGCGGGCCGGCCGGCGCTGTATGCGACGACGCGCCAGTTCCTGGACGACCTGGGCCTCGGCTCGCTGGACCAGCTGCCCGAACTGCAGGGCCCGTCCCGGCAAGGCGTGTTCGAGGCGCTGGCCCAATCCCTCCCTCCGCAGCCCGAACTGGAAATCGGTCCGGCTGAATCCCCCCTGGGGGACTTCGAGGCGGCCGGCTCCGACGGCGCGCCCCTGGACCCTGCCGCCGGCATCGGCGACCCTGACGCGGCGCAAGCCGTCGAGACCTGAACATGAACGACCCGACCGAAGCCATGGCGCGCACGCCTTCCGAAGACGCCCCCGAGTCCGAGCCGCGCGCGCCCCAGGGCGAAGCGGCCGCGGCCACCGAGCCCGCCGGACCCGCCCTTGCCCACGAGGAGGCCGCCGCCCGCGGCCACGACAGCGACGCGGACGACGAGGACCACGACGAAGACGACGTCGATGGCAACGGCAACGGCGCTCGCTCGGCGCGCCGCCGCGCGGAGGCAGCGTCCCTGCCGCCGCCAGCGCCGGTGCGCTTCGAGGACGTGATCACCGGCCGCTTCGACGCCGAAGAAGAAGCCGTCGACGCGACCCTGGCCAAGCGCGTGCTGTTGCCGCAACCGGAGACGCCCAAGCTGCACAAGGTGCTGGCCCAGGCCGGCCTGGGCTCGCGGCTGGAGATGGAGCAGCTGATCATGGAAGGGCGGATCTCGGTCAACAACGAGCCCGCGCATATCGGGCAGCGGATCCAGTTCGGCGACCAGATCAAGGTCAACGGCAAGCCGATCCGCGTGCGCATCGCGCCGCCGCCGGCTCGCGTGATCGCGTATCACAAGCCCGTCGGCGAGGTCGTCACGCACGACGATCCGCAGAACCGGCCCACCGTGTTCCGCAAGTTGCCCAAGCTGCAGCAGGGCAAGTGGCAGTCGGTCGGCCGCCTGGACCTGAACACCGAGGGCCTGCTGCTGTTCACCAGCTCCGGCGAGCTGGCCAACATGCTGATGCATCCGCGCTTCGGGCTGGAGCGCGAGTACGCCGTGCGCGTGCTGGGTGCGCTCAGCAACGAGGAGCGGCAGCGCCTGCTGGACGGCGTCAACCTCGACGATGGCCGCGCCAGCTTCGGCACCATCGAGGAGGGCGGCGGCGAAGGCTCCAACGTCTGGTACCGCGTGACGATCAGCGAAGGCCGCAACCGCGAAGTGCGACGCCTGTTCGAGGCGGTGGGCCACGCGGTCAGCCGGCTGATCCGCATCCGCTACGGTGCGATGGTGCTGCCGCGCGGCTTGAAGCGCGGGGCCTTCATGGAACTCGACGAGCGCGACATCGACGCGCTGACCCGCGCCGCCGGTGCCGGCGAGCGGGCGCGGCCGGAGCGGGCCCGGCAGGAGCAGCAGGGCGATCCGCGCGGCAACCGCAACAAGCGCCGCGGCGGCCCCCCGCGCGGCGACGGCCCGCGTCCGCAGG
>NZ_JAQGNQ010000019.1 GCF_028291745.1 Ramlibacter sp. | reverse complement strand
CCAGCGGGGCTACGAGAGCGCGTAGCGCGAATCGAGCCCCGCGTACGTGCACTGACTCGCGGACGTGTGATCGAGCGGAGAGTTTGGCTGCGCAGCAGTCAAACTCGCAGCGAGTTCGGCCGCGCGGGCCGCAAGACCGGCCAGCGCAGGTTGCCCGATCGCGCCTGGCGCGATCGGGACGCCCCGCCGCGCGCCGCAGCCCGCCCGCATGCGGCTTTGCCGCCCCAGGTCGCTGGTCCTGCACGACGCTCGGCCTCTGAACAGGCACATGCTGGAACGTCCCATTCCGGACAGCAGTGGGTCTTGACCGGGATTCACGACGGCGAGTCACGCCCGCAATGACGTCCCATGACCGGGGAGCGGTTACAAGGCCAGCGCCGAGCGCACCTCGTCCACGCCCAGCACTTCCGACAGCACCACCGGTTCCTTGCCAGGTCGGTAGATCACGTACACGGGCACGCCGTTGCGTCCGAGTTGCGCGAGCGCCGCCGTGATCACCGGATCGCGTCGCGTCCAGTCGGCGCGCAGCAGCGTGTAGTGCTTGTCGTTGAAATCGGCCAGCACTTCGCGGCGCGAGAGCGTGGTCTTCTTGTTGTACTGGCAGGTCACGCACCAGGCAGCCGTGAAGTCGACGAAGACCGGCTTGCCCTCGGCCATCGCCTGCTGCACGCGCTCGGGCGCCCAGGGCTGCCAGCGGTCGTGGACAGCGGCGAGCGTCGGCGCCGCGGGCGGACGCGTGATGGCCGCGCCGGTGCTCCAACCCACGAACGCCAGGCCTGCCAGCGCGAGCGAAACGAGCGCGACGCGCGTGCGCCCGCGCAGGGTCAGTGCCCACACCACCATGCTCAGGGCGACCAGCAGCGCCAGCAGCGCGCCCGCGCCGTCGACACCGCTTTGCTGTCCCAGCACCCAGACCAGCCAGGCCACGGTGGCAAACATCGGGAACGCCATCAGCTTGCGGAAGGTGTCCATCCAGGCGCCGGGCCGCGGCAGCCAGCGCGCGAACGCGGGCACCAGTGCAGCGGCCAGATAGGGCAGGGCCATGCCGACGCCGAGCGCCACGAAGATCGCCATCGCTTCTGCGGGCGGCAGCGAGATCGCGAGCCCCAGCGATGCGCCCATGAACGGCGCGGTGCAAGGCGAGGCCACGGCCACGGCCAGCACGCCCGTGAGGAAGGCATTGGCCACCGGATGACGCGCCTCCAGCGTGGCGATGCTGCTCGGAAGCATGGAGCCGAATTCGAAGACGCCCGCCAGATTGAGCGCGATCAGTGTGAACAGCGCGGCCAGCGCCGCGACGACCGCCGGCGATTGCAGCTGGAAGCCCCACCCGAGCTGTTCGCCGGCAGCGCGCAGCGCCAGCATCACGGCCCCCAGTGCGGCGAATGAAGCCACCACGCCGGCCGTGTAGGCCAGGCCGCTGATGCGATGGCCGCGGCGATCGCTGGCGTGCTGCGTGAAGCCGACCACCTTGATGGCCAGCACCGGGAACACGCAAGGCATCAGGTTGAGGATCATTCCGCCGAGCAGCGCACCCAACAGGCCCACGAGCAGGCTGGTGGATGCGGTCGCAGGCGGTGCGGCGGCTGCGCGCAGCGCGCTCTGCAGCGCCGGCGGCACGGTGGCCGCAGGCGCCGCCGTCGCCGGCCAGGCGCCCACCACCTTGGCTTCGCTGCGCCAGCCCTGGCCACCGGCAGCGACCACCAGCGGGAAATCGCCGGGGCTGTTGGCGCGATAGGCGGACAGGGGCACGCTGGCTGTCCACACGCCGCCCTTCCAGGCCTGCGTCCACGCGCCCGCGGGCTCGATCACCTCGCCGGTCTCGGGGAAGAACTCCAGCTGCTGGCCGCGCAGCGAAGCGGGCAGGCCCGTCAGGGTGACCTGCAGGGTCTTGCCATCGGGGTGGACCTCGCCGCCAGCCAGCGACTTCGGAGCGGCAGCGAGCGCCGCCTGGAAATCCGCTGCATGCAGCGCCGTGGTGCTGCGCGCGGGCAGCTTGAGCACGAAGCTGCCATCCTCGGGAATGCATTCCTTGCGGCACACCAGCCATGAGGCCTTGAGCTCGATCTGCGTGTCGCCGAAGGGCGAGGGCTTGAAGGCCGGCGTGACGGTCAAGGGCACCGGCAGCAGCACGGTCCCCTCGTAGCCATAGTTCATGAGCGGGCCGACCGGCAGCTTCTTCGGCAAGGGCCACGCGATGTCGCCGGCCTCGATGCCGGGCGGCAGCTTCCACGTCATCTGCGTCGGCAGGCCGGAGTCGCCGGGGTTCTTCCAGTAGGTGTGCCACTCCGGCTGGTGCGTGATCTGCAGGCCGACCCACAGCGGCTTGCCGGGCTCGACCCCGTCCGGCGCCTGCGCCACGAGTTCGGCGCGCACGCGCTCGCTGGCGACGACCGCCTTGTCCGCCTGCGCCAGGGCAGCGGCGGGAACGAGGCCGGCCGAAAGGGCAGCGGCGGCAAGCAGGCGGAAGAATTTCATCGCATCAGGTGGAGCTCAGCGGGAGGGGCGAAGTTCCAGGGTTCAGGAAAAGCCCAAGACCACCCGTCGGGTGCTTGCGCTCTTCTTTTCGATCTTGGTGACGACCACACCGCCGATTTCCGCGGTGTTGGCCACGTGGGTGCCGCCGCAGGGCTGGAAGTCAACCGGCCCGTCCAGTCCGCCGATGCGGATGGTGCGCACGCGCCCCGTGCCCCGGGGTGGCTGCACGGACATGCTCTTGACCAACGCGGGATTGGCATCGAGCTCCTCGTCGCTGATGGCGCCGATCTCCACCGCGTGACCGGCGGCGACCAGGCGGGCGATGCCCTCGCTCAGGGCTTCCTTGTCCAGCGGATCGGTCATGTTGAAGTCCAGCCGGGCGTATTCCGCCGTGATGGAGCAGCCGTTGACCAACTGCGGCACCAAGTGGCACAACAGATGGGTGGTGGTGTGGAAGCGCATCAGCTTGTGGCGCCGGTCCCAGTCGATCCGCGCCACGATGGCCGTGCCGGGACGCAGGTCGCGCAGGAGCGCCTCCTGGCCGGGCGCCGGCACGTGGGCAACCAATGCCGTGGGCTTGCCCTCGGCGTCCTTGACCTTGCGGGTATCGGCAATCTGCAAGGCGCTGCCATCCGCCAGCAGGAGCACGCCGCTGTCGCCCGCCTGCCCGCCGCCTAGGGGGTAGAAGACGGTACGGTCCAGGACCACGCCCTGCTCGCCAACCTCGGCGACCATGGCGGGCGCCTCCCTCAGATAGGCGTCCTGGCGAAACAGCTCATGTGTCATCACTGGCATTGTCGTGTTTTCGCGTCCGGAGCGCGCCCTCCTAAAGGAGGCGTCGGAACGCGGGAAAACTGCCAGTATGGGTGCGCCGCAGGTTGGGGCGCTACCGCGAAGTCCCTGATAAGCGCTTGACGGAGGCTCTGTAGGGTGGGATGCCGCAGGCACCCCCCGTTTCGGTGCGCTTGGGTGGGTCGCCGTCGGCGACCCACCCTACGGTGGCAGGACGGGGGACGCCTTCCGTTCAGGTGAAGAGGTAGGTCACCGCCATGGCTGTCAGCGACGGGCCGCGGGTGCATTGGTCCAGGGCCACCGCCAGGCTCAGCATCAGCGACGGCCAGAAGGCACGGTTCCAGCTTTCCCGCCAGAGGGTGTCAGTGATCGTGTGCAGCGTGTCCATGGATGCATGGTCGCCGGACCCCGGGGGCCTGTGATTCGGCCGAGGGCGCGTGCCAGCGGGGGCCTGCGCGCTGCCGGGCGGTCAGCTTCCATCCTACGGTCGCGCAGCCCTCTCCGACGCTTGTCGGTCAGGACCGGGCCGGCAAGGGCAGTGCGGTCTTGTAGCGGACCTGCTTCAAGGCGAAGCTCGATCGGATCTTCTCGATCCCCGGGATCGGCGTGAGCTGCTCCAGGATGAAGCGCTCGAGAGCCGCGATTTCCGCGACTACGACGCGGATCAGGTAGTCGCTGTCGCCCGTCATCAGGTAGCACTCCATCACCTCGTCATGCTCGGCGATCCGCTGTTCGAACATGGCCAGCGATTCCTTCGACTGGCTCTTCAGGCTGACGTTGATGAAGACGGTCAGGCCCAGCCCCAGTGCCTTCGCATCGGCCAGTGCGACATAGCGCGCGATCACGCCGGCGGCCTCCAGCGACTTCACCCGCGCCAGGCAGGGCGAGGGCGAGAGATGGACGCGGCGGGCCAGCTCGACGTTGCTGAGCGATCCGTCCTCCTGCAGCTGGGCGAGGATGCGGAGGTCGATGGCGTCGAGTTGCATGAAATGCCGCAAATGCTTGGAGTGGCGGCATTCTATGCTGCACGGCCGCCGATGCGCGCCGCCTTCGGTAGCCCCTGCCGTGCCCTCCTGCCTAGAGTGCTCCATGGCCGATCAAAGCATCACCCGCTACCTTGCCGACCGGACCGGCGACATGGATCCGCAGGAAACCGCTGAATGGCGCGATGCCTTCCAGTCCCTGGTGGCGGCGGAGGGGCCGGCCCGGGCGCGCTTCATCCTCGACCAGCTCGCGGTGCTGGCGCGCAATCCCGCGGTGGCCTGGTCGCCCGAACTGGTCACCCCTTACGTCAACACCGTGCCGGTGGAGCGCCAGCCCGTGTTTCCGGGCGACCTGGCCATCGAGGAGAAACTGGCTTCGCTGATGCGCTGGAACGCGCTGGCGATGGTGGTGCGCGCCAACAGCGCGTATGGCGAGCTGGGTGGGCACATCGCCAGCTATGCCAGTGCGGCCGACCTGTTCGAGGTCGGCTTCAACCACTTCTTCCAGGCGCGCAACGAGCGGCAGGGCGGCGACCTGGTGTTCTTCCAGCCGCACAGCGCCCCGGGCGTCTATGCCCGCGCTTTCCTCGAAGGGCGCCTGTCCGAGCCTGACCTCGCGCACTACCGCCAGGAGATCGTCGCCCCGGACGCCGGTGCGCGCGGCCTGTGCAGCTATCCGCATCCGTGGCTGATGCCGGACTTCTGGCAGTTCCCGACCGGCTCGATGGGCATCGGTCCGATCAGCTCGATCTACCACGCGCGCTTCATGCGCTATCTCACGCACCGCGGCCTGGTGAATTGCGAAGGGCGCGCCAGCGACACAGGAAAACGCATCGGCGAGCGACGCGTTTGGGGCGTGTTCGGCGACGGCGAGATGGACGAACCCGAGAGCATGAGCGCCCTCACGCTGGCCTCGCGCGAGAAGTTGGACAACCTGGTCTGGGTGGTCAACTGCAATCTGCAGCGTCTCGACGGCCCGGTCCGCGGCAACGGCCGCATCGTCGACGAACTGGAAAAGCTGTTCCGCGGCGCCGGCTGGAACGTGATCAAGCTGCTGTGGGGCAGCGACTGGGACGGCCTGTTCGCGCGCGACACCACCGGGGCGCTGGTGCGCGCCTTCGCGCATACGGTCGACGGCCAGATGCAGACCTTCGCGGCCAAGGACGGGCGCTTCAACCGCGAACACTTCTTCGGCCAGGACGAGGAGCTCGCGCGCCTGGCCCAGGGCATGACCGACGAACAGATCGACCGCCTCAAGCGGGGCGGCCACGACCTGGTGAAGATCCATGCCGCCTACGATGCCGCGGCGAAGCATCGCGGCCAGCCCACCGTGATCCTGGCCCACACCAAAAAGGGCTACGGCATGGGCGCGGCCGGCCAGGGGCGCATGACCACGCACTCGCAAAAGAAGTTCGACGAGTCCGCGCTGCTGGAATTCCGCAACCGCTTCAACCTGCCGCTGTCCGACGAGCAGGCGCGCACGCTCGCCTTCTTCAAGCCAGCGCAAGAGAGCGCCGAGATGCGCTACCTGCACGCGAAGCGCGAGGCCCTGGGCGGCTACATCCCGCAGCGTCAGACCGTCTGCGAGCTGGTGCCCGTGCCCGAGCCTTCCGCCTATGCGAGCTTCGCGCTGGCTGCCGGCGGCAAGGAAATGTCGACCACCATGGCTTTCGTGCGCATGCTGGCTGCGCTGCTGAAAGACCCGCAGCTCGGCCCGCGCATCGTCCCCATCGTGGCCGACGAGGCGCGCACCTTCGGCATGGCCAATCTCTTCAAGCAGGTGGGCATCTATTCGAGCTCGGGACAAAGCTACGAGCCGGAAGACATCGGCTCGGTGCTCTCGTATCGCGAGGCGCTGGACGGCCAGATCCTGGAAGAGGGCATCAGCGAAGCGGGGGCCATCGCGAGCTGGACGGCCGCGGCCACCAGCTACAGCGTGCATGGCGTGGCCATGCTGCCCTTCTACATCTACTACTCGATGTTCGGCTTCCAGCGCGTGGGCGACGCCATCTGGGCGGCAGCCGACCAGCGCGCGCGGGGCTTCCTGCTCGGTGCCACTTCGGGCCGCACCACGCTGGCAGGCGAAGGCCTGCAGCACCAGGACGGCACCAGCCACCTGGTCGCCGCCACGATTCCGAACTGCAAGGCCTACGACCCCGCCTTTGCCGGCGAGATGGCGGTGATCGTCGACCGCGGCATGCGCGAGATGCTGGTGGAGCAGCGTGACGTCTTCTACTACGTCACGCTGATGAACGCGAACTACGCCCAGCCCGATGTGCCGCAGGGCGCGCATGAGGGGATCATCCGCGGCTGTTATCGCTTTGCCTCCCATGGCGCGGCCGATGCGAAGCAGCGCGTGACGCTGATGGGGTCGGGCGCGATCCTGCCCGAGGTGATCGCAGCCGCGGAGCAACTTGCGCAGCAGGGCATCGCCAGTGACGTATTCAGCGTCACGAGCTGGAGCGAACTGGCGCGCGATGGCGTTGCTGCGGACGATGCATACGTGACGCAGCAACTCGCCGCCACGCAAGGTCCGGTGATCGCCGCCAGCGACTATGTGCGCGCCGTGCCGGAGGCGATCCGCGCCTTCGTGCCGGAGGGGCGGCGCTACCTGACGCTCGGCACCGACGGCTTCGGGCGCAGCGATACGCGTGCCGCGTTGCGGGCGTATTTCGGGGTCGACGCAGCGAGCATCGCAAGAGCGGCAAGGCAGGCCCTGTAGGGTGGGATGCGCGCAAGCGCACCCCACCACTCGGCGACTCCACGTGCAGGCATCGGTGGTGTGCGCCTTTGGCGCATCCCACCCTGGCGACGGCGCCGTTACCATCCCGGCATGCTCCCTTCCCGCTTCTGGGCCGACCTCGCCACCACCGACTTCGCCACGCTCGATCCGGCCAGCACCGTCGCCGTGCTGCCGCTAGGCGCGACGGAGCAGCACGGCCCGCACCTGCCGCTGGCGGTTGACCACTGCCTCGTCGACGGCATCCTCGCGCAGGCACTGCCGCAGCTGCCCGCCGACTGCCCGGTGCTGGTGCTGCCGACGCAGCACGTGGGCTACAGCCCGGAGCACGCCTCGTTTGCCGGCACGCTGACGCTGCCGATCGATACCGTGATCGCCACCTGGGTCGCACTGGGTGAATGCGTGGCGCGGGCTGGCGTGCGCAAGCTGCTGCTGTTCAACGCCCACGGCGGGCAGGTGAGCCTGCTGGACATCGTCGCGCGCGAATTGCGGGTGCGCTGCGGCCTGATCGTCTACGGCTGCAGCTGGTGGAACCTGCCGCTGGGCGCTGCGGTCGACGGCCTCTTTCCGCCGGACGAACACCGCTTCGGCGTGCATGCAGGCGCGATCGAAACCTCGTTGATGCTCGCCCTGCGACCGGACACGGTCCGCATGGGGCAAGCGCAGGATTTCCCTTCGAGCTCGCGCGAGCGGGCGACGCAGTACCCGATCCTCGGCAACGGCCGCAGTGCCAAGCTCGGCTGGGCGATCGAAGACTACAACCCGCAAGGCGCCGCCGGCGATGCCGCGGCGGCCACGGCGGACAAGGGGCACGCGGTGCTCGCCGCGGCGGCCCGCGAACTGGCGGCCCTGCTGCAGGAACTCTCGCGGCTGCCGCTCACGACGGTCGCGCGGCGGTGAAGCCTCTTTCGCGACGGCGCCGGGCACGCTAGGATGCCGGCTGAAACTGGTTTCAGCCAATGCCCCCCAAGCCCGCCTTTGTCTTCCCCGCTGCCGGCTCGCGCGCCACCATTGCGGACGTCGCCGAGAAGGCCGGCGTGTCCAAGGCCACGGTCTCGCGCTTCCTGAACCGGCGCGACGAACTGCTGACGCCGGAAATCGCGACCCGCGTCGAGACGGCGATCGCCGCCCTCGGCTACGCGCCCAATCCCATGGCGCAAGCCCTCAAGCGCGGCCGCTCGCGCCTGATCGGGCTGGTGGTGGCGGACGTCACCAATCCGTTCTCGGTGGCAGTGCTGCGCGGCGCCGAAAAGGCCTGCCAGCAGGCCGGCTACCTCCTGATGCTGTTCAACCTGGGCGACGACGGCCGGCGCGAACGCGATGCGATCGAAACCCTCGCCTCCTACCAGGTCGAAGGTCTGATCCTCAACACGCTGGGCCGCGATGAGGGCGCCGCCGCCGCGGCCGCGCGGCAGGGCCGGCCGGTGGTGCTGGTGGATCGCCGCCACTTGAACATGCAGGCGGACTTCGTGTCCCTCGACAACGTGGGCGCGGTGCGGCTCGCCGCGCAGCATCTGCGGGACCAAGGCTGGGACGAACTGCTGTTCGTCACCGAGCCGCTGGCGGGCGTGAGCTCGCGGCAGGAGCGCGAGGCGGCGTTTCGCGCCTTCACGGGCGAGCGCCGCGGCGCGCAGGGCGGCAGCTTCGAGTCGACCCCCGACAACACCGCCGCCCTCGACCAGCGCCTGCGGGACCTGCAAGCGCGCGGCCGCCGGCCGGCCGTGCTGGCCAGCAATGCAGTCATCACGCTGCGCATCGCGGATGCCGTGGCGCGCCTGGGCTGGCGCTTCGGCCAGGACCTCGGCTTCGTCGGCATCGACGAGACCGAATGGGCGCCGCTCGTGGGCCCGGGGCTCAGCACGATCGCCCAGCCCACCGATGCGCTCGGCCGGCTGGCCACGGCCTGCCTGCTCGAGCGCCTGCAAGGCCTCAGCCTGCCACCGCGCCAGATCCTGCTCTCAGGCGAACTGGTGATCCGCCCGTCGTCGCTGCGCACCCAGCATCCGTGAAAACCCGGATGAAATCCTGAAACCGGTTTCTATAATCGCGTTCAGAAACCGGTTTCAGCCGTCGCCCCCCGCCCGTTCGTGAACTACAACTTCCAGTTCCAGGCCGTCTTCGATGCATGGCCCCTGCTGCTGCAGGGCACGTGGACCACGATCGAGCTGTCGCTCACGGCCACCGTCCTTGGCCTGGCCATTGCCATCGTCTGCGCCTGGGTCAAGACCTCGGGCCCGCAGGCGCTGCGTTGGGTGGTCAACGCGTACATCGAGTTGATCCGCAACACGCCCTTCCTGGTGCAGCTGTTCTTCTTTTTCTTCGCGCTGCCGGCGATCGGCCTGCGCTGGTCGGCGCACTCGGCGGCGCTGGTCGCGATGGTGGTGAACCTGGGCGCATACGCCACCGAGATCATCCGCGCCGGCATCGAGGCCGTCCCGCGCGGGCAGGTCGAAGCGGGGCTCGCGCTCAATCTCAAGCGGCACCAGGTGTTCCGCCACATCATCCTGAAGCCGGCGCTCAAGGCGATCTATCCCGCGCTCACCAGCCAGTTCATCCTGCTGATGCTGTCCTCCGCGGTGGTGTCGGCGATCTCGGCCGACGACCTGACCTCGGTCGCGGCCAACCTGCAGTCGCAGACCTTCCGCAGCTTCGAGATCTACATCGTTGTCGCTGGCATCTATCTGCTGCTCGCCGTGCTGTTCTCGCTCTTGTTCCGCGCGATCTACCAAGTGGCCCTGAACTACCCGGACCGCCGCTGAATGCGGGCCACCGAGAACTGACATGCGCACTTTCAGTAGCTCCGACCTGCTGTTCATCCTCGAAGCGGCGCGCTGGACCATCGGCCTGTCGCTGATCGCCTTCATCGGCGGCGCGATCGGTGGCCTGATCGTGGCCTTGGCCCGCACCAGCGAGAGCGGCTTCGCGCGCGCGGCCGCCACCGTGTTCGTGCAGATCTTCCAGGGCACGCCGCTGCTGCTGCAACTGTTCCTGATCTTCTTCGGCGCGCCGGTGCTGGGCATCGACGTCAATCCGTGGGTCGCTGCCGGCGCGGCCCTGATCCTCAACACCAGCGCCTTCCTCGGCGAGATCTGGCGCGGCAGCATCCAGGCGATTCCGCGCGGCCAGTGGGAGGCCGCGCAGGCGCTCGGGCTGCGCTACGTGCCGCGCATGCGCGACGTGGTCCTGCCGCAGGCCTTCAAGATCGCGCTGCCGTCCACGGTGGGCTACATGGTGCAGGTGATCAAGGGCACCTCGCTGGCGGCCATCATCGGCTTCACCGAAGTCACGCGCGCCGGCCAGATCATCAACAACGCAACCTTCCAGCCGCTGATCGTGTTCAGCCTGGTGGCGGGTATCTACTTCGCACTGTGCTGGCCGCTGTCGCTGCTGGCCGCCGGCATGGAGCGCCGGCAGGCCCGGGCCCTTGCGCGCTGAGCGCCTTTTCATTTCAACACTGGAGACATCCAACATGCAGAACCTGTCCCGCCGTGCCTTCGCCGCCCTGGCCCTGGCCGCCACCGTGGCGCTGGCCGCCGTCCCCGCCTCCGCGCAGAGCGTGGATGCCCTGAAGAAGAAGGGCGAGATCAACGTCGGCCTGCTGGTCGACTTCCCGCCCTACGGCACGACCAATGCGCAGAACCAGCCCGATGGCTATGACGCCGACGTGGCGCGGCTCCTCGGCAAGGAGTGGGGCGTGAAGGTGAACCTGGTCCCGGTGACCGGCCCGAACCGCATCCCCTACCTGCTGACCAACAAGGTCGACCTGCTGATCGCTTC
Source organism: Ramlibacter sp. (assembly GCF_028291745.1). Taxonomy (GTDB): domain Bacteria; phylum Pseudomonadota; class Gammaproteobacteria; order Burkholderiales; family Burkholderiaceae_C; genus Ramlibacter. The sequence continues at coordinate 23,063 of NZ_JAQGNQ010000019.1, read as the reverse complement.
GCTGGCCGTCACCCCGGAGCGCGCCAAGCAGGTCACGTTCTCCAGGCCGTACTCCGCCGCGACCATCGTGCTGCTGGGCCCGAAGAAGACCAACATCAAGGCCGCGCCGGATCTGAAGCCGCTGAAGGTGGGGGTCGCCCGCGCCAGCACGCAGGACGTCGCGCTGACGGCCATCGCGCCGGCCGGCACCGAGATCCGCCGCTTCGACGACGATGCGTCCGCCATGCAGGCCCTGATCGCCGGGCAGGTCGATGCGATCGGTTGCTCCACCACCGTCGCCGCGCAGATCAACAAGCGCCAGCCCGGCGCCTTCGAGCCCAAGTTCGTGCTGAAGCAGCAGGAGATGGCGGTCGCCCTGCGTCCCGGCCAGGACGCGCTGCTGACGTCCGTCAATGAGTTCGTGGCCAGGAACACCGCCAACGGCGAACTGAACAAGCTGTACAAGAAGTGGCTGGACACCGACCTGCCGAAGATGCAGTAAGCGGGCTGGGACAGGACACCAGGAGCAACGCCATGGACGCCCGCGCGCAGGCCAGCGCCGAACCGATCATCCGCCTCGAAGGCGTGCAGAAGTGGTTCGGCAAATTCCAGGTGCTCGCCGACATCGACCTCACGGTCGCGGCCGGCGAGCGCATCGTGGTCTGCGGGCCTTCGGGCTCGGGCAAGTCGACGCTGATCCGCTGCCTGAACGGACTCGAGTCCGTGCAGCAGGGCCGCATCGTCGTCGACGGCATCGACCTCACGGCACACAAGCGCAACGTGGAGAAGGTGCGCGCCGAGGTCGGCATGGTGTTCCAGCAGTTCAACCTGTTTCCGCACCTCACGATCCTGCAGAACTGCACGCTGGCGCCCATGCGTACGCGCGGCATCGGCAAGGAGGAGGCGCAAGCCACGGCGATGAAGTACCTCGAGCGGGTGCGCATCCCCGAGCAGGCCGCCAAGTATCCGAGCCAGTTGTCCGGCGGCCAGCAGCAGCGCGTGGCGATCGCCCGCGCGCTGTGCATGAACCCCAAGATCATGCTGTTCGACGAGCCGACTTCCGCGCTCGACCCCGAGATGGTCAAGGAAGTGCTCGACACGATGATCGGCCTGGCCGACGAAGGCATGACCATGCTGTGCGTGACGCACGAAATGGGCTTTGCCCGCAGCGTGGCCGACCGCGTGATCTTCATGGCCGACGGCCGCATCATCGAACAGGCGCCGCCGCAGCAGTTCTTCACGCAGCCGCGCAACGAGAAGACGAAGCAGTTCCTCGGGCAGATCCTCAGCTCGCACCAGCAACCCAACCTGGCGGCCACGTGATGCAGCAGGTCCTGATCTCGCTGTCGTCCTTCGGGGCGGCGGAAACGCGGCGCCATGGCCAGCTCTATTTCGCGCAGCTCGCACGCGCGGCCGGCGCCGATGGCTTCGAGGTGCGCGGCGAGCTGCTGGTCGACGCGCAGCGTGAACTGCCCGCGCTGGCAGCCGCGGGACTGGGCGCTGCGCTGGTGTATTCGAGCCCGGAGGGCTTGTGGCGCAGCGACGGCACGCTGGATGATGCCGCGCTGGCACGCGCACTCGAGGCGACCCGCACCCTCGGTGCACCGCGCCTGAAGATGTCCATTGGCGGCTTCACGGCCGCGAGTGCGAGCGGCTTTGCCGAACTGGCCCAGGCGCTGCGCACGGCCGGCACCGAGCTGGTGATCGAGAACGACCAGACCGTTGCCGCCGGCACGCTGCCCGCGTTGCAGGCTTTCTTCGCCGCCGCCGCAAGCGCGGGCGTGCCCCTGGGCATGACCTTCGACATGGGCAACTGGCACTGGCTGGGCGAGTGTCCGCAGGAGGCGGCGCGTGCCTGCGCGGGGCACGTACGCTACGTGCATTGCAAGGGCGTGCAGCGCCAGCCAGGCAAGTGGGTCGCCGTGCCGCTGGCCGAGTCCGCCGCGCCCTGGCGGGCCGTGCTGCGGCAGATGCCCGCCAGCGTGCCTTGGGCCATCGAATACCCGCTGGCAGGCGACGACCTGCTGGCCGTCACGCGCGAACAGGTCGACCTGTTGCGCACCATCGCGAATGCGCCGGGAGCCGCGGCATGAGCGCCGATCACGCGTTCGACGTCGCCCTGTTCGGCGAGATGATGATGATGTTCGTGGCCGACCGCCCGGGCCCGCTGGAACAGGTCCCTTCCTTCCACAAGCGCACGGCCGGCGCCGAGACCAACGTGGCGATCGGCCTGGCCCGCCTGGGCCTGCGGGTGGGCTGGGCCAGCCGCCTGGGCACCGACTCGATGGGCCGCTACCTGTTGGCCGAGATGCAGCGCGAAGGCGTGGACTGCTCGCACGTCGCCTGCGACCCCGCGCAGCGCACCGGCTTCCAGTTCAAGGGCCGCGTCACCGACGGCAGCGATCCGCTGGTGGAGTACCACCGCAAGGGCTCGGCGGCCAGCCAGATGACGCCAGCGGACATCGCCGCACCGTGGCTGCGCTCGGCGCGCCACCTGCACGCGACCGGGGTGTTCCCCGCGATCTCGCCAAGCGCTCGTGCTTGCGCGCACGAGACGCTGCAAATCATGCGCGCCGCGGGCCGCACGATCTCCTTCGATCCCAACCTGCGGCCGACACTGTGGTCCTCGCCCGAGGCGATGCGGCGCGAGATCAATGCATTGGCCTTCCAGGCCGACTGGGTGCTGCCTGGCATCGAAGAAGGGCGCTTTCTCACGGGCGAAGACACGCCGCAAGGCATTGCGCGCTTCTATCGAGAGCGCGGCGCGAAGCTGGTCGCGGTCAAGCTGGGGCCCGAGGGCGCCTGGTACGACGGCCCGGAGGGCAGCGGCAGGGTGCCCGGGTTTCCGGTGCCGCAGGTGGTCGACACGGTGGGCGCGGGCGACGGCTTTGCCGTGGGTGTGGTCAGCGCGCTGCTGGCCGGCCGCGGCATCGCAGACGCCGTGCGCCGTGGTTGCTGGATCGGCGCTCGCGCCGTGCAGGTGCTGGGCGACACCGAAGGCCTGCCGACACAAGCCGAACTGAAGCAGGCGGGCTTGTGAGCCAGCGCAAGTCGGTCCTGGTCTTTCGCGAGCTGCCCGACGACCAGCTTGCGCGCATCACCGCGCTGCATGACGTCGTCGTCGCCAACCCGCGCAAGCCGCAGCAGAAGGCCGCCTTCGAGGCCGCGCTGCCGACTGCGGATGGCCTGATCGGCTCCAGCTACGCGATCACGCCGGTGCTTCTCGACATGGCACCGCGGCTGCAGGTGATCTCCACGATTTCAGTGGGCGTGGACAACTACCCCATCGACGAACTGCGCAAGCGCGGCATCCTGCTCACCCACACCCCTGGCGTGCTGACCGAAACCACGGCAGACACCGTCTTCCTGATGATCATGGCCACCAGCCGGCGCCTGGTGGAACTGGCCGCCCTGGTGCGCGAGGGCCGCTGGGAGCGCAACATCGGCGAGGACCTGTTCGGCTGGGACGTGCACGGCAAGACGCTCGGCATCCTCGGCTTCGGCCGCATCGGCCAGGCGGTGGCGCGCCGCGCCGCCCTGGGCTTCGGCATGCCGGTGCTGTATCACAATCGTCATGCGGTCGACGTGCCCGATCTGGCCGGCCGCGCCGTGCATACACCACTTGAGGCGCTATTGGCGCAGGCGGATATCGTCACTGCGACGCTGCCATTGACCGGCCAGACGCGTGGCCTGATGGGCGCGCGCGAGTTCGGCCTGATGAAGCCGGGCGCGATCTTCATCAACGGCGGCCGCGGTGCCACGGTGCAGGAGCCGGCGCTGCTCGCCGCCCTGGACAGTGGCCGCCTGCGCGCCGCCGGCCTCGACGTCTTCGCCCGCGAGCCGCTGCCCCTGGAGTCGCCGCTGCGCACTCATCCCCGCGTGACGGCGCTGCCCCATATCGGCTCGGCGACCCACGAGACCCGCTACGCGATGGCCGAACTGGCCACCAGCAACCTGCTGCAGGCGCTGGCCGGCGAGCGCCCGGCGGCGGTTCACACCGGCTAGGGCCCCTTCCCGCCCCTGGACATAGCGTGAACAGGCCCTAAGCCGCGGCCCGGCCGCCGTCCTACGCGAGCTTGCGAGCGCACCGACACCGGCGGCGGCCGTCCCGAATAGATTGGAAAGCCGCGGGCACACCCTGCTGCCCGCTCTATTCCTAGGAGAACAGCATGACAACGGTGGCAGATGTCATGACGCGCGACGTGCGCACCATGGCGCCCGGCGACTCGGTGGTGGACGCGGCTCGCTGCATGGACGAATTGAACGTCGGCGTGATCCCCGTTTGCGAGGGCGACAAGCTGGTGGGCATGGTGACCGACCGCGACATCGTGGTGCGCGGCGTCGCGGCGCAGCAGGGCGAACTCAAGAGCATGAAGCTGGCCGACGTCATGAGCGGCAACGTGCGCTGTGCCCGCGCCGAGGACGACGTCGACCGCGTGCTGGGCGAGATGGCGCAAGCGCAGATCCGCCGCCTGCCGGTGGTGGACGGCAACCAGCGCCTGATCGGCATCGTCTCCCTGGGCGACATCGCGGCCAAGAACCCGGACGACGAGGGCGACGTCGCCATCTCGCTGGGCGACATCTCGTCGCCGGCGGAGCCCGACCGCTCCGGGTTGGGCGCAGCGCCAAGCCAGTCGCAGAACCAGCACTGAAAGCAAAGGAGCCAAGGATGCCGAAAGCCTGGAGCGCCAAGCGCGAACGCCAGTACGAACACATCAAGGACAGCCTGGAAGATCGCGGCAAGGGCGAGCAGCTCGCCGAGCAGATCGCCGCGCGCACGGTCAACAAGGAGCGCGCCCAGCACGGTGAGGCCAGGCACGCCAGCGCGCAGACGCTGCGCGACATGCCGGCGCCCAAGCGCGGGGGCGAACGCTCCCATCGCGGCGAGGGCGGCCGCACGCGCGACCAGCTCTATGAAGAAGCCAGGCGCAAGGGCATAGCCGGTCGCTCCAGCATGAACAAGGCGCAGCTGGAGCGGGCGGTCGGCCGCTGACCATCCTCACGATGGGCGAGTTGGTGCGCGGCCACAGGCTTGCGCAGATTGGCGCAGCGGGCTGAGCCGGTCACACCGCGGACATGGTCTCCTGCCTAGACTGGACGTCAGGCAGGTGACCCCATGCGCTTTTCCTCCATCTTCCAGGCCCCTTCGACGCCGCGACCCGAGGCCGCGCGGGAGCGGCCGCGACCGGAAACGGAGCCCGCGCCCGGTCCCTCCTTGCCCCCGCAGGAACTGCCCGAAGACCTCGACGCCCGGGTACGCCTGATCGGCGAATGGCAATTGGGCGAAGGCTGAGGCACTTTCAGGCGGAAGGCGCTAGGGTGGCGGACTCACCACCGGAGAGTTGCATGGACAACAAGCCGCCCCTTCCTCCCTTCACGCCCGAGAGCGCCGCGCAGAAGGTCCGCCTGGCGGAAGACGCCTGGAACACGCGCGACCCCGACCGCGTGGTGCAGGTCTATACCGAGGACACCCGCTGGCGCAATCGCGCCGAATTCCCGGTCGGCCGTGAGCAGGTGCGCGCCTTCCTGCAGCGCAAGTGGGCGCGCGAACTGGACTACCGCCTGGTCAAGGAACTGTGGGCCTGTGGCGGCAACCGCATCGCCGTGCGCTTTGCCTACGAATGGCATGACGACTCGGGCCAGTGGTTCCGCAGCTACGGCAACGAGAACTGGGAATTCAACGAGGCCGGCTACATGCAGCGGCGCTTCGCCAGCATCAACGACATGCCCATCGGCGACGGCGATCGCAAGTTCCACTGGCCGCTCGGACGCCGGCCCGAGCAGCACCCGGGCCTGAGCGAGCTCGGTCTCTGAGCACGACCCGGTCGCGCCGGTTCGTTTTCGGGGCATGCGCCGGGCCAGCCTGGTGCACGCGCCTGGCGCAGGCCCGTGATTGCGGACGCGTTCACGGGCGCGGCACTTGCAAGCGTCCGGGCATCGCGCCCGCGATGCCATGTTCCCAAAGGAGCCGATCGCATGAACCGCAATGACGTCACCGAGAAGATCATCGCCACCAAGGTCTCGCAGGGCCTGACCTGGGACCAGGTGGCCAGGGAGGTGGGGCAATCGAAGGAATGGACCACCGCCTTGTGCCTTGGGCAGATGACCGCCAACGCCGAACAGGCCCGCGTCCTCGGGGCCCTGTTCGGCCTGAGCGAGGAGGAGCAGAAGTGGCTGAAGGTGGTGCCGTACAAGGGCTCGCTGCCCACGGCCGTGCCCACCGATCCGCTGATCTACCGCTGGTACGAGATCGTCAACGTCTACGGCGCCACGATCAAGGAGCTGATCCACGAGGAATTCGGTGACGGCATCATGAGCGCCATCGACTTCTCGATGGACATCACCCGCGAGCCCGACCCGAAAGGCGACCGGGTGAAGGTGGTGCTGTCGGGCAAGTTCCTGCCGTACAAGACCTTCTGACGCCCGAAGAAAAGGGCGCTTGCGCGCCCTGTTGGCTCGGCGGCTGCGCAGCAGTCGCCGCAGAAGCTTGGCTGCGCGAGCAGGCCTGGTGGGGGCGGCTCAATTGCTGCTGTTGCCGCCGCCGGCGTGCGATCCGCTGTTGCCGGGTTGCGCCGCGTTGCGGCGGTTGGCGCTGCGCGCCATGCCGCCCTTGCGACCCGCTTCACGCGCTTCTTCCGAAGTGAACTCGTGCGCCGTACCCTTCTCGTGCGCCGCGCGCCCGCCTTCGCTGGCGATTTCGCGCTGGCGTTGCGGGTCCATGGAGGCGAAGCCGCGGTTGGATTTACCGCCCTGGTTGCCCTGATTGTTCGAAGCCATTGAGATCTCCTTGCAAAACTGATGTTGGAACTGCATGCCCGGTCTGCGCTGGGCACGGTTCGATTGAGCTTGCAAGCGCGTTGCACGCTCGTCAGGCACCAATGCAGGAGGGTGTAGGAGCGGCCCTACCTCGTCACACGATTCCGCGGGGGAAAACCTGCGGTTTCAGTCGTCGCAAGAGGGCGTCGGCTTCGGCGGGGACACCGGGGTCGGGGTCCCGCTGAGCTTGCAGCCTGGCGAGCAGCCGCGCGAACTGGCTGGCAAGCGGCGGCACCGGGGCCAGGAACATCACCTGCTCGCCGCGCGCCACCATCAGGGTGGGGAAGGTCTCGATGTCAACGTCGCCCATCGCATCGTCCTCGTCCTCCACGTCGACCCAGGCGAAGCGCAGGTGCGCATAGGCGCGCGCCTGCTGCGTGAAGAACGGCTGCCAGTCGCGGCACACCCCGCACCAGGCAGCGCACAGGCATGCGACCCACCACGCGGGCTGATCCGAAGGTGCTGTGCCGTCCATGGCCCCAGTGTAGCGGCGCGTCAGGCGCCGCCGCAGGACGCGTACGCGTCGAGCGTGCGCTTGTACGCGGAAGTCGCGACTTGCATCAGGCCCAGCACGGAGTGGAACAGGTTGTCGTGCGTGACGCGCTCGTCGGCCCGGCCGCGCAGGCACTGCAGGGTGAGGCCGCTGGCCTGCTCGAAACCGGGCGACAGCCACGTGATCCAGGGCACGTGCTTTTGCAGGTCGGGCGCCAGCGCATAGGGCAGGCCGTGCAGGTACAGGTTGTTCTCGCCGAGCGACTCGCCGTGATCGGCCACGTACAGCAGCGCGCCATCGTCTTCGCCGTGCTGCTGCAGCCAGCGAATCGTCGCGCCGAGAACGTGGTCGGTGTAGAGGATGGTGTTGTCGTAGGCATTGACCAGGGACTCGCTGCTGCAATCGGGCAGATGGCTGCTGGTGCACTCCGGCTGGAAGCGCCTGAAGGCCGCCGGCGTGCGTTCGTAGTAGGCAGGCCCGTGGCTTCCCATCTGGTGCATCACGAGCACCACGCCACGCGCGCGCTTCTCGGCCGGCAGGGCGGCCAGGCGCGCATCGAGGCCCTTGAGCAGGATCTCGTCGCGGCATTCACCTTGCGCGCACAGCTGCGGGTCGGCGAGGCCCGAGGTGTTCACGTTCGGCACGCGATCGCACACGCCCTTGCAACCGCCCGCCTGGTTGTCGATCCACAGCACCGCAAGGCCGGCGTGCCGCAGGACGTCCAGCAGGTTCTCCGATTCGCGGTCGCGCGCGAGGAAGCCTTCGCGGCCCAGGGGCGAGAACATGCAGGGCACCGAAGCCGCGGTGCTGGTGCCGCAGGACCACGCGTTGCGAAAGCTGGCTGCGTTGGCCTGCACCAGTTCCGGCGTCGTGTTGCGTGAATAGCCGTTGATGCCGAAGTTGCCGCTGCGTCCGGTCTCGCCCAGCACCAGTACCAGCAGGCGGGGCTTGCCGCCCTGCGAGGCCACGCGCGCATCGGTGCCCACCGGTGCGATCGGCCCGGTCATGCGCTTGCCGCCGAAGGCCGCCCAGCCCGCGGCGTACAGCGTGTTCAGCGGATTCGCCAGAAAGCGCAGTTCCTTGTGATTGCGCATCGTCGAGGCGAGTGGCTGGAAGCTCGCGAGCAGCAGCGCGACGAACACCACGATGGCCGCGGCAAAGCCGCCCAGGTTGCGCAGCGCCTGCTGCCGCCACGGGCGCCAGGCCACCGCGGTACGCCACAGCAGCCACGAGGGCAGCACCGCTCCCAGCAAGACCACGAGCGCGAGGCGCCATGTGAGCAGCGCCCTGCCCTCCTGCCAATCGGTCTGCAGCGTGTTGGTCGCCATCGAGCTGTCGATGACGATGTGGTAGGTCCACATGAAGTGCGCACCCACCGCGGTGGCGAACAACAGCGCGATGAGCACCGGCTTGAGCACCGCCCGCCACGAGAGCAGGCTCAGCAGGGCGAACAGCAGCGTCACCAGCATGCCTGCCAGGGTGACCCCGAGCAGCACGCCGCCGCGCCCCTGCAGCAGTCCGAGTCCCTGCAGTTCCCGCCACAGCGGGGCGTTGCCCGCGCTGGCCATCCAGACGCTGGCGGCCGCCACCAGCGAAGCGGCGGCCCAACGCCGCGGCTCTCGTTCGTGCACTGTCTTTGATCCTTCAGTCGCAGGGGTGGCCCGAGGTGCCTCACGTGGTGACCCGCGATTTTCCGCTTTCGCGGCGGGCACCGTCGCCTCAGGTGTAAGTCACCCACTCGCGGTATGCGGGCGCATCGAGATGCGGGAGCGCGTTGAAGCCCACCAGCATGTGGCGCTTGGGCGTGAACGCGAACTCGGTGATCGCCGTGTTGCGGATGCGCAGGTTCAGGTCGACGGTCACTTCGGGCCGCGTGCCGAGCACGTGGCCGACCGCGGTGGAGATGGGCCCGCCGCTGGTGACGATCAGCACGTGCTGGCCGTAGTGGTTGGCGCGCACGTGGTCGAGCGCCCCGGCCACGCCGGCGACGAACTCCTGGTAGCTCGGCATGCCCTGCGGCTGCGTGCTGCCGGCCATCCATCGCGCGAGGCCGTCACGCAGCAGGCGAAAGTGGTGGCGGTACATCTCGGGTGTGGTCGGCTTCTCGAGCTTGCCGGGATGCACCGTCGCCAGCACCGCCTCGCTGTCGTACTCGTTCAGGCCTTCCCACGAGAGATGTTCGCCCGCGTGTTGCATGCCTTCGAGAATGCCCGCGAGTGTCTGCTTGTGGCGGCGCAGGGTGCCGGCAATGAGGCCGTCGAAGCGGATCCCGCGCTCGCCGAAGTACTCGCCCAGGCGTACGCTCTGGCGCTTGCCAAGCTCGCTCAGCTGGTCGTAGTCGTCGGCGCCAAACGAAGCCTGGCCGTGGCGAACGAGATAGAGGGTGCCCATGGGGCGATTCTGGCAAATGCACAGCGCGGCGCCGGGTCTCGCCGGCGACTGCCTCGCAGCCTCAGAGGCCGGCGGATTGCAGCTTCACCCGGCCGCGCGGGGTGTCGAGCACGGCGCAGAGATCCGCCTCGCCCTGCTTCACCGTCACCCCCTGCAACGCGATGGCCTCGTGCGCGCGGCGCAGGGTCGCGGCGTCCGGGTGGCTTGCGGCCAGCGATTGCAAGGTGACGCCCGACTCCGGCATGGCAGCGGCGGGATGGTTGGCGCCCCACTCGATCAGTGTCGGTACGGTGCCGGCCAGCAGGCGCTTGCCATCGGCACGGATGCCGATCTGCCACTGCAACAGGCCGCGCGGCGTCATGCGCGAAGCGGCGATTGCCTCGCCGCCATCCAGGCCGCAAGCGCGCAGCGCGGCGAGTGCCTGGGGCAGGTCCGGCACGCTGGCCGCGAACTGCAGCAGGCGCGGGCCGCTGGCGGCCAGCGTGTCGCGCACGGTCTCGTCGTCGAGGTCGAACCAGCGCTGCGGGCGTTGCGCCGCGCGCCCGGGTTGCACGGCGATGATCTCGAGATAGACGCGCGGATGATCGACCGTGGCGATGCGCAGCAGGCGGTTGTGCGTGCCCATGAGGGGATGCTCGCCGCCCGGGCCGGGCGCCACGCCCAGCGTGGCTTCGCACCAGGCAGCGCCTTCCTCGAGCGAGGCCGCCGCGATCACCACGTGGTCGATGCGCGCAGTCATGTCATAGCCTCACCTGGCCGTCGATACAGGTGACGCTGGCGCCGCCGATCCAGATCTCGCCATCGGCCGTGCGTTCCGCGTGCACGCGGCCGGCGCGCTGCAAGGCCGTGCCTTGGGCGGCGACATAGCGCTGCGGCGCCGCGCCCGACCCGATCAGCCATTGCGCGAGGCCGGCGTTCAGGCTGCCGGTGACGGGGTCCTCCACCATGCCCTTGTTGGTGGCGAAGAAGGCGCGGACCTCGAAGGCGCAATCGTCACCCTCGGCGTGCGAGCCGACCACGCCGACCTTGCCGCGCGGGCCCACCACGCCCACGTCGAGGCCGGCCAGGATGGCGGCGTCGGGGTTCAGCGCCAGCACCTGCTGCGCCGACTGCAGCATGATCCCGCGCCAGTTCGGCCCGTTGTCGCACCAGGCATGGCTCACGATGTCGCCGCGGGCGACGCCCAGGCCGCGCGCGATCAGCGCCACGTCCGCTTCGGGCAGCGGACCGCTCTTGCGCAGTGGCGGCGCCGCGAACGCGAGGCGCTGGCCGTCACGCCGGATCTTCACCAGGCCGACTCCGCACTCCTGCACGATGAACTCGCCCTGCGGTCGCCCGCCCGCTTCGAGCCACGCATGGCAGCTGCCCAGCGTGGGATGGCCGGCGAACGGCAGCTCGCGGCCCGGGCAGAAGATGCGCAGCCGGTAGTCGGCCCCGGCCTGCGTGGGCGGCAGCAGGAAGGTCGCTTCCGACAGGTTGGTCCAGTTGGTGAAGTCCTGCATCTGCGTATCGGACAGGCCCTGGCCATCGAGCACCACCGCCACCGGGTTGCCCCGATAGGGCTGCTGCGTGAACACGTCGACTTGCTTGAAGGCTCGCATGGTTTCAGCTCAGTGGAAGGTCGAGGACGCCACGGGCGGCGGGCAGTTGGCGGATGCCGTCGTACCAGCGTTGCAGATGGGGATGCGCGGGGTGCACCAGCGGCAGGCCCCACCAGCGATGCATCTCGCAGGCGATCGGAATGTCGGCGATGGTGAGGCTTTCGCCGGCCATGAAGGGCCGTTGTGCCAGATGGCCATCGAGCACCGTCAACCAGCGTTCCGTCTCGAGGATCGACTGCTCGATCGCCGGCCGATCCTGCTGCGCCTCGGGCGTGCGCACCAGCTGCCAGAAGGCGTCGCGGCCGGCGCGGTTGAGCGTGGTCTGTTGCCAGTCCATCCAGCGCTCGGCATCGAAGCGCCGGGGCAACTCGCGCGGATAGAGCGTGCCTTCGCCGTGCCGCGCGCCGAGGTAGCGCACGATCACGTTGGATTCCCAGAGCACCAGTCCCTGGTCCTCGATCGTCGGCACCAGCGCGTTGGGGTTGCGCGCGAGGTAGTCGGCGCTGCGCGTGAGGCCGAACTCGCGCCCGGCGTCGATGCGCTCGAATGGCAGTTCCAGCAATTGCGCGGTGAGCACCACTTTGCGCACGTTGATGGAAGAGATGCGGCCCCAGATCTTCAACATCGGTGTCAGCCTCTCAGGTTGGTGCGGATGGTCGAAGCGAGACCAGCGATGCCGCGATCGATCTGCTCGCGCGTGGCGGTCACGAACGAAAGGCGCAGCGTACGCGGATCGGGCGCTGCCGCATAGAACGCGGCGCCCGGCACGTAGGCGATGCCTTGTTCCACCGCCTTGGGCAGCAGCGTCATGGCGTCCATGCCTTGCGGCAGACGCGCCCACAGGAACATGCCGCCGTCGGGCGTGTTCCAGCGGACGTCCAGGCCCTGCATCTCGCGGTCGAGCGCGGCCAGCATCGCGTCGCGCTGGCTGCGATAGAGCGCGCGGATGGTGGGCACGTGGCGGTCCAGGAAGCCGTCGCGCAGCACCTCGGCGACCACGCGCTGGTTGAAGCTGGGGCTGTGCAGGTCGGCGGCCTGCTTGGCCTGCAGCAGCTTCGGCGCGATGGCGCGCGGCGCGATCATGTAGCCCAGGCGCAATCCCGGCGCCAGCACCTTGGAGAAGGAGCCGAGATAGATGCATCCTCCCGGGTGGCGCGCGGTGAGCGGCGCGGGCGGCGGCGTGTCGAACCAGAGGTCGCCGTAGGGGTTGTCTTCGACGATCGGCAGGGCCAGTTCGCGCGTGGTCTGCATCACGGCCTGCCGGCGCGCCTCGCCCATCGTGCGGCCGGTGGGGTTCTGGAAGTTCGGCAGCAGGTAGAGGAAGCGCGCGCCGCTGCGCTTGGCGGCGAGGTCGGCCACGTCGATCCCTTCGGCATCGCTGGCGACACCCACCGCTTCGGGCTCCATCGGGGCGAAGGCCTGCAGCGCTCCGAGATAGGTGGGCGTCTCCACCAGCACCCGGCTGTCGGCATCGAGCAGCACCTTGGCGACGAGGTCCAGGCCCTGCTGCGAACCCGTGGTGATCAGCACATCGTCGGGATCGACCGGCCACGGCAGCATGGCCGCGACCGCTTCGCGCAGCGGGCCGTAGCCTTCGCTCGCGGCGTATTGCAGCGCGCTGCGACCGTCCTCGCGCAGCACGCGGGCGCAGGCTGCGGCGAAGGCGTCGACCGGAAAGGTGTGCGGCGAGGGCAGGCCGCCGGCGAAGCTGATGATGCCGGGCCGCTCGGTCACTTTCAGGATCTCGCGGATGAACGAGGGGTTCATGCGTTCGGCGCGGCGCGCCAGGGTCCAGCCCGTGGCCGGTGGCAGGTCGTGGGGATTCATGGCGTCTCCAGGGCGGGTGTGGGGCTGGCGATGGCGGGCGAGCGGCGCACGGGCATGCGGCGACCGGCGAACACGGTGGCGATCACCGCCAGCGCGAAACCGAGCGTGACCGCGTCGAGCCGCTCGCCGAGCAGGGGCACGGCGAACAGCATGCTGAGAAAGGGTTGTACCAGCTGCACCTGGCTGACCCGCACGGTGCCGCCGAGGGCGAGACCGCGGTACCACGCGAAGAAGCCGATCCACATCGAGAACACGGCGAGATAGGCGAAGGCCCACCAGGCGCTGGTTGGGAGCGCGACTGCGGGCCGGGTCCACCAGGCCGCTGGCAAGGTCACCGGCCAGGCGATCACCAGTGCCCAGCAGATCACGTGCTCGGCGCGCATGCGCTGCGACAGGCGTGCGCCATAGGCATAGCCGACCGCGGCGCAGGCCATCGCGGCGAGCAGCAGCGCGTCCGCCAGGTGCAGGCTCACGCCGGCGCCGGAGCGCAGCACCGCGAAGCCGACCACCAGCACGCTGCCCAGGCCAGCGCACAGCCAGAAGCCGGTGGACGGCCGCTGGCGATGCAGCAGCGCACCCACCAGCGCGGTAGCGAGCGGCAGCACGCCCACGATCACGCTGGCATGCACGGCCTGCACGTAGCGCATCGCCACCGAGGTGAACAGCGGAAAGCCGAACACCACGCCGGCCGATGTCAGCACCAGCGGCCAGCAGTCCGCCCGACGCGGCAGCGGTGCCCGCGTGGCCAGCAGGAACAGCGCGGACAGCAGCGCCGCGACGGCCGCGCGCCCGAGCGCGATGAACACGCCGGACATCAGCGGCGCCTCGGGCGTGCCGACGGCCATGCGTGTCATCGGCAGCGTCAACGCGAAGATCGCGACGCCGGCAAATCCCAGCCACAGGCCCAGGCGCTCGGGTTTCATAGTTTCGCCATCCAGCCGGCGGTGCCCACCAGCACCAACGCCAGCATGCGGTTGAACCAGAGCAGGCGCTGACCTTGCGCGAGCCAGTTCCGCAGCAGCGAACCCACCAGCGCATAGGTGAAGTTGCTGGCGAAGGCGAACAGCGCCATGAAGCCGCAGATGATCGCCAGCCGCTCGCCGGGATTGCGCGCCGGCGCAGCGCCTGCGTTCACCACCCAGCCGGCGGTGAGCGTCAACGCCAGCATCCAGGCCTTGATGTTCAGGAACTGCAGGCCGACGCCTTGCCAGAAGGTCACGCGCAAACGCGCGGCATCGACCTGCGCCAGCTGGCCGGCGCGCGCGAGCTTCCAGGCGAGCCACAGCATGTAGGCGATGCCGGCGATCTTCACCGCCCAACGCAAGGCCGGCAGGCCCAGCACCAGCGCGCCCAGGCCGAGGCCGCTGCCCGCCATCAGCACCGTCCAACCCGCGGGCACGGCGAGGCAGAAGCGCAGCGCGCGCTTGAGGCCGCCGTTGGCCGCCAGCGCGGTGGCGAGGGTCGTGTTCGGCCCCGGCGAAAAACTCATCGCAGTGCAGAACAACAGCAGGGCAGTGATTTCGGCGGGGCTCATGGGGTGGGGACTTGCGGGTGCATCGGGGCCAATGTAATCTTGGGCAGCAATACACCACCAGTACAGTTTTTCGGGTCACTCGCGTGATCTGTACTGGCTGGCGTGCCAGTACACGAGGCCCTCCCATGCTGATGAAGACCCCCTCCCAGTCGCTCACCGAGCAGCTCGCGGGACGCTTTGGCGAACGCATCCGCAATCGCCTGCTCGTGCCCGGGGCGCGGCTGCCTTCCGTGCGCCAGTGCGCGCAGCAGCACGGGGTGAGTCCCTCCACCGTGGTCGCGGCGTACGACCAGTTGCTGGCGCAGGGCCTGGTGGAGGCGCGCAAGAACCGCGGCTTCTTCGTGCGCGAGGCGGCGCCCGCGCCGGCGGAGACCGAGCAGGCCGGCGAGTCCGCCCACCCGCCCGGGTGGAACGCGGCGCACTGGCTGGTGGCGCGCCGCGGGCCGGCGGCGCCGGTGAACGCGACGGCGCTGATCCGCGGCATGTTCCACAAGATCAGCGACAAGCCGCAGCCCGGGATGGGTGTCTTTCCCTCGGACTGGCTGGAGACGACCTTCATGCCGGCGGCGGTGCGCAAGGTCACCAACACGCGCACGCTGCACGAGTTCTCGCTGCAATACGGCGAGCCGCTGGGCGACGCGGGCCTGCGGCGCGCGCTTGCGACCAGGCTCGCCGCGCTGAGCGTGCCGGCGTCGCCCGAGCAGATCATCACCTCGGTGGGCGCGACCCACGCGCTGGACATCGTCAGCCGCACCCTGCTGCGCCCCGGCGACCCGGTGATGGTGGAGGAGCCGGGCTGGGCGGTGGAGTTCGCGCGCCTGACCGCCCTGGGCATGCGCCTGCTGCCGGTGCCGCGGCGCGCCGACGGCCCCGACCTCGAGGTGATGGCGAAGTACTGCGCGCTGCACAAGCCCAAGCTCTATGTCAGCGTGAGCGTGTTCCACAACCCGACCAGCTATTGCCTGTCACCCGGCAGCGCGCACCGGATCCTGCAACTGGCCAACCAGCACGACTTCCACATCGTCGAAGACGACACCTACAGCCACATCGCACCGACGCATGCGACACGCCTTTGCGCACTGGACGGCCTGCAGCGAACGATCTATGTCAGTGGCTTCGCCAAGATCGTGGCGCCCAACTGGCGCATCGGCTTCCTGGCGGCACCGCCGGCGCTGGTGGAGCAATTGCTGGACACCAAGCTGCTGGCGACACTGACCACGCCGGCGCTGCTGGAAAAGGCATTGGCCCTGTGCATCGAGCAGGGCCACTTGCGCCGCCACTGCGAACGCATACGCACCCGGCTGGACGGCGCGCGCAGCCGCAGCGTCAAGCTCGCCCTGCAGGCAGGCTGCCGCTTCGCCGCCGAACCGGCGGGCCTGTTCGGATGGGTGGACACGGGCGTCGATACCGATGTCCTTTCGCAGCGCATGATGGACGAGGGCTACCTGCTCGCGCCCGGCGCGCTGTTCCATGCCGAACGCACGCCCAGCACGCTGATGCGCATCAACTTCACGACCGCGCAGGACGCGACTTTCTGGAAGCGCTACGCGGAACTCGTGAAGAAGATGTGAGCGGCCTCAGAGCATCTGTTCGGGGGCGAAGGGGCCCAGCACGCGCACCATCAGCTTGAGCTTGGCGCTTGCGCCCGGTTCGCTGGTCTCGCTGGGGAAGGAGGCGCCGGCCGGCGCCTGCCAGTAGAAATGGCCGTCGCGGCGTTCCAGCCGGTACGCCGCGGTGGTGAGGGTCGTCTCGACCTGCTGCGTGGCCTGCTGCGCCACGGCGGCACTGCGGATCACCAGGCCGACCTCGCTGTTCTTCAGCGCGGAGCGCAGGTCCAGGTTCATGGAGCCGATCATCGCCAGGCGCTGGTCGATGATCACCACCTTGGAGTGCAGGCTCGCGCGCGAGGTGCCGCCCTTGGAACCGCCCACGCCGCTGCCCAGCCAGGTGCCGCGGTGTTCGTTGCTGCCGGCACCGTGGGAGCCGAGCAGCTTGTTTGCGGTGTCCGGATCGGAGCGCATCTCGTAGATCTCGACACCCATGGCCAGCAGGCCGTCGCGGAAGCGGGCATAGCCGGCATGCGCCGCTGGCGCGTCGTTGGACGCGAGCGAATTCGTCAGCACCCGGATGCGCACGCCGCGTTGCCGCAACTGCTGGTAGACGGCCATCATGTGGTCGCCGGGGACGAAGTACGGCGAGATGATCAGCACGTCGCGCTGCGCCTGCTGGATCAGGCTCAGGAGGCCGTCGATCGCGGTGTCGCCGGCGTTCACCTCGTCGTCGTCGGGGCCGACTTTGCCGGGCTTGTCGGCCAGCAAGGTGGACGGTGCCCAGATGAGGGGCACGGTGTTCAAGTCGATGGGCGTGCGCTCCGCCTGCGCCGCCTCCGCGGGCGTCACCGTGGGCAGCACGGTTTGCGACAAGGTCACCGGCAAGACCTGGCCCTGCGCTTGCACGCCCGGGGTGCCGGGTGCGCCGGAAGCCGAGGGTTCCGGCTTGCGCAAGGCGTCGAGGTCTTCGGGATCGAGCAGCGTCTGCACCGGGTAGGCCAGCTCGTCGTTCCAGAAGCGGTCGAAGCTCGTGGACATGTCGCGCACGATCCGGCCGACCGCGAGCACGTCGAGGTCCACGAAGTTCTCCTTGTCCCCCGTCCCGAAGTACATGTCACCGAGGTTGCGGCCGCCGGTGATGCCCCAGGCGTTGTCGGCGATGAACAGCTTGTTGTGCATGCGCTTTTGCATGCTGCTGAAATCGTGCATCGAGCTGAGGATGCGCGCGGCCATGTTGCGGCGCGAGCCGGTGAGCGGATTGAACAGGCGCATCTGCACGTTGGGCTCGAAGGCCAGGCGCAGCACCTGCGCGTCCTCGCCCACCGAGTTGAAGTCGTCCAGCAGGATGCGCACGCGCACGCCGCGCCGCGCGGCCTCCCGCACGCGCTGCAGGATCACCTCGGTGCTGGAGTCCGCATGGATGGCGTAGTACTGCAGGTCGAGCGTGCGCTGCGCTCCGTCGACCAGAGAGAGCCGGCTGGCCAGCGCGGCGTCCACCCCGCCGAGCAGGTAGAAGGCGGAGTCGCTGCGCGCGCCAGCCTGCGCTCGCCGGTCCTGCGCGAGCTGGCCAAGCGCGGTGCTTTCCGGCTGCGCGAGCGCCGCCGAAGGGACCCGCCCGATGTTGGCCGGCAGGCTGGCGCAGCCGCTGGCCCAGCCCAGGAAGAAGGCCGTGATGAACCAGCGGAAGATCCGCGGCCACAGGGGCGCGGCGAGGGAAACGCTGGGTACGGGCGGGCAGGTCTGCATGGTGCAGCGACTGTAGCCGCCGAGTTGGCCCTGCGGGCCGGCGGCAAGGTCAGCAGGGGCCGCCAGTGATTGCGGGCCGGCGCCTACAGCTGACCCAGGGCTTCCCAGCGCTCGAGTGCCGCCATCAGTTCCTCTTCGATGCGCTCGCCGCGGGCCGCCAGTTGCTGCGCCCGGCCGGGATCGTCGCGGTAGACGGCGCCGGAGGCGAGTTCGGCCTGGATGGACTTCTGCTCCTGCTCCAGCGATGCGATCAGGCCGGGCAGCGCATCGAGCTCGCGCTGCTCCTTGAAGCCCAGCTTGCGGCGCGCGGCGGCGGGGGTAGCCGGCACCGGCGTGGCGGGCGCCTTCTCGCGGGTCGCGGTCGCGGTCGTGGGCGTCGGCGTGGCCGGGGCGGCGTTCGCTTCGGCGATCGCGCGCGCGCGGCGCGACTGCGTCAGCCAGTCCTCGACCCCGCCTTCGTATTCGCGCCAGCGGCCGTCACCCTCGAAGGCGATGGTGCTGGTGACCACGTTGTCCAGGAACGCGCGATCGTGGCTCACCAGGAACACCGTGCCCTCGTAGTCCTGCAGCAGTTCCTCGAGCAGTTCGAGGGTGTCGATGTCGAGGTCGTTGGTCGGCTCGTCCAGCACCAGCACGTTGGCGGGACGGGCAAACAGCCGCGCCAGCAGCAGGCGGTTGCGCTCGCCGCCCGAGAGCGATCGCACCGGGGAGTTGGAACGGGCGGGCGAGAACAGGAAGTCACCCAGATAGCTCTTGACGTGCTTGCGCTGGCGGCCGATCTCGATCCATTCGCTGCCGGGGCTGATGAAGTCCTCCAGCGTCGCATTGGGGTCGATCGCAGTGCGCATCTGGTCGAAATAGGCGACCTGCAGGTTCGCACCCTGGCGCACCTTGCCGGCGTCGGCGGCGAGCTCTCCGAGAATCAGCTTGAGCAGCGTCGTCTTGCCGGAGCCGTTGGGCCCGACCAGGCCGACCTTGTCGCCGCGCAGGATGGTGGCGGTGAAGTCCCGCACGACCGTCTGCTCGCCGAAGGACTTGGTGACCTTGGTGAGCTCCGCCACGATCTTGCCGCTGGCCTGGCCCGTCGCCACGTCCATGCTGACGCGGCCCAGCGCGTCGCGCCGCGCGGTCCGCCGGTTGCGCAGTTGCTCCAGCCGCGTGATGCGGCCCTGCGCGCGCGTGCGCCGCGCCTCGACCCCCTTGCGGATCCAGATTTCTTCCTGCGCCAGCAGCTTGTCCGCCTTGGCGTTGATCACCGCCTCGTACGCGAGCTGCTCCTGCTTCAACGCCTGGTACCTGCTGAAATTGCCCGGATACGACAGCAGCTTGCCGCGATCGAGTTCGACGATGCGCGTGGCGACCCCATCGAGAAACGCGCGGTCGTGCGTGATCAGCATGACGCTGCCACGATATTCCCGCAGCAGGCCTTCGAGCCACTCGATGGAATCCAGGTCCAGGTGGTTCGTGGGTTCGTCCAGCAACAGCACGTCGGGTCGGCGCACCAGCGCCTGGGCGAGGGCCACCCGCTTGCGGTTGCCGCCCGAGAGCGAGCCAATGCGCGTCTCGGGTTCCAGGTGCAGTCGATGCAGGGTTTCGTCAACGCGTTGCTGCCAGTTCCAGCCGTCCTGCGCCTCGATGCGGCCCTGCAGCGAATCCAGGTCGCCGCGGCCATGGGTGTAGTCGTCGATGAAGCCGATGACGTCGGCCAGGCCGGATTGCACCGCGTCGAACACGGTGGCCTCGTCGGCCAGCACCGGCTCCTGCGCGACGAAGGCCGTGTGCAGGCCCTGCTGGCGCTGGATCTCGCCGTCGTCGGGACGCTCGAAGCCGGCGAGGATGCGCAGCATCGACGACTTGCCGGCGCCGTTGCGGCCGATCAGGCCCACGCGTTCGCCCGCTTCGAGTGAAAAGTCCGCGTGGTCGAGGAGGGCCACGTGCCCGAAGGCGAGCTGGGCGTCGGCGAGCGTGATCAGGGCCATGGATTGCGTAGCAAAGCCAGTGAGCGTATCACCGCAGCCGCCGGTCGGTCTGGTGGCTCGTCGTGCGCGGATGGGCTGGCTATAGTGGGACCTGCTGTACGAGGAGGGGTTCCGTGGACCTGAATGTCAATGGTGCGCGCCTGCAGGTGGAGGCCGATCCGGCGATGCCCCTGCTGTGGGTGCTGCGCGACCTGTTGCAGCTGACCGGGACGAAGTACGGCTGCGGCATTGCCGCCTGCGGTGCGTGCACCGTGCGCATCGACGGCCAGGCGGTGCGGTCGTGCGTGATGCCGGTGGGCAGCGTCGCCGGCCAGGCGGTGCAGACGATCGAGGGGCTGGGCACGGCGGCGCGGCCGCATCCGCTGCAGGTCGCGTGGATCGCCGAACAGGTGCCCCAGTGCGGCTACTGCCAGAGCGGCATGCTGATGGCGGCGGCCGCACTGCTGCAGCACAAGCCCAAGCCGAGCGATGCCGACATCAACGAGGCGATGACGAACATCTGCCGTTGCGGCACCTACCAGCGCGTGCGGGCGGCGATCCGCCGGGCCTCCGGGGCCAAGGCGTGAGGCGGCGCGCCTGGCTGCTGGGGACCACGGCCGGCGCGGGCGCGCTGCTGGTGGGCTGGGCCGCGCTGCCGCAGCGCTCGCGCGTGGGCCTGGCTGCCATGATGCAGCCGGGGGAAGGCGACTTCGCGCTCAATGGCTGGATCAAGATCCTGCCCGATGGCGGCGTGGTGCTGGCCATGCCGCGCAGCGAGATGGGGCAGGGCGTGCACACGGCGCTGCCGCAACTCGCGGCGGAAGAACTGGACGTGCCGCTGTCGTCGGTACGGATCGAGCAAGCGGGCTGGGATGCGATCTACGGCAACGTCGCCATGCTGCTGGGCAACCTGCCGTTTCATCCGGGTGAGGAAGAACGCGAAGACGGCTTTGGCCGGGTGAAGGCGGGGCGCTGGCTGGTCGGCAAGCTGGCGCGCGAGCTGGGGCTGAACGCCACCGGCGGATCGACCAGCGTGGCCGATGCGTGGGACGTGGTGCGCGGGGCGGCCGCGACGGCGCGAGCCTCGCTGCTTGGGGCGGCGTCCCTGCGCTGGAAGCTGCCGACGGAGGAACTGCGGGTGGTCGATGGCGTGGTCTCGCATCCTTCGGGGCGATCGGCCAGCTACGGCGACCTGGCGCGCAGCGCATCGGCCACGCCGCCCGGTGAGGTGCAACTGAAGGACCGCAAGGCCTGGCGCGTGATCGGCCAGCCGGTACAGCGGCTGGATGTGCCGGCCAAGGTGAATGGCAGTGCGCGCTTCGGGCTCGACGTGCGCGTGCCCGGAATGCGGTTCGCGGCCTTGCGGCTGGCGCCCCGGATCGGCGGTGCACCGGGGCGCGTGGACGCGAGCGCGGCCCTGGCCATGCCGGGCGTGGAGCGGCTCGTCGTGCTGCCGGCCTATGCCGGCTCGACGGCGGGTATTGCGGTGGTCGCACAGAGCTACTGGCAGGCCAAGCGCGCCGTCGACGCCGTGCAGGTCGATTGGCAGCGCCCGGTTGGCGCGGCGCTGGACACGCGGCAGATCGCGCGCGACCTCGAGCAGGCGGTGAAAACCGGCGACGCGCATGCGTTCTACACGCGGGGGAACGTCGATGCCCCCGCCTCGCCCGGCTCGCGCATGCTGGAGGCCTGGTACAGCGCGCCCTTCCTTGCTCACGCGACGATGGAGCCGATGAACGCGACCGCGCGGGTGACCGGCGACCGCGTGGAAGTCTGGACGCCGACCCAGGTCCCGCAGATGTGCCGTGCTGCGGCCGCGCGCGTGGCCGGCGTGCCGGAGGACCATGTGGAGCTCTCCGTCACCTTGCTGGGTGGGGGCTTCGGGCGCCGGCTGGAAGTCGATTACGTGGCGCAGGCCGTGCGCGTAGCCATGGACGTGCCCGGGGTGGCCGTGCAATTGATCTGGCCGCGCGAGGAGGACATGCGGCACGACTTCTACCGGCCCATGCAGGTGGCACGCTTGCGCGCGACGATCGACGCCAGCGGCATGCCGGTGGCTCTGCAGGTCCGCTCCGCCGGCGATGCGATTTCGCCGCGCTGGATCGAGCGCGGCATGCCGCAGCTGGCCGGGCCGATCGATCTGCCGGACAAGACCGCCTCCGAGGGGCTGTTCGACCAGCCGTATGGCTTCGCGCGCCAGCGCATCGAGCACGTGTTCGCGCACACGGGCGTGCCGGTGGGGTTCTGGCGGTCCGTCGGGCATTCGCACAACGCCTTCTTCACCGAGGGCTTCATCGACGAGCTTGCCACCGAGCTGCGGCGCGATGCGGTGGCGTTGCGGCGGACGCTGCTGAAGGATTCGCCGCGGCACCTGGCCGTGCTGGAGGCGGCTGTCGAGCGGTCCGGCTGGGCCACGCGGCCGCTGCCGTCGGGGCACGCACGTGGCTTCGCCCTGCATGAGTCCTTCGGCTCCGTGGTGGCTCAGGTGGTGGAGGCTTCGATCGAGCAGGGTGTGCCGCGCGTGCACCGGGTGGTCTGCGCCATCGACTGCGGGACCGTGGTGAACCCGCAGATCGTTGCCCAGCAGATGGAGGGGGCGGTGGTCTTCGGATTGACCGCCGCGCTGCACGGTCGCATCGACATCGTCGATGGTGTCGTGCGCCAGGGAAACTTCCCCGACTATCCGATGGTCCGAATGGCTTCGGCGCCCGTGGTGGAGACCTGGATCGTCCCGAGCGAGAGGACGCCCGCGGGCGTCGGCGAACCCGGGGTGCCGCCACTCGCGCCAGCGCTGGCCGCGGCGCTGTTTGCGTTGACTGGACAGCGGTACCGCTCGTTACCGCTGGTCCAGTTTGGGTAGGTGTTTTCCCCGTGCTATAGTCGCGGCCTTCGCTGACGACGGCGCTCCGCAAGCGCGGCGCCGGAGTTGGAGAAGAAAGCGGCCTCGCCGGAAACGACCGGAAATTCAGTATAGAATCGAGGGCTTCGCTGACAGCGACAACCGAAAGGTTGTGGCAGCCAGCAGAGACCGCAGGGTTTGACGGGACACTTTAAAACGTGTCATAATCGAAGGCTTCGCTGATCGCAGCGGGGTAGGCAGGAAACGAAGGCGAGCTTGAAGAAAGCGGACTGGAGTGACTGCCCGGATCGTTAACAATATACAGCCGA
>NZ_JAQGNQ010000018.1 GCF_028291745.1 Ramlibacter sp. | reverse complement strand
TCCCAGGAGCAATCCGCCCACGCTCCCCCCCACTTAGATCAAGGCGACTGCACCACATCCGCCCCCTTCGGCGGCGTGAAGTGGAACGCCTCCGCGCTCACCCCGCCGTTCACCTGCATCCCCGTGAACGTCAGCAGCGATCGCTGGCCGAAGCTGTCGAGGATGTCCAGCGCCGCGAGCTGGTCGCCGCGGAAGCCCACTTTCATGTTCGTGAGCTGGCCGTCCTTCTGCCGCGGCGTGGCCTCGACCCATTGCATCCCGTCGCGGTCCGGCAGCGCCTGCAGGTCGAAATCGCGCTTGAGCGTGTCCAGATCGGGCGAGGCCGCGATCAACGCCGCGGGCGTGGACGCCAGCACCTTCGCCTGCTTGCGCGAGCTGACCTGGTTCAGGTCCTTGTCGAACAGCCACAGCGTCTGGCCGTCGGCCACGATGGTCTGCTCGAACGGCTTGCGGTACTCGAAGCGGAAGTGACTGGGCCGCTGGAAATCGAAGGTGCCGCTCGAGGACTTGGTGCGCGAGGGCTGGCCGTCACGCGGTGGGGCGGTGATCACCTGCGTGAATTCGGCATGGCCGGTCTTGGCGGTGCGGATGAAATTCTCGAGGCTTTCCATGCCGCCCGCGTGCGCCGCAAGCGCCAGCGCGGAAAGCGCGAAGGTGGCAGACAGTTTCTTCATCATGCGTTTCTCCCAACAGAGCATTGTCTGTTGGGTGGACGGCTCATGGCGAAGTTCGTTACCAGTCGTTAGTCAACGCGCCGCCTGTCGCGCGTTTGCCCAGGCGTTCATTCCGCACGGCCGGGCACGAGGATCTCGCGCTGGCCGCGGCCGTTCATCGCGCTCACCAGGCCCGCCTTTTCCATGGCTTCGAGCAGGTTCGCGGCCTTGTTGTAGCCGATCGCCAGGTGCCGTTGCACGAGGGAGATGCTGGCCTTCTGGTTCTTGAGCACCACTTCGACCGCGCGGTCGTAGAGCGGGTCGGCCTCACTGCCCCCTTCGCCGCCGCCCACGGCGCCATCGCCGTCCTCGCCATCGATGGTGCCGCCCTCGAGGATCCCCTCGATGTAGTTCGGTTCTCCCTGCTGTTTGAGGTAGGCGACGACACGGTGCACCTCCTCGTCGCTGACAAAGGCGCCGTGCACCCGCACCGGCAGGCCGGTGCCGCTGGCCATGTACAGCTGGTCGCCCATGCCCAGCAGCGCCTCGGCGCCCATCTGGTCGAGGATGGTGCGGCTGTCGATCTTGCTGGAAACCTGGAAGGAGATGCGCGTCGGGATGTTGGCCTTGATCAGGCCGGTGATCACGTCGACGCTGGGACGCTGCGTCGCCAGGATCAGGTGGATGCCGGCCGCGCGCGCCTTCTGCGCCAGCCGCGCGATCAACTCCTCGATCTTCTTGCCCACGACCATCATCAGGTCGGCGAGTTCGTCGATCACCACCACGATGTGCGGCAGCCGATCGAGCGGCTCGGGGCTGTCGGGCGTGAGGCTGAAGGGGTTGTAGATGAAGTCGCCCCTGGCCTTGGCCTCGTCGATCTTGGTGTTGTAGCCGGCGAGATTGCGCACGCCCATCTTGGACAGGAGCTTGTAACGCCGCTCCATTTCGGCGACGCACCACGTGAGGCCGTTGGCCGCCTGCCTCATGTCGGTGACCACCGGGCACAGCAGGTGCGGGATGCCCTCGTAGACGGACATCTCCAGCATCTTGGGGTCGATCATCAACAGGCGCACGTCGCGCGCCTCGGCCTTGTACAAGAGGCTCAGGATCATCGAGTTGATACCGACCGACTTGCCCGAGCCGGTGGTGCCGGCCACCAGCACGTGCGGCATCTTCGCGAGGTCCGCGACCACGGGATTGCCGATGATGTCCTTGCCCAGGCCCAGCGTGAGCTGCGACTTCGCCTCGTTGTACGCCTGCGAGCCGAGGATCTCCGACAGCTTGATCGACTGCCGCTTGGCATTGGGCAGTTCCAGCGCCATGAAGTTCTTGCCCGGGATGGTCTCGATCACGCGGATCGACACCAGCGACAGCGAGCGCGCCAGGTCCTTGGCCAGGTTGACGATCTGCGAGCCCTTCACGCCCGTGGCCGGCTCGATCTCGTAGCGGGTGATGACGGGGCCGGGCTGGGCCAGCACCACCCGCACCTCGACGCCGAAGTCCTTCAGCTTCTTCTCGATCAGGCGAGAGGTCATCTCCAGGGTCTCGGGGGCGACCGTCTCCTGCCGGCCCGATGCGCCATCGAGCAGGTCGACCTGCGGCAGCTTGCTGTCCGGCATCTCGGAGAAGAGCGGCTTCTGCCGCTCCTTGGCGACGCGCTCGCTCTTGGGCAGGTCGACCACCACCGGCTCGATCAGCACGGGCACGGGGTGGTGCTCCTCGATCACGACGCGCTCTTCCTGCAGCGTCTCTTCGCGTTCGCGGGCGGCACGCTGGCCGACGGCGATGTCCTCGGCCACTTCGCGCTTCGCGCGCCGCGACGTGATGAAGCCGTCGATCACGGCGCCGACGCGCTCGGCCACGTGACTCCAGGAAAAGCGGAACACGATGCCGGCGGCCAGCACGGCCAGCGCAATGAACACCAGGCCGGATCCGGTGAATCCCAGCCAGTTCACGCCGGCGGGGCCCACGAGGTAGCCAAGCGCGCCACCGGCGTGGTCCGGCAGGCGTGCCTCGAAGCGATACAGGCGTGACCATTCCAGGCCGCAACTCGCCGTCAGCAGCACGGGCAGTGCGAGCCAGAAGGCGAGCCGGCGCTGCAGCCAGCGCCGGCCCGGTACGGCAGGCACGGGGTGGTCGGCACGCATCCAGCGCGCGAGCGAGGCGAGCCAGGCGCGCACGCCGGCGGCGATGCACCACCAGGCGGAGTAGCCAAGCAGGAAGTAGCAGCCGTCGGCCAGCCAGGCACCGAGGCGTCCGCCCCAGTTGCGCACGCCAGCGCCGTCACCGGAGGTGGAGAAGGCGGGATCGAGCCCGGAGTGGCTGGCCATGGCCAGCAGCCAGAACACGAGCGCCGCGGCGCCGAGCACCAGCGCCGTCTCGTGGGCAAAGCGGGCCAGGCCCGCGCGGGCGGCGGAGGGCGCGGGAGCGGCATCCGTCAGGGTGTTGAGCGAGTACGTCATGCGCAAGCAAGAGCTTACTGCGCTGGGGGAGTGTCTCCCGAGTCATCGCGTGGGGGATGGCGGGGAACCAACACCTTCGGGCGGATGGATGTCATGCCGGGCACAGTGGATGTCATCCCGGGATGTTGGATGTCATCCCGGGCTCGACCCACTGCTGTCCGGAATAGCACGTTCTACATGTCCCTATTCAGACCCGGAAGAGGCCGAGCAACGTCAGGGAGACTTGAAAAAGTGTTGCTGTCAGTGCGCCACGAGGAGCGACCGGGGGCGGCAAAGCCGCGTGCGGGCGGGCTGCGGCGCGCGGCGGGGCGTCCCGATCGCGCCAGGCGCGATCGGGCAAACCTGCGCTGGCCGGTCTTGCGGCCCCGCGGCCGAACTCGCTGCGAGTTTGACTGCTGCGCAGCCAAACTCTCCGCTCGATCACACGTCCGCGAGTCAGTGCACGTACGCGGGGCTCGATTCGCGCTACGCGCTCTCGTAGCCCCGCTGGGCCGCAAGACCGGCCAGCGCAGGCGCCCCGCCTTCATGCGCGCCACAGCCCGCCCGCACGCGTCTTTGCTTGCAGTGCCGTGATGGCGCAGCCACGGGCAGGCGCGGTTGGCCAACTGGCGCGTTCGGCTCAATCGGAGGGCGCAAAAGCAGGCGCAGCTTGCCCAGTTGCGCACCGCACAGCGTCTTGCGCGACGGCCCTGCAGCTTCACAGCGCAAGTGGAGCAAGGGCCAGGCAGCAAGCTGCGGGATTCCGGACAGCAGTGGGTGGACCCCGCAATGACCTGCCGGGTCGCACAGGGTTCAGGGTAACCGCGCCGTCCACTCGACGAGCACCTGCACCGCCGCGCGCAATGCCGCAGCCTTGGGATGGTTCGCGATCGCGACCAGCACATAGCGCCGCCCCTGCGGACCGTGCACGTAGCCCGCCACACCGGAGACCTCGTTCAAGCTGCCCGTCTTGAGGTGCGCCAGGCCGACGTTCTGGCGGCTGCGGCGCAGGGTGCCGTCCAGGCCCAGCGCCGGTAGCGAAGCCATCAGGTCCGGCATCAGCGGCGAGAGCCAGGCCGCCTGCAGCAAGGTGCCGAGCTGGCGCGCGGTGATGCTCTCGCCACGCGACAGGCCCGAGCCGTTCAGCGTCACCGGCGGATCGCTGGCCAGGCGATCGCGCCACCAGTTGCGCAGCACCTCGCGCGAGGCCTCGAAGCTGCCCGTCCCGCGCTGTTGCAGGCTCAGTGTCAGGAAGACCTGCTGCGCCATCACGTTGTTGCTGAACTTGTTGATGTCGCGAATCACCTCCGCCAGCGGCGGCGACGCGAATTCGAAGGCGGGCTTCAGGCCGGCGGGCACGCTGCCGTCGCGCACCTGCCCGCCGAGATGGCCGTCCATGTCCTGCCAGAGTGCCGCGATCGCCCGGGCGCCATAGCCGGCGGGATCGGGAAAGGCCACCTGCCAGACCTGCTCGCCACAGGCGCGCGGGAAGCGGCCGGCAAAGCGCACCCGGGACGGATTGCCGAAGTCGGCTGCGAGCGCCGTGATCCAGTCACCGCAATCGCCGGCGGCCAGCGGCACGGTCGCCGGCCACTGCACGCCGGCCAGCGGTGGATCGGCCCGCACGCGCGCCTGGTTGCCCTCGGGCGTGAGCGTCACCGTGACCGCCTTGTAATTCACCAGCAGGGCATCGGGGCTGGCGTTGTAGGGGCGCAGGGGTTGCCCGTCGAACGCGGCCGCATCGTGCGGCGGCAGCGTGAAGGCACTGCGGTCCAGGATGATGTCGCCCGCGATGCTGTGCACGCCCAGCGCCTGCACCCGTCGCAACAGCAGCCAGAGGCGCTCGATCACCAGCTTGGGGTCACCCTGCCCCTTGATGACCAGGTTCCCTTGCAGCACCCCGCCGCGCACCGGCCCGTCGAAGTAGACCGGCGTGGTCCAGGCAAAGGTCGGCCCCAGCAGGTCGAGCGCCGCGAAAGTGGTGGCCAGCTTGGCGATGGAAGCGGGATTGACCGGCACGTCGAGACGGTGGGCCACGCGTGGCGGCCCGCCCTCGGCCGGCGCGACCAGCACCACCACGGCATCGGCCGGCAGGCCGCCGTCGGCGAGGGCGCGCTCGAACTCGGGCGGCAGGGCCTGGGCAAAGGCCGAGCCCGAGGCGGCAAGCAAGAGGCAGCAGGCAAGGCGGAACCAGCGCAACATGCGCGCCATTATGGGATCGCGGAACCATTCGATAATGGCGGGTTCTGCCCGGCCGCCCGTGAAACTCCTCGCCTTCGACACCAGCACCGAAACCCTTTCCATCGCCGTCGACGCGGGAGAGGGCGCGCCCGTGCTGGAGCACACGGGCAGTGGCGGCGCGCACGCCTCGGCCACGCTGATCCCCGCGATCGAGCGCTTGCTGCAGCAAGCCGGACTGGTGCTGTCGCAGCTGGACGCGATCGTCTTTGGCCGCGGCCCGGGTTCCTTCACCGGACTGCGTACCGCGGCCGCGGTGGCGCAGGGCCTGGGTTTCGGCGCCGGCCTGCCCGTGCTGCCCGTGGACACGCTGCTTGCCATCGCCGAGGAGGCGCACGCGCAGTCCGGCGCCAGCCGCATCGTCGCCCTGCTGGACGCGCGGATGGGCGAGGTCTATTTTGCGGCGTACGAGCGGGAGGGCGTCTGCTGGCGAACGGTGCAGCCACCGGCACTCGGCCGGCCCGAGGACGTGCCGGTGCCGCCGGACTGGACCATCGCCGGCAACGCCCATGCGCTGCACCCCGGCCGCTTGCCGCCGGATGCACCGCAGGTGACCGCGCTGCCGACGGCGCGCGCGCTGTTGCGACTCGCGCCCGCCTTGCTGGCGGACTCGGCCGCGCATCCCGCAGCGCAGGCATTGCCGCTCTACATTCGCGACAAAGTGGCGCAAACTACGGCAGAGCGTGCGGCCGACCGCGCGCGCAAGGAATCGCTTCGCGGCACGTCCAGGACGGGATCCGAATGAGCGCGGTGTTCAAGACCATCGAAGCGGGCTTCGAGCCCATGACCGAGTCCCGCCTGGACGAGGTCGTGGGTATCGAGCGGCGGGCCTATGGACACCCGTGGACCCGGGGCAATTTCGCCGACTCGCTGCGCTCGGGCTACCAGGGGCAGCTGCTGTGCGCGGGCGACACGATCCTCGGCTACTTCGTGGCCATGTGCGGGGTCGACGAAGTCCACCTGCTGAACATTACCGTCGACCCGATGTACCACCGCCAGGGCTGGGGCCGCATCATGCTGGACGCGCTGGCGCTGTGGGCGCGCGGGCAGGGCGCGCAGTGGCTGTGGCTGGAGGTGCGCACCAGCAACGTGAGGGCCCAGCAGATCTACCTGCGCTATGGCTACCGGCGCGTGGGCGAACGCAAGAACTACTATCCCGCGGACCAGGGCCGCGAAGACGCCATCGTCATGAGCTACAAGCTATGAGCCTGCAACTCGACGCGCGGCAACGGGCGATGCTCCAGGAGATGGGCATCCGGGTGTTCTGGCCCGAAGCCACCCCGGTTGATCTCTCGATGCAGGGGCAGGTCGAGGAGACGGAGGCAATCGCCGTCGAGGTGGCGCCCGTCGAGGTCCGACCCGCTGCGCGGTCGCCGGAGCCCGTCGCCGTGCGGGCGGAGCGACCCGTCGCCCTGCCCACACCGCTGCGCCCGGACGCTCCCCCCCGCCAGCGCATGCCGGGCATCGAGGCGATGCAGTGGGAGGCCCTCGGCGAGGCGGTGGCCACCTGCCGTGCCTGCGGGCTGTGCGAGGGCCGGCACAACACCGTGTTCGGCGTCGGCGACCTGCATCCCGACTGGCTGATCGTGGGCGAGGCGCCCGGCGAGAACGAGGACCGCGAGGGCGAGCCCTTCGTGGGCCAGGCCGGCAAGCTGTTGGACAACATGCTGGCGGCCCTGTCGCTCTCGCGGCACCAGCGCGTCTACATCGCCAACGTGCTCAAGTGCCGGCCGCCGGGCAACCGCAATCCGGAGCCGCAGGAGATCGCGCAGTGCGAGCCCTTCCTGCGGCGGCAGGTGGAGCTGCTGCAGCCGAAGATCATCCTGGCGATGGGCCGCTTCGCCGTGCAGACGCTGCTGCAATCGAACGAACCGATCGGCCGTCTGCGCGGCCGCGTGCACGACTACAACGGCGTGCCCGTGGTGGTGACCTATCACCCCGCCTACCTGCTGCGCAACCTGCCGGACAAGGCCAAGGCCTGGGCCGACCTGTGCCTGGCGCAAGGAGTGCTGCGCGGGAGTTCGACCTAGGCCGCAGCGCGCGGCACGAAGGCCGAGGGCGCCAGGGTGCGCGCGGCGTAATCGATCCCGCTGAAGGCCGCGAACTGCGCCACGCTGCGTTCCTGTCCCAGCCCGTAGACCCCGAGATCCTGCCCTTCGACCAGCGCCTGCAGCCGCGCCCGCGCGCGCTGCTCCAGGGCCCACCAGCGCACCTCCCGCTGCGCCTCGTGCTGCGCATTCCAATGCAGCGGGCGCGCCGGCGCACCGGAGGCGGCATCGTTGTACAGGTGGTGGATCGGCAGGCCCGGCATGTGGAACAGCTCCCAGCCTCGCGTGTAGAGGCGCAGTGCCAGGGCCTGCTCCTCGCCGTGGAAGTACAGCCACGGGTCGTACGGCACCGCCTGCGTGATCCAGCCCGGCGCGAACAGGCAGCCGGCGCCGACGTGGAAGGCAGGCAGTGCCCGGTCCGTCTCCACCACGTGCGCCTCGAAGCCCAGCACCGGGTGGCCGGGCTCGAAGCGTGATCCCGGCTTGACCACCTGCGCCAGCACGCCGGGCGTGGTCGGCCGGCGCACCAGCTGGCCGGCCACCACGCGCAAGGCATCGGGATACGAGGAAATCACCAGCCGCTGGCGCGGCGCGCCCAGGGCCTGCGCCTGCGCGATCAGGCGCTCGTCCCAACCCGGGTCGAAGTCCATGTGCGCATCGAGCTGCAGGAACCACTCCTCCCCGTCGTAGAGCGACATCGCGATCGCCCGCGCCCAGCAGGGGCCGCGCGCGTCGCGCAGGTCCAGTTGCACCTGGCTCAGCCGCGCCGGCGCCGGCGCCGGCGCCGGGATCCGCGGGCTGCCGACCGGGGACTGGTCGACCACCCCGAAGTGCAGATGCCGCGGCTGCGCGGCCGTGGCCACGGCACGCTGCAGGGTGGCCGTCAAGAGGGGATCGCAATACGAGGCGATGCTGACGAACAGGGGCATGGCACTTTTTCACGGAATGTTAGCAAGGGGGCGACAGCGTTCCGGGTGCGGCGCCTTGCGTCGCCCGGCCCTCGCAATGCACGCGTGACTCTCCCGATTGGCACATTGCCACAGTTGTTACGGCATGCTACCTTTACGGCTCAGTTCAAACGGGGCACCCACCGCAAGGCGCGGAGGCGATGCAAACCCGACGGGCGAAATCGCGCACACGGCCACGGCCCGAGCGGCGCGACATCAGGAGCGAAACAATGTCCAGCGTCCCTTCCAGGCCCGTGCGCACGGTCGCGCGGCGCCGCGCCGTCCGCACGCCGGTGCATGCCGGCTTCCGTCCCGCTGCCGCCGCGCTCGCCGTGGCGGCTGTCTTTGCGGGGCAGTGCGGAACCGCTGCCGCGCAAGCGACGGGCGCACAGGTGATCGCCGGGCAGGCCAGTCTCGTGCGCAGCGGCAACAACCTGGTCGTGACCACGCAGAACGCGCCGGGCACGAATCACTCGGCGCTCAACTGGCAAAGCTTCTCGGTGCCGGCCGGCAGCATCACGCAGTTCGACCAACCTTCGGCCGCCAGCACCTCGATCAATCGGGTCGTCGGGCCGGATCCCTCCGCCATCTTCGGCACGCTGCGGTCCAACGGCCGGCTGGTGCTGGTGAATCCGGCCGGCATTGCGGTGGGCACGGGCGCGGTGGTGGACACGGCGGGCTTCACGGCGTCGACCCTGCAGATGAGCGAAGCCGACGCCATCGCCGGGCGCATGCGCTTCAGCAATCAGGGCAACAGCGCCGGCTTGACGGTGGGGGGCACGATCCGCGCGCAAGGCGGCGACATCGTGCTGGTCGCGCCGAACGTGCAGACCGCCAGCACGGCGCTGATCCAGAGCGACGGCGCCACCATCCTGGCCGCGGGCCAGAAGGTGGAGATCAGCGGCCGCGGCCTGGAAGGCATTCATCTCGATGTGCAGGCCGGCGACCAGGCGGTGAACCTGGGCACGCTGCGGGGCGACGCGGTCGGCATCTTCGCCGGCACCTTGCGCCACAGCGGCCTGGTGCAGGCGCAGGCCGTGAGCATCGCGGGCGGCAAGGTCGTGCTGCAGGCTACCGGCGGCGACAGCCTGGTGGACGGACGCATCGAAGCGCGGGCCACCGGCGGCAAGGGCGGCAGCATCGACGTGCTGGGCGAGCGCGTGGGCCTGCTGGCCGGCGCGCTGCTGGATGCCAGCGGGGCGAGTGGCGGCGGCCAGGTGCGCGTCGGCGGCGACTACCGGGGCGCGAACGCAGCGGTGCCCAATGCGGCACGCACCTATGTGGATGCGGACGCGACGATCCAGGCGGACGCCACGCAGCAGGGCGACGGCGGCCGCGTGATCGTGTGGTCGGACGAGGTCACGCGCATGTACGGACAGATCTCCGCCCGCGGCGGGGCGCAGGGCGGGAACGGCGGATTTGCGGAGGTGTCGGGGAAGCAGGGGCTGGAGTACACCGGCTGGGTGGACCTGCGGGCGCCGCTGGGGACGATGGGGACGTTGCTGCTGGATTCGGAGGATGTGACGATCTTCCACGACACACCCTTGCCGGAGGGCACGCTGCCGCCGGTGTATCCGGCGGTGAACATCGACGACGCTGTCGCCGGCGTGTTCCGGCCTTTGACCTCGGGGACCGTGACGCTTCTTTCCGACGCCAAGATCAACTACGAACTTACGCAAGCGAATGTGCTGGTGACGACTTCGACGGCAAACAGATACAGCAACTACGGCACTGGCGGCCAGATCACGATCGACCCGAATGCCGTGATCACCTGGGGCACTGCCTCGCACCTCACGTTGCAAGCCGACAAGGGCATCGACGTCAACGGCAACATCAACGCAACCCACCCCGATTCGCTCGTTCACCTCACCGCCGGCAACGGCAGCCTGAGCGTCGCCGGTGGCGCCTCGATCACGGCGGGCTCCGTGGCCCTCGAGACGCTGTCCGGTGCCGCAGGGTATGTCGCTCGCGACGTGAACATCGACGGCTATGTGCAGGCCAACAGCGGGGCGCTCAGCGTCTCGACGGCCGGCGCGGTGAACGTCGGCAGGTACGGCAGCAGCGGAAGTTCGCTGTACGGCTCCACGGGCGTCACGGTCACTGCCGGCAGCGATATCTACTTCAGTCCGCAGTCCAGCGTGTATTCCTACGGCGGGCCGATCAGCGTCGTGGCGGGCAACAACATCACCGGCAGCGGCACCTTCAGCACTTCCGGCAGTTCCGGCAATCCGGACTCATTGGTCGACGGTTCCATCACGCTCGATGCGCAGCGCGGCTCGCTCTCGTTCAACGTGGTGGATTCGAGCGGCTACGGCTACGGCTACGGCGCCCAGGACGGCGGCAATGTCACCCTGCATGCGGCGAGCGACATCACCGGCAATGCCATCCGCGCAGTCGGCGCGAGCTTCTTCCCGGAAGGTGAAGGAGAGGTCACCCTGCTCGCCAGGATCTACACGGCCGCGCCTCTCCCGACAACGTCCACGGTCGGCAATGGCGGGAAGGTCAGCGTCACGGCGGACACCGGAAGCGTATCCCTGCACCGGATCGATACCCGCGGCGGGAGTGTCTTGGCCAGCGACGACACGGCAAGCCGGGACAGTGTGAGCAGCGCGCTTTCCGGCGCGGGGGGCGAGATCCTCGTGACGGCGGGCCAGCGCATCGTGCTGGACGGCCAGGGGCTCTCCGCCCCGAATACGGAGGTCCCGGGCACCAGCGGCCCCGCGATCGCCAGCGGCCCTGTCACGCTCCGCGGCGACAACGTCACGATCGCTGCGTTGACCGACATCGCAAGCACGGGCAACGTGCAGATCACCGCCGGCGCCTTGGTCCTGGACGGCACCATCAGCAGCGCCGCGGCGGGCAACGCCCTGGTGCTCTCGGCCCAGACGCTCCAGGTCGGCCAGGGCGGCGGCATCGCCACGCCATCCGGTCGCTGGCTGATCTATCTGCCGAATCCGGACGGCCTCCGGTTCGTCGTCGAGTCGGGCGACCTCGCACCGGGCGCTCTCCCCTCCGGTAACATGGCGCTGTGGAACCGCAGCTTCGCGTCGGCTGCGCCGGCGAGCATCACCGAGGCGGGCAACCGCTACGTCTTCGCGTTGCAGCCGGAGGCGAACATCACGGTCGGCTCCGCCAGCAAGGTGTATGACGGCACGCTCGGTTTCCGTGGACTGGACGTGTTCGTCGACGGCCTCGTCGATGCGAGCCTCTATGGCAACGTCTTCCTGCAAGACCTTGCCACGGGAATTCTCGCGGCCCCGGCGCTGTCGAAGAACGTAGGCTCCTATGCGCTGACGCAGGGCAGCCTCGGTGTCGCGGGCTATGCGGTGCACTTCACCGGCGGCGCCTTGACCATCACGCCGGCGGCGCTGACGATCAGCGCCAATGACGCAACCAAGCTCGAAGGCGATACGCTGCGCTTCAACGGAAGCGAGTTCACAACCAGCGGATTGATCGCCGGTGAGAGCGTGCCCTCGGTCACCGTCGCCAGTGCCGGCGCGTCCGCGAGCGCCAAGCCGGATTCCTATGCAATCACGGCCAGTGCCGCCGCGGCTGGCCCCGCGTTCTTGCCGTCGAACTACACCATCAGCTACCGCGACGGCGCGCTGCTGGTGGCGCCGGCCGGCATTTCGCCGCCGCCCGTGTCGGTGCCCGTCCCGTCGTCGGCCCCGGTGCCCGTCACGGTGAACAACCCGGTCAACAACCAGGTGGTGACCTTCGCCCACCTCTTCGTGCAGGAGGCGATCCGCCAGCAGGACGAGAAGAAGGACATCGGCAAGGACGCGATCGTCATCACCGACACCGCCTGCAAGCCCTGAGCAAGCTCAGAACCGCGGCAGGTCCGGGTGCGCGATCCGGCCGCCGCGCACCAGCATCTTTCCGTATTCGGCGCAGCGGTTCAGCGTGGGCACCACCTTGCCCGGATTCAGCAACTGCTCGGGATCGAAGGCGCGCTTGACGCCGCGCATCTGCTCCAGCTCCTCCGGGCTGAATTGCACGCACATCGAATTGAGCTTCTCGATGCCGACACCGTGCTCGCCGGTGACCGTGCCGCCCATCGCGACGCTGGTCTCCAGGATGTCGGCGCCGAACAGCTCGCAGCGATGCAGCTGGTCGGCGTCGTTGGCGTCGAACAGGATCAGCGGATGCAGGTTGCCGTCGCCGGCATGGAACACGTTGGCGCAGCGCAGCTGGTACTTCTTCTCCATCTCCTGGATCGCCAGCAGGATGTCCGCCAGCCGCTTGCGCGGGATGGTGGAGTCCATGCACATGTAGTCGGGGCTGATGCGGCCGGACGCGGGGAAGGCATTCTTGCGCCCGCTCCAGAAGCGCAGGCGCTCGGCCTCGTCGCGGCTCACCGCGATGGCAGTGGCGCCGCCCTCGCGCAGCACCGCGCTCATGCGGCCGATCTCCTCTTCGACTTCCTCGTTGGTGCCGTCGCTCTCGCACAGCAGGATCGCTTCGGCCGTCAGGTCGTAGCCGGCATGCACGAAGTCTTCCACCGCGGCGGTCATCGGCTTGTCCATCATCTCCAGGCCGGCCGGGATGATGCCGGCGGCGATCACGGCCGCCACCACGTCACCCGCTTTGCGCATGTCGTCGAAGCTGGCCATGATGCAGCGCGCGAGCTGCGGCTTGGGGATCAGCTTCACCGTGACCTCCACCGCCACGGCCAACATGCCCTCGCTGCCGATCACGATGGACAGCAGGTCATAGCCGGGCGCGTCGAGCGCATCGCTGCCGAATTCCACCGGCTCACCCGCGGCGTTGTAGCCGCGGATCTTCAGCACGTTGTGCACGGTCAGGCCGTACTTCAGGCAGTGCACCCCGCCGGAGTTCTCCGCGATGTTGCCGCCGATGGTGCAGGCGATCTGGCTCGATGGATCGGGCGCGTAGTACAGGCCGTAGCTGGCGGCCGCCTCGCTGATCGCCAGGTTGCGCACGCCACATTGCACGAGGGCCGTCCGCGCGACCGGATCGATCTGCTGGATCGCATTGAACTTGGCCAGCGACAGCGTCACGCCCAGCGCATGCGGCAGCGCGCCGCCCGAGAGGCCCGTGCCGGCACCGCGCGCCACCACCGGCACGCGCAGTGCGTGGCAGGCCTTCAGCACTGCCTGCACCTGCTGCTCGGACTCGGGCAAGGCCACCACCAGCGGCCGCTGGCGATAGGCCGTGAGGCCGTCGCATTCGTACGGCGTGGTGTCTTCGGCGTGCCAGATCAGCGCGCCTTGCGGCAGCAGCGGCTTCAAGGCGGCGACGACCTGCGCCTGCCGCTCGGCACGCTGCAGGGCTTCGGGATCGGCGGGGGCGTTCATGGCCTGCACTTTACGGGGCCGCGGCGCCCGGGATGAAAGATTTTGCGGCGGGCGCGGAGTGGAGACGACCGAAGCCGGTCAAAACGGGAAGGCGTCGAATGCGCTTTCCCGCCGCATCTGGCGCTCGCGCTTGAGCCAGCGCCTGGTCGCGGCGACGTCGGTCAGCATGCGCAGGTCCCGCTGCGTTTGCGCGAGCTCGGCGCGCCATTGGCGGCTGGTCTGCTCGAGCACCTGCCCGAGCTTGCGCGGATCCGTTCCGCACAGGGGCTCAAGGCCGAATTCTGCGCGCCAGTTCAATTCGGTTTCTGCGATCTCCGTCTGGATCTCGGCCAGCTGCTCCGCCAGCACCTTGTTGTAGTGCTTCAGCCGCTCAGCGCTGGCAGAGGCGAGGTGGCCGACATCGATCTGCTCGATCTGCAATTGCAGTTCCAGCAATGCCAGGAGGTCGTTGGCGGCATAGGCCTGGTTCACGCGCTGCATCAACGCAGTCTTGGCAGCGCGTTCGCCGGGATCGGTTTCCCGGTCGGGATGCAGGGCGCTGGCCAACTTGCGGAAGATCTCGCGCACCGACTGCGTGGCTTGCTGCGCCTCTGCTTCGCGCCGCTGCTGCGCGGCGCTCTTGCCGCGGCGTGCGGTGCGCGCGCTGCGGACCGCCTCCTCTTGAGCAACGCGCTGTTGGAACTCCTGTTCCATGCGCGCGAACAAGTCGGTTTCGCTTTCGATGCCGGTATCGTCGCCCAGGTCCAGGCCGGTGATGGCCTCCGTCACGTCCTTCATGAGCAGGGCCGACTCGCGCCGCTCGGTGTCGAAATCGACATCGGCATGCCGGTCGAACAGAGCCTTGAGCGCGGCGTCCTCACCGCGCGCCTCCAGCAGTTCCCCGGCGGCCTGGCAGATCAGTTCACGCAGCGTCGCGCGCTCCGTCTTGGTCCAGCCTGGCTGGCCGAGCAGCTGGTCCAGCGCAAACGCCCACTGCCTGTGCGCAGCGAGCAGTTCAGCCTCGAGCGGCAGCAGCACGCCGGCATGGGCCAGGCGATAGCCGCCGATGTTCTCGTGCCAGGCGGCGAGGGTCTGGCGCGCCTGCCCGATCTGCCGCAGCAACGTGTTGAAGCGCTTTTGCGCCGGGGTGAGGGGAACGTTGGCTGCGGCGGGTGCGATCTTCAGGGCGGCAGTCATGGCAGGGCCGGAGATGAGCGACGCGGGGATTGTCGCCATTGCGGCGCGGAGGTTCAAGAGGGCGCTAGCGGAAAATCACCGTCTTGTGCCCGTTCACCAGCACGCGGTGTTCGCTGTGCCACTTCACCGCGCGCGCCAGCACCATGCTCTCGGTGTCGCGGCCTTGCGCGGTGAGGCTTTCCACCGTGTAGCTGTGGTCCACGCGCGCCACGTCCTGCTCGATGATCGGGCCTTCGTCGAGGTCGGCGGTCACGTAGTGCGCCGTGGCGCCGATCAGCTTCACGCCGCGGTCGTGCGCCTGGTAATACGGCTTGGCGCCCTTGAAGCTGGGAAGGAAGCTGTGGTGGATGTTGATCGCCCGGCCGGACAACTTCCGGCACAGGTCGTCCGAGAGGATCTGCATGTAGCGCGCCAGCACCACCAGCTCCGCGCCCTCGGCCTCGATCACCTCGTACTGGCGCGCCTCGGCCTGCGCCTTGGTCGCACCCGTGATGGCGATGTGGTGGAAGGGCACGTTGTAGCTGGCGGCCAGCTGGTAGAACTCGCGGTGATTCGACACGATCGCGCGGATGTCGAGCGGCAGCAGGCCGCTCTTCCAGCGAAACAGCAGGTCGTTCAGGCAGTGGCCTTCCTTGCTGACGAAGATCACCGTCTTCATCGGCTGCGTGGAGTCGTGCAGCCTCCAGTTCATCTGGAAGCCCTCGGCAAAGAAGGCAAGCTGCGTGCGCAGGTCGGCCTGCGTGAGTTGCCCGCAGGCAAAGCGCACGCGCATGAAGAACAGGCCGGTGTCGTGGTCGTTGTACTGCGCCGCCTCCTCGATGTTGCCGCCGCGTTCCAGCAGGAAGCCCGAGACGGCATGGACGATCCCCGGACGGTCCGGGCAGGAGAGGGTGAGGATGTAGGCAGCGGACATGCCCCTCATTGTGGCAGGGCGCAAAATGGCGGCACGTTCCAGGAGATCCCGATGGCCACCCTCGACCTCAACATGGACAGCCACTGGCTGCCCTTCACGCCCAACCGCCATTTCCGCAAGGAGCCGCGGGTCTTCACGGCGGCCGACGGCATGGTGTTCACCACCCACGACGGCCGCCAGGTGATCGACGGCATCTCCAGCCTGTGGTGCGTGGGTGCTGGCCATAACCGCAAGCCGATCAACGAAGCGATCAAGAAGCAGCTCGATACGCTGGACTACGCGACGGCGTTCCAGGCGAGCAACGACCAGGCTTTCCTGGCCGCCGAAAGGATCGCGGCGATGGCCCCTGGCGACCTGAACAAGGTGCTCTTCTGCAACTCGGGCTCGGAAGCCGCGGACACCTCGCTGAAGGTGGCGCTGGCCTATCACCGCGCCCGCGGCGAAGGGCATCGCAGCGTCTTCATCGGCCGCGAGAAGGGCTACCACGGCGTCGGCTTCGGCGGCATGAGCGTGGGCGGCATCCCGGCGAACCGCAAGGTGTACGGCACGGCGCTGCTGCCGCGCGTGGACCACATGCGCTTCATCAACGACCCGGCCAACCCGTACATCCACAACCGCGAGCCCGAGTCGCAGGAAGACTACCTGCTCGAACTGGAGCAGCGCATCCTGCCGCTGCACGATCCGAGCAACGTGGCGGCGATCATCGTCGAGCCGATCGCGGGATCCGCCGGCTGGTACATCCCGCCCAAGGGCTACCTGAAGCGCCTGCGCGAGATCTGCGACAAGCACGGCATCCTGCTGATCTTCGACGAGGTGATCACCGGCTTCGGCCGCATGGGCACCAACTTCGGCGCCGACTACTACGGCGTGGTGCCGGACATGCTCAATTTCGCCAAGGCGGTCACCAACGGCGTGATCCCCCTGGGCGGCGTGATCTGCCGCGACAAGATCTACGACGCGATGATGAAGACCGACGCGCCCGAGCACGTCATCGAGTTCTTCCACGGCTACACGTATTCCGGCCACCCGGTCGCCTGCGCGGCCGCCGTGGCCACGCTGGACCTGTACCAGAAGGACGCCTTGTTTCCGCGCGCCGCGGAAATGGGCAAGGTGCTGGGCGATGCGTTCCATTCCACGTTCAAGGGCCTGCCGAACGTGATCGGCATCCGCAGCCTCGGGCTCGCGGCCGCGGTCGAACTCGCGCCCATGGCGGGCTCTCCCGGCAAGCGCGCCTACGACATCTTCATCGACTGCTTCAAGAAGGGCGCGCTGGTGCGCCCCGCCGGGGACACCGTGGTGATCGCACCGCCCTACATCGTGGAGAAGTCGCACATCGACACGCTCGTGAACACGCTGGCGGATTCGATCAGGGCGCACCGGTAGGAGCGGCGCGGCCGCGTCACGGGCGCGGCGCGCGAGGGAGGTGCACGAAGGATGTCCACGAGGGATGTCCACCAAGGATGTCATTGCGGGCTTGACCCGCAATCCAGGCGGCGGTGTGCGAGCGCCGTCGTGGATCCCGGGTCAAGCCCGGGATGACATCCTTGCTAAGTCCGCGATGAGATCCCCAGCGCCATCCCCGCCATCCTCATCGCCCCCTCCAGGCTGCGCGCCCCCGCGATGAACAGATTGGAGTGGCAGAACACCGCGTCGGGCACGCCGATCGCGCCAGCGAGTTGCCCTTCGCGCAGGCCCGCCCAGGCGGCGGGCAGGTCCATGCGCGAGTCGAAGGAGCCGAGCGTCACCGGCACCGTGCGGATCTGGTGCTGACCCGACGATTCCTCGGGATAGACCACCAGCAGCACGTCCGGCATTTCCTCCACGACGACGCGCGTCCATGGCAGGCCACCGTCCGCCAGGTGCAGCACGCGGCCGCCGAACAGGCGTTGCGAAGCACGCACCTTGTCCGCGGCCAGCGTTTGGCCGATGCGCCGCAGCAGGAAGCGATCGAGCAGCCGCCGCGCGAGCGCCATCGCCTCGCCGAAGCGCTCGACCTGCAAGTGCGCCCTGCCAGCGCGGTCGAGTGGTGCTTCTTCCAGCCAGGTGCTGTTCAACAGCGCGATCTGGCTGGAGAGGCCGAAGATCCCCGGCGCCACTTCCTGTGCGCCCGTGTCGACCAGGTCGAGATAGCGCACGAGCGAAGCATCCACATCTTCCGCGACCTGCGAAAGCGCGGCCTCGTCGAGCGTGCATTCCATCTGCGCGGCAAAGCGCTGCACATACGCGAGGCCGAACGCGCGCCAGACCAGCCCGGCGCTGGCGTAGCCCTCGGCGGGCGCGGTGCTGCCGTCGGCCTCGGTGCGCATGCGTGCACCGCCGAAGCCGCGCTGGTGGTGGTCGAAGCGGCCGCGCTCCGCATCCCACACCCCGCCCACGTCGACCACGAAATCCGCCGGCGCGATCTCCTGCGGGTCGCGCGTGCGCACGATGCGATGGTCGGGATACAGCGCGGCAAGCACCGCGACGCCGAACACGTCGTCCGCATGGAAGGAGCCACTGTGCGTGGCGATCAGGGTGGTCATCGCTGGTCCATGGTGCGTCCTGGGGCGGACTTGCGCAGCTCCGCGCAGTAGTCCTTGCCGGTGTCCTCGCCGGGCAGCAGCAGCGAGCGCGCGGCCAAGAGCCGCGGCAGGTGCTGCGGCACACCGAGCTCCGGCGCGACGTGGCCGGCGCCGGCGATCAGCACCACGGTCTTGCCGGGCACGGCTGCCGTGGCGATGGCCCGCGCCATGGCGCGGTCGCGGGCGATCTGCACCCGCGTCATCGGCAGCACCTGCTGATCCGGCAGCAGGTCGCAGTGGCCGCGGCGGATCGCCTGCTCCTGCTCGTGCAGGGCGGCGGGCGCCAGCAGCACTTCCAGCGTGTCATCCTTCATCGCCGCCCGCTGCTCCTCGCGCGGCAGGTTCGCGCCCAGCACCGGCACGCCGGCCCGCACGGCCGTCATGATGGCCGGCGCATAGCGCTCCCAAGGCCAGCCGGCGCCGGGCCGGTTCCAGTCCAGGGCCTGGCGCACCTGCTCCTCGCTGGCCGCGGAGGGCAGGCCCGCCGTGCTGTGGCCGCGGTCGGCCATCTCGAGGGTGAGCGCACCGAGGCGGCCGCTGCGGGCCAGCGTGTCCACCCAGCGCTGCTGCAGGGGCGGCTGCGTGCTGGCGTCGTGCTGTTCGCCCAGCAGCAAGGCATCCACGCCGGACACATCGGGGAGGGGCGTCGCAGCCGCGCAGGCCGCGAGCAACAGACAGGCAAAGGCAGGATGCAGGCGCATGGGCCGATAGTAACGGCGGCCTGCGGGCCTCCTGCGTCAGGGCACAGGTGCTAGAGCCGCCCCAACAAAAAGCAAAAGCGCGGAGACCGCGCCCTTCCTTCTCGTGCCAGCCAGGCTCAGTGGATCACCAACGGGTTCTGCGCCAGCTCCGCGTACCCGTCGAGGGTCTCTTCGACCTCTTCCTGTGTGGGCGTGTTCAGCTGCCAGGCATTGATCTGGCGCTGGAAAGCGTCGGCCCAGGTGCCGTCGAGGTAGACCTCCTTGTTGGAGCGCTTGTCGACGATCTCGAAGCCATGCCGAACCAGCGGGGGGTGCGCTTCGCCCTCGCCGGGCTCGTTGGCCTGCAAGTGCACCACCACGAAAGAATCGGAGTCATAAAGCATTTGCATGATCTGGTTCCTTTTGCCTATAGCTGGCTGCGGGAGGCTCCGATTCAAGTGTGGCACTCAAAGTGGTTCGCCGCAGGGACCGGCCGGATTGGCCATGGATGCAATTTAGGCCGCTGCGGACTCAGCCCCTGTCGGTTGATGCCCAGCGCTGGTCAACCGCCCCACCGTCCGGGTTTGTCAGACGCAGCCGCACGGGGGCGTAATCCATCTGCGGCGAGAGCCACAGCTCCATGCGCTGGTCGTACTCGCCGCGCAGCAGTCTTTGCACCTTCAGCGCGTGCACCGCGCCGCCCGGCAGCTGCAGGTCTTCCTCGCCTTCCACGACGAAGGTCCAGGTCCCCGCTTCGCGCGTGCTGGCCGTGGGGATGGCGATCCGCGTGCCGGCCGGAAACTTCGCGGGGTCGCCTGCCAACAGTGCCGACAGCTGCACGATGACGCTCAGGCGATCCTGCATGCCCTCGGCCAGGGCGGCCTGCGGGCGGTTGTTGCTGAAGACCAGGCGCTCATGGTCCCGATCGAAATGCGTGGCCTGTTCGTTGCGCGCCTTGTCCGAAAAGTAGCCGGGCGCCAGGCCCTGCGCCGTGATGCGGCCTGTGCTGCGCTGGCTGCGGGCGGGCAGCCCGGGAGTGACGATGTCCAGCCGGGCCTCGTACTCCCGCCCGTCGTGGCGCCACTCGAGGTGCGCCTCGCCCTGGACCGGCACGCCGTGGACCTGGGCCAGCACCTCGTAGTGCAGGCGCGCAGGTGGGGGGATGGCGAAGGACTGCGCGACGGCGGGCGTCGCCGCGGGCGCGGAGGGCGCAGCCCGATCTGTCGCTGGCGCTGGCGCTGGCGCAGTGGCTGCGGCCAGGATAGCGGCAGGACGAACGGCCCTGCGCGCAGGCCGTGGCAGCGCGGCGGGTGCGGGCAGT
The DNA here is from genome assembly GCF_028291745.1 of Ramlibacter sp. Classification (GTDB taxonomy): domain Bacteria; phylum Pseudomonadota; class Gammaproteobacteria; order Burkholderiales; family Burkholderiaceae_C; genus Ramlibacter. The sequence goes on along the minus strand of NZ_JAQGNQ010000018.1, from coordinate 12,167 downwards.
GCAGGCCGTGCTGCAATCGCCACCTCCTGCGGCGGTGCAACGGGCGCGGGCGAGGGCAGTTGCATGCTGCGCGTGATGAAGCGCAACGCGGACTGCGACAGCGGCTGCATGATGGTCGGCGGGGGCGACAGCAAAGCCACGTGCGCCGCCGACACGGGCAGCACCAGCAGCGCAAGCCGCCGCCAGGGTGCTGCCGGCGCCGGCTTCATCCCGCGTACCCCGCGGCGTCGATAGAATTCCGTTTGGGCAAATTCATTCAACCGTGCGTCATGGTCCCGGCGGGCTCCAGCGCATCCCATCCGCAAGGGCAGACACGATGAAGCTGGCGACGTACAGGGATGGCTCGCGCGACGGGCAACTGGTGGTGGTCTCGCGCGACCTGCAGTCGGCCCATTATGCGACCGGCATTGCCAGCCGATTGCAGCAGGCGCTGGACGACTGGAACTACCTTGCCCCGCAATTGCAGGACCTTTTCGACTCGGTCAATGCCGGCAAGGGGCGGCATGCCTTCCCCTTCGATCCGCGGCAGTGCATGGCGCCGCTGCCCCGGGCCTACCAGTGGGCGGACGGCTCGGCCTACATCAACCACGTCGAGCTGGTGCGGGCCGCGCGCAAGGCAGAAGTCCCGCAAAGCTACTACGAAGACCCGCTGATGTACCAGGGCGGCAGCGACGACTTCCTGGGGCCGACGCAGGAGGCGCGCTTCCTGAGCGAGGAGTGGGGCATCGACTTCGAAGCCGAGATCACCGTGGTGACCGGGGACGTGCCCATGGGCGCCTTGCCCGAGCAGGCACTGGACGGCGTTCGCCTGCTGATGCTGGCCAACGACTGGAGCCTGCGCAACCTGATTCCCGGCGAGCTGGCCAAGGGCTTCGGCTTCTTCCAGAGCAAGCCGGCCACCGCCTTCAGCCCGGTGGCCGTGACCCCCGACGAACTGGGCGAGGCCTGGGACGGCGGCCGCGTGAACCTGGTGCTGCAAAGCAGCTGGAACGGCCGGCGCGTGGGCATGTGCGAGGCCGGGCCCGACATGACCTTCCACTTCGGCCAGCTGATCGCGCACATCGCCAAGACGCGCAACGTGCGCGCGGGCAGCATCGTCGGCTCGGGCACGGTCAGCAACAAGGGCGTCACGGATGCCGATGGCAAGACCGACTGGCCCAGGGGCTACAGCTGCATCGCCGAAAAGCGCGCCATCGAAACCATCCAGGACGGCCAGCCCACCACCTCCTTCATGCAGTTCGGCGACACGATCCGCATCGAGATGAAGGCACGGGATGGACAGAGCGTGTTCGGCGCGATCGAGCAGAAGGTGGTGGGGCCCTGAATGGCTCCCTCCCCCTCCGGGGGAGGGCTGGGGTGGGGGCGCTTCGGGGCGGGGCGCCCCCATCCCGACCTTCCCCCAAAGGGGGAAGGAGAAAGACATACTCCGGGCATGACGCCGCCGCGCTGGCGCTGGCTGCCTGCCCAGGGCAGTTGGGCCTATCACCTGCTGCTTGCCGCCACCGGGATGCTGGTGCTCGGGCCACTGGCCGGCGTCACCGCGGCGTACATGAATTTCTCGCTCGGATTCTTCGTCGGCGGGCAGGTGCTGGCCGGCTTGCTCGGATCGGCCGTGACCGCCGGCTACGGCAGCGAAGGCAAGCACGGCGCCAACTACATCCAGACCGCCGCGGCGTCCGTCGCCAGCATGAGCGGCATGGGCGTGCTGGTGCAGGCGATGGTTTGGATGGGGCTGCCGCAGCCGCCGCTATGGCAACTGGTCGCCTATTTCGTGTGCATCGGCATGTTCGGCGTGGGCGTCGGCATGCTGTACACGCCGGTGCTGGTCGATCGGCTGCACCTCGCCTTCCCCTCGGGCCTGGCAGTGGCGAACATCCTGCGCGCTCTGACCGACACGACCCTGCTGAAACGCTCGGTGCGGCAATTGGGGACCGGTGTCGCCAGCGGCATCGCCGCGGGCCTGCTGGTGCCGCGCCTCGCCGTGCTGGGCGCGATCGAGACTTCGGCTTCGACCTTCGGCGCGGGCATGGTGGTGGGCGCGCGCATCGGCGTGCCGGCGGTGATCGGCGGCCTGCTCGGTGTGGCGCTGCAACCCTTCTTCGTGTCCATCGGCTGGCTGGAGCCGGGCGATCCCTTTCGCAAGATCATGTTCCTGATCGCGCTGGGCACCATCATGGGCGCGGCGATCGTCGACCTGGCGCTGATCTTCCGGCAGGTGCTGGCGGGCGAGCGCCAGCGCGCGGCACCCGATGAAGACACGTGGCGGCGCGTGCACCGCGGCCGCCTCGTGCTGTGGGTGATCGCCTGGGGTGCGGCCACGCTCGCTACCGGCCACGTGCTGCTGCGCCAGCCGCTGTTGTTCCTGGCGCTCGGGGTCGCGCTGGTGTTTCTCTTTGCGCTCGTCAACGGCATCTCCACCGGCGTGAGCGATTCCAATCCGATCTCGTCGGCCTTCGTGGTCTCGGTGGTGGTGATGGCATTGGCGGGCCTGACCGATCCCGGCGCCGGCCTCATGGCGGGTGCCATCCTGCTGGTCTCCACCAGCGTCGCCTGCGACATGCAGCAGGACCGCTCCACCGGCTGGCGCCTGGGCACGCCGCGCGTGCTGCAGTTTCGCTACCAGGTGCTCGGGGTCCTCGTGGGCGCGGTGCTTGCAGTGGTGTTCGCGCGCCTGTTCATGGCGGCCTACCCGGTGCTGACGCTGGACCAGACGGTCATGAAGGCGGGCCAGCAACCCGCGGCATGGGGTTCCGCCATGACGTACAAGTTCGTGGGCGTGCTGCGCGGGCTGACTGCGGACAAGCCGTACCAGCGCACGGCCATCCTGGTCGGCGTGGCGATCGGCTTCGCGATCGAGGCCGCGCGCAAGATCCTCAAGCCGCGGGCCTTCTGGCTCGATGCGGTGGTGCTGCCCTCGCCCTATGCGCTGTCCTTCGGGGGCTTCGTCAACCTGCCGACCTCGTGCTGGTTCGGTGCGGGCGGGGTGGTGGCGAGCTTGCTCGAACGGCGAACGCAGAAGGATCGCGCGCTGCCCGAGGACATGAGCGGGACCTCGCTATTCGGTGGCGGGCTGATCGCGGGGGATGCGCTGGCGGCGTTGGGGTTGGGAATTGCCGGCCTGTTGACGACGGTGTTCTGATGGTGGCCTGTAGGCTGGGCTGCGCGAAGCGCACCCCAGCGAACCAGCGCTGGCTGGGGTGCCTTCGGCAGCCCAGCCTACGAAAGCCTAGTCCACGAAAACGAATTCGCAAAGCAAGCTTACAAGCGCAACCACGACGTCCCCTTCTCCTCGGCCTGCGCCTCGGCCAGCGCATCGAGGAAGGTCTCGCACCACCAGTGCACGTCGTACTCGCGCACGGTGCGCAGCAGCGCCTGGTGCCGCTGGCGGCGTTCTTCCAGCGGCATCTGCAAGGCAAGCTGGATCGCTGCGGCGGTGCCCTCGGTGTCGTAGGGATTCACCAGCAGCGCTTCCTTCAATTGCTCCGCCGCCCCGGCAAAGCGCGAGAGCACCAGCACGCCCGGGTCCTCCTCGTTCTGCGCGGCCAGGTATTCCTTGGCGACCAGGTTCATGCCGTCGCGCAAGGGCGTGACCAGCGCCACGCGGCTGGCCTTGTACAGGCCGGGCAGGCGGTCGCGCGCCACCGTGCGGTGGATGTAGCGCACTGGCATCCATTCGAGGTCGCCGAAGTTGCCGTTGATGGAGCCGCACAGGCTCTCCAGCTCGTGCAGGATGTCGGTATAGGCGCTGACGTTCTCGCGGCTCGGCGAGGCGATCTGGATCAGCGTTGCGCTCTCCCGCAGTTCGGGGTTCTTGGTCAGGAATTCGCGGAAGGCGCGCATGCGCTGCGGCAGGCCCTTCGAATAGTCCAGCCGGTCCACGCCCACCAGCAGCTTGCGCCGGTAGTACTCGCGCTTCATGCGCTCGTACATCTCGGTCGCCTCGGGCCCGTTGGCCAGCGCATTGAATTCCTCGATGTCGATGCCGATCGGGAAGGCGCCCGCGTGCACCGTGCGGCCGAAGGCGCGCCAGCGGTCCTCGTCCAGGCGCTGCGCGTGGGCCTCGGTCTCGACGTAGTCGCCGAAGTGCTTGAGGTCGCTCCGGCTCTGGAAGCCGACCAGGTCGTACGCGAACAGCGCGCGCACCAGCCAGTCGTGCCCGGGGATAGCGGCCAGCATCAGCGGCGGCGGCAGCGGGATGTGCAGGAAGAAGCCGATGCGGTGCTGGCAGCCGAGCGCCCGCAGTTCCGCCGCCAACGGGATCAGGTGATAGTCGTGCACCCACAGCACGTCGTCCGGCCGCAGCAGGGGCAGCAGCTTGCGTGCGAACAGCTGGTTCACGCGCCGGTAGCCCGCGATGTACCCGGCATCGAAGTCGGCCAGGTCGAGCCGGTAATGGAACACCGGCCACAGCACGCCGTTCGAGTATCCGAGGTAGAAGGCGTCGTGGTCCGCCTGCGAGAGGTCGACCATCGCCAGCTTCACCGGTCCGGCCTGCACCACGTGCACGTCGTCGACTTCGGTGTCGTCGACGATCTTGCCGCTCCAGCCGAACCACAGTCCACCGGTGTTGTTCAACACCTCCGCCAGCGCCACGGCGAGCCCGCCGGCCGCCGTCTTGCGCGGGTCCGCGATGCGGTTGGAGACGACGACCAGTCTGCTCATTTCATTCGCCGATGACGAATGGCGGAGGCCGGAGTCATTTGTTATCCCTCATTCCTTATCGGTCATCGTCAGATGACCGTGTCCCACGGCGCCGACAGCCGCACTGCCGCATTGATGGTGCCGACCATGGAATAGGTCTGCGGGAAGTTGCCCCACATCTCGCCGGTGACGGGATGGATGTCCTCCGACAGCATGCCTAGGTGGTTGCGGTGCTTCAGCATCACCTCGAAGATCTCGCGCGCCTGCGCCTTGCGGCCGATTCGCGCCAGCGCGTCGATGCGCCAGAACGTGCAGACGTTGAACGAGGTCTCGGGCTTGCCGAAATCGTCGGAGGCTTCGTAGCGCCGCATGAACGGCCCGTCGCACAGCGACTTCTCCAGCGCATCGACGGTGGCGACGAAGCGCGCATCGTTGGGGTCGATCATGTTCACTTCGGCCATCAGCAGCGCGCTGGCATCGAGGTCGCGGCCGCCGAAGCTCTCGGCAAAAGCCTGGCGCTGCTCGCTCCACGATTCCTTGAGGATGCGGTTGCGGATCGTGTCGGCGCGCTCGCGCCAGTAGCGGATGCGTTCCGGCAATCCGAGCGCGGCGGCGATCTTGGCGAGCCGGTCGCACGCGGCCCAGGACATCAGCGCCGAGGAGGTGTGGATGCGGGCGCGAGTGCGCAGCTCCCACATGCCGGCGTCGGGCGTGTCGTAGATCTTGAAGGCCTGCTCGCCCACCGCCTCCATGTGCGCGAACTCGGCGCGGCCGGCGCGCTTCAACAGGCGGTGGTCGTGGAAGGCCTGCGCGGCCCCCAGCAGGATGTTGCCGTAGACGTCGTGCTGGAAGTGCTCCTGCGCCTGGTTGCCCACCCGCACCGGGCCCATGCCGCGGTAGCCGGGGAGGTGTTCGAGGATAGTCTCCGGCAGCTTCTCCTCCTGGCCAATGCCATACAGCGGCTGGATGTGGCCGCCGCCCGAGCGGATCACCACGTTCATCAGCCAGCGCAGGTACTCCTCCATGGTCGCCACTTCGGAGATCGAGTTGAGCGCGCGCACCACGAAGAAGGCATCGCGCAACCAGCAGTAGCGGTAGTCCCAGTTGCGGCCGCTGCCGGGCGCCTCCGGAATCGAGGTGGTCATGGCCGCGACGATGGCGCCGGTGTCCTCGAACAGCGAGAGCTTCAGCGTGATCGCCGCGCGGATCACCGCGTCCTGCCATTCCAGCGGCAGCGACAGCGCGCGCGTCCAGGCGCGCCAGTAGCTCACCGTCTCCTGCTCGAACAGGCGTGCGGTGTCCTCGATGCCGGTGGCCAGGGTCTCGTCCGGACCCATGATGAAGTTCATCGGCCGGTCGACCACGAAGTAGGTCTCGGCCAGCACGTACGAGATCGGCGCGTCGGTGTTGACCCGCAGCGTGTTGTTGCCCGAGACGTAGCGGATGTGGCTGCTGCCCTGCGTGACGCTGGGCTTGCTGCGGCCCCAGTCGAAGCGCGGGCGCAGCAGCACGCGCATGCGCGGCGAACCGGAGAGCACCTTGACCCGGCGCACCAGCGACAGCGGCCGGAAGGTGCGGCCGCGGCTCCAGAAGCGCGGCGCCAGGTCGGTGACCTCGATGCCCTGGCCCTTGCGGTCGTACATGCGCGTGCGCAGCACCGCGGTGTTGGGCTCGTAGAACTGCTCGGTGCGCTCGTAGTCCTCCAGCTCGAAAGCCCAGAGGCTGCCGTTCTCGGTGGGGTCGAGGATCGCGTTGAAGACCGGGTCGCCGTCGAACCGCGGCAGGCAGCTCCACACGATCCGCGACTGCTGGTCGATCAGCGCGCTGTACGCGCAGTTGCCGATCATGCCGACCTGCAGCGAGGAGGGGGTCACGAATTTTTCTTGGTTCATGCGGTTCTCGTCACACGGGCGGCCAGGGCCGCCTCCAGTTGTTCTCGTAGCGCGGCGGGGTGCGCGAGCCGCTGCCAGGCCACCGAGGGCCCTTCACCAACCTTGATGCCCAGGCCGCCCAGGCGCTGCACCGTCGAAAAGCCGACTTCGTCGGTCACGTCGTCGCCGATGAAGACCGGCCTGCGCCCCGCGAACGGTGGCTCCGCGAGGAAGTCCTCGATCGCCCGGCCCTTGCTGGCCCCGCTGGGCTTGGCCTCGACCACCATCTTGCCGCGCAGCAGCGTCACGCCGGGCGATTCGTCCACCGCCTGCTGCATGGCCTGCACGCACTGCGCCTCAAGCTCGGGCGCCTGCCGGTAGTGCAGGGCGAGCGAGCCGCGCTTGTTCTCCACGAGCAGGCCGGGGTGCTGGGCGGCGAGGTTGCAGGCGGCTTCTTCCACGTGGTCCAGCGGATGCGTGTGCAGCAGGTGCAGGTCGCCGTCGTGGCTGCGCCGTTCGGTGCCGTGCACGCCGGCGACGGGCAACTGCAAGGGCTGCAGGAATTCGTCGATCTGCGCGATCGGGCGGCCGGAGATGATGGCCACCGCACCGTGCAGGTAGCGCTGCACCTCGCGCAGTACGTCGATCAGCGGGCCGGGTACGTGCACGGCGTGCGGCTGCGGAGCGATGTCCACCACGGTCCCGTCGAAGTCGAGGAACAGGGCGCAGGAGGGATAGAGGATCTCCGCGAGCGTCATGCTGCGTGACCGTAGCAAAGACAACGCGGCATCGCCAGACCGTCCGGGCACCGGGCGGCGTAGGACCTTGCCGACAGCACCCTGGGCAGGGTCAGGTTGCATAGACACCGTCGAGCGAGGCGAAGCCTTTCACCTCGATGGGATTGCCGATGGGATCGCGGAAGAACATGGTCCATTGTTCACCTGGCTGGCCGGGGTAACGCAGCTGCGCCTGCAGCACGAAGTCGGTGCCGGCGGCCTCGAGTCGCTGCGCCATGGGGTAAGCCTAACGCAGACCGGGAAGCGCGGCCGGATAATCCGCCCATGAAAAAGCTGCTGCTTCCCCTGCTGTTCGCCGCCTGCACCGCTGCCCAGGCCGCCGCCCCCGTCAAGGTCGATGGGGCCTGGGCCCGCGTGGCCGTGAAGGGCCAGGACTCCAGCGGCGCGTACATGACGCTCACTGCCAGTGAACCGCTCACCCTGCTGGGCGCCGAGAGCCCCGCGGCCGGCATCGTGGAAATCCACGAGATGAAGATGGAAGGCGACGTGATGAAGATGCGCGCCGCCGGCGAACTGCCGCTGGCACCGGGCAAGCCGCTGAAGCTGGCGCCGGGCGGCTTCCACTTCATGCTGATGGACCTGAAGACGCCCTTTACGGCGGGCGGCCACATCAACATCACGCTGCGCTTCAAGGACGCCAAGGGCAAGATCGAGACGCTGCCGGTCACGGTTCCCGTTTCGGTGAGCAAGCCTTCCTGATTCTCGTGGGTGCCGTTGCCGCAGGCGCCCCACCATTCGCGCAGCGCGCCGGCGCCTCGTTCGGGTAAGCTGTCCAGAGCACCACCTGAGGAGGCCATGCCATGAGCGACAACAGCGATTTCGGCTTTGCCAAATTCGTCCCGGGCTTCGACTTCCTGCAGAACCTGGCAAAGGGCGCCTCGCAGGGGATGACGCAGATGCCGGGCCTGTCCAACTGGATCGCACCCACCCTCAATGTCGATGAACTCGACAAGCGCATTGCCGAACTGAAGGCCGTGCACTTCTGGCTCGACCAGAACGGCAAGGCCCTGATCGCCACCATTCAGGCCCTGGAAGTCCAGAAGATGACGCTCGCCACCCTCAAGGGCATGAACGTCCGGATGACCGACATGGCCGAGGCGCTGAAGGTGAAGCCCCAGGCGGCCGCCGAGGGCGGCAAGGACAAGGGCAGCGCCGGCACCAGGCCGGCCAACGGCGCGCCCTCCGGCAATGGCGCTAGCGCCGGCAGCCCGGTGGATCCCCTGCAGTGGTGGGGTTCGCTCACCCGCCAGTTCCAGGAGATTGCGGCCAACGCGATGAAGGACGTCGCGCAGCAGACCGGTGGCGAGGCCACCGCCAGCGCGGTCGGAGATGCCACGAAGCAGGCCATGAAGACGGCCGCCGGCATGACGCGGGCGGCCACCGACCTGGCCCGCGCGGCCACCCCGGCCAGCCCGCGCGCTCCCGCCAGGAAAGCCGCGGCGCGCAAGTCAGCCCCGCGCAAGAAGAGCACCCCGTCGCGCTGAAGGATCCGCCATGCAGTTGTTCCCCTTCGGCCATGCCACGCATCCGCAGTGGCAGATGGCGGCCGGCCTCGTGCTGGCGCAGTTGCGCGCGCAAATGACGCTGCCCGGCTACGCGAGCACGCCGACGCTCGGCTTGCTGTACATCACCGACCACTACGCGCACGTGGCACAGGACATCCTGGATCACCTGGGCGCCGAACTGCCGCTGGTCACCGACTGGTCCGGCACGGTGGGCATCGGCATTGCCTCGTCCAACGTCGAATACTTCGACGAGCCGGCGCTGGCCGTGATGCTGTGCGCGCTGCCCAGCGACCAGTACCGCGTGTTCTCCGGCGTCGCGCCGCTGCCATCCACCTTCACGCCCTACACGGCGCTGGTGCATGCCGATGCCGGCACGCCCGACGTCGCGGAACTGATCGCGGAGATGGCCGACCGCACGGCGACCGGCTACCTGTTCGGCGGGCTGGCCTCGAGCCGGGGCGACGTGGTGCAGTTCGCCATCGGCGGCAACGGCAACATCAACGGGCACGGCAAGGCGGGCGGCGTGTTCCGCGGCGGGCTCTCGGGCGTGGCCTTCGGCGAAGGCGTGCAGCTGGTATCGCGCGTGACCCAGGGCTGCCAGCCCGTGGCCCCGGCCCGCACCATCACCGGCGCCGACGCGAACCTGGTCACGACCCTCGACGGCGAGCCGGCGCTCGACGTGCTGCTGCAAGACTTGCGCGTCTCGCTGGAACAGCCGCAGGCCGCGATGGCGGCGTTGCGCCGCACGCTGGTGGGCCTGACCGAAGCGAACGAAGACGTGGTCAATCGCAGCGGGCACTTCGGCACGGACGTGGTCGTGCGACACATCATCGGCCTCGATCCGCGGCGGCGCGGCGTGGCGATCGCCACCAAGGTGGACGCCGGCATGAAGCTGGCCTTCTGCCGGCGCGATGTCGAAGCCGCGCGAGCGGACCTGGTGCGCATCTGCGCCGAGATCCGCGAGGAGCTGGAGCCCGAGGAACTGCCGCTGGCCGTGGCCAGTGCCCTGGCCGCCTCCGATGCACTGGCGGCGCCGACGCCCGCGCGCCCCATCGCCGGTGCGGTGTACGTGAGTTGCGCGGGTCGCGGCGGCCCCCACTTCGGCGGCCCGAGCGCCGAAATGCAGATCGTCCGCCGCGCCCTCGGCGATGTGCCGCTGGTGGGCTTCTTCGCAGGCGGCGAGATTGCGCGCAGCCATTTGTATGGCTACACCGGGGTGCTCACGGTATTTCGGTAGGAAGCCGGACATCCGAACGCAAAGGGCGCGAAGCTTGCGCAAAGGACGCGAAAGAACTTCCAGGGAAGGATGAAAACCTCCAGGATTTTTTTACGTCCTTTGCGTCCGGATGTCGTATCGATATTCAGCGACCCCCGCCTTCGAGCGTCCGCAGACTCGTGCCAGCAGCGCGTCCATGGGCGATCATGTCTTCCCAGGAGACCCGCATGAATACAACTGCACTCGCCCAGCCCGCCACGGGCCACGCCGAAGCGCACCCCAATCAGTTCGCCTTGCTGCGCCAGCGCCGCTTCGCGCCTTTCTTCTGGACGCAGTTCGCCGGCGCCGCCAACGACAACCTGTTCAAGTTCGCCTTCACCGTGATGGTGACCTACCAGTTGCAGGTCGGCTGGCTGCCGCCGGCAATGGCCGGCCTGGTGATCGGCGCGCTGTTCATCCTGCCCTTCCTGCTGTTCTCCGCCACCAGCGGCCAACTGGCCGACAAGTACGACAAGCGCACCTTGATCCGCCTGGTGAAGTGGCTGGAGATCGGGATCATGACGCTGGCGGCCATCGGCTTCTTCGTGGCCAACGTGCCGATCCTGCTGGCCTGCACCTTCCTCATGGGCCTGCACTCCACGCTGTTCGGGCCGGTCAAGTTCGCCTACCTGCCGCAACACCTCGCGGAGCGCGAGCTCACCGGCGGGAATGGCATGGTGGAGATGGGCACCTTCGTGGCCATCCTCCTGGGCAACGTCGCCGGCGGCCTGCTCGTCGCGGTGCCGCAGGTGGGGCCGCACTGGGTCGGCGCTGCGTGCATTGCGCTCGCGATCGTGGGCCGCTGCGTCGCGCAATGGGTGCCGGTCTCGCCCGCGACCGATGCCAACCTCAAGATCAACTGGAACCCGGTCACCGAGACCTGGCGCAACCTGAAGCTGGCGCACGTCAACCTCGTGGTGTTCCGCTCGCTGCTCGGGATCAGCTGGATGTGGTTCTTCGGCGCCGTGTTCCTCAGCCAGTTCCCCAGCTTCGCCAAGGAGGTGCTGCACGGCAACGAGCAGGTCGCCTCGCTGCTGCTGGTGGTGTTCTCCATCGGCATCGGCTCCGGCTCGCTGGCCTGCGAGCTGCTGTCGCGCCGTCATGTCGACATCGGCCTGGTGCCGCTGGGCGCGATCGGCATGACGGTGTTTGCCGTCGACCTGTACTTCGCCGCGCGCGGCCTGCCGCCGTCGGCATCGCTCACCTTGTCGCAGTTCGTCTCTGTCGGCGCGCACTGGCGCGTGATGGCCGACCTGGCGCTGCTGTCGTTCTTTGCCGGCCTGTATTCGGTGCCCATGTACGCGCTGATCCAGTTGCGCGCGCAGGCAACCCACCGCGCCCGCATCATCGCGGCCAACAACATCCTGAATGCGCTGTTCATGATCGCCAGCTCGGTGATCGCCGGCGCGCTGCTCCAGGCCGGCGCCACCATCCCGCAGATCTTCCTGCTGGTGGGCATCGCCAATGCGCTGGTGGCCGGCTACATCTTCCTGCTGGTGCCGGAATACCTGCTGCGCTTCGTCGCCTTCGTGGCGACGCACTTCGCCTATCGCTTTCGCGTGGAGGGCGAGCAGAACATCCCGGTGAGGGGCGCGGCGCTGCTGGTGTGCAACCACGTGAGCTTCGTCGACGCGGTGCTGCTGATGGCGGCCAGCCCGCGGCCGATCCACTTCATGATGGACCACCGCATCTTCCAGGTGCCGGTGCTCGGCTGGCTGTTCCGCCTGGGCAAGGCGATCCCGATCGCGCCGCAGAAGGAGGATCCCGCCGTGTACGAGGCCGCCTTCGAACGCGCCGCGCAGGTGCTGCGCGAAGGCGACCTGCTGGCGATCTTCCCCGAAGGCGCGCTCACCCGCGACGGCCAGCTGCAGCCCTTCAAGGGCGGCGTGATGAAGGTGCTGGAGCGCGCGCGCGCCGAAGGCGTCGAGCCGCTGGTGGTGCCGATGGCGCTGACCAACCTCTGGGGCTCGTTCTTCAGCCGCGTGGAAAACGGCCAGGCCATGGTGCGGCCGCTGCGCCGCGGCATGTTCAATCGCGTCGGCTTGCAGGTCGGCACCGCGATTCCGGCAGCAGCGGTGAGCCCGGAACACCTGAGGGA
>NZ_JAQGNQ010000135.1 GCF_028291745.1 Ramlibacter sp. | reverse complement strand
CGGGCCTCTTTCAGCGGCCTCGCACCGAAGAAAGCTACTACCGAAAACGAAAGCGCGCCCAAGACGAGCTCGCTGCGGTCCAGCCGTCTCTCATTTCATGAAAGAACATTCCGGACAGCAGTGGGTCAAGCCCGGGATGACATCCTTAAGCCCCGGATGACATCCTCAAGCCCGGGACGGCATCCTGAAGCCCCGGCATGACATCCTCAAGCCACCTTCGCGGCCCGTCCGCCGAAGATCGCCGTCCCCACCCGCACCATCGTGCTCCCCGCCTGGATCGCCGCTTCGAGGTCCGCGCTCATCCCCAGCGACAGCGTGTCCAGCGCCAGCCCCGCGCCGCGCAGCTGGTCGAACAGCGCCCGGGCGCGGCGATGCACCGCGACTTGCGCAGCGAAGTCCGCCACCGGCTCGGGAATCGTCATCAGGCCGCGCAAGTGCAGCCGCGGCAGCTGCGCGATCTCGCGTGCCAACGCCAGGGCTTCCTGCGGCAGCACGCCCGACTTGCCCGGGCCGCCGTCGATGTTCACCTGGATGCACACCGACAAGGGCGGCAAGTCCGCCGGGCGCTGCTCGTTCAGCCGCTGCGCGATCTTCAGGCGGTCGACGCTCTGGGCCCAGGCGAAGTGCTCGGCGACCAGCCGCGTCTTGTTGCTCTGGATCGGGCCGATGCAATGCCACGTGAGCGGCAAGTCGGTGAGCAGCGCCTGCTTTTCCACCGCCTCCTGGATGTAGTTCTCGCCGAATTCGGTCGCGCCGGCGGCGTGGGCGGCGCGCACGGCGTCGGCTGGGAACGTCTTGGAAACAGCGAGCAGCGTGACTTCGGTCACGTCGCGTCCGGCGGCCGTGCATGCGGTCGAAATGCGGCTGCGCACGGTCTGGAGGTTGGCTGCGATCGTCGTCATAATGGGCCGGCTCATCGGGCCGCTGCTGCGCCACGGTGGCGAGGACACAAGGAAGAGGATCCGTGGATATTACCCAGCTGCTGGCATTCAGCGTCAAGAACAAGGCCTCCGACCTGCACCTGTCCGCGGGCCTGCCGCCGATGATCCGCGTGCACGGCGACGTGCGCCGCATCAACGTCGACCCCATGGACCACAAGCAGGTCCACGCGATGGTCTACGACATCATGAACGACACGCAGCGCAAGAACTACGAAGAGTTCCTGGAGGTCGACTTCTCGTTCGAGATCGAAGGCCTCGCCCGCTTCCGCGTCAACGCCTTCAACCAGAACCGCGGCGCCGGCGCCGTGTTCCGGACCATTCCCTCGAAGATCCTCACGCTCGAACAGCTGAACGCGCCCAAGATCTTCCAGGACCTCGCGCTCAAGCCGCGCGGCATGGTGCTGGTGACCGGTCCCACGGGCTCCGGCAAGTCGACCACCCTGGCCGCGATGGTCAACCACCTGAACGAGACCGAGTACGGCCACATCCTGACGGTGGAAGACCCGATCGAGTTCGTGCACGAATCCAAGAAGTGCCTGATCAACCAGCGCGAAGTCGGGCCGATGACGCTGTCGTTCGCCAACGCGCTGAAGTCCGCGCTGCGCGAAGACCCGGACTGCATCCTGGTCGGCGAAATGCGTGACCTCGAAACGATCCGCCTGGCCATGACGGCCGCGGAGACCGGCCACCTGGTGTTCGGCACGCTGCACACCTCGAGCGCCGCCAAGACCATCGACCGGATCATCGACGTGTTCCCGGCGGACGAAAAGGAAATGGTCCGGGCGATGCTGTCGGAGTCGCTGCAGGCGGTGGTGTCGCAGACCCTGTGCAAGACCAAGGACGGCAGCGGCCGGGTGGCGGCGCACGAGATCATGCTGGGCACCCCCGCCATCCGCAACCTGATCCGCGAGGCCAAGGTGGCGCAGATGTATTCTTCCATCCAGACCGGCAATTCTTCCGGCATGCAGACGCTGGACCAGAACCTCACCGAGCTGGTCCGCCGCAACATGATCACGGCCGCCGAAGCGCGCGGCAAGGCCAAGATCCCCGAGAACTTCCCTGGGTGATCATGGCCCCCACGCCTGCCACTACGTGTACTGCGCTGCCCCCCGAGGGGGGCGCGGCCGCCTTGGGGCGGCCCGGCGGCGGCCGGAGCTAAAGGATAGAAAATGGAACGCGACCAGGCCACGAAATTCATCAACGACCTGCTGAAGCTGATGGTCGGCCGCAATGGCAGCGACCTGTTCATCACGGCCGAATTCCCGCCGGCGATCAAGGTCGACGGCAAGATCACCAAGGTGTCGCCGCAGCCGCTCAATGGCGCCCACACGCTGGCGCTCGCGCGTTCGATCATGAGCGACAAGCAGGCCGCGGAGTTCGAGCGCACCAAGGAGTGCAACTTCGCGATCTCGCCGCCCAACGTGGGGCGCTTCCGGGTCAACGCCTTCGTGCAGCAGGGCAAGGTCGGCATGGTGCTGCGGGTGATCCCGATGACGCTGCCCACCATCGACGGCCTCGGCGTGCCGCAGGTGCTCAAGGAAGTCGTGGGGTCCAAGCGCGGCCTGGTCGTGCTGGTGGGCGCCACCGGCTCGGGCAAGTCGACGACGCTGGCGGCGATGATCGACTGGCGCAACACCAGCAGCTTCGGCCACATCATCACGATCGAGGACCCCGTGGAGTTCGTGCATCCGCACAAGAACTGCGTGGTGACGCAGCGTGAAGTGGGGCTCGATACCGACAGCTGGGAGTCGGCGCTGAAGAACACGCTGCGGCAGGCGCCCGACGTGATCCTCATGGGCGAAATCCGCGATCGCGAGACGATGGAGCACGCGATCGCCTTTGCCGAGACCGGCCACCTGTGCATGGCGACGCTGCACGCCAACAGCGCCAACCAGGCGCTGGACCGCGTGATCAACTTCTTCCCGGAAGAGCGCCGGCCGCAGCTGCTGATGGACCTGTCGCTGAACCTCAAGGCCTTCATCTCGCAGCGGCTGGTGCCCAAGCAGGACGGCAAGGGCCGCGGCGCGGCGGTGGAAATCCTGCTGAACACGCCCTTGATCTCGGACCTGATCTTCAAGGGCGAGGTCTCCGAGATCAAGGAAGTGATGAAGAAGAGCCGCAACCTGGGCATGCAGACCTTCGACCAGGCGCTGTTCGACATGTACGAGAACAACGTCATCACCTACGAAGACGCGCTGCGCAACGCCGACTCGGTGAACGACCTGCGCCTGCAGATCAAGCTGAACTCGCAACGCGCCAAGTCGCAGGATCTCTCCGCGGGGACGGAGCACCTGGCGATCGTTTAAGGCGGCTAAGGCCAACAACCGGACGCAGAAGACGCAGAAGTTTTCGCAGAAGGCGCAAAAGGGAATCCCTTCCAAAAGGATCTCTTCTGCGTCTTCTGCGGAACTTCTGCGCTTTCTGCGTCCGGATACTGGGTGTTGGCTCTCGACCCGCTGCTGCTAAAGTGCGCGGCATGGCGAGCACCAACCCCAAAACCTACGAAACCACCGCCCCCCGCAAGGTGGCCTTTCTTGGCCTCGGCGTGATGGGGTTTCCCATGGCCGGCCATCTCGCATTGGCCGGGCACCGGGTCACGGTCTACAACCGCAGCGCGGAAAAGCGCATTGCCTGGTGCAAGGAATTCACCGGCGGCGCCGCGCCGACCCCCCGTGAGGCGGTGGCGGATTGCGATCTCGTGTTTTGTTGCGTCGGCAACGATGACGACCTGCGCTCGGTGGTGCAGGGCGAGCAGGGCGCCTTCGCCGGCATGAAGAGCGGCGCGGTCTTCATCGACCACACCACGGCTTCGGCCAACGTCGCGCGCGAGCTCTCGGCGGAAGCGGCGCGCCGCGGCCTGCAGTTCGTCGATGCGCCGGTCTCCGGCGGCCAGGCGGGCGCGCAGAACGGCCTGCTCACCGTGATGTGCGGCGGCGAGCAGGCACCCTTCGATGCCGCCCGCCCCGTGGCCATGGCCTACTCTCGCGCGTTCACGCTGCTGGGTGCCAGCGGCGCCGGGCAGCTGGCCAAGATGGTCAACCAGGTGGCGATCGCCGGTCTCGTGCAGGGGCTGTCCGAAGCGATCGCCTTCGGCCTGAAGGCGGGCCTCGACATGGAGCAGGTGCTGGAGGTGATCGGCAAGGGTGCCGCCCAGAGCTGGCAGATGGACAACCGCGGCAAGACGATGATTGCCGGCAAGTTCGAGTTCGGCTTCGCGGTCGACTGGATGCGCAAGGACCTGGGCCTGGTGCTCGACGAGGCCAAGCGCAACGGCGCGCGGCTGCCGGTGACGGCGCTGGTGGACCAGTTCTACGCGGACGTGCAATCGCTGGGCGGGCAGCGCTGGGATACGTCCAGCCTCATCAAGCGGCTGCGTTAACTCGGTAGGGTGGGACGCCGCAGGCGCCCCACCGTTTCCCGCGTGCGCCGGTGGGGTGCCTAGCGCACGGGTGAAGACACCGCAGCCGCCGGTTCGGGCGGCGGCGCGGGTGCTGCAGCGGGTGCGGGAGCAGGTGCAGCGCCACCCGCCGGCGTCGTCGGCGCCGGCAGGCCGGCTTGCCGCAGATCTTCCGGGCTCACGACCTCGAACACCCGCACCACCTTCTGCACGCCATTGATCTGCCGCGCAATGGACGTGGCGCGCTCGGCCTCGCGCGCCGTGACGCGGCCCATCAGGTAGACGACGCCGCGCTCGGTGACCACCTTGATCGCATTGGCCTGCAGGTCCGACGCATCGACATACGACGCCCGCACCTTGCCCGTGATCAGCACATCGCCGGAACGTTGCGGCAGCGTCGTGGGCGATGCCACGACCAGTTCGTTGACGATGCCGCGCACGTTGTCGACCCGTCCGACGATCTGCTCCGCCCGCTCGCGCAGCGCCTCGCTCGGCGTCTCGCCGCTCAGCAGCACCTGCCGGTTGTAGCTGGTGACGTTGATGTGCACGCCGTCCCCCATCGCTTCGCGCAGACGGGCGGCGGAGCGCAGTTCGATTGCCTCGTCGTCGATCTGGGCCCCCGAGCTGCGCCGGTCGGAGGCCATCAGCGCCGTGCTGACGGCGCCGCCGAGAAGCAGCGGTGCGCAACCGGCCAGCGAGCCCGCGAGCAGGGCCGCGGCCAGGCTGGCCACCGGCAGGGAAGAGAAGAATCGTCGTGTCATGCGGGAAGGTCCTGGTCGCCGAGAAGCTGGGCATCGACACCGTCGCAGATGCAGTGCAGGACGAGGATGTGCACCTCCTGGATGCGCGCGGTGCGTTCGTGCGGCACGCAGATGTGCACGTCGGTCTCGCGCAGCATGGCGGCCATCTTGCCGCCGCCGCGTCCGGTAAGTGCCACCACGCTCATCTCGCGCTCGTGCGCGGCCTCGATGGCCGCGAGCACGTTGGCGGAATTGCCGCTGGTGGAGAGCGCAAGCAGCACGTCGCCCGGCTGCCCGAGCGCCCGCACCTGCTTGGAGAAGATGCGCTCGTAGTCGTAGTCGTTGGCGATCGCGGTGAGGATGGAGCTGTCGGTGGTGAGCGCGATCGCGCCGAGCTCCGGGCGCTCGCGCTCGAAGCGGCCGACGAACTCCGCCGAGAAGTGCTGCGCGTCGGCGGCCGAGCCGCCGTTGCCGCACGCGAGCACCTTGCCTCCGCTGGTGACGCAGGCGAGCACGGCTTGCACCGCCTGGGCTATGGGTTTGCTGAGGGACTGCGCGGCCTGGTACTTCAGGTCGGCACTCTCGATGAAGTTCTGCTGTATGCGTTGCTCGAGCATGGGGGCCATGATACCGCTGGCACCCTGCCAGAAATGTCTGCATCACGCAGCGGCGGTGAACGGCTGGTTACTCGATTTGTCCCAATGTTTCACTGCTGGCCTTCGCTTGTAGTCCCTATCGCACGGGAGCGGGACGGAATGACCGACGCGCCAGCCGACGTGACCCGACACGAGGTGCCGCATGGAACTGACTTCGCCAAAGTTGCGGCTCACTATTCTGAACACCGCTGGCCTCGATGCCCGCGAGTTTCAAGTTTCACAAATCAAGTTCTAGGAGAAGTTGCAATGGCTGTTCTGAAAAAAATTGCCGGTCTGGCTGTCGGTATCTCTGCGGTCGCCGCCATCGGTGTCGCGATCGCCCAAGGCGTGCCCCCGAACCCCTTCGTGTCCAACCCTGCCCTCGGCGCTGGCCAGCAGAGCACGCACCTGACCTCGATGGGCGAAACCGGCGTGCCGGGCCTGGTCGACCAGGTGCAGACCGCCCAGGTCACCACGGTGCGTGAAGTCGCTCGCGTCGAGCAGCCCGCGCCGATCATCGCGCAAGCTCCCGCTCCCGTGATCGAAGAGCGCCAGTCCATGGGCGCCGCTCCGGCACCGGTGGAAGAGCCGGCGCCCATCGTGCGGCGCGCCCGTCGCGACCGCGGCTAAGCCCTGCGTCCGTTCTTGCTGGGGCTGCTGCGAAGGCAGCCTCAGCCAGCATCGAAGGCGGCACGCATCCACTGGATGCTGCCGCCTTCCATGCTGATGACGTCGAATCGGCAGGGTGGCGGCGCCGGCAGCCGCATCAGGTAGTGCCGCGCGGCGAACACGATACGCCTCTGCTTCTGCCAGCCTATGCTGCCAGCCGCGCCACCGAAGCTGCTGCTGGCGCGCTTTCTCACCTCCACGAACACCAGCGTGCCGTCGCGCTCGCGCACGATCAGGTCGATCTCGCCGCCACCGCGGCCGGGCGTCCGATAATTGCGCGCGACCAGGCGCAGGCCCTGGCCCAGCAGATGCGCCAGGGCGCGGTCTTCGGCCACATCGCCTTGCTCCTTGGTCGTCACGTCCCCTCGCTTTCGAAGGAGTCTTCCGATTTGAGCGCTTCCTTTGCCCCCGCGCTGGCCGCGGCACGCGACGCGGCGGCTGCGCAGCATTATCCGCAGGGTGCGCTGTACATCGTCGCCACGCCCATAGGCAACCTGGCGGACATCAGCCTGCGGGCGCTGCACGTCCTGCAGATGGTGGATGCCCTCGCCTGCGAGGACACCCGGCATACGCAGGCCTTGCTGCGCGCCTATGGCATCGAGAAGCAGGCCTGGCTCAGCGTGCATCGGCATAACGAGATGGAAGGCGCGCAGGAGGTGCTGCGCCGTCTGCAGCTCGGCCAGCGCGTGGCCTATGCCAGCGATGCCGGCACGCCGGGGATCAGCGATCCCGGTGCGCGCGTGGTCGAGACAGTCCGCGCAGCGGGCCTGCCTGTCATACCGCTGCCGGGTGCGAGCAGCATCACGGCGATCATGAGCGCCACCGGCTCGCTCGGCGAGGAGGGCGGGTTTGTCTTCTTCGGCTTCCTGCCAGCCAAGGGCGGAGAGCGGCAACAGGCCGTCGAATCGCTGAGGCAGGAGCCTCGCGCGGTGGTGCTGCTGGAGGCGCCACATCGGATCGCCGCGCTGGCGGAGACACTCGCGCTGCTCGGCACGCGTCAGCTCACGGTCGGCCGCGAGCTGACCAAGCAGTTCGAGGAGATCGCGACGCTGCCTTGCGCAGGCTTTGCCGCCTGGCTGGCCGCTTCACCGCAGCGCACGCGCGGGGAGTTTGCGCTGGTGCTGCATCCCGTGGCAATCGCGCGCGACGACGGCGACCAGGAGCGGGTGCTCAAGCTGCTGTTGGCCGAGTTGCCCGTGAAGACGGCCGTGAAGCTGGCCGCCGAGATCACGGGCGGGTCGCGCAACGAGCTCTATGAAAAAGCCCTGTCGCTGAAGAAAGACCCCGGTTCGTAGGCTGGGCTCGCGCAGCGACCCCAGCGATGTTGCTGGGGTGCCCTTCGGGCAGCCCAGCCTACCGGGCCCGGGCCCGCGTCCA
Organism: Ramlibacter sp.; assembly: GCF_028291745.1. GTDB lineage: Bacteria > Pseudomonadota > Gammaproteobacteria > Burkholderiales > Burkholderiaceae_C > Ramlibacter. Next base: position 6,784 of record NZ_JAQGNQ010000135.1, on the reverse strand, counting down.
CGCGCAGCGCTAGATAGCCAACGGATCCACATCCACCGCCCACCGGATCAATCCCTTCATCCGCAGGCCCTGCAGCACCGGCTGCCAGGCCGCCAGAAACGACTGCAGCGCCGGCCGCGATCCGCTTTCCAGCAGCAACTGCGAGCGCTCGACATTCGCCACCCGCTGCACGGTCATCGGCACCGGCGCATACACCACCACATGGCTGCTGCCGTCCAGGCCCGCGGCTTCATCCGCGGCGGCTTGCAGGAAGGCCTGCGCCACCTCCTGCGTGCGCGCTTCGGCCCGCAGCAGCGCCTGGAAAGCGAAAGGCGGCATCGCGGCCTGCCGCCTTTCCTGCAATTGCTGCTCGGCAAACGCGGGAAAGTCGTGCTTGCGCAAGGCGGCAAACAGCGGGTGCTGCGGGTTCCAGGTCTGCACCCACATCTCGCTGGCCTCGGCATGCGCCACGTCCCGGCCGGCGCGTCCCGCGGCCTGCATCAAGAGGCTGAACAGGCGCTCGGGCGCGCGGAAGTCGCTGGAGAACAGCGCCGAGTCCGGATTGACCGCGGCCACCAGCGTGATGCTGCGAAAGTCATGGCCCTTGGTGACCATCTGGGTGCCGACCAGCACGTCCACCTCGCCGGCATGCACCTGCGCGAGTTGCAGCTCCAGCGCGCCCTTGAGCCGCGTGGTGTCCGCATCCATCCGCGCGATGCGCACGGGCCCGCCGTCCGGGCGGCGGGTGTCGGCCAGCAGTTGCGCGAGCTGCTCCTCCAGCCGTTCGGTGCCCCGCCCCAGCGGCTGGATGTCGACGTTGCCGCATTCCGGGCAGGCGCGTGGCACCCGCTCGGTGAAGCCGCAGTGGTGGCAGCGCAGCGTGCGGTCGATCTTGTGGAAGACGCGATAGGCGCTGCAGTGGCTGCACTCGCTGCGCCAATCGCATGCAGAACAGGCCAGCACCGGGGCGTAGCCGCGGCGATTGAGGAAGACCAGCGACTGCTCGCCCCGGGCGATGCGCTGCGTGATCGCGGCCAGCAGCGGCGGCGAGAACAGCGTGCCCTTGGGCTGGTGGTTCATGTCGACCAGCCGCACGCGCGGCAGCGTGCCGGCGCCCACGCGCGTGGGCATCTCCAGGCAGCGATAGCGCCCGCGGTCGCAAGCCTGCCAGCTCTCGAGCGAGGGCGTCGCCGAGCCCAGGATCACCTTCGCGCATTCCAGCCGCCCGCGATACACCGCCAGATCGCGCGCCGAATAACGCGCGCCTTCCTGCTGCTTGTAGCTGGGGTCGTGCTCCTCGTCGACGACGATCAGGCCCAGCCGCGGCAGCGATGCGAACACGGCCATGCGCGTGCCCAGCACGATCCGCGCGCTGCCCAGGTGGGCGGCGATCCAGCTGCGCAGGCGCTGCGGGTTGGTCATGCCGCTGTGCAGGGCGGTGACGGCCCCGGCGCCGAAACGCTCTTCGAAGCGTGCCTGCAGTTGCGGGGTGAGGTTGATCTCGGGGACCAGCACCAGGGCCTGCGCCTGCGGCTCGCGTGCCAGCAGCGCCTGCACGGCCTGCAGGTAGACCTCGGTCTGGCCGCTGCCGGTCGCGCCGAACAGCAGGAAGGGTCCGGCCTCGGCCTCGATCGCAGACAGCGCCCCCGCCTGCTCCAAGGTGAGCGCGGGCGGGGCGGCGCCGGCCGGGTCCGCGGCTGCCGTAACGCTGCGTTTGAGGCGACGCGCGAGCTGTGCCGCATCGAGCGCACGCAGCTGCGGGGGCAAGGCTGCCAAGGCCACTTCGCCCAGGCTGCGCTGGTAGTAGCTGGCGGCGAACGCGACGAGCTGTCGCCAAGGCGACGAGAGCGGCGGCAGGCCTTCGAGCGGGCCGCCAATGGTCTTGAGCTGCGCGGCCGTGAGTTCGTCGGCTTCGTCCGAGGGATCCCAGACCACGCCGCAGACCTCGCGCCGCCCCAGCGGCACGCGCACCAAGGTCCCGGGCGCGAGCGGAAGCTCACTCCGGTAGGTCAGCGCCTGAGCCAGCGCGCTGTGCGCCGGCGTCGGCACGACGACATGGACGAGATCGCTCATTTTCACTCGCGGCTAGGTGGGGTGCTTAGGCCGCGTTCGCGGAAACCCGGTAAGTCGTTGATTCCGCAGGACTTTGCGAGGCGCCTCCGCGCTTGTGGATAACTTTGTTGATAGGGGCGCCCGCACCAGCCGGGAGGCCCCGGAAAATCAAGGGCTTGGCGGGACGGTGCGGAAAAACCGCATGGTGCAGAGTCCAATGAAATCAAGGACTTAGCGGCGCTATTGATTTTGAAGCGGCGCGCCGCCTGCGCACCGGCTGGCCGGCCCCCGCAACACCGTTTTTGTGCATAAGTCAAGCAAGCGCGCGCCCGACTGGCGCTTCCGTGCTAGGGAACACCCTGAGCGACAGCCTCAGGACCGCGTCCGCATTTGCGCGGAGTGGGCGTGTACTGCCTCGACGAGCGCCTGCACGTGGTCGGGTGGGGTGTGCTGGCTGATGCCATGCCCGAGGTTGAAGATGTGGGTGGCGCCGGTGCCCGCACCGGCATGCGGTGCACCGAAATCCTCCAGCACCTGGCGAGCCTCGGCAGCAACCTGCTCTGGCGACGCGAACAGCGCGGCCGGGTCGAGGTTGCCTTGCAGTGCCTTGCTCGCACCCACTTGCGCGCGGGCGCGGGCGAGGTTGACCGTCCAGTCGAGGCCCAGCACGTCGCAGTCGAGCTCGCCCATTTGCTGCAGCCACAGGCCGCCGCCCTTGGTGAAGACGATGCGCGGCACGGTCTGGCCATCCGGCCCGGTGCGCTTCAGGCCCGCGAGCACGCGGCGCGTGTACGCCAGGCTGAACTCCTGGAAGGCGCGATCGGCCAGCGCCCCGCCCCAGCTGTCGAAGACCATCACGGCCTGCGCACCGGCCGCGATCTGCGCATTGAGGTAGTCGGCCACCGACTGCGCGTTCACGGCGAGGATGCGGTGCATCAGGTCCGGCCGGCGATAGAGCATGCTCTTGACGCCGCGCCAGTCGTCCGAGGAGCCGCCGCCTTCGACCATGTAGCAGGCAAGGGTCCAGGGGCTGCCGGAAAAGCCGATGAGGGGCACGCGGCCGGCGAGGGCGCGCCGGATCGAGCTCACGGCATCGAACACGTAGCGCAGCTTTTCCAGGTCGGGGACCTGCAGCGCGGCGACGGCCTGCTCGTCACGCAGCGGCCGGGCGAGCCGCGGACCTTCACCCTCGGCGAAGCTCAGGCCCAGGCCCATGGCATCGGGGACGGTGAGGATGTCGGAGAACAGGATCGCCGCGTCGAGCGCAAAACGATCGAGGGGTTGCAGCGTAACCTCGGTCGCGTACTGCACGTTGGTCGCCAGTCCCATGAAGCTGCCGGCCTTCGCGCGCGTTGCCTTGTATTCCGGCAGGTAGCGCCCCGCCTGGCGCATCAGCCACACCGGCGTATACGGCGTGGCCTGCCGCAGGCAGGCGCGCAGGAAGGTGTCGTTGACGAGCTGCGGGGAGGACATGGCGCGATTGTCGCAGGCCCTATGATCCCGGCTCAGCGAGGCAAAGCATGGAGACGTCGTTCGAACAGGCCAGGATGCTTTTCCTCGAGGGAGTGGGGCATTACGAGGCCGGGCGCCTGGAGCAGGCTGAGCTGAAATTCGCCGGCGCGTTGGCACTGGCGCCGGGACGCCCTTCAGTGCTGACCAACCTGGGCGCGGTGCGGCTCAAGCTCGGGCGCCTCGAAGACGCCCTGGCCGTGCTGGAAGAAGCGATCGCCCGCGAGCCGGCCAATGCGGAGGCGCTGGGCCACTGCGGCACGGCACTGGCGGAACTCGGTCGCACCTCCGAAGCGCTGGCGCATTTCGATCGCGCCCTGGCGATCGATGCCAACCCCGCCGCCCTGTGGACGCTGCGTGGCAGCGCGCTGATGGAGCTGGGCCGGCGAGAGGAGGCGGCCGCGTCGTACCGCGAGGCCCTGGCACGCGGCGGCGACGCGGAACTGCTGCAGTATTACCTGGCCGGCCTGCAAGGCAGCGCCGCGCCGCCGCGGCCGCCACGCCACTACGTCGAGCGCTTGTTCGACGGCTATGCGGACGGTTTCGACCAGCACCTGGTGCAGGGCCTGCGCTATGACGCGCCCGCTGTCCTGATGCGGCGCGTCGCGCAGCAGGGCCGCAGCTTCGCGCAGGCGCTCGACCTGGGCTGCGGCACCGGCTTGTGCGGGCCGCTGCTGCGGCCGATCGCCGACCGCGTGATCGGTGTCGACCTCTCGGCACAGATGCTGGAGAAAGCGGCGGCGCAGCGGGTGTACGACGCGCTGCGACAGGCCGACGTCGTGGAGTTTCTCGCTGCCTCGGGCGAGACCTACGACCTGGTGGTGGCGGCGGACGTGTTCGTCTATGTCGGTGTGCTGGCGGGCGTGTTCGAATTGCTGGCGCAACGCATGTCGGCCGGCGGCATCTTCTGCTTCACGGTGGAAGAGAGCGAGAGCGAGGAACTGGTGCTGCGCTCCAGCCTGCGTTATGCGCATTCGGAGGCGGGGATCCGCAGGCTGGCGCAGGCCCACGGCTTTGGCATCGCGGCGATCGAGCGGCGGCCGGTGCGCCAGGATCAGCGGCGGCCGATCCCGGGCTTGTTCTGCTGGCTGGACCGCCTGTAGCTCGGAGCGCTACACCGCCTTGCGCAGCGCCTGATCGACGTCCCAGAGGATGTCTTCCACATCCTCGATGCCCACCGAGAGCCGGATCATGTCGGGCCGCACGCCGGCGCGCGCGAGTTCGGCTTCATCGAGCTGGCGATGCGTGGTGGACGCCGGGTGGATCACCAGCGTCTTGGCGTCGCCGATGTTCGCGAGGTGGCTGAGGAACTCGCAGGCATCGATGAAGCGCTCGCCCGCCTTCACCGGGTCCGCCGCGTGGATGCCGAAGGTGAGGATGCCGGATGCGCCGGGCAGGCCGTCGATGCTGCGGAACTGCTTGCGCGCCAGGGCATGGTGCGGCGAGCTCGCCAGGCCGGGGTAGTTGACCCAGCCCACCAGCGGATGCTCGCTGAGGAACTCCGCGACGCGCTGCGCATTGCGGCAGTGCGCCTGCATGCGCAGGTGCAGTGTTTCTATCCCTTGCAGGATCAACCACGCGTTCAGCGGCGAGAGCGCGGCGCCGAAGGTCCGGTTCACCTCCATGCGCGCCTTCATGGTGTAGCCGAAGTCGCCGAAGGTCTCGTAGAACTTCACCCCGTGGTAGGCGCGGCTCGGCTCCAGCATCTCGGGAAACTTCTCCTTCGCCAGGCCGCTGCCCCAGTCGAACTTGCCGGACTCCACCACCACGCCGGCCATGGTGGTGCCGTGGCCGCCCAGGTACTTGGTGGCGCTGTGCACCACGATGTCGGCGCCGAAGGCGAACGGGTTGCACAGATAGGGGCTCGCGACGGTGTTGTCGATCACCAGGGGCAGACCGTGCTCGTGGGCGATGCGCGCCACCGGCTCGATGTCGAACACGTTCACCAGCGGATTGCCCAGCGTCTCGCCGTACACCGCCCGCGTGTTCGGGCGGATCGCGCGGCGGAAGTTGTCGGGGTCTGCGGGATCGACGAAGGTCGTTTCGATGCCGAGGCGACCGAAGCCGATTCCGAGCTGGCCCACCGTGCCGCCATAGAGCGTGGAGGCGGCGACGATGTGGTCGCCAGTCTTCAGGATGGCCAGCAGCGCCGTCATCTGCGCCGCCATGCCGGTGGCGCAGGCCAGTGCCGCGCGGCCGCCCTCGAGCGAAGCGACGCGTTCTTCCAGCACCGCGACGGTCGGATTGCTGATGCGGCTGTAGACGTTGCCGAAGGTCTGCAGGTTGAACAGGCTGGCCGCGTGTTCGGCCGAATCGAAGACGAAGCTGGTGGTCTGGTGGATCGGGGTCGCACGGGCGCCGGTCACCGGGTCGGGGATGGCGCCGGCGTGAATCGCACGGGTGCCGAACGCGTATTCGTGGTCGGCACCCATTTGCTGCTTCTTGCCGAAGGCGTCGTCGTGGTCGGCACCCACTTGCTGCTTCTTGCCAAAGGCGTCGTCGTGGTCAGCGGCCATGGTTTCAGTAGAACAGGTGCTGCGGACGCCGCGCCGAGATCACCTTGGTGTCCACGCCGGCCCAGTTCAGGCCACCGAACAGGCGGGCATGTTCGATCTTCACGCAGCGGTCCATCACCACGTCGAGGCCCGCGGCGCGCGCTTTCGCGGCGGAGGTTTCGTCGACCACGCCGATCTGCAGCCACAGGCACTTGGCGCCGATGGCGATCGCCTCGTCGGCAATGGGCGGGATGTCGGCGCTGCGGCGAAAGCAATCGACCAGGTCGATGCGCTCGCCGGCATCGGCTGCGGCAGTGACGCTGGGATAGCTGCGCTCGCCCAGGATCTCGGTCGCTCCCGGGTTGATCGGCACGATGCGGTAGCCGTGCTCGCGCATGTACTTGGCCGCGAAGAAACTCGGGCGATGCCATTGCGGCGAGAGGCCGACGACAGCCAGCGTGCGGCAGGTGCCCAGGATCCGGCGCAGTTCGTGGATCGTGCTCATGGTGCCCACTGTACACAGTGGCCTCGGCTTGACCCACTGCTGTCCGGAAACCCGCAGCTTGCTGGTGAGCCGAGGTCCACTTCCGCTGCGAGCAGCAGGGCGGTCGAGCAAGACGCTGTGCGGTGCGGGCCCGCGGGGTGGCGTCCCGATCGCGTGAACGCGATCGGGCAGACCTGCGCTGGCCGGTCTTGCGGCCCACGCGAAGAACTCGTCTGCAGTTTGGCCTGCGGCCCAACCGCGAACT